>NZ_JAIQDF010000016.1:0-287746 GCF_020037055.1 Myxococcus sp. AS-1-15 | reverse complement strand
GGCACCCTCGAGTTCCTCGGCCGCCTCGACTTCCAGGTGAAGGTGCGTGGCTTCCGTGTCGAGTTGGGCGAAGTCGAGTCCGTCCTCCGCATGGCTCCGGGCCTGCGTGACGCCGCAGCCGTCGTCCGCGAGGACGTCCCGGGCGACAAGCGCCTCATCGGCTACGTCGTCCTCGGCACTGACACTCCGCTTGACGCAGAGGCCCTCCGTGCCTTCCTCCTCCAGCGCCTCCCCGAGTACATGGTGCCCTCCGCCTTCGTCTCCCTGGCGGCCCTGCCCCTGACTCCCTCCGGGAAGCTCGCTCGCAACCGTCTCCCTGCTCCGGACGTCGACGCCTTGCGTGGCGACTCCTCCTTCGTCGCTCCTCGCAATCCCGCCGAGGAGAAGCTCGCTTCCATCTTCTCCTCCGTCCTTCGCCTGGAGCGCGTTGGCGTCACCGACAACTTCTTCTCCCTCGGTGGCCACTCGCTCCTCGCCACCCAGGTCATCTCTCGCATCCGCTCTTCCTTCGGCGTCGAGCTGCCTCTGCGGGCCCTCTTCGAGGCCCCCACCGTCGCCTCTCTCGCCTCGCGCATCTCCTCCGCTTCTCGCGAGGCCCTCGGCGCTCAGCCTCCTCCCATCCTCCCTGTTCCTCGCACCGGGCCTCTCCCCCTCTCCTTCGCCCAGCAGCGCCTCTGGTTCATCGACCAGCTCCAGCCCGGCTCCTCCACCTACAACATGCCTTCCTTCGTGCGCCTCTCAGGCCCACTCGATTCGAAGGCCCTCCAGCTCAGCTTCGACTCCCTCGTCTCTCGCCACGAAGCGCTGCGCACGACCTTCTTCGAGCACGACGGTCAGCCCTTCCAGCGCGTCAGTCCGAACGGAGAGCTACCGCTGACGCGGGTCGACCTGCGGGGACTCGACGAAGAGTCCTCACGCACGGAGATCCAGCGAAGGTTGCGTGAGGAGTACCAGCGGCCCTTCGACCTCTCCACGGGTCCGCTCATCCGCGCTCAGCTCCTGGAGCTCAGCGACACCGAGCACGTCCTCGCCCTCAACATGCACCACATCGTCTCCGACGGTTGGTCCATGGGTGTCCTCATCCAGGAGGTCGCCGCCCTCTACGACGCCTTCTCCCACGGCAGGCCTTCTCCCCTCGCCCCTCTCTCCATCCAGTACGCCGACTTCTCCGTCTGGCAGCGCTCCTGGCTCCAGGGCCCTGTCCTTGACGCTCAGATCGACTACTGGCGGCACCAGCTCACGGGCATCCAGCCCCTGGCGATGCCCATCGACAAGGCCCGGCCTCCGCTCCAGACCTTCCGAGGCGCCACGCAACCCGTCCTCATTCCCCAGGCCGTCACCGCGAAGCTCAAGGCGCTCTGCCAGCGTGAAGGCTCCACGCCCTTCATGGCGCTGCTCGCGGCGTGGCAGCTGCTGCTCTCGCGGCACAGCGGACAGGACGACATCGCCGTCGGCTCGCCCATCGCCGGCCGTCACCGCTCCGAGGTCGAAGGCCTCATCGGCTTCTTCGTCAACACGCTCGTCTTCCGTGCCCGCATCGCTCCACGCGCTTCGTTCGTCGAGCTGTTGCGTCAGGTGCGTGAGACCGCGCTCGGCGCCTACGCGCACCAGGACATCCCCTTCGAGCGACTCGTCGAGGAGCTGCATCCCGCGCGCGACCTGAGCCGCAGCCCCCTGTTCCAGGCCCTGTTCGTCCTCCAGAACACGCCCGAGTCCTCCATCCAGAAGACCGAGCTGACGCTGAGCCCGGTCGACGTGGGCTCCGTGGTCGCCACCGCCAAGTTCGAGCTTCAGCTGAACCTGACGGAGACCCCGGACGGCGTCTTCGGAGGACTCGGCTACAACACGGACCTGTTCGAGCGAGCCACCATCGAGCGCCTGGCCCGGCACTTCGAGCAGCTCGTCGAGGCCATCACCCAGCGCCCCGAGGCCGCCCTCTCCGAGCACGCCATGCTCACGGAGGACGAGCGCCGCGACGTCCTCGGCACCTGGGCCCTCGCGCCCGCGAGAGTGTCCACGGACTCCACGCTCCCGGAGGTCTTCGGCCGCGTCGTGGCCCAGACTCCCGATGCCGTCGCGCTCATCCACGGCGATACGAGCCTCACGTACCGACAGCTCGACGAACGCTCGAACCAGCTCGCCCGACACCTGCGCGCCCTCGGCATCTCCACGGACTCCCGCGTCGCGCTCGCCCTCGAGCGGTCACCCGAGCTCGTCATCACCCTGGTCGCCATCCTCAAGGCCGGCGCCGCCTACGTCCCGCTCGACACGTCCTATCCGCGGGAGCGTCTGGTCTCCATGCTCGAGGACTCGCGGCCCGGAGCCCTCATCACCACGAGGGCTCTGCTCCCCAACCTCCCCGCGGAGGGCCTCACCACGGTCCTCCTGGACGAGGTCTCACTGGCGCACCAGTCCATCGACGCCGTGCCGCACGCCGCCCTCCCGGATTCGCTCGCCTACGTCGACTTCACGTCCGGCTCCACGGGCAGGCCCAAGGGCGTTGGCAGCACCCATCGCAACGTCATCCGCACGCTCATTGGCACCGACTACACGCGGTTCGGTCCCGAGCAGACGCACCTGCTGCTCGCGCCCATCTCCTTCGACGCCTCGACGTTCGAAATCTGGGGCGCGCTGCTGCACGGCGCGCGACTGGTCATCCTCCCGCCGCACGCGCCCTCGCTCGAGGAGCTCTTTCAGGCCATCGCCCGCCACGGCGTCACCACGCTCTGGGCGACCAGTGGTCTGTTCGCGCAGCTCGTCGAGGCCCGTCTGCCCGCGCCCGCCTCGCTCCAGCGCGTCCTCACGGGCGGCGACGTCGTCTCGCCGCTCCACGTCCGCCGCGCGCTGACGGAGTGGGGAGTGCCCGTGGGCCACGCCTACGGCCCCACCGAGACCACGGTCTTCGCCACGATGTTCACCATCGAGGGCGTGGAGGACATCGGGACCACGCTGCCCATCGGCCGCCCCATCCTCGGCACGAGCGTCCGGGTCCTGGACGCGTCGCTTCAGCCCGTCCCCGTCGGTGTCACGGGCGAGCTGTTCATCGGCGGCGAGGGCCTCGCGCGGGGCTACGTCGGCCAGCCTTCGCTCACCGCGGAGCGCTTCATCCCCGACCCGTTCTCCTCCGAGCCCGGCGCTCGCCTCTACCGCACCGGCGACCTCGTTCGCTGGCGGCATGACGGCCTGCTGGACTTCGTCGGCCGCGCGGACGCGCAGGTCAAGGTCCGAGGCTTCCGCATCGAGCTGTCCGAGGTCGAGTCGGCCCTGCTCGCGCATCCCGCCATCCGGGAGGCCGTGGCCATCGCGCGCGAGGACGTCCCTGGTGACAAGCGCCTCGTCGGCTACTTCGTGGGTGACGACGTGGACACGACGTCGCTGCGCGCCTTCCTCAAGTCGCGGCTACCCGAGTTCATGGTGCCGTCGTCCCTGCTGCGGCTCGCCGCGCTCCCGCTCACCGCGAACGCGAAGCTGGACCGCAAGTCGCTGCCGGCTCCCGAGTCCGTCCTCGGCGCACCGTCCGAGACGTACGTCGCGCCGCGCACGCCTACCGAGGAGCTGCTCGCGTCCATCTGGGCGGACGTCCTCCGAGTCCCCCAGGTCGGCGTCTCGGATGACTTCTTCGAGCTGGGTGGCCACTCGCTGCTCGCCATCCGCTTGATGGCGCGGATTCGCGAGCGGACGGGCAGCTCGCTCCCCGTCACCGCGCTCTTCCAGGGCTCCAGCATCGAGCGACTGGCCTCCGTGCTCGAAGTGCAGCAAGCCGGAGTGCGCGCCCTGCCGAACCTCGTGCGACTCGACGCGGGCACGTCCACCGAGCGCCCGCTGTTCCTCGTCCACGGCGGCGGCGGCAGCGCGCTGGGCTACACGGAGCTGGTGCGCGGGCTCACGCCGAGCCGTCCCATCCACGGCTTCTCCGCCAGCGGGCTCGACGGGGGAGAGCTGCCTCCGGCCTCGGTCGAGGTCCTCGCGCGCGACTACCTGTCGCAGCTTCGCGTCGTGCAGCCCAAGGGGCCGTACCTGCTCGCGGGCTGGTCCTTCGGCGGGCTCGTCGCGCACGAGATGGCGCGTCGACTCCAGGCGCAGGGTGAGCAGGTGGAGCTGCTGGTCCTGGTCGACAGCCACGCGCCCAAGCCGGAGCCGCGCCCCGCCCCCGAGGCGCTCACGCAGCTGGTCTCGTTCGCGCACATCCTGGGGCTGCCGTGGCGGGGGCTGCCAGTGGACCGGGAGCAACTGACGCGGCTCGAGGGGCGCGAGCGACTGGCGTATCTGCTGGAGCAGGCGCGGGTCGCCTCCCCGGGGTTGGCGTTGGACCTCGACACGGCGGAGCGGCTCTTCGCCCTCTATCAGCGGATGAGCGCCGCACAGCGGGCCTACGTCCCCACGGGCGCGCCGTACGAAGGGCCCAGCGTGCTCATCCGGGCCAGCACGCCGCTCGAAGGCGTGACGGTGACGCCGGACCTCGGCTGGGGTGCGTGGCTCGCGACCGCGCCCACGGTGCACGAGGTCCCGGGAGACCACTACACGATGCTGCGCGCGCCGCATGTCGACACGCTCGCGGCGCTGTTCGAGCAGCTCCTCGCGGCGCTGAAGCGGGACGCGGCCTGACGTCTCCCGTCAGGCGCGACACGACGGAATAAGCGCGGCGGCCCTGGGTTTCCAGGTCCGCCGCGCGAACACACCCCGCCGTCCTGTCACGGAGCCCGCGTGAAGCTGTCTCTCCTGCTGCTCTCCTGTCTCGTGTCGCTGCCCGCCTTCGCGCAAGCAACAGCCAAGGACACCACCGCGGCGCGTCAGCAGATCACCGCCGTGGTCGACGACTTCCGCGACGCCATCCTCCAGAAGGACAAGAAGAAGTTCCTCGGCTTGTTCCTGCGCGAGGACATCACCTGGCAGTCCGTCGATGGCGACGAGCTCATGAAGCGCCGTCGTCAGAAGAACCCCCAGGCGACCCGAATCAATCTGACGGCACGCGAGACTCCGACGCGGTTCATCGACGGAATCGTGGCGGACAAGGGGCGCAGCGAGGAGAAGTTCATCAACGTCCGCATCGACACGGACGGAACCATCGCCTCGGTCTCCTTCGAGTTCACCTTCCTCTTCGATGACCGCGTCATCAACCGAGGACAGGAGAGCTGGCACCTGGTGAACACGGACTCGGGCTGGAAGATCGCCTCCGTCATCTGGTCCAACAACTAGGGCGGGTGAAACGACATGGCCCTCCTCTCTGTCCTCGCCCTCGCGTCCTTCTGCTTGGGGGCCGCGCCCCAGGACCCCGTCGCCGCGAAACTCGACGCCCACCTCCGGACCTATGTCGACAAGGAGGGTTTTCGCGGCGCGGTGCTCGTCGCGAAGGACGGGAAGGTGATTCATCGTGCCGCGTACGGACTGGCGGACGAGAAGGGCAAGCGCCCCAATCAGGTGGACTCCCAGTTCCTCATCGGCTCTCTCACCAAGTCCTTCACCGCCGTGACGGTGATGCAGTTGGTGGAGGATGGCACCCTGGACCTCCAGACGCCCATTTCGCGCTACCTCCCGAAGCTGCGCGCCGACCTGGGCAACAGCCTGACGCTCCACCTGCTGCTCAAGCAGCAGTCCGGACTGCCCACGCACCTGGACTCCCTGGTGGAGCGCGAGTCCAAGACGGATGTCTCCTCCGAGGAGATATTGCGGCTCATCAACACCGCGCGACTCTCGTTCAAGCCTGGAACGAAGTACGAGTACTCCAATCTGAACTACCACCTCGCGGCCCTCGTCATCGAAGCCGTCACGGGGAGGTCCCATGCGCAGGTGCTCCAGGCGAAGACCTTCGGTCCGCTCGCGATGTCGGACTCGGGCATCGAGCGCGCCACGAACGTCCCGCCCAAGCGGTCATTCGGCTACGCCAAGGGCTTGCTGGGCGTTTCACGCGACGAGAACAACGTCTCCTATGCCCTGGGCTCGGGCGACATCTACGCGACGGTCGATGACCTGTACACCTGGGCCCAGGCGCTCTTCGGAGTGAAGTGGCTCTCCGCGGAGAGCAGGACGCGGCTGTTCACAGGAGGGACGCGCGAGCAGGGCTACTACGGCTATGGCTTCCGGATTCAGCCCTACCAGCGAGGCCCCGGCGTCCAGGAGCGCGGCGTGCTGGTGCGGCACGGAGGCTCGATGGATGGCTTCCTCTCCAATCTCCACCACTACACCGAGGACCGACTGACCGTGATTGTCCTCGGGAACGTGCGGCCCTTCCCCATCCGCGAGCTGACGTTCGAGCTGAAGGAGCTGGCTCTGGGGTTCGAGCCCGGGAGCCGCTCGCGCGCGGAGCTTGACGAGTAACCCCGCGGCTCGTCGCCTGGGTGACGCAGTCCAAGCCAGGGCTGCTATCCTCGGAAGCGTCGTCGCTTCCCGGGAGCCCGCATCGTGAGCGTCAGCATCGAGGACCTGCGTCAGCGCGCGCGGCGGCGGCTGCCCCGGACCGTCTTCGACTATGTCGAGGGCGCCTCGGACGACGGCTTCACCGCCGACGCGAATCGACGGAGCTTCGAGCGCTATCTCTTCCGTGCCCGCTCGCTCGTGGACGTGAGCGTCATCGACCACTCCGTCACGCTCCTGGGTGAGCGGCTCGCCACGCCCATCATCCTCGGCCCCACGGGGCTCGCGGGCCTGCTCGCACCCCGTGGAGAAGAGCTGGCCGCCAAGGCCGCCGCGAGCCGGGGCGCCGTCTTCACCCTCAGCACCATGTCCATCGGGACGATTGAAGAGGTCGCCGCCGCGTCCTCCGCGCCCCTCTGGTTCCAGCTCTATGTCTGGAAGGACCGGAGCGTCACGCAGTCCCTCGTGGAGCGCGCGAAGGCCGCGGGCTACCGCGCGCTGTGCCTCACCGTGGACGTGCCCGTCATGGGCAACCGCGAGCAGGACCGCCGCAACGGCTTCACCGTCCCGCCGCGCCTGCACTTCTCCAACGTGATGGACGTGCTGCGCCACCTCGGCTGGGTGCTGCGCATGACGTCCAGCCCACGCGCCACCTTCGGCAACTTCGTGGACCACCCCGCGCTCACCCAGGCGAACGCCGTGGGCGTGGCGCGCTTCACCAACAGCCAGTTCGACCCCGCCGTCACGTGGAAGGACGTCGAGTGGCTGCGCTCCATCTGGCCCGGCCCCCTCGTGCTCAAGGGCATCTCGTGCGCGGAGGACGCGCGCAAGGCCGTGTCGCTCGGAGTCGAGGCGCTCGTCGTGTCGAACCACGGCGGACGACAGCTCGACTTCCTCCCCGCCGCCATCGACGTGCTTCCCGAGGTCGTCGACGCCGTGGAGGGCCGCTCCGAGGTCATCCTCGATGGCGGCATCCGCCGGGGCTCGGACATCGTGAAGGCCATCGCCCTGGGCGCTCGCGCCTGCATGGTGGGCCGCCCCTTCCTCTACGGTCTGGCCGCGAACGGACAGGCCGGCGTGGAGCAGGCGTTGGACCTCCTCACCGCCGAGGTCGACCGCACGCTCGCGCTGCTGGGCCGCCCGCGGCTCTCGGAGCTGGACCGCTCGGCGCTGCGACTCGACGCCCCCGCGTCCCTGGAGCGCGCCACGACGTCCACCCACCTGGGGCCACATGCCCTGCCACGACGCGCGGGTGGGGCTCACGAGTCGTGAAGCGGAGCGTGGGTTGACGGCTCACCATGTCAGCCGTTAGCTTGCGCTTCGTGCTGATGCCTTCCACCTCGATGGCCGCGCCGTTCCGCCGCTGCTGTCAGGGGTGTGCCTGTTGTGCCCGCTCGGGCCTGGGCTGTTGAAGCGCGCGTCGGACGCTGCCTGAGTCCTCGTGCCTCGCCCAGCGCCACCTCGCCCCGAGGTCCGGCGCTCCCCTTCCGCACACCGCTGTTCCCCCTTCGTCGCTCCTCCATGCGCCTTGCCTTCCTCCAGCCCTCCGCCATGTCGCCGGCCCTCCAGCGGGCCCGCGCGTCCGCGTGCGCTGACGTGAAGGCCGCCTGTCGCTGTCTGGCGTGTGCGTGCGTGGTGTGTCCGCCTCCGGGCGGCCCACGAGCCTCGAGGAGTGGATAGCCGTCCCATCCATCCCCTGACCTGCTCGCGCGGCCCGCCCTCGAAAGAGGCGCGGGCCTTTTGTTTTCCCCAGGAGCCCACCGTGTCTTCCGCGCAGTCCACCTCACCCGCAATCCCCCCGCTGCTCTCGGAGGCGACCGCCCTCGGGGAAGCTACCGCGCAGACGCTCCTCGAATGGGTGGAGCAGCGGCTCGGCTCACGCGCGGCCATCGCCTCCAGCTTCGGCGCGGAGGACATGGTCCTCATCGACCTGGCGCGCAAGCACGCGCCCGGCGTGCGCGTCTTCACGCTCGACACCGGGCGGCTGCCTCCCGAGACCTACGAGCTCATCGAGGTCGTCCGCAGGCGCTACGGCATCGAGGTGGAGACGTACTTCCCCGAGCGCGCCCAGGTGGAGGCGCTCGAGTCCGCGCGGGGCTACTTCTCCTTCCGCCAGGACCTGGCCTCACGCAAGGAGTGCTGCGCCATCCGCAAGGTCGCGCCCCTGCGTCGCGCGCTGCATGGCAGGGAGGCGTGGCTGACGGGCCTGCGCCGCGAGCAGTCCCTCAACCGCACGGACGTCTCCGTCGTCGAGCTCGATTCGGCGCATGGCGGGCTGCTCAAGCTCAACCCCCTGGCGGCGTGGAGCCGGCAGCAGGTCTGGGCCTACATCCAGGAGAACGGCGTCCCCTACAACGCGCTCCATGACCGGGGCTACCCCTCCATCGGCTGCGCGCCCTGCACCCGCGCCGTGAAGCCGTACGAAGACGAACGCGCGGGCCGCTGGTGGTGGGAGGCACGCGAGCACAGCGAATGCGGCCTCCACCCCGTCCGATGAACCGAGGCCACACCATGACGACCGCCATTCCTGTCGACTATCCCATCTGCCTCCGCTTGGAGCGCCGCCGCGTCCTGCTCGTCGGAGGTGGTGCCGTCGCCGAGGGTCGCGCCCTGGCCCTCCTCGAGGCGGGCGCACACCTCCAGCTCGTGGCGCCCACCGTCACGCAGACGCTCGCGAAGCTGGCCGGAGAAGGCCGGCTGGACTGGGTGCCACGCACCTATGAAGACGGAGACACGCGGGGCCACACGCTGGTGCTGACGGCCACCGATGACGCCTCGGTGAACCAGCGCATCGTCACCGAGGCGCGGGCGCGAGGGCTCTGGGTCAACACGGCGGACGAGCCGGAGCTGTGTGACTTCACGCTGCCCTCGGTGGAGCGCCGTGGTCCCATCACCGTGGCCGTGTCCACCGCCGGGCAGGCCCCCGCGCTGGCGAGGCACCTGCGCCGCGTCCTCGCCGCGCACATCGCGCCCCACCACGTGCTGCTCGCGAGGCTGAGCGGGTGGCTGAGGCGGCAGCTTCCCAGGGGCCCTCGTCGCCAGCTGCTGCTCAAGCGACTGGCGGAGGGAGACCTGGGCGTGCTGCTCGCGCGCGGGGAGCAGGCGCGGGCCTTCGCGCGGCTGCGCACGGAATTGAAGCACTGGAAGTCGTCGGGGGAGCCCACATGAAGGAGTCATCGAGAGGTCGCGTGTACCTGGTGGGCGCGGGCCCGGGAGACCCGGAGCTGCTCACGCTGCGCGCCGCGCGCCTGCTGCGCGAAGCGGACACGGTGGTGCATGACCGGCTCATCCACCCCGGAGTCCTGGAGCACGCGCGTCCCCATGCGCGGCTCATCTACGTGGGCAAGGAGGGCGGAGGCGACTCCGTCCGACAGGAGGACATCCACGCCGTGCTCATCGCGCAGGCCCGGCTGGGTCGCGCCGTGGTGCGGCTCAAGGGCGGAGACCCGTTCGTCTTCGGGCGAGGCGCGGAGGAGGCGCTCGCGCTGGAGGACGCCGGCATCCCCTACGAGGTGGTGCCCGGCCTCTCCGCGGGCATCGCCGTCCCCGCCTCCGCGGCCATCCCCGTCACCCATCGGGACCTGTCCGGCGAGGTGACGTTCGCCACCGCCTTCCGCGCGGGAGGCGCGCCGGACTGGTCCTTCCTCGCACGCGCAAAGACACTGGTGCTGTTCATGGCCGGGCAGCGGCTGGAGGAGACGACCACAGCGCTCATCACCGCGGGCCGCGCGTCGACGACCCCCGCCGCGCTGGTGGAGGCAGGCACCTGGGAGCATCAACGCGTGGTGGAGGCCACGCTGGGAGACGTGGCCCGACAGGCACGGCAAGCGGGCCTTGGCTCCCCGGCGCTCCTGGTCGTGGGCGAGGTGGTCTCGCTGCGTGCGCGGCTCGCCTCACTCACCGCGCGCCGTGACTCGGCGCCGGAACAACCCCTTCCTCGTCGGGCGGAGGCCGGACATGACTGACACGACACACGCTCGCGCCACACACCTGGAGGAGCTGGAGGCGGAGAGCATCCACATCCTCCGGGAGACGGTGGCCGAGTTCGCCAACCCGGTGATGCTCTACAGCATCGGCAAGGACTCGCAGGTGCTGCTGCACCTGGCGCGCAAGGCCTTCCATCCCGCGCCCCTGCCCTTCCCCCTGCTGCACGTGGACACCACGTGGAAGTTCCGGGACATGTACACGTTCCGGGACAGCTTCGTGGCACGGCACGGGCTGAAGCTCCTGGTGCACCAGAACCGCAAGGCGCTCGCCGAGGGCATCAACCCGTTCGACCACGGCAGCCAGAAGTACACGCACGCGATGAAGACGCAGGCGCTGCTGGAGGCGCTCGCGCTGCACGGCTTCGATGCCGCCTTCGGTGGGGCCCGCCGCGACGAGGAGAAGTCCCGCGCCAAGGAGCGGGTGTTCTCGTTCCGGGACAAGCACGGTCAGTGGGACCCGCGCCGTCAGCGTCCGGAGCTGTGGAACCTCTACAACGGCCGCGTCGACGCGGGCGAGAGCATGCGCGTCTTCCCCCTGTCCAACTGGACGGAGCTGGACGTGTGGCACTACGTGCTGCGCGAGCGAATCCCCGTGGTGCCGCTCTACTTCGCCGCCGAGCGGCCCATCATCGAGCGCAACGGCACCCTGCTGATGGTGGACGACGAGCGCATGCGCCTGCGCCCCGGCGAGAAGCCCACGCCGCGCAAGGTGCGCTTCAGGACGCTGGGTTGCTACCCGCTCAGCGGCGCCATCGAGTCCTCGGCCACCACCGTGGAGGCCGTCATCCACGAGATGGTCCACGCCCGACAGTCCGAGCGCCAGGGCCGGCTCATCGACCACGACGAAGAAGGCTCCATGGAGCTGAAGAAGCGCGAGGGGTACTTCTGATGGACACCGCACTCCAGGCTCCACGCGAGCCCGACCTCCAGCGCCTGCTCGACGAGCACGCCCACCGTGCCCTGCTGCGCCTCGCGGTGGTGGGCTCGGTGGACGATGGGAAGTCCACGCTCATCGGCCGGCTCCTGTACGAATGCGATGGGCTGTTCGAGGACCAGATCTCCGCCGTGCGAAAGGCCAGCGCGAAGCGGGCCGCCGCCGCGCGCACCGAGGCACTGGCCCAGGGACTCAAGGCCGCCGCCGGCGGGGGGGACGAGGAGGAGCTGGACTTCTCCCTCTTCACCGATGGCCTGCGCGCCGAGCGTGAGCAGGGCATCACCATCGACGTCGCCTACCGCTACCTGTCCACGGCGCGCCGGAAGATCATCATCGCGGACACGCCGGGACACCTGCAGTACACGCGCAACATGGCCACGGGGGCCTCCACCGCGGACGCGGGGGTCATCCTGGTGGACGCGCGCCTGGGCGTGCTGCCGCAGACGCGGCGACATGCGTACATCGCCTCGCTGCTGGGCATCCCCTACCTCGCGGTGGCGGTGAACAAGATGGACCTGGTGGGCTACGAGCGCGCCACCTTCGAGCGCATCGGCAGCGAGCTGGCGGACTTCGCGCGCACCCTGGGCTTCGAGGGCGTGCGGCTGTTCCCCGTCAGCGCGAGCCGGGGCGACAACATCACCCGCCCCAGCGCGCACACGCCCTGGCACGAGGGCGGCACGCTCTTGAGCTGGCTGGAGTCCCTGCCGCATCAGCGCCGGCTGGACGGCGCGCCGTTCCGCTTCCCCGTGCAGTACGTGATTCGACCGCACCAGGACTATCGAGGGCTGGCGGGACAGGTCGCCTCGGGCACGGTGCGCGTGGGGGACGAGGTGCAGGTGCTCCCCTCGGGACGCAGGACCCGGGTGGAGGCCATCGACACATTCGACGGTCCGCGCGAGGACGCCTCGGCGACCGCGTCCGTCACGCTGCGCCTCTCGGACGACGTGGACGTGAGCCGGGGCGACGTGCTCTCCCACGTGGACCAGCCGCCGCTGTCCCTGCAGCACCTGGACGCCATGCTGGTGTGGTTCGGTGAGCAGCCGCTGGATGCAACGCGCCGCTACCTGGTGAAGCAGGGCACCCGCACCACCCCCGCGCAAGTCGAGCGCGTGCTGTGGCGCAAGGAGCTGGAGGACCTGTCGGAGGCGCCCGTGGAGGCGCTCGCGCTCAACGACATCGGCCGCGTGCGACTGGTGTGCCGCCGCCCGCTCCTGTGCGACGCGTACCAGGAGAACCGTCGCACGGGCGCCTTCATCGTCATCGACGCCCTCACCCACGACACGGTGGGCGCGGGGATGGTGCTGGGCCCGGCCGAGTCCGTGTCCCGCACGGGCACGTCGCTGGTGTCCCAGGTCGAGCGTGAGCGGCGGCTGGGACAGGCCGGCGCCATCGTCCTGCTTCCCCCGACACCGGAGGCCGCGGGTCGCGCCTTCGCGCTGGAGCGCAGGCTGTTCGACCTCGGCCGCGTCGTGGCGACCGTCGCGGGCGATGTGGAGGTCGCGCTCGCCCTGTCACGCGCGGGGCTGGTGGCGCTGGTCCACGCGGACGCGCCCCAGCTTCGCCGGGTGCTGCGCGAGGAGGCCCAGGAGGCGCGGACGCAGTGGCGGGAGCTGGACGACACCGAGACCTTGGAGCAATGGGTGGAGCGCCTGACGTCGGAGGTCGGGTCATGAGCGTCTCGTCTCCAGGGAGCATGACTCCGACCCCGCCCTTCGTCGACGCGCTGCTCGGCGCGGAGCGGGGCACGCAGCTGCTGCGGCTGGTGGAGGGGTTGGATGCCTCGGCCCTGCACTGGCTGAGTGGCTACGCCGCGGGGCTCGCGACACGCGCGCCCAGCGTGCAACCGGTGACTCACGCCGCGCCACCGGCGGAACCCTCCGTCGCGCCGCTCACCATCGTCTACGGGACGCAGACGGGGAACAGCCGCCTGCTCGCGGAGCGCTTCAAGCAGCAGACGGAGCGCGCCGGGTTGCCGGTGCGCCTGGTGAGAGCCAGCGAGTATCCGGTGCGGGAGCTGGCCCGGGAGAAGCTGCTCGTGGTGGTCATCAGCACGCAGGGCGATGGAGACCCGCCCGACGACGCGCGCGGATTCTGCGAGCACCTCCTGGGCAAGCGGGCGCCCCGGTTGGAAGGGCTGCGCTACGCGGTGCTCGGGCTGGGTGACTCCAGCTATCCGAAGTTCTGCGAGGTGGGACGACAGCTCGACGAGCGACTGGCGGAGTTGGGCGCTTCACGGCTGGCGGCGCGCGCCGACTGCGACCTGGACTTCGAGCCCGTGGCCTCCGGCTGGCTGGACCAGACCCTGGAGCGCGCACGGGAAGCGCTGGAGCCTCACACGCCCGTCGTCGCCACCGTCGTTCCCTTGCGAGGCAGCTCCACGGCCCCCGTCGTCAGCAAGCAGGCTCCGTTCGCAGCGCCCGTGCTGGCCAACCAGCGAATCACGGGGCGCGGCGCGCTCAAGGACGTGCGCCACGTGGAGCTGTCGTTGGAGGGTTCGGGCCTCGAGTACACCCCGGGCGACGCGCTCGGGGTGTGGGCACCGAATGGTCCCGAGTTGGTGGAGGCGGTGCTGACCACGCTGCGCCTCGATGGCTCGGAGCCGGTGACGCGCGATGGGAAGACCTGGCCGCTCGGCCACTGGCTGACGGAGGAGTTGGAGCTGACACGGCTGAGCCGTCCATTCCTGGAGCGACAGGCCGCGCTCGGCGGCAGCGAGGAGCTCGGCGCGTTGCTGTCTCCGGGGGGCTCGGAGTCCTTCCGTGCACTGCTCCGTTCGCACCAGGTCATCGATGTGCTCCGTCAGCACCCCGCCCCCTGGAGCGCGTCGGAGCTGGTGCTCGCGTTGAGGAAGCAGACGCCTCGGCTCTACTCGATTGCGTCGAGTCCCAAGCGCGTGGGCGCGGAGGCGCACCTGACGGTGGCGGTGGTCGACTACACGGCCTTCGGCGCGCGGCACCTGGGCACGGCGTCCCACCACCTGGCCACGCGTGTGGACGGGACGGACACGGTCCGCGTCTTCGTCGAGCGCAACGAGCGCTTCCGGCTCCCGGAGGACGGCGCGCGGGACGTGGTGATGATTGGTCCGGGCACGGGAGTGGCGCCGTTCCGGGGCTTCGTCCAGGAGCGCGCGGAGACCGGCGCGAAGGGCCGCAACTGGCTCTTCTTCGGCGAGCAGCACTTCCGCACCCAGTTCCTGTACCAGACGGAGTGGTTGGAGGCGTTGAAGAAGAAGACGCTGCACCGGCTGTCGGTGGCCTTCTCGCGCGACACCGCGGAGAAGGTCTATGTGCAGCAGCGCCTGCGCGAGTCGGGCAAGGAGCTCTACGCCTGGCTGGAGGGAGGCGCGGCCATCTACGTGTGCGGCGATGCCCAGCGCATGGCGCCGGATGTCCATCAGGCACTCGTGGACATCGTCGTCGAGCACGGCGCTCGCGGCCGCGAGGACGCCGAGGACTGGTTGAAATCCCTGCGGGACGAGCGGCGCTACCTGCGTGACGTCTACTGAAGCCCGATTGCGAGCGAAGACATGAGCCCTCAGCCCAAGCCCCTCTCGGAAGTCGAACACATCAAGGCGAACAGCCGCCTGTTGCGCGGCACGCTGGCGGAGAGCCTGGCCGACCCGGTGACGGGCGCCATCGCCCCCGCCGACACCAGCGTCATCAAGTTCCATGGCAGCTATCAGCAGGACGACCGGGACGCTCGCGAGGAGCGTCGGCAGCAGAAGCTGGAGCCGGACTACAGCTTCATGTTGCGCACCCGATTGCCCGGCGGCGTGTGCACGGCGTCGCAGTGGTTGGTGATGGACGGGCTCGCGCGTGAGCACGCCAACGGGACGCTGCGCATCACCACCCGGCAGGCCTTCCAGCTGCACGGCATCCTCAAGGGAGACCTCAAGCCGACCATCGCGCGCATCAACGCGGCCCTCATCGACACGCTGGCCGCCTGCGGTGACGTCAACCGCAATGTGCTGTGCAACCCCAACCCGGTGGACACCCGGGTGCACGAGGTCGTCCACGACTGGGCGGTGCGCCTGTCCGAGCACCTGCTGCCCAAGACGCGCGCGTACCATGAGCTGTGGCTCGGAGAGGAGAAGGTGGGCGGAGGCGAGGACGAGCCGCTCTACGGCGCGACGTATCTGCCACGGAAGTTCAAGGCGGCGGTGGCGGTACCGCCGGAGAACGACGTGGACCTCTTCGCCCAGGACCTGGGCTACATCGCCATCCTCGAGGACGGAGCCTTGAAGGGCTTCAACGTCACTGTGGGCGGCGGCCTGGGGGCCACGCATGGAGACGCGAGCACGTTCCCCCGGCTCGCGGATGTCATCGGCTTCGTGGTGCCTGAGCAGATGTTGATCGTGGCGGAGGAGGTGCTGAAGATCCACCGCGACTTCGGGGACCGGGGCAATCGCAAGCGCGCGCGGCTCAAGTATGTCCTCGAAGACAAGGGTGTCGCGTGGTTCAGGGAGGAACTGGAGCGCAGGCTGGGGTTCGCGCTGGAGCCCGCGCGGCCCTTCACCTTCGAGCACAACGGGGACCGCTTCGGCTGGCGTGAGGGCCATGATGGGCGGTGGCACCTGACGCTGCACCTGGACAGCGGGCGCGTGGCGGACCGGCCTGGGGCGCCGCACCTCACGGGGCTGCGGGAGATTGCTCGCATCCACTCGGGTGACTTCCGGCTGACGCCGAACCAGAACCTCATCATCGCGGGGATTCCGCCGGAGTCGCGGGAGCGCATCGAGGCGCTCGTCCGGGCGCATGGGCTGGAGGGCTTCCGGACGGCGAGCCCGCTGAGGCGCAACGCGCTCGCGTGCGTGGCGCTGCCCACGTGTGGACTGGCGATGGCGGAGGCCGAGCGCTACCTGCCGACGTTCGTGGAGCGGGTGGAGGCGCGGTTGAAGACGCATGGCCTCCAGGACGCGAACATCCTGCTGCGAATCACCGGCTGTCCGAATGGGTGCGCGCGGCCGTACCTCGCGGAGATTGGACTCGTGGGCAAGGCACCGGGCCGTTACAACCTGCACCTGGGTGGCGACAGTCGGGGGCAGCGGCTCAATCGGCTGTACCGGGAGAACATCGACGAGGCGGCCATCCTCGACACGCTCGAGCCGCTGTTCGCCGCGTATGCGCGCGAGCGGCAACCCGGGGAGGGCTTCGGGGACTACGTGGTGCGAGCGGGACACGTGTCCGCGCCCCGAAGTCCCCAGGCCGCGTGAGACTCAGGCGCCGAACCAGCCGCGCTGGCGTGCGTCCTCGAGCCGGCCTTCCAGATAGGTCCACAGGGCGGGGCAACCCGCCTGGATGGGCGGAGCGATGCGAGCCACCACGCGGGCGTGACTGACGCCGTTCTCTCGCCAGCTCTGCCCTTCATTGGACAGGTTCAGGAGGACGGGCATGGCGCGGTCCACGGCGTTCGCATATCGGGACTCGGCGGATTCTCCCTGTTCGAACTCGCGCCACAGGGCCAGGAAGAGCGGGCCCTGGGATTCGGGCAGGATTCCGAAGATGCGCTCCACGGCCGCGAGCTCGGCCGCCTTGCGCTCCTTCCAGCCGCCCTCGACGAAGGCCAGCGTGTCACCGGTGTCGATCTCTCCCACGTCGTGCACGAGCAGCATGCGCACCACCCGGTCCATGTCGGTGCCCGCGGGTGCATAGGCGGAGAGCGAGAGGGCCAGCATCGCGAGCTGCCAGCTATGCTCCGCGGAGTTCTCGTACCGCGACAGCCCCAGCGGCTTGACCTTGCGAGTCACGCCCTTGAGCTTGTCCAGCTCCAGGATGAAATCGATAATTTGTTGCATCGGATTCTCGCCCACTGTCGTGCCTCCCGAGGCGCTCGAGTCGTCTCGGGGATTCCATCACACGTGTCGACGGTGCGCGCCTACGGGATGACCTTCATGCGTCGCAGTTCGTCGAAGAGGCGAAAGAACATGGCCTGGGTGTCGACGAATTCGTGGAAACCAAAGCGGCGCGCCTTCGTCCCGTCGGCGAACATGTCGTAGTCCCACGAGAAGACGAAGTCACCGAAGCGCCACGACGACACGTCCTGGTACGAATGCCCCGCCAGCCCGTGCTTCGCCGTCATCGCGTCCCAGAGCGGCCCCTTGTCCGCCATCACCACGTCCAGCGACATGGGCAACCCCGGCGCCGCCTCCAACCCGAAGTAGCGCGCGATGCTCGGCCACAGCTCGCTCCACCGGAACAGGTCTCCGTTGTTGATGTTGAACGCCTGATTCGCGCACCGCGGCTCCGTCGCCGCCCACACCGTGGCCTTCGCGAGCAGGCCCGCGTCCGTCATCTCCAACAGCGCATGGTACGCCCCCGGCTTCCCCGGGAACCTCAAGGGCAACCCCAGCTCCTTCGAGATGGACGCATACACCGCGAGCACCAACGCCAGGTTCATCGGATTGCCCAGCGCCACGCCTCCCACCACCGATGGACGGATGGCCGACCACGTCCACGCCTTGCCCCGCTGACGCTGCTCCAGGAAGCGCTGCTGGTCCACGTTGAACTCCGGAGGCATGTGCTCCGGGTCCGTCTCCCGCGCCGGCGTCTTGAACGGCCCCAGGTGCGCGCCATACACCTTGTAGCCCTGCATCAGGCTGACATGACGCAGCCCCGGGGCCACCGGCTCCAGCACCTCCACGACATTCACGAGCATCGCCAGGTTCGGCGCCACCAGCTCCGCCCACGTCGGCCGGTCCTGATACGCGGCATAGAAGACGTGCGTCACCCGCCCCAGCTCCGCCAGCTTCACCCGGCAGTCCTCCGCGTCGAGCAGGTCCACCTTCACGTGCCGCACCCGCCCCGCCGACTCGCCCCCGCGTCTCGACAGGCCGATGACCTCCCAGTCTCCCAGCGACGCCATGTGCTCGATGAGGTTCTTCCCGATGACACCCTGCGCCCCCACCACGAGCGCCACCTTGTCCTGTGCATTCATTGCAGGCTCCCATGCAGCACCGCGCCGGAGCGCGGCTCACGCGACTCCATCCACAGCGCCACCAGCACGACGAGAATCGCGGACACCGGCACCAGCGCGGACACCCAGGTGATGGCTCCCAAACCCGGTCCGTCGTCGATGACGACCCCGCCGAACCACGCCCCCAGCGCATTGCCCAGATTGAACGCGCCGATGTTGAGACTCGACGCGAGGCTCTGCCCCGCCCCTCGCGCCTTCTCCAGCACCCACATCTGGAGCGGCGGCACCGTGGCGAAGGCCGCCGCGCCGAACACCCCCACCGCGATGACGGTGAGCACGCGGTCCTCCCAGACGAACGTCATCCCGAAGAGCACCACCGCCAGCACCGCGAGCGTCCCGAGAATCGACGGCACCAGCCTCCGGTCCGCCAGCTTCCCGCCCACCAGGTTCCCCACCACCAACCCGCCCCCGAAGACCAGCAGGATGGGTGACACCGCCGACGCCGAGAACCCACCCAGCCGCGTCAGCAACGGCGCGATGAAGGTGAACACGGCGAACACCCCGGCGAAGCCGAGCACCGTCGTCAACAACCCCAGCAACACCGGCCGCCGCCCCAGGGCTCGCAAGTCCGCGCGCCAATCCCCCGGCTCCTCCGGCGCGCCATCTTTCGGCACGTACACCGCAATCACCGCCACCGCGACGAGCCCGATGAGCGCCACCGCCCAGAACGTCGCGCGCCAGCCAGATGCCTGCCCCAGCCACGTCCCCAGCGGCACGCCGAGGATGTTCGCCACCGTCAGGCCGGTGAACATGATGGCGATGGCGGACGCACGCCGGTCCACCGGCACCAACCCCGTCGCCACCACGGAGCCCACGCCGAAGAAGGTCCCATGCGACAGCGCCGTCAGCACCCGGGCCGCCATCAGCGTGCCGTACGTGGGCGCCAGCGCGCAGAGCACGTTGCCCACCGTGAAGATGACCATCAATCCCAGCAGCACGTGCTTTCTGGACCAGCGTCCCGTCAGCACCGTGAGCACGGGCGCCCCGGCCACCACGCCCAGCGCGTAGCCGGAGATGAGCAGCCCCGCCGTGGAGATGGAGACGCCCAGGTCAGCGCCCACCTCCATCAACAACCCCATGATGACGAACTCCGTGACGCCGATTCCAAAGGCGCCCGCGGTCAATGCGAACAAGGCCAGCGGCATGGCTTCGTGGCCCTCCGATGAAGAAGTGGATGGGCCCTTGTATGGACGGCACGATTTCCGTGCGGTAGAGCGCCGTGCGGAACAGGACTTGTGACTTCGGCTCACCATGGCTCGACTCGACGTCAATCGCTTCGGAGAGATGGAGGTCTTCGTGAAGGTGGTGGAGCTGGGCGGCTTCTCCGCCGCGGCCCGCGCCTTCCGGATGACGCCCTCGGCGGTGAGCAAGCTGGTGGCCCGCCTGGAGCAGCGACTGGGAGCCCGCCTGGTCAACCGCTCCACCCGCGCGCTCCAGCTCACCCCGGAGGGCTGCGGCTTCTATGAGCGCAGCGTGCGCATCCTCGCCGAGCTGGAAGAGGCCGAGCGCGGCGCCGCCACGAGCGACGAGCCTCGAGGCCGCCTGCGCGTCAACACCAACGCCGCCTTCGGCCGCGTGCTGCTCATCCCCCTGCTGCCCGGCTTCCTCGCCCGTCACCCCGGCGTGTCGGTGGAATTGGTTCTGACGGACCAGCTCATCGACCTGCTCGACGAGCGCACCGACGTGGCCATCCGCCACGGCCAGCTCAAGAGCTCCCAGCTCACCTCGCGCCGCCTGGGCGAGACGCGGATGGTCATCGTCGCCTCACCGGACTACGTGAAGCGTCACGGCCTGCCCCAGTCGCCCGAGGAGCTCGGCGCCCACAACCGGCTGGGCTTCAGCTACGCGCGCGCCATCGAAGGCTGGCCCCTGAAGGAAGAGGACGCGCAGCTCGCCGTGCCGCCCATCGGCAACGTCCAGGCGAGTGACGGCGAGGCGCTGCGACAGCTCGCCCTGGCCGGCGTCGGGCTGGCGCGGCTGGCGCGCTTCCAGGTGCAGGACGACCTGGACAAGGGACACCTCGTGCCCGTGCTCGAGGCGCACAACCCCGGCGACACCGAGGCCATCCACATCCTCTTCATGAGCCAGGGAGGCCACCTGCCCTCGCGCGTGCGAGCCTTCGTGGACCACCTCACCGCCCACGTGCGCATCCCCTGACGCGCGACCTCAGGCCCGCGTCAGTCGCGAGGCGAGCCGGGGCAGCACGTCCCCCGCGCTCGCTTCGATACACAGGTCCGCCAGCTCCACGCCGCGACACTCGCCCAGGTTGAGGATGGCGATGGGTACCTGTCGCTCGGAGGCGCGCACGAGGAAGCGATAGCCGGAGTAGATGGCCAGCGACGAGCCCACCACCAGCAGCGCGTCCCCCTCCTCCAGCAACCCGAACGCATCCGCCACCGTGGGCGCGGGCACGTTGTCCCCGAAGAACACCACGTCCGGCTTCAGCGTCCCGCCGCAGCGCAGGCACGCGGGCACCCGGAAGGACTGGAGCGCCTCCGAGCTCAGCTCCGCGTCACCGTCCGGCCGCAGCTCCAGCACCTGGTGGGTGAAGTCCGGATTGAGCGACAAGAGACGCTCCTGCAGGTCGACGCGCGCCTCCTGCGCCCCGCAGTCCAGGCAGCGCACGCGGGCCAGCGCGCCGTGCAGCTCGATGATGCGCGAGCTGCCCGCGGCGTGGTGCAGCCGGTCCACGTTCTGGGTGATGAGCCCTTGGACATGGCCGCCCTGCTCCAGCGCGGCCAGCGCCTGGTGCGCGGCGTTGGGACGGGCGGCGGCGAAGCGGGGCCAGCCGAGCAGGCTGCGCGCCCAGTAGCGGGCCCGCACCTCGGGGCGCTGGAGGAACTCGCGGTGCTGGATGGGGTTGCGCGCGCGGGCGCGGGTGCCCGGGCCGCGATAGTCGGGGATGCCCGACTCCGTGCTGCACCCGGCGCCGGTGAGGACCACCGTGCGCCGTCCTCGCAGCAACGAGGCCAGCGCCTCCACGTCCTCGGCGGCTCCAGGCACGGGTGACGTCAGCGGCGATTGGCTCATGGCGGCCTACGTATAATGGCCACCCCGCCAACTTGCCCAGCCTCCCTGCCCGCCCTCCCCGCCCCAGGAGCGGGACTCCGCCCCGCCGGCCAGGCTGGCGAGCGGGCCGCCGCCCGATGAGGCCTGGAGTCCCCCAGCCGTTGCCGTGGCGAGCGAGCATCAGCTCGCCGACGTCGCCGAGTCGTTGCGATGCAGCGCGTCGGCGACACCCACGCGGTCCGCCTCGCCAGGGGCGATGAGTCGCTGCCGCCGCGCTGGCCACGCCCACACGGGTCAGCTCACCGTTGGCGCCAGGTCGACTCCATGGTCCCCGGCCACACCCGAGCGCATCGCGGGGACACCTCCGAAGAAGGCAACGCCCGGTCGACGCCGCTCCACGGGGGCCATCCGTGATAGACGCCCGCCCATGCCCAGCTGGCAATGGAAGGCGTTCGCGGAGCTGACGCTCGAGGAGCTGTACGCGGTGCTCGCGCTGCGGCAGGAGGTCTTCGTGGTGGAGCAGCGCTCCATCTACCAGGACGTCGATGGCCTGGACCCGAGCTCGCTGCACCTGCTCTCCCACGAGGGCGAGGGCCCGGAGCGCTTGCTCTGCGCGTACCTGCGCATCCTCCCGCCCGACGTGAAGTTCCCCGGCGCCGCGAGCCTGGGCCGCGTGGTGACCTCGCCGCGCGCCCGGGGACGCGGACTGGGCAGGGAGCTGACCGAGCGCGGCCTCGCGCGACTCGAGGCCCTGTACCCCGACGCCACCATCCGCATCTCCGCCCAGGACTACCTGCGCGCCTTCTACACGAGCCTCGGCTTCATCGCGGAGGGAGAGGTCTACGACGAGGACGGCATCCCTCACATCGAGATGAGCCGCCCTCCCCGTCGCTGAAGCCCCGCGCCGGCTAGTTGTTGAAGTACGGCGAGGTCGCCTGGCGAAGGAGCGCGGCCAGGTCCTCCGCCTCGAGCAGCTGCCGCCCGGAGAGGCCCGGCAGCTGAGCCTCCACCGCGAGCCGCCCCTCCCGGAGGATGGCGTAGGCCTCGAACGTCTGGACCTGCTTGAGGATCCGCACCATCACCTTCCGCGTGGCGAAGGTGCGCACACCATCCAGGTCGAGCAGGTTGGCGCGCAGCTGCGCGAGAATCAGGGGGGTCACCACCGTGTCCGTCCGGGGGGCGTTCCTCACGTAGCCACGCAGCGGCGACGCATCCAGGTAGAGCCGCTGGAACACCACGCGCGTCATGGCATCCGCCCTCGCGCCGTAGCCCGGGTCCGCCGCCAGCACCTCCGGAGCAATGGGCGCCTCCAGCCCCTGCATGGCGAGAGTCCAGGCCCGGACACGCTGGGCGGAGAGGCGGGAGGCCCTCAGGTACTGGAGGACACCGTTGAGGAGGGCGTCATCGGGACCGCGGCCACTTCCCGCCAGGTGCGCCTCCAGCGCTTGTCGATAGGCGGGACCGTAGAACAGCTCCAGCGGCGCGGGCGTCGCATCGTACCGGGTGCAGTCCGGGTCCGTGAACGAGTCCTCGTCCGTGCAGAACGGCTCCGTCGGCGGCGAGGAGGACAGGCCATACAGATAGCGGACGGCGGCGACGTCATAGGGGCCGACCGCCTCGCCCCGCAGGTCCTGCTCCGGCGCGAACGTGTACTCCATCACCGAGTTGGACGGCTTCGCGAACGAGCCCTTGAAGTTGTGCCGCAAGCCCAGCGTGTGCCCCACCTCGTGCATCACCACGACGGTGAAGAAGCGCTCCACCCGCTCCTCGGGCGAAGGCACGGGGAGCTCGTTTAGCGCGGACCCCTGCGCCCGGAGCGGACCGGAGAGGCTCGCCGCCGCGTCCGCCAGGTGCAGCTCGCACAGGTGGGAGGGCGCCATGCCGTTCCACGACAGCTGGAGGGCCTTCTCGGGCCGAGGCCTCACGGCCACCGCGGGCGCGGCCCCGGTCGGCAACGAGCCGATGACCTCGATGGCGTGGTCCAACCACGCGCTGCTGAGATACACGCTCGCGCCCAGCGTCTCGCCGGTGTTCGGGTTCGTGCGCCAGTTCGCGAACGCCGTCTCGTAGGACGGGTCCGGGTCGAAGAGGATGAAGTTCTTGTCGTCGTCCCCGAAGGACTCTCCGGGCTCGGCCATGCGCACGGTGAAGACCGTGAAGCCGAAGGCCTGGTTCCAGGACTCCACGCCCTTCTTCACCGCGCCGATGATGTCGTAGGGCAGGTAGCGAGGGTCCGCCTGGGACGTGCGCAACGTGTCGCTGATCACCCAGGTGATGGGCTTCATCCCGGGCCGGATGTTCCACTTGCCCACCAGCGTCTCGACGAGGCCACGGGTGTTGGGGACGATGCGGCTGGCGCTCTCGTAGAAGTACGCCGGCGTCGGGGGCGTCTGCATGGGCGTGAAGCCCTGGCCCTCCTGATAGCGGCGCAGCGCGACGCCCACCGTCGCGGTGACGCGGAACGTCTCGTCGGGTGAGGCCTCGAAGTCCGCATAGCCATACGCGCGTCCGGTGATGACCTTCTGGAAGGAGACCCCGTCCTTCAGCGCGCGGAAGCGCTGCGCGAACGCCAGCTCCACCGAGAACGGCGGCCCGTAGAAGGTGCGGGTGAACGCATCCATGCCCATCACCCGGTCCAGGCCCGCGGCCGGGTCGAAGAGCACGTACTGGTCCGAGCCCCGCAGGCGCGAGAAGCCAGGATGGTCCTCGATGACGGGCCACGCCT
Organism: Myxococcus sp. AS-1-15; assembly: GCF_020037055.1. Taxonomy (NCBI): domain Bacteria; kingdom Pseudomonadati; phylum Myxococcota; class Myxococcia; order Myxococcales; family Myxococcaceae; genus Myxococcus; species Myxococcus sp. AS-1-15. The sequence continues at coordinate 263,769 of NZ_JAIQDF010000016.1, read as the reverse complement.
CGACGATCTCCTCGGGCTTGAAGAGCGTGCTGCGCACCTTCGTGTCGTCCACGTCGAACGCATACAACCGGCCGTTCTGCTCCTGGAAGGACACCACGCGCACGCCCAAGGAGGTGGCGCTGCTGCCGTAGAGGCTCTCCGGGGTGTGCTGCTCCAGATAGACAGACATGAACCAGCGCTTGCCCAGCTCACTTCTGCGCAGCGCCAGGTAGAAGGTGCCGGGCGAGTCGTCCTGAAGGCCCGTGGCCGCCGAGCCCAGCCCCGAGCGCAGCCGCTCGATGGAGCCCGGCTCCAGCGTCCTCGGAATGGCGACGATGGGTCCTTCCAGCGTCACCTGGGGCACCTCGGGATGGACTGCGTCAGAACATCCGGACGACACCATCCAGAGCGCGCACACCCACCCCATCAGCCCGCATCCGCGGACCTGTGTTCGAGTCGTCATGTCGCCTTCCTTTCCGGGAGACCTTCGAGGAAACGAGAGCAATCCCCACGCATATCGAAGCGCGCTACGCTGTCGGGACTTCAACCTCCAGCCCGACGAGTGTGTGTCTTCGTGTACGAGCGCTTGCGACTGTCCCTGCTGATGCTGGCGCTGTGGCTGGGCGCCTCGGGCTGCGTCATCGGCCCGCGCTTCACGCGCTGCCCCGGCGAGGGAGGGCGCGGCTGGGTGGAGCTGGACAGCGAGCACTACACGCTGCGCACGGACCTGCCTCCCGAGCAGGCTCGCGAGGCGATGGGAGAGCTGGAGCGCATGCGCATCGTGCTGCTCGCGGGCATGTGGCCCTCCGCGCTCCGACAGCCAATGGCGAAGTTGTCCGTCTACGTGCTCGCGGATTGGAAGGAGTTCAAGGGCCTCTACCCGCGCCGCGTGCAGGCGCTCTACCACCGCTCGGAGACCGAGGCGCTCATCGTCCTGTCCGGCCCACCCTCGGCGTGGGCGCGTCGCTACTCCGCCCTGTCCATGGACGCCTCCTCGCGGCTCAACCACGAGCTGGCGCACTACCTGAGCTCCTACGTCCTGCTGCGCCAGCCCCTGTGGCTCTCCGAGGGGCTCGCCGAGTACCTGGAGACCGCGCAGCTCACGGCGGACGGCAGGAGCGCCGTGCTGGGCGTCCCCAACAAAGATGCCACCTATGTGGCGGCCCGGATGCTGCGCGAATCGGTGGACAGCGCCCAGGGCGGTGGCGTGGTTCCAGGCACCCTCGCCTGGGAGCCGGGGCTGAACTTCGAGGAGCAGGACCGCGAGCTCTCCTCCATGTACGCGGGGAGCTGGGCGCTGGTGCACTGGCTCATCCACGAGCGCGCCGAGCGCTTCGCTGAATTCCAGACGCGGCTGTCCCAAGGGATGGCGCCCGACGAGGCCCTCCGCGGGGCACTGCCGGAGCTGGCGCAGGGCACGATGGACCAGACGCTCTGGGAATACCTCCGAGGGCGCCCTCCCCCGCCACGGCAGGTGGTGGTGCCACCCACGGACCTGGCCTTCGTCGAGCGAACCCTGGAGGACGCGGAGGTGCACGCCACGCGCTCGAAGCTGGCCGCGCTGGGGGCGTCGATGGCCCGGCAGGCGGCGCTCGTGAAGAACCGCCAGGTGCTGGCCCGCAAGGAGCTGGACGAGGCCCTGCGCATCGACCCCCAGGGACTCCCGGCCCTGGCGGTGAAGTCCGCCGAGGCCTCGCGCGAGGAGAGGCTCGCGCTCGCGAGGACCGCGGTGCGCGCCCACCCCGATGACAGCGGCGCGTGGCTGCTGCTCGGCGCCGCGCTGGAGTCGGACGAGGCCGCCCAGGAGGAGCGCGAGGCCGCCTACAAGAAGGCCCTCTCGCTGGAGCCGCGGAGCATCCCCGCCACGAAGGGGCTGGCGTGGCTGTACGTCACCCAGGGCCGCTCCGCGGAGGCGCTGCCCTTGGCCCAGTGGGCCGTGTCGCTGGCGCCGTGGAGCCCCTCCGCGCTGGACACCCTGGCGCTGGCGCTCGCGGGACAGGGGCGCTGCGAGGAGGCCATCCAGCTGGAGCACCGCGCGCTGGGACACCTGCGCGAGCAGCGCAGCACGGAGCAGGAGCACGTCCTGCGCGAGCGCCTGGCGAAGCTCGCCGACGGCTCCTTGTGCAAGCCCTCGCCGCCGTGACGGCTACAGCTTGCGCAGCCGCACGCGCTTGACCTTGTGGTCCGGCCCCTTGAGCAGAATGAGCCGGGCGCGCGAGCGCGTGGGCGCGATGTTCTGCGCCAGGTTGGGGCCGTTGATGTCGCCCCAGATGTTCTCCGCCATGGCCGTCGCCTGCTCGGGCGTCAGGTCCGAGAAGCGCCGGAAGTAGCTGCGCTCGTCGCGGAAGGCCGTCTGCTGCAGGCGCAGGAAGCGGTCCACGTACCAGCGGCGGATGTCCTGCTCGCTGGCGTCCACGTAGATGGAGAAGTCGAAGAAGTCCGACAGGAAGGTGTGCGGGATGCGCTGCCCGACGACGCCGGACTGCAGGACGTTGAGGCCCTCCAGGATGAGGATGTCGGGCTGGCGGATGACCTTCGCCTCCTCGGGCACCACGTCGTAGACCAGGTGCGAGTACACGGGCGCCGTCACCTCCGCGCGTCCCGCCTTGAGCTCCGCGAGCAGCCGCACCAACGCGCGCCGGTCATAGCTCTCCGGGAAGCCCTTGCGGTTCATCAGGCCGCGCTCGGTGAGGATGCGGTTGGGGAAGAGGAAGCCGTCCGTGGTGACCAGCTCCACCCGCGGGTGGTCCGGCCAGCGAGCCAAGAGCGCCTGGAGGATGCGGGCCGTGGTGCTCTTGCCCACCGCGACGCTGCCGGCGATGGCGATGATGAACGGCACCTTCTGCGTGGAGCCCCCCAGGAAGGCCTGCTGCTCGGCCCACAGCCGCTGCGCGGCCGCCACCTGGAGGTTGAGCAGCCGGGACAGCGGCAGGTAGACGTCCGAGACCTCCTCCAGGTCCAGGTGCTCGCCCAGCCCTCGCAGCCCGTCCAGGTCCTCCGTCGTGAGCGTCAGCGGCGTGGAGGCGCGCAACGCCCGCCAGGCCTCGCGCTCCAGCTCGACGAACATGGACACCGAGGGCACGGCGGCTGCGGTCATGGAGGGGCTCTTTTCCGGAGGCTGCTGGATACCGCGCCTACCACAGCGCGGCGCTCGGTGCGCGGGCTCAAGTGCCAGAGGCGGGGTCCCACCCGTAGAAACGCTTCAGCTCTTCATACAAGTCGGGGGTCTTCCTGCGCATCCGCTCGGGCCGCTCGAAGAAGTTCTCGCTGGCCACGGCGAAGAACTCCGCCTCGTTGAGGGCGCCGTAGTCATCCAGCACCTGGCGCTCGCGGGGGCGGCCCTGCTGGAGCGCGTGGAAGTGCTCGCTCATCACCGAGGCCCAGGTGCGGTAGTGCGAGTAGCTGCGCAGCCTCGGCGTGCCGTCGAAGGCGCCGTCGGCCCGGTCCAGCACGTGGGCGAACTCGTGGGTGGCGGTGTCGTGGCCGTCGTCGGGGTTCTTCAACCCGCCGAGCACCGCGGCCCAGGACAGGATGACCGAGCCCCAGTGCTTCGCCTCCCCCAGCACCACGCCGGTGCGGTCCGGCAGCAGGAAGGCGTCCGGGTAGACGATGACTTCGCGCAGCCGGTCGTAATACGACAGGTCCAGGTGCACGACGAGCTGCACGGCGGTGGCGGCCACGACGACGCGAATCTCGTCGGTGATGGCCAGGCCCCCCGCGCCGATGAACTCCTTCTCCCAGACGAAGACCTTCAGCTTCGCGAGGAAGTCCTCGCGCAGGGCGGGCGACAGCCGGGAGAAGAACGGGACATGGGCCTCCAGGTGGCCCAGCCACTCGGAGGGGAACGGCCGCCGCAGCAGACGTCGGCGTCGGAGCTGGCGAAACAGACCGGTCATCGGGACACGACCCCGGGGACGTCCCGGAGCTTCCTCGGGGGCAGGCATAGCAAATGTTCCACTGTCGTGCCTTCCCGTCACTCCGCAATCCCGATGGACCGGCGGTGGCGGTAGGGTGCGGTCCGGAGGGCTTGAGGCCGGTAGCCCCCGACGCGGTCATGGATGTGCGACGAGTCATGAGCGGACGAGTGGTGAAGTGGTGCGCGATGCTGGGACTCGCCCTGGGGGCGGGGCAGGCGGGCGCGCAGGAGCCGGGACAGGTGGTGGACGAGGTGGTGGTGCGCGGTCCGGAGAAGACGCGCCCGGAGACGGTGCAGGCGTACTCGCGCATCGACGCGGGGGACGAGCTCACCTTCGAGCAGTTGGACAAGGTGGAGCGACGGCTGCTCGCCACCGGTCTGTTCCAGGAGGTGACGGTGCGCACCGAGCCCACGGGCCCGGGCCGCGTCCGCCTCATCCTGGAGGTGGAGGAGAAGGCCTCGTGGGTGGTGGCGCCCACCTTCGCGTTGTCGTCGGACAACGTGGGCAGCGGCGTGCTGTACGCGGAGAACAACCTGTGGGGCCGCAGCAAGAAGTTCGCGACCGCCGCGCAGGTGAGCACCGCGGAGAGCGGCCTGTTCGTCGGCTACCTGGACCAGAACGTCTTCGGGTTGCCGCAGCTGCGCTTCAGCCTGGAGGGCCAGCTCCGAAGCGACCGCATGGACGAGTACCAGCCGGGGGCGGGCCAGGAGGACCCGGAGGTGGTGCGCCGCACGCGCCTCAACTCGGCCTCGCTCGCCGGGGAGTTCGGCGTGATGCTCTTCGAGCGCGTGCGCGCCGCGGTGAAGTACCGGCTGATGAGCATCGACGCGAAGTCGCCGGACGCGAAGGAGGAGGTCACCACGCCCGCGTTCTCCACCGGCCCCGCGCAGCAGGACGCGTCGGTGCGGTTGATGGTGGGAATCGACACGCGGCAGAACCTGCACGCGGTGATGGAGGGCATCAACCTGGAGGCCTCCTACGAGGTGTCCAATCCCGAGGTGGGCAGCGACTTCCGCTACCGGCGCTTCGGGCTGCTGTACCGCCATGGCCTGCGCCTGTTCGAGGAGCACAACGTGGTGCTGCGCGGCGAGGCGGCCGCGGGCGTGGACCTGCCCTTCCACCAGGAGCTGGTGATGGGCGGCAACTCGCTGCGCGGCTTCGTCCACCGGCAGTTCCGCGGCGACACGCGCCTGTCGTTCACCGCCGAGTACCACTTCCCGCTCTTCACCATCCGCCAGCTGTCCTTCCGGGGCGTGGGCTTCTCCGACACGGGGCTGATGGTGTGGAGGGACTTGCCCGCCGACGGTGAGCTGCGGGACGTGAACGGGCGCGTGGTGCGCGGCTACCTGCCCGACAGCAAGAGTGGCCTGAAGGGCTCCACCTTCGCGCAGGGCGTGGGCGCGGGCCTGCGGCTGTACCTGCGCAACATCGTCCTGCCGCTGGTGGGCGTGGACGCGGCCTACGGCGTCAACTCGGGGGAGTTCCGTTTCTACCTGGTGGCGGGCGTCAGTCCGTCCTGAAGCGGACTGTCAGCCGGGTGAGTCCCGCGGCGTCCGGTGCGGCGCGCGGGACGTCCCCCTTCGAGCGGTCAGCGCGACTACGCTCGCGGGAAGCCAGCGGCTCGCCGTCCCTCCTCTTCTCCCCGTGGGTGCTCACCATGTCCCAGGAACGCTTCACGACGAGCCGGGAGGTGTACCACCGCATCCGGTGGGACCCTCGGCTGGAGGCCCGTGAGTTCGTCATCGGCTACGACACCCACGGCGAGCGCCTGGAGGAGATGCCGTTCGAGGCCTTCGTGCCGGACGGCGAAATCCCCTGGCACCGCGTCTGGTACTTCAAGCGCGGGCGCGAGGTGGTGTGGGACCGCAAGGAGCGCATCGACCGGCTGAATCACCTCGTCGAGCCACCCGCCGAGGCTCCCGCCCCCACCCCGCCCCGTCCTCGCGAGGTCCCCGGCTTCGCGCGCCTGCATGTCCATCGCTACGACGCGCGGGCCGGGGATTGGATGAAGTCCCCATCCTCGGCGCCGGGGGACGCGCGCCTGGCGCCGGAGCGACTCACCGTCGCCACCTTCAACGTCCTCTTCGACCTGTACGACCGGGAGAAGCTCGCCACCGAGCACCGCACGCCCGCGGCCCTGGCGCTGCTGCGCGAGACCGACGCGGACGTCATCGTCCTTCAAGAAGTCACCGCGCCCTTCCTGCGGGCCCTGCTCGCGGAGGGCTGGGTGCGCGAGCGCTACCACGTGTCGGACGGTCCCGAGGCGAACACCGTCGTCCCCTACGGGCAGGTGCTCCTGTCGCGCGAGCCCCTCGCCTCGGTGTGGCAGCGGGTCTTCTCGCGCGACAAGCGCCTCATCGTGGGCGAGCTGCGACTGGCGGGCGGCCCGCTGTGGGTGGCCACGCCGCACCTGACGAGCAACCGCGAGGCCACCGGCGCCGCGGCCCGGGCCGTCCAGGTCCAGGCGCTGCTGGAGGAGCTCCCGACACTCACGGGCGACGACGACGCGGGCGTGCCCGACGTCGTGCTGGCCGGTGACTTCAACTTCGGCGACGGTGACGCGGAGGTGGAGTCCTTCCGCCGCGCGGGCTTCGTGGATGCATGGCCCATGCTGCGCCCGTCCGAGCAGGGGGAGACGTACAATCCTCGGCTCAACTCGCTGGCCGCCATCACCACCGTGTCCGGACGGCTCCAGCGGTTGGACCGCGTGCTGGTGACCTCGCCCTCGGGGCGACTCTCGCCGGAGTCCATCGAGCTGTTCGGCGAAGCCCCGCTGAAGGGCGCGCGTGCTCCGTCCGGCGAGCCGCTGTTCGCGTCGGACCACTTCGGCATCCGCTGCGTCCTGCGCCGCGACACCCGCGCGGCCTCCTCCGTGACGGGCGCCGCGGCGGCCCGGCTCGTCCACCACACCGCCGTGGTGCTCATCCCCCCCGAGTCCGTGTGGCCGCCCATCCAGGCGCTGCGCAAGAAGCACGACGCGAAGTTCGAGCGGTGGATGCCCCACGTCACCCTGCTCTACCCCTTCCTCCCCGAGGAGGACTTCGACACGGTGGCGGCGCTGCTCTGCGAGGCCGCGCGGAGCATCGAGCCCTTCCAGGTGACGCTCTCCGACTTCGACCACTTCGACCACCGCGCCAGCGCGACGGCGTGGTTGAGGCCCGAGGACGCGCCCCGAGGTGCCCTGACGCGACTGCACGCGAAGCTCGTCTCCGTGGTGCCCGAGTGCGAGCCCCCGGCCCATGGGTTCCACCCGCATCTGTCCGTGGGGCAGGTGCCCCACTCGGACGACGTGGACGTGGAGCGCACCGTCGCCACGTGGGCACGGGGCTGGCGTCCGCTGAGCTTCGAGGTCCGCGAGGTCTGCATCATCCGCCGCCAGGGCAACACGCCGTTCGAGGTCGTCCGACGCATTCCGCTGGGTGTCGCGCGCGCGGAGGCCACGACAGCGGGCACCGGTGACGACGCGCTGCGCTCCGCGCTCGGGAACGTGGGCGCCGTCGAGAGCGCTCCCGAGACACGGGCGAAGCGCGACGAGGCCGTGGAGCGGCTGCGGGTGCTGTGCGCTCGCGTGGGCGCCTCGCTGCATCCGTATGGCTCCTATCTGCTCGGGACCGATGGCGCGGGCAGTGACGTGGACGCGGTGGCGCTCGGCCCCGCGGGCCAGTCACGGGAGGACTTCGCGCGGGAGCTGTTGGGGGAGCTGGCGAGGTCGGAGCCCGAGAGCCGCGCGGCCTCGCGCTTCGTCGCCGATGCGGCCATCCCGCTGGTGAAGGTGGTGCTGGGCGGCGTGAGCTTCGAGGTGTCCCACGCCAGTCGGCCCGAGGGCGCCGGGTCACTGGACCCGCTGGAGCTGCTCGCGCGACACGCGGACGCGTTCGACCCCGCGGGCCTGCGCTCGGTGCTGGGGCTCGCGGACATGAAGGGCGTGCTGGAGGCGCTCGGTCCGGACGAGGACACCCACGCGAGGTTCCGGAGGCTGCTGCGTGCCGTGAAGGCCTGGGCCCGGGCTCGGGGGCTCTACTCAAATGCGCTCGGCTATCTCGGGGGCCTGTCGTGGACGGTGCTCGCGGCCTGGGCCACCACGCGCGCGGCGCCCGAGGCGGTGAAGTCCGACGTGGACCTGCTCGCGCACTTCTTCGACACCTTCGCCACGTGGCCCTGGCCCCAGCCCGTGGCCCTGACGATGGAGACGGCGCGCTACCGGCCGGATGGCAAGCGGGACCTGCTGCCCATCATCGCCCCCGTGGCGCCGCTGAGGAACACCACACGCAACGTGTCGCGCTCCACCTCCCGCATCCTTCGCGAGGAGTGGGCGCGTGCACGGGAGCTCGTCGCGCAGGCGCGCAGGACGGGGACGCCCGGAGCGTGGTCCCTGTTGTTCGAGCCGCTCGATTCGACCAGCCAACCGTCGACCCGACTGCGGCTGAGCGCCGACGCGAAGACCCCCGAGGGGCGCGAGGTCGCCCAGGGGTGGCTGCTCGGGCACATCACGGCCCTGGCGTACCGCCTGGAGAGTGATCGCCGCCTGACGGTGCGTCCCCTCCAGGCGCCGGGAGCCGGGGGCTCGCTGCTCATCGGGCTGGAGGCCCGGGACCCGAGCGCGCTCGCGTGGAGGCCGGGCACGCCGCTCGTCGAGGCGGTGGAGTCCTTCCGCGCGTCGTTCCTCGAATGGGCCCACCGTCCCGACGGGGCCACCCTCCAGGTGGAGCTGTCACGCGCGAGCGCCTCGGGCCTCCTCGGGGAAACAGACCCGTAAGGACAGACACCCCGCTCCAGCCCTGGCGCATCCCATGAACATCCTCCCTGGGTGAGATAGGCTTCACCCGAAGTCATTCACACCGAGGGGGGTCGTCGTGTCCCAGAGCCATCGTGTCGCGAAGCTGCCCATCCGCATGCGGGGCTTCGTCCAGCCCGACACCCAGTCTCAGTTCGAGGGCTACGTCGAGGCGGGCACCTACTTCGTGCTGGAGGAGAAGCCGGGCAGCCCGACGCCGGACACCGACTTCGTGCGCCTGGAGGTCCCCACGCTGGGCGCGCTGGACACCTGGGTCTGCACGCGCTGGCGCACGCAGCACTACGTGAGCGTGACGAACCAGGCGCAGCCTCCGCCCGCCGTGCGGCTGCCCTTCGATGACGACCCGCTGGCCATCGCCGAGAGCCAGCTCGTCACGTTGCTCCAGGGCCTGAAGGACTTCCGCTACGACCTGGACCAGGCGTACTACCCCTGGGACCTCCCGGGCATCCGCGTGCCTCGCGCGCCGCCCCTGTTCAACAACTGCTGCACCTTCGTCGAGGCGCTCACGGTGAAGGCCTTCGCGGACGCCCACGGCGCGAACTTCGCGTGGGACTCGCGGCGCCACCGGCAGATGATGATTGCCTCCACGGAGGACTTCTTCTCCCCCGTCACCGCCGCCGTCGAGAGCGGCATGGCCATCCCCGCGCCCTCGGCCGATGCCCACCCGCATCCGTGGACGCTCATCCAGGGCTGGCGCAACCCGTGGCGCTCCGGCCACACCTTCCTCGTGGTGGACCACCACCCCGCCACCGACAAGGCCCTGGTGCTGGAGTCCAACAGCGCCAACGGCCTCGACGGCGTCGGCTACCGGGGCATCGGCAACCTGAGGGACATCGGCCTCGAGCCGCCCGAGGGCTGGTGGAACCTGCCGGACGTGTGGACGTGGCGGAAGCTCTGCTCCACGTATCTCTTCCGCCAGCAGGCCTGGCTCAAGGTCAAGGACCGCTCCTTGTCCAGGCTGTCCGCCACCTCGCCCTGAACGCGCGGCTCAGAAGCGCCGGCGCCGCAGCTCCAGCATCCAGGCCTCCAGCGCGTCCACGGCGTTGGAGGGCGGCGCCTCGGGCAGCACCGACGCCGCCAGCGCCGCGTCGAGCACCTCGAACGAGCGGGCCACCCGGACGCGCCACGCTTCGCTCAGCGCCTCCGGCAGCTCGCTCTTCTCCCCGCGCCGCTTCTGCTCCACCAGCTCGCGGGCCTCGGGGAAGCCGTGGGCGTCCAAGAGCTCGGTGACGTCCGTCTCCACGACCCCGGTGCGCAGCAGGTGCGTGCCCGTCAGCGTGGTGCGCAGCACGTAGAGCAGCTTCTTGGCGGAGCGAAAGCCGCTCTTCTCCCACTCACGCAGCTGGCCGTGGGCGAAGCCGTTGTAGTGACGGAACACCCGCCGCGACAGCACCTCGCGCGCCAGCGGCTGGAGCGACTCCAGGTCCGGAGAGGCCCGCAGGGTGATGGCGCCCAGGATGCGCTCCAGGTAGTTGCCATTGCCCTGCAACAGTCCCTGGAGGACGGATGCGAGCTCATTGGACGAGTAGTCCACCTCCACGCCATCCACCACCTCCAGGCGCTCGGCGTTGAGCTGCCGGGGGCTGAGCCCCAGGAGCATGGCGGTGGGCGCCACGTGGATGGACTTCAGGTCCAGGTCACTGTCGGGCGAGGGGAACCCGTAGGCATGCGCCCCCGTCAGCGACACCACCAGGTGCTCGCGTCGCGCGGACTCCTCGTCGAGCACGCGGTCCGCCACCGTCTTCTCGTGCTCCGTCAGCGTGCCCTTCATTCCGAATCCCTCCACTCCATCCGCGGGGCCTCGGGCGCCTCGCGTCCCCAGGGCCCCGGCGCCTTCGTCACCCAGCGCCGCGCCACCTCATCCCCCACCCGCCGCAGCAGCCGGTCCGCTCGCGCGTAGTCGGGCTGCTCCGGCAGACGGCTCTCCCGCCGCGCCGCCTCCAGCTCCGGTGCCATCGCCTCCGCGTCGCGCAGCACGTCCTCGAGCGGGACCTGCCCCGCCTTGATGTCCAACAGCCGAGCCTTCAGGGCACCCGTCGCCTCGAAGACGGGCTCGCCGTGGCGCAGCCAGCCCGTGGCCGTGGCGATCAACCGCAGCAGGTTGTACGCGTTCTTCGGTCGCAGCTCCCGCGCCGACGGAGGACGCTGTCCCCCTCCACGCGCGTAGGCGGTGAGCGCCGCGAAGTCGTTGGCGGCGAGCAGGCCCTGGTCCGACTGCGAGCGATAGAGCTGCTTGACGTAGGTCTTCGCCGCCAGCAGCGCGTCCTCGGGCGTGGGCGCGCCGCGCGGGGAGATGTCCGCCAGTCGCCGGGCCACTTCGTCCAGGTCCGGCGTGGGGTCCTCGCACAGCCACTCCAGCAGCAGGTCCCGGTGCTCGGCGAGCCGCTGGCTGCGCGTGAGCTTGTCGAGCTGGCTCATGGCGTAGCGACCGAAGCTGCCGAAGATGGACTGCGAGACGAAGGCCTCGCGCTCCGCGAGGAACCACTCGCCCAGCTCATCCAGCGCCCGGGCGCCCGGGACGAACAGCGTCTCCAGCGTGTTCGGGTCCGCGCGCAGGGCCTGCTCCACCGTCTTGCGCGCCTCCCAATAGGTCGTGCTGCCGTCGGCGCTCACCAGGTCCTGCGGCGCCTCCACCAGGCCGAAGCTCCACGAGAGCGGCAGGGCGAACACCCCTCGCACGTCCACGTCCGACTGCGCGTTCGCCAGTCCCCAGGCATGGCTGCCCACGCGCGTCTCCAGCACCACGCACGGCCCCAGCGCGTTCCAGGCGGCCTCGCGCCGCTGGGCGAACTGGACCTGTCCCGGACGCCGGGGCACCAGCTCGTCGCGCGCGAACCACACCTCGCCCACGCCGACGATCTGGATGTCGAGCCCGCCGTCCTTCGCCCGCACCACGCGCCCCACCACGCCCTGGGGGATGCGCCGCCCGCCGGAGGTCATCCGCTCCACGCGCGTCGTCACCTCGGTGCCATGCGGCAGCGGCACCGACAGCCGGTCCACCTCTTCCAGGCCTCGGATGCGCGCGGCGCCCGGGTGGGAGGAGTCCTTGGGAGAGTCACTCATCGTTCACCTCGAAGTGCGCGGCCGCGCGAGGGACGCCCGAGCCCCCGGAGGGCTGACCGGGACCTCAGCGGCGCGCCGTGGGCAGGGCGATGCTCTCACGAAGGCGCGACAGCAGTCCGCGCGTCGTGGACAGCTCCGCCCGGCACCGGTCCAGCCGCTCGCGCAGGGAGTCGACGTCATCGCCCGCGTCCGCGCTCAGCTCCAGCTCCCGACTCAGCGTCTCCAGGGCCGACGCGCCGAACCAGGCCGCGTTGGACTTGAGCGTGTGCGCCGCGCGGCTGAGGTCGTCGAGCAGCCCCTGCCCCAGCGCCGTGTACGCGTCGTCGAGCAGCGCGGGCATGCTCTGCAGCGCGGTGTCGATGAGCTCCGGGAGGATGTTCCCCGCCTGCGAGCCCAGCTCCCGCCACAGCCGGGCCAGCGCCGCGGGCTGCAGGCCGGGGATGCGCGCGGCCTCGGGCACCAGGTCGTCGGAGAGCCCCTGCTCCGCGATGACGACGCGCTCCGGCCGCGTGCGGGTGCCGCCGACGGGCCGAGGCGTCTGGCAGCGCACCAGCGCGGCGGTGAGCGCCTCCACGCGGATGGGCTTGGACAGGAAGTCGTCCATCCCCGCCTCGAAGCACTGCTCCCGGTCGGAGTCCATCGCGTTGGCCGTCATCGCGATGACCCACGGCTGCACCGTGGGCGGCAGCTCCTTGCGGATGCGCCGCGTGGCCTCCAGGCCGTCCATCTCCGGCATCTGCAGGTCCATGAAGACCACGTCGAAGCGCTGGCGCAGGGACCACTCCAGCGCCTCGCGCCCGTTGGACGCCGCCTGCACCTGATAGCCGAGCCGGTCCAGCATCAGGCTGGCCAGCCGCTGGTTGGTGAGGTTGTCCTCCACCAGCAGGATGCGCAAGGGGACGCGGTCTCCGGGCCTGTCACGCGGCGCGGGAGCCCCTGTCGGCGCGGGCTCCACGCGCACCCGGGGCACGTCCTTGGAGAAGCAGGACATCAGCGTGTCGTGGAGCTGCGAGGCCTTCATCGGGCGCGACAGCACCCCGGAGAACAGGCCCGGCGGAGGCGCGGCGCGGCGTCCCGGTGAGGTCAGCAGGAACAGCGGCAGCGCCCGCAGGTCGTCGCGCTCGCGGATCCGCGCCGCCAGCGAGGGACCGTCCAGTCCCGGCATCTGGTGGTCGATGAGCGCCAGGTCGAACCCGGAGCCGCCCGACTGGAGCTTGGAGAGCGCCTCCATGCCGGAGCCCGCCTCCACCGGCTCGGCGCCCCACGCCTGGAGCTGTCGTCCCAGGAGCCGGCGGTTGATGGCGTTGTCGTCGACGATGAGCACGCGCCGGCCGCGCAGCAGCGGCTCGTCCGAGCGCAGGTAGCCCGCCGTCGTCTGCGGCGCGGCCTGCACGGTGAGCGCGAAGAAGAACGTGGTGCCTCGGCCGGGCACGCCCTCGCTCTCCACCCAGATGCGCCCGCCCATCGCCTCCACCAGCCGCTTGGAGATGGCGAGCCCCAGGCCCGTGCCGCCGAAGCGCCGCGCCACCGACACGTCGAGCTGGTTGAACGGCTGGAACAGGCCCTGGCGCTTCTCCTCGGGGATGCCCGGCCCCGTGTCCTGCACGGAGAAGGTGAGCTCCCACGGCGCGTCGGTCGCCTCGGCGCGGCGGACCCCGTCCACGGAGACGACGGCGCCGCCCGACTCGGTGAACTTCAGCGCGTTGCCCACCAGGTTGAGCAGCACCTGGCGCAGGCGTGAGGCGTCCCCCATCACCACCTGGGGCACGTCGGGCGAGATGTCCGCGCCCAGGTCCAAGCCCTTCTCGCTGGCGCGCACCGCGAGCAGGTCCAGCACCGACTCCACGCACTGACGCAGGTCGAACGGGTGGCGGTCCGTCTCGAAGCGGCCGGCTTCGATCTTGGAGAAGTCCAGCACGTCGTTGAGCAGCGTGAGCAGCGCCTCGCTGCTCTGGCGGATGGTGGAGATGAACTCGCGCTGCTCGCCCGTCAGGTGCGTGTCCAGCATCAGCCCCGTCATGCCGATGATGGCGTTCATCGGCGTGCGGATTTCGTGGCTCATCGTCGCCAGGAACAGGCTCTTGGCCTGGTTGGCGGACTCGGCCGCCTGGCGCGCGCGCTGGAGGTCGGTGATGTCGTGGTAGATGGCGATGAAGCCCAGCTGCCGGCCGCCCACCGACACCGGCAGCGCCAACAGCTCCACGTCCACCATCGTGTGGTCCTTGCGCAGCCGCCGCGTGACGGAGTGCACGCGCCCGCGCTGGGTGACGTCGCGCTGGGCCTTCTTCGCCTCGGGCAGGACGCTGTCCTCGGTGGCCACCAGGTCGAAGATGTGTTTGCCCAGCGCCTCCTGCGGCGTGTACCCGAAGAGCCGCTCGGCGGCGGGGTTCCACGACAGGACGATGAACTGGCGGGTGATGGTGACGATGGCGACGGGGCTGTTGCGCACCACCGCCTCGAAGAACTCCTTCTGCTGACGGATGGAGGCCTCGACCTCCAGGCTGCCGCGCATGTCCTGGAGCTGGAGCACCCAGCCCAGCGCGTTTCCGGCCGCGTCGAACTGGGCCAGCGTCTGCACGCGCAGGTAGTACGCGGGCCCGGCACCGCCCGGCCGCTGTCCGGCCAGCTCCGTCTCGTGCGGCGTGTCCGGCGAGCCGCGCGTGTCCGGCGGACGCCACCCCGACAACAGGCGCGTCACCGCCATGCCCACCAGCTCACCGCGCGGGCCGAAGATGCGCTCGGCGGCGCGGTTGACCTGCTGGATGAGCTGGGCAGCGTCGAGCACGAGCACCGCGTCGCGCGCGTGCTCGAAGACGGTGGTATGGGCTCTGGACGCCAGGTCGGACACCACTCCCCCTACCCTCCCGAGTGTAGGTCAGCTCCGCCCCCGCTCCTATTTTCGAGACCACGCGAGCAGGCCAGGGCCCAGGGGCCCGCCCACGACGGGCACGGGCCCCTGCCCAGCGTGCTGGTGGCGCGCGCTTTCAGCGGCTGCGCCACCACGCCTTGAACTCCATCCAGGAGATCCTCCCCGTGCGGTCCGCGTCGACGATGTCGAGGGCGATCTCCAGCTCCTCGTCCGTGACGTCCTGCCCGAGCGCCTCCAGCAGCCGCGCGAACTCGGCGCGCTCGATGGCACCGGTGCGGTTGCGGTCGTAGCGCTGGAAGATGTCGAGCAGTTCGTTGCCGGAGCTGGTGAGTTCGTCCACCGCCGCGTGCTCGGGCGCCAGCGGGAGGATGCCGGCGGAGGACGTCTCCACCTGCTCCACGGAGGCGAGGCTGGGGGCGGGGCGCTCGTCCGGGACGGCGGGGAGCGGCGTCTCGGGCACGTCCCGCGAGACGACCAGGCGCGGTGACAGGGGCGCCGTGGCGGGCGCGGACTTCCTGCCTCCACGGGAGGGCTTCCGGGTCGAGCCCTTCTTCGCGGCGCGCTTCTTCGTGACGGCCTTCTTCGCGGTGCTCTTGCGAGCCGCGCTCGTCTTCGCGGTGGCCTTCCGGGCCGTGGGCTTCTTCGTCGCGGCCTTCTTCGTCGTGGAGGCGCGCCGGGATGACTTCTTCGCAGCACTCGACTTGCGCTTCTTCGTCGCCATGGGTGAGCCCCTCCTGGGCGGCGCGCATCGTAGCGCTCTCCTGGTGCGGGTCGGCAGCCCCTGGGTGCAGGTCCCCGGCCGGCGTCTCCCCGGCGGAGCCCACCGGCGGCCCCTCCGCTCGCCCGCACACCGAGTGTCGACTCGTCGGTGCCAGGCCCCTGTCCGGCCCCACGGCCCGGCGCTCGCCTGGACGTCTGGAGGGCGGTGGTCCGGCATCCGGACTTTTCTCCAGGGATTCCAAGGTCTTGGTCAACTTTGACCCAGCCGGGCTGGAGCGCATCGATGGCCTGGAACCCTGGCGGACAAACTGTTAGCAGGCCGGGCGTTGGTTCACCTGATTGCTCCTGGCGTCATGCTGGTAGCAAGAGGGCCCCGCGAGATGTTCACATGCCGCCGCGCGCTGCGAGCAGGGCCGCCCCGCGCGCATTGGAATGCCCCCGCCCGCCCCCCATTGGACTTCCGCCTCTGAATGAATGACTCGCTAGAGACCCTCCTCGCCGATGGAATCATCGAGGCCGTTCTCGGCCAACTGAAGACGGGCAAGGAGGCGGAGGTGTGGCTCGTCCAGCACGCCGGGCAGGTGGTGGCGGCCAAGCTGTACAAGGAGCGCCACGAGCGTAACTTCCGCAACAACGTGGGCTACCGGGAGGGGCGTGAGGTGCGCAATTCGCGCACGCGTCGCGCCATGGAGAAGGGCAGCAAGTTCGGGCAGGCCGCCGCGGAGGAGGCCTGGAAGAGCGCGGAGTCGGACTCGCTCTACAAGCTGCACGCGCAGGGCGTCCGGGTGCCCACGCCGGTGTTGTTCTACGAGGGCATCCTCCTGATGGAGGTGGTCATCGACGCGCAGGGACATCCGGCCCCGCGCCTGGTCGAGGCGCCGCCGACCACGCCCGAGGAAGCGCTGGCGATGTACGTGGACCTGCGCGCGCAGGTCATCAGCATGCTGTGCGCGGACCTCATCCACGGAGACCTGTCGCCGTACAACATCCTGATGGGGTACGCGGGGCCGGTCATCATCGACTTCCCGCAGACCATCGCCGCGGCGCGCAACAACCGCGCGGAGTTCTACTTCCGCCGCGACCTGGACAACGTGCGCGAGTTCCTCGCGACGTACGCGCCCGCGCTGTACGGCATGGCGGGGGACACCGGCGAAATCTGGAGCGCCTATGTGCGGCGCGAGCTCACGCCGGACTTCGTGCCCTCGGGAGGCTTCCGTGAGGGGGCTCGCCGTGGGGGCCAGGGCAAGGGCCGTCCGGACGCGCGCTTCGGGGGCGGCCATCCGCGACTGGAGCAGCGCGCGCCGCAGGTCGAGGTCGCGCCCGCTCCGCCCAAGCCGGCGATGACGCCCGAGGAGGCCGCCGAGGCGGAGCTGCTCGAGCTGGAGGCGCTGGTGCTGAGGCAGGGGGGTGGCGAGCGAGGCAAGCCGCCCGCCGCTCCGGCGCAGCGAGGAGGCCGCAGGGGTCCGGGGCGAGGACCGCCGCGCTCGGGCAACAACCGTCCGAACCCGCCCGCGTCGCAGCAGGCGCGTCCGGCGGGTGGTGGTGGTGCTCGGCCGCCGCAGGCGAATGGCGCGCGGCCGCCGCAGGGAGAGCAGCGCAATGGAGGTCCTCGAGGCTTCCAGGGCGGCGCGTACAACGGCAACGGCGAGGCAGCGCGCAACGGTGACTCGCGCAACGGCGCGCATCGGCCGCAGGGCGGCGCGGGAGAGTCGCGTGGTGGTGGACCTCGCGGCTTCCAGGGCGACTCAGGTCAAGGCGCTGGAGACTCGCGCGGGGCTCCTCGTGGCTTCCAGGGCGAGCGCCGCAACGGCAATGGGGCGCAAGGCGCTGGGGATTCGCGCGGTGAGCCTCGTGGGTTCCAGGGCGAGCGCCGTAACGGTGATGCCGCGCAGGGCTCGGGCGACTCGCGTGGCGGTCCTCGCGGCTTCCAGGGCGAGCGCCGTAACGGCAATGCGGCGCAAAGCGCTGGAGATTCGCGTGGTGGTCCTCGCGGCTTCTCGGGCGAGGCTCGCGGCGCGGGCGATTCACGCGGCGGTGGTCCTCGCGGCTTCCAGGGCGAGCGCCGTAACGGTGATGCCGAGCAGGGCCCGGGCGATTCACGTGGGGGCCCTCGCGGCTTCGAGGACGGAGCGGCGCAAGGTGCTGGCGACTCGCGTGGCGGTCCTCGCGGCTTCCAGGGCGAGCGTCGCGACGCGGCGGCACCGGGCTCCGGTGATTCACGTGGCCGTGGCCCTCGCGGTGCCCAGGGTGAGCGTCGCAATGGAGGCCCCAGGGACTTCCAGGGTGAAGCTCGCAACGGCCAGGACGCGCACGCGTCCGTCGCCCCTGCGTTCGAGGGCGGGGACACGCGTGGCGCGGAGGCTTCACGCAACGGTGGCCCGCGGGGTCCCGGCGACTTCCGCAATGGAAACCGCCGCGGCGACCCGTCCGAGCCCCGCAACGGCCACGCCAACTCACGGCCCCCGATGAACGGACGCGGCAACCGCGACGAGCGTCAGCCCCTGGTCGAGCACCGGGGACAGGGCAACGAGGTCCAGGCAGGCGCGAGCAACACCTTCGCCGGCAATGACGCGCGGCCTCCCCGTGGCGAGCGTCGCGGAGGTCCCAATCGGCCCTCGCAGCCCGCCGTGGAGACCCGTCCGCCGACCGGCCCGGGGGGCAACACGCTGCGCGAGGCGCGCCAGCAGCGCCCCAACTCGAACCGGGGCAACGCCCCTCGCGGTCCCCGAGGCGGTCCCCAGGTGAGCTACGTCGCGCGCAACAACAACCCGTCCGACTCGGGCCCCACCGAGACCGGCTCCTGAGGCCCCAGGGCCCGGTGGACGCCAGTCGTCACCGGGCCCTTCCCCACTTCGACACGGCGTCACGTCATCCCACGCGGATGACGACCTTGCCGAAGTGGGCCCCGCTCTTCAGGTGATGGAACGCCGCCACCGCCTCGTCGAAGGGGAACACGCGGTCCACCACCGGGCGGACGGAGTGCTGCGAGAACGCACGCAGCAGCGCCTCGAAGCTCTGCCGATGTCCGACGAGGATGCCCTGCACCCGCAGGTTCTGCATCAGGATGGACGTCAACGGCACCGCCCCCGCGACCCCGCTCAGCACGCCGATGACGGACACCGTGCCGCCGGGCCGCACCGCGCGCAGCGACTTCTCGAACGTCCCCGCCCCACCCACCTCCACGACGTGGTCCACGCCCGCGTTGCCCGTGAGCGCACGCGCCGCCTTGTCCCAGTCCGGCGTCGTCACGTAGTTGATGCCGTCGTGCGCCCCCAGTCCTCGCGCGCGCTCCAGCTTGTCGTCGCGGCTCGAGGTGATGAGGACGCGCGCCCCCATCATCCGCGCAATCTGCAGCGCGAAGATGGAGACGCCCCCCGTCCCCTGGAGCAACACCACGTCCCCCGCCTTGAGCGCGCCATGCGTCACCAGCGCGCTCCACGCCGTGAGGGCCGCGCAGGGCAGCGTCGCGGCCTCCTCGTCGGTGAGGTAGTCGGGCGTGGGCACCACCCCGTCCTCGCGCAGCACCATCGTGTCCGCGAGCGCGCCATCCAGCGGCCCACCCAGCGTGGACTGCTGCGCCAGGCGCGTCGGCTCACCAGCGGCCCACGCCTGCGCGAAGAGCCCGATGACCCGCTCTCCGACCTTCACCCGCGTGACACCCGGCCCCACCGCGTCCACCACTCCCGCGCCATCCGAGTTGGGGACCAGCGGCAGCTTCTGCCGCGGGTTGTAGCGCCCCTCCACCATCATCAGGTCGCGGTAGTTCAGGCTCGTCGCCTTCACCCGCACGCGCACCTGGAACGGGCCCGGCGTGGGGTCCGGCCGCTCGCACGACACCAGCTTCTCCAACCCGAATCCGTCCCGAATCTCGTAGGCCTTCATGGGTCCGGTTCTACCGCTCCCGCACGCCCCGGGGGAGGTGCGTCCGCGAGTCCCATGCGAATACACTCCACGTTCAACAGTGCACGCGCTCCTCCTCCTCACCTGCTCGCTCCTCGCCTCCGCGCCGAGTGCCCGCTTCCCACAGGGAACCGCGCGCATGGAGGTGGGCCCGGCGCCACACGGGCTGCCGGACTGGAGCCTCCAGCGCTGCGCCGAGTGTCACGCGCCCGAGGTCGACGCCTGGAGGAACAGCGGCCATGCCTCGGCGCGCACGGATGACGTCTTCCAGGTCGCCATCACCGAGGACCGTCCGGGCTGGTGCGTCCAGTGTCACGCGCCCCTCGCGCGGAACCTGGAGCGCGGGGCGCTGCCCGCGAACAGTCCCCCCGAGGAGCACGGCGTCACCTGCGCGGCCTGTCACGCGCGCATCGACAAGGCCCAGGCCGCCCCGGGCATGCCCTGCGCGGGCTGCCACCAGTTCGGCTTCCCCGTCCTGAACATCGATGGCCAGCGCGTGCGCCTCTCCAAGACGCAGTGGCAACAGGACACCGTGGGCGAGTGGACCGACTGGCGCAAGGCCACCGGAGACACGCGCCACTGCACCGACTGCCACATGCCCCGGGGTGACCACGGCCTCGGCGGAACCCGGCGCACCGAGGCGCTCAAGGCGGCGCTCGTCGTGGAGCCGCGCGATGGCGGGCTCGTGCTGTCCACGCGCGAGGTGGGCCATGGTTTCCCCTCCGGCGACGTCATGCGCTGGGTGAGCGTGGAGGTCGCCGACAATCCGCTCTTCGAGTCCGCCACCACCGTGGCCACGCTGGGCCGCCGCCTGGAGGTCCGCCAGTGGGCCCCGGAGCCGCTGGCCCACCTGGGCGCCATCGAGGACACCCGCCTCGTCCCGGGCCGCCCCCTGAGCGTCCGGCTCCCGTCCACGGCCCGCTACGCGCGCGTCGTCTACCACCTGGTGTCCCGCGAGCAGGAAGACTCGGGACTCTACCCCGCGGGCCTCTCACGGCTCGTCCTGTGGGCCGCACCCCTTCCGCCACCCCGCCACACCCTGGAGCGCAAGCCATGATCCTCCTGTCGCTCATCCTCGCCGCAGCCCCCCCCGTCCTGCTCGAGCCCGACGCGGGCGGCGCGCACCGGCTGCATCCGCGCCGCGTGACGGCGTCCACGTTCCTGGAGAACGGCTGGAACAAGCACGCGCAGAACTACCTGCCGCTCTACGTCGCGGACGACGACCCGGCCACCGCGTGGGTGGAGGGCGCGAAGGGGCGCGGCGAGGGAGAGGCCCTGGAGTGGTGGGGACCGTCCCTCACGCGCGCCAAGGTGTTCCGCGTCTTCGTGCGCAACGGCTACCAGAAGTCCGAGAAGCTCTACCGCGCCAACGCACGTCCCCGGAAGGTGAAGCTGGAGCCGCTGGTCCAGGGCGAGACGGGCCCGCAGACGACGGGCGCGCCGGTGGAGGCGGAGCTGCGCGACGTGCTCGGCTGGCAGGAGGTCCGCGTGCCCGTGCCGGAGCGCGTGGGCGGCGTGCGGCTCACGCTCGTGTCCACCTATCCGGGCGCGACGTATGACGACACGTGCCTGAGTGACTTGCGCGTGTACGTGGAGGGCGAGGACCCGTACAAGGCCGAGGCGGAGACGGCGGCCTTCGAGCAGGTGCGCGGCTACGCGTACGAGCGGAAGATGGCCGCCGCGCGCAACGACACGAAGGCGAAGGTGGAGTGGGCGCCGCGCTACAAGGTGGAGACGCTCTTCGAGAAGGACTTCACGGAGAAGGAGATGCTCTCGCGCCCCGGTGGGGTGATGAGCGTCGCCGCCTCCGACTTCCTGGCCACCGTGCCGGAGAAGCCCGCGTACAAGGCCGCGCTCGCTCGCGCCCGGCAGATGGCCGCGGAGTTCGACCGCGTCGACCTGAACCGCGCGGGCACCGACTCCGAGGCCCGTGGAACGTGGACCCGCGTGAAGCCCGCGCAGCTGCGCCCCCAGAAGGCCGCGGCGAGCGCGGCGCTGTCCGCGATGGAGGACCCGGGCCTGGTGCGCGTGGCCGGGCTGCTCCACCTGGCGGACACCACCTTCTTCGAGGCCGACACCACCCAGGCGCAGATGAAGGCGCGAATCCAGAAGGCGCTCGCCCAGGAGGGCCGCGAGCTCGTCGCGTGCGAGAAGCGGTGCGAGAAGGAGCGCCGCGAGGCCCCCGCCGAATCGGACTTCACCTGCGAGGAGGAGTGCTCGGGCGTCTTCTCGGAGCTGTCGGGCTCCAAGAGCGAGCTGCTGGAGCACCGGGCCTCGGGCGGCGAGTTCCTCCAGGGGCCGCTCGACAAGCCCACCGCGTTCCTGCGCGGCACCTCCGAGGCCTCCGGCAATCGCGAGGTGTGGCTCACCTTCCGCCAGACGCTCATCACCTACAAGGACCAGCGGGCCGACTCGGTGGTCGTCTACGGCAACATGCAGGGCTCGGACGACCCGGTCTTCTTCTACGTGCTCGAGTGGAGCGAGAAGGCGGGCAAGTCGCGCCTGGAGAGCATCACCGCCATCGTGGTGAACGCCCAGGCCGCGCGCGTGCTGCGCTACCGCCCCGCCTCCAGCGCCTGAGCGGACAGTCGCGCCACCGCCTGCCGGGGCGTGAGGATGAGGAAGGGCATCCCGTGCCGGTCCGCCATGGACAGCACGCGCTTGTCCTTGCTCACCAGCCACGACGCCCCGGCCCGCGCGGCCAGGACGAGGAACTTCTGGTCGTCGCGGTCCTTGCATCGGGGGAGCTCCAGCGCCGGGTTCCCCTCCCCCGCCGGCAGTACCCGCGCGTGCTCGCGATAGCGCGCGAGCGCCGTGCTCCGCGTGTCCTGGGCCCGGCCCGGCAGGAAGTGGCGCGAGGCGAGCACATAGCCCAGCTCCGCCAGCGTCGCGTCCTCGGCCCAGGCCACCAGGCGTCCGTCCCGCAGGGCCTGGTGCAGCTCACGCAGGGCCGGGTCCTCGAACACGTAGAGGTCCAGGACGACATTGGTGTCGAGCACCACGGGCAGCACGGGGGCAACGGGAGTCATTCGGGTTTCCTGCGGGCACGGTATGCTGCCCCCGCATCGCATGAGGGGGTCGGATGGAGCTACAACTTCTGAAGTGTCCGGGCTGCGGCGCGAACCTACCGCCCCCCGCCTCGGCGAACGGCATCCTCACCTGCGCCTACTGCGGCGCGATGGTGTCCGCCAAGGGCGTGGCCGTCTGGCCCAAGCCCGCGCGTCCCGCGGATGACCCGCCCTTCGCTCCGGACCGGCCTCGCGTCACCGTGGCGGGCACGCGCTACGTGCTGCTCGGCCGCCTGGGCCAGGGGGACAGCTGCGACGTGTTCCTCGCGCGGCGCGACGCGCGCATCACGGAGATGGTGGTGCTGAAGGTCGCCCGCGCGCTGTCGGATGGAGACCTGGTCGCGCGGGAGTACGAAATCCTCGAGGAGCTCCAGGGCTCCAGCGCCCAGGGCGCCGAGCACTTCACGCGGCTGCTCCCCCAGCCCGTGGCGCGGGGCAAGGTGAAGGACCCGGTGGGCACCGCGCGCCCGGCGGCCGTGTATCGCTGGATGAGCGGCTTCCAGCACTCGCTGACGGAGCTGCGTCAGGTGTCTCCGGAGGGCATCGACCCGCGCGCGGCGGTGTGGATGTGGAAGCGCGCGCTGGAGGTGCTCGGCTTCGTGCACCGCGCGGGCTACGTCCACGGCGCGGTGCTGCCGCCCCACCTGCTCGTGCACCCCAGGGACCATGGCGTGATGCTGGTGGGCTGGGCCAATGCCACGCGGTACCACTCGACCCTGGCCCTGCCTTCCGCCAGCGTGGCCCACCCGGACTTCTACCCGGAGGCGCTGCTGGACGGCGCGACGCCCTCGCCCGCCACGGACCTGGCCATGCTCGCGCGCTGCCTCGCCTGGGTGCTCGGTGGGACGGCGGCGACGGGCCTGGCGCCATCGAAGGTGCCGGCGCCACTCATCGCGCTGCTGCGCGACCAGGCCCGGCTCCAGGGCGGAGCGCGGGTCGATGCGTGGAGCGTGAAGGAAGAGGTGTCACGGGCGGCGCTCGAGGCCTTCGGACCTCCGCGCTTCGTTCCCTTCACCCTGCCCGGGTGGCGTTGAGCGCGGCGGAACGCCGTGGCGTGGAAGGAGAGTCGAGCGATGGGTTACGGGAGCTACAGCAGCCAGGCGCACGAGGCGCTCATCCAGACCCGGGGGACCTTGTCCCGGCAGGTCCTCTTCCGGCAGGAGCGCTGCCATCCGTTGATGGACCCGCGCGGGGTGGACTGGCGCGAGAGTCGGGACAGCGAGGAGCATCCCCTCTCGCTGGGCATCGTCTTCGCGCTCGATGTCACGGGCTCCATGGGCGACATCCCGGAGCTGCTGGCGCGGCGCGGGCTGCCCAGCTTCATGCGGGCGCTCCTGGACGTGGGCGTGACGGACTCACAGGTGCTCTTCATGGCGGTGGGCGACGCGAACAGCGACCGCGCCCCGCTGCAGGTGGGCCAGTTCGAGTCCAACGAGCGACAGATGGACCAGTGGCTCACCTCGTCCTTCCTGGAAGGCGGCGGAGGCACGCCGGGCCACGAGTCGTATGAGCTGGCGATGTACTTCGCCGCGCGCCACACGGACCTGGACTGCTTCCGCAAGCGCAACCGCCGGGGCTACTTCTTCATGACGGGTGACGAGCGGCCCTACCCGTTCGTCTCGCACACGCAGGTGGCTTCGCTCATGGGGGACGGGCTGGAGAAGGACCTGCCCGTGCAGCAGGTGGTGGACGGGCTCCAGCGCGCCTTCGAGCCCTTCTTCCTCATCCCCGGTCTGGCCCGCCGCCGCAACTGCGAGCGGTACTGGCGGGAGCTGCTCGGGGACCGCGTCATCTGTCTGGAGGAGCCCGGAGACTGCGTGGACGTGACCTCCAGTCTCGTCGGCCTGTGCGAGGGCGCCATCGCCGACATCGACGCGCTGGCCCGCCACCTGGAGCGCGAGGGCAGGGATCGCTCCCGACGCGGCGCCGTCATCCGCGCGCTCACGCCCTTCGCGGCCACGCTGGGACGCGACGGCACGCCTCAGCCGCGGCTGGAGGATGAGCACCTGCCCGTCGACGACGCCAGCTCCGGCCACCGGCGCATCGTCCCTCGCGACGGGCGATGAGCGCCTCGCGCGCGGCCCACATCGTCGTCGACCTGGGCTTCGGCGACGCGGGCAAGGGCACCCTCACGGACTGGCTGACGCGTCGGCATGACGCGCGGCTCGTGGTGCGCTTCAACGGCGGCGCGCAGGCGGGGCACAACGTCGTCACCGAGGACGGCCGACACCACACCTTCTCCCAGTTCGGCGCGGGCACCTTCGTGCCTGGCGTGTGGACGCACCTGGCGCACTCCACCGTCTTCCATCCGCTGGCCCTGCGCGTGGAGGCCCGCTACCTCGCCGAGCGCGGTGTGCCGGAGGCCCTGTCGCGCGTGACGGTGAGCGAGCGGGCCCGCGTCATCACGCCGTTCCATCAAGCGGCGGGGCGGCTGCGGGAGCTGGCTCGGGGCGATGCGCGACATGGCACCTGCGGCGTGGGCGTGGGCGAGACGGTGCGCGATGCGCTCGCGCACCCCGAGGACACCGTGCTCGCGGGCGACCTGAGGGACGCGAGCGGACTCGTGCGCAAGGCCCGCGCGGCGCAGGAGCGCTTGCGAGGGGCGCTGGAGGAAGTGCTGCGCCTCACCGAGGGACTCTCCGACGCCGCGCCGGAGCGGGCCCTGTTGGAGGACTCCGGCGTGAGTGCCCGCTGGGCGGAGGCCGTGCGGAGCATCGAGCCTCTTCAGCGCGTCGTCGACGACGCATGGCTCGGGGCCCGGCTTCGCGCGGGCACCACGCTCTTCGAGGGCGCGCAGGGCGTGCTGCTGGACGAGTGGCGCGGCTTCCATCCCCACACCACCTGGAGCACGTGCACCTTCGAGCCCGCGCTGGCCCTGCTGCGCGAGCATGGCTTCGATGGCGAGGTGCACCGGCTGGGCGTGCTGCGCGCGTATGCCACGCGCCACGGAGAGGGCCCGTTCCCCACCGAGGACGCGAGCCTCGCGCCCTCTCTCCCCGAGCCGCACAATGGCGCCGACGGCTGGCAGGGCGGCTTTCGCGTGGGCGCCTTCGACGCGGTGCTCGGCCGCTATGCGCTCGCGGTCTGCGGTGGGGTGGATGCGCTCGCGGTGACGCACCTGGACCGGCTGACCTCGCGCTGGCCGGTGTGCGACGCATATCGCGCCGCGCCCGGGCAGGTCGGCTCCGGCGAGGACTCGACCCTGGTGCGTGAAGCGCCGGGTTCCGAGCGCATCACCGCGCTGCGTCCCAGTGACTCCGAGCGGGACCTCGACTGGCAGGCGCGCCTGACGCGGGCCCTGGCGCGCTGCGTGCCCGAGCGGAGGACCCTGGAGCTGGGTGGGGCCCCGGAGGCTCGCGTCGAGCGCTTCCTCGGCTGGGTGGAAGCCGCCCTGGGCGCGCGCGTCACCGTGGCGTCCCGGGGGCCGACGGCCGGGGACAAGCAGCCCCGAGGCTGACGCCACCCATGCCTCCGCGTTAGCGTCGCGGTGTCTCGAACGAGGGGGTCAAGCCAACATGGGGTACGGGTCCTACAGTCACGAAGCGCACAGGGCGATGACGGAGGCTCGCAGCGAGCTGCCGCCGCAAGAGGTGTTCAAGCAGCGCGCGTGTCATCCCAGGATGGACCCGTTCGGGGTGAAGTTCCGCGAGAGCCGGGACAGCGCGGCCCACCCGAACTCGCTCGCCGTCGTCATGTCGCTCGACGTGACGGGCTCCATGGGCAACATCCCCGAAATCCTGGCGCGCAAGACGTTCCCCTCGTTCATGAAGGACCTGATGGACGCGGGCATCGCGGACCCGCAGGTGCTCTTCATGGCCGTGGGTGACGCGGACTACGACAGGGCCCCGCTCCAGGTCGGCCAGTTCGAGTCCTCCGAGCAGCAGATGGACCAGTGGCTCACGTGGATGTTCCTGGAGCGCGGTGGCGGCGCGAACCCCTCCGAGTCCTACGAGCTGGGCATGTACTTCGCCGCCGAGCACACCGCGATGGACTGCTTCGAGAAGCGCGGCAAGAAGGGATACTTCTTCATGACGGGCGACGAGCCGCCCTCCGAGGAGGTGGCGGCGCGCCACGTGACGAAGCTCATCGGCGACTCGATGAAGGACAACCAGCCCATCTACCAGACGGTGAAGCGGCTGGAGCGGACGTTCCATCCGTTCTTCCTCATCCCGGACCAGCGCCGCCGAGGCTCTTGCGAGGAGATCTGGCGCATCGTCCTGGAGGACCGGGTCATCTGCATGGACGACGCCGCGGACACCTGCGACGTGGCCGCCGCGCTGGTGGCCCTCACCGAGCGCGCCGTGCCGCACCTGGACGCGCTGGGCAGGCGGCTCAGGGACGCCGGCAAGCCCGCCGAGCGGGTGAAGAGCGTCCTGCGGGCCGTGGAGCCCTGGGCCCAGAAGCTGCGCGACACGCCATAGGACAGTGCCGGCGTCAGGCCCTTTCCCACGGGGCCCGACGCCGTGATACCCCCAGGCCGTGAGTGATTCCTTCGAACGGCTCGGGTTGTCTCCGGACACGCTCGGCGCGCTGCGCCGGGTGCGCTTCACCCAGCCCACCCCCATCCAGGTCCAGGCCATCCCTCCCGCGCTCGCGGGCAAGGACGTCATCGGCTGCGCGGCCACGGGCACCGGCAAGACGGCCGCCTATGTGCTTCCCCTCGTCGAGCGCTTCGCGGGCCGGAAGGGCACGCTGGGGCTGGTGCTCGCCCCCACGCGGGAGCTGGTGCGGCAGATTGCCGAGCCGCTGGGCGTCTTCGCCGAGGCGCGCGGCCTGACGCACACCGTGGTCATCGGCGGCGAGGACATGTCCGCGCAGGTGGAGGCGCTGAAGGCCCATCCCACCTTCGTGCTCGCCACGCCGGGCCGGCTGGTGGACCTGCTAGAGACGGGCTCGGTGAGCCTGTACCGGATGGAGGGGCTGGTGCTCGACGAGGCGGACCGGATGCTCGACATGGGCTTCCTGCCCCAGTTGGAGCGCATCCTCGCCGCGCTGCCTCGCAAGCGGCAGACGCTGTTGTTCTCCGCGACGCTCGGCCCCGACGTGGGCAGGTTCGCGCGGGAGCGGCTGCACAAGCCGGTGCGCGTGGAGGTGACCCGCAGCGGGACTCCCGCCGAGCGGGCCGAGCAGCGGCTCTACATCGTGAAGCCGGAGGAGAAGTCGGCGCTGCTGCTC
Source organism: Myxococcus sp. AS-1-15 (assembly GCF_020037055.1). Classification (NCBI taxonomy): domain Bacteria; kingdom Pseudomonadati; phylum Myxococcota; class Myxococcia; order Myxococcales; family Myxococcaceae; genus Myxococcus; species Myxococcus sp. AS-1-15. The sequence goes on along the minus strand of NZ_JAIQDF010000016.1, from coordinate 236,283 downwards.
ACGTTGCTCGCGGAGAGCGACTCGACGGCGCTCGTCTTCGCCAAGTCGAAGGAGCGCGCGGACAAGGTGCTGCGGCTGCTCCAGCGCGAGGGCCACAAGAGCGCGGTGCTGCACGCGGACCGGACGCAGAACCAGCGGCGCCAGGCGCTCGAGGGCTTCCGCGAGGGGACCTACCGGTGCCTGGTGGCGACGGACATCGCCGCGCGCGGCCTGGACGTGGAGGACGTGGGACAGGTCATCAACTACGACCTGCCGCACTCGCCCGAGGACTACGTGCACCGCATCGGCCGCACGGCGCGCGCGCAGGCCAGCGGCGTCGCGTCCACCTTCGCCACGTCGCGGGACAAGCACGTGGTGGCGGAGATCGAACGCATCATGCGCGGACAGATTCCCCGCGTCCCCGTGCCGCGCGAGGACCCCGTGTTCCAGGAGGCGTGGACGCGCTTCCTCGCGTCCCAGAAGGACCCCGGTCCTCCGCAGAAGGACTCGGGAGCGTCCCCCGGCAAGGAGCAGGGTCGCCACGCCCGGACCCACGGCAAGCGCAGGCCCCGCTGAGCGGCACCACCGCTCGAGCGTGCCCCCATCCGCCGCTCCGCCGCAGGAGGCCCTCGGAGCCCCCGGGCGCGCCTGCGTGGCGCTCGCCCTGCCGCGCACGCGCGGCTTCGACGGCGCACGGCCTTCAGGGCGTGGCGGTCTGCTCCCGCGCCAGCTCCGCGCGGAAGAACGCGCTGCCCTCGGCCAGGGTGCGCATGTAGCCGCGCACGTCCTCGCGCGCCTCGGGCGACAGCTTGAAGAACGGCGTCACGTGCTCGTCGGGCACGTAGCGGAACGTCAGGTTGATGCGGCGCGTGCGGAAGTCCGGCAGCTTCGGCGCCAGGTCATGCCCCGCGCGCGTGTCCACCCGCTGCACCCGATGGAACGTCTCCTCCTTCCACCGCGTCCCGCCGAACAGCTCCAGCGCCCCGTCGTCCAGCCACTGCTCCAGCACCACCGCGTCCCGCTCACCGGGCCGAGAGGACGTCACGAACTGGATGAGCGCCCGCTCGCCGAAGGACAGCGACGCCACCGGGCCGGGCTCGAAGTCCTTGTGCTCGCCCACCCGCGCCGTGTCCACCCAGCGGTCCTCCTCCAGCCGGTTGCCGTAGAAGTTCACCAGACACGTGTTGAGGTGCCAGCCCTTGGGCATGTCCGGCCCCCGGAACATGCGCCGCGCCAGCTCCTCGATCTTGGTCACCTGCCGCTGGAGCACCTCCGGGAACGGCTCCGCCTTCACGCACCGGTTCCAGACGCCCTTGGGCGGCCGGTAGTAGTCCAGGCACGCGAACTGCCAGTTGCCCAGCCAGTACACCGGTCGGAGCAGGCGCCGCTGCTGCTGCCCCGGCGGCGGCGGGAAGTGCTTCGAGAAGCGCTCCTCCCACAGCGGGTGCAGCCCTCCCAGCCAGGTCAGGATGGCCTCCTTGTCCAGGGCGGACAGGAAGCTCGCGTTGTAGTGGTGGCCGGGTGTGCGCTGGCGGGCCTTGTGCGCCAGCGAGGGGCCTCGACGGGGGGGGAGGGCCATGGGCGACCCCGTGGTACCACACCGGCCGCGTCCGGAGGGGCCCTTGCGCAATCCGCCCACCCCCGGTGTTGGTAGGGAGGCCGGATCGCGAAACCACCATGTCCGAAGACCGTCTCCACACGCTGTACCGCACCTACGGGCCCTCCCTGTACGCCCGCTGTCGCCAGATCCTGGGCGATGACGCCGCCGCGGCCGATGCGGCGCAGGAGACCTTCCTCCGGCTGCACCGCCAGCTGGACCGCGCCCCGGATGCCCAGCACGCCCTCGCGTGGATCTACCGCGTGGCCACCAACTACTGCCTCAACCAGGCCCGGGACAGGCGCCGCCGCGCGGTGCCCGTGGAGGAGCTGCCCGACGTGCCCGGCGTCGACAGCGAGCGCCTGCTGGAAGACCGGGACCTCGCCCGCCGCCTCATCACCACCGCGCCCCCCAAGGTGGCCGAGGTCGCCTGGCTCCACCTCGCCGACGGGATGACGCAGGAAGAGGTGGCCCAGCTCCTCGGAATCTCCCGTCGCACCGTCGTCAACCGGCTCGCAGACTTCCACCGGCACGCCCACGCGCTCGCCGGGAGGCCCCCCTCATGAACGCCCCCCCTCACGTCTCCAGCCTCAAGCTGGAGGCCCTCGCGATGGACGCGCTTCCCCCTCCGGAGCGCGCCACCACGCAGGCCCACCTGGACACCTGTCTCACCTGTCGCGCCCGCTCCGAGGAGCTCGCCTCCCACCGCCGGCACTTCACCGCCCACGTGCTCCCCCGCGCCCAGCTCCCCTCCCCGCGCGGGATGCCCCGGAGCGACTGGCGCTGGTGGGCTCCCGCGCTCGCGCTGGCCTCGGCGGTGGTGCTGCTGTTCGCGCTGGTCGCGGTGCCCTCGCCCCAGGAGCCCGAGCTCGCGGTGAAGGGCGGCGCGATGCTCCAGCTCTTCGCCCACCGGGGCGAGCGGACGTGGAAGGTGGAGGAAGGCGAGGCCCTGGCCCCAGGGGACCAGGTGCGCTTCGTCGTGGAGGGGCTGGGCCTGCCCTACGTGCTGGTGGTGTCGGTGGATGGCGCCGGACAGGTGAACACCTACTACCCCTTCGGTGGACATGAGAGCGTGCAGTTGCCGTCGCGGGGGTTGCCGGTGGAGATTCCGGGGAGCGTGGTGCTCGACAACGCCCCGGGACCCGAGCGACTGTTCGCGCTGTTCTCCCGCCAGCCCTTGTCGTTCGAGTCGGTCGCGCCGGCGCTGCGCGAGCTCTCCACCGGAGGCGCGGAAGTCATCCGGGACCGCAGGCGGTTGCCGGTCGCCGCGGGAGCACAAGCCACCTTCCTCTTCGAGAAGACCCAGCCGTGATGACCTCTCTGCGCTGCCTCGTCGTCGCCGCGGTGCTGTGCGCGTCCCTGCCCGTCGAGGCGGGGACCCGACGCATCGCCGTGTTGGTGGGCCACAACGTGGGCAGCGGGGAGCGGCCGCCCCTGCGCTACGCGGAGGCCGACGCCACGAAGCTCGCGGGCGTGCTGTCGGAGCTGGGGGACGTGGCGCCCTCGGACCTCATCATCCTGAAGGGTCAGGGGCTGGCGCCGGTGCGGTACGCGCTGGACGAGGCGGCTCGCAAGGTCGAGGCCCTGCGCCGTCAGCCGGACACGCGCGTGGTGCTGTTGTTCTATTTCTCCGGACACTCGGACGGCGTGGCGCTGGAGCTGGGCACGGAGCGGCTGCTGTACTCGGAGCTGCGGCGCTGGCTGGACGCGACGCGCGCGGACGTGCGGCTGGCCATCGTCGACAGCTGCCGCAGCGGCGCCCTGCTGCGCTTCAAGGGAGGCCGCCCGGGTCCCTCGTTCGAGCTGCGGCTGACGGATGAGGTGCACAGCACCGGGCACGCGCTGCTGACGTCCAGCGCGGAGGACGAGCTGGCGCTGGAGTCGCGGGAGGTGGGCGGCTCGCTCTTCACGCACCATCTGGTGTCGGGGCTGCGCGGCGCGGCGGACGCGTCCGGAGACGGGCTGGTGACGTTGGCGGAGGCGTATCAATACGCGTATGCGCACACCGTCTCGTCCACCGCGGACGTGCTGACGGGCGCGCAGCATCCGGCGTACGACTACCGGCTGACGGGCAAGGGGGAGCTGGTGCTCACGCAGCTTCCGAGCCCGGGCACGGCGTTGGAGCTGCCGTCGGACTTCGAGCGCGCGCTGCTGTTGAAGCCGGGGCGAGGACAGGTGCTCGCGGAGCTGGGGCCGGGCGCGGTGCCTCGGCTCGCCGTGCCTCCGGGCGAGTACGAGCTGCGAGCGTGGCGAGCGGGACGACAGCACGTGGGCGCGGTGAACGCCGCGGCCGGACAGGTCAGCAAGGTGCGCTGGGACGACCTGAAGCTGGCGCCGCCATCGCCCACCCTCGCCGGCCTCAAGGGGAGCCATCCGGTGCCCATCTCGCGCAAGGTGGTCATCGCGTCACCGGAGGAGTGGCAGTGGCTGGAGCCGACGCCGGAGGAGACACAGGCCCCACCCGAGGAGGCACCGCCACCGGAGCCGGACCCGACCCAGGAGCCGAGGCCCTGGGGCTCGGTGGAGCAACGTGTCGCCGCCGCCGCGCTGACCGAGAATCAGAACGCCCCCGAGCCCCTCGTGGCCCGCTCTCCCGAGCCGGTCACCGAGGGGCGCACGCTTGATTCGGCCCGCGCGTCTGCGCCGCTGGAGATCTCGCCGTATGTGCCCGCGACGCCCGGGGACCGGGAGCTGACGTTGACGGCGGGGATGCGCCACACGGTGGTGGACCCCGCGGGCGCGCTGCTGGCGTTCCGCGCGGAGCTGTCCAAGGCGCTGCAGGGACTGACGTTCGCGCTGGAGGTGGGCCAGGGGCCGCACGAGGAGAACCGTGAGTTCACCACGGGCCTGACGGTGGGCTATGCGCTCAAGAAGCGCTACCGCTACACGGAGCTGGCGCTGGGCGTCGAGGCGGGGTTGCAGGTGGTGGTGCAGACGGGGGACGGAGACTCGGGCTGGACGATGGGCCCGTCGGCCGCGCCCGTCGCGTCGTTCGCGCTGTACGTGGTGCCGCAGATGGCCGTGACGGTGGGCGGGCGCCTGCCGGTGGTCGTCGTCCGGCTGGATGAGCGGACCCAGTGGAAGCTCATCCCCGCCGCGGACGTGGGACTGCGGATTCCGTTCTAGCGGAGACTGTCGGTCGCGAGTTGGCGACTCGAGCAGGGCTCACGTGGGGCCACCGCACTGGCCCCACGTCGAGGCACCTCGAACCGGCTCAGCGTCCGTGCGTGATTCCCACGGACGCGCCTTCGGACGGCTCGCGCGCGGACGCGGGCATCACCGTCGGCTTCGGCGCTGCCGCGCCCGCGGGGGCCACCACGGCCCGAGCCGGCTCGACCGAGGCCGCGTTCATCGGCGTGACACCGGCCTGCACGGCGGCGGCGCTGTTCACGGACTCGGCACCCGCCTGCACCGCGGCGTTCACCGGCGTGCCCGCCACAGGGCCCGCGGCGGCGTTCACCGGCGTGCCCGCCACCTGCACGGTGGCATTGCTCACGGACGCGGCACCGGCCTGCACGGCGGCGGCATTGCTCACGGACGCGGCACCGGCCTGCACGGCGGCAGCGTTCATCGACTCGGCGCCCACCGCGGCGGGCTGCGCGGACGCGGTGGACTTCGCCACCTGCGTGCCCGGCGCCGGAGCCAGCACGGGCTTCGCGCAATCCGTCACGGCCTTCGCCTCGGTCGCCGCCACCGCGCCCACCGACGCGACCAGCGGGGCCTTCGGCTCGGGAGGCAGCATGCGCGGCGGCAACACGAAGGGCGGCGGCACGGGGCAGTGCGTGCACGGCCCTCGCAGCGGCACCGCCAGGCGCTGACCGGCGCGCAGGAAGCTGCCCTTCATCCGGTTCGCCTTGCGAATCAGCGCCACCGACGAGTTGTACCGAAGCGCGATGCCACCCAGCGTGTCACCCGAGCGGATCCGGTGCGTCGTCACGTTGTGCTCGGGCTGCAGCGACAGCAACGGCTGCACCCGGCGCCCCAGCTCCTGCGCCTTCGGGTTGTGGAAGCGCAGGTGGAAATGGTCCCGGTGCCGACGCGCGTGCCGGATGATGCCCGCCGGGTGGAACAACGAATCCAGCCACGCCTTGTCCTCGCCCGCCGACAGCGCGTAGTCGTACAGGACCTTCTGCACGCGCTTGTCCACGAGGATGAGCTGGATGTCCGTCTTCGTCACCACCGCGCGGATGAACGCCCAGTTGAGCGGCACGTTGATGTACTTCTCGCGCTCGCGCTCACGGATGGGGTCCACCGTCGGGTAGTAGAAGCCGACGTCCACGTCGCGGCCGTTCTGGTGGCTCTTGTGGGGGCGCTTGTAGCCACCCTCCTTGTTGCTGATGCCGTTGACGCGGATGGGCGGCGCCTCCGGGAAGCGCGAGCGCACCTCCCGAATCGCGGTGATGAGGTAGTCGATGCTCTCCTGCGTGCCCCACGCGATCTCGGGCTGCACCACGAGCCAGTCGGCGCCCTCCCCCTTCGGGAACTGCACCGAGTTCACCAGCCGGCCACTGTGCGCGAAGCCCACCGCCATGGAGCCCAGCGACGCGATGTCGTCCTTCCAGCGCCGCGCCAGCTCCTCGTCGGAGATGTCCGCCGTGTACAGCGGCCCCGTGGGCACCTCGCCGCCCACCACCGGCGTCTCACCCTCGCCGTCGTCGCCCTCCCCCTCGCCGGCCTCCGCCGTCTCGTCCTCGCCCTCCAGGTCCTCCTCGGACAAGGAGCAGCCCTCGGCCGGAGCCTCCGCGGCGACAGGCACGGCGGCTGTCTCGACGGCGACCGGCGACGGCACGACCGCCGGCGGCGCCTCCTGACTCCCCTGCGTCAGTCCTTCTGAACGCACGGAGGCCAGGGCGGACTCGCCGCCAGAGTGGGGAACCACGCGCCCGGCACAGCCGGCGCAGACCAGAAGGAGCCAAAGGGGGTAACGCACCGGGGCGAAGGATTGCCCGAGATTCGTTCGAGCACAAAGCCCCTCCCCGGATTTTTTGGCGCCCTCCCGGCCCAGGGGGCCACCTGGAGTGGCCCCCACCACACTTGCCGAGCAGGAAGGGAGGCGTCAGGGGGCCGGCGGCGGGACCTTGAGCGCGACGTCGAGCGCCAGTTCGATCATCTCGTCGAACGTCGTCTGCCGGTCCTGGGGCGACAGGTGCTCCCCGGTCTGCAGGTGGTCCGACACCGTCAGCAGGCCCAGCGCGCGCGCACCGAACTCGGCCGCCACGCCGTACAGGCCCGCGACCTCCATCTCGATGGCGAGCACCCCCATGCGCACCAGCGCGGCGTTGAGCTGCTCCTGGGGGTGGTAGAACAGGTCGGAGGTGAAGACGGAGCCCGCACGCACCGGCTTGTTGCGACGCTCGGCCGCCTCCACGGCCCAGCGGGCGAGCTCGAAGTCCGCCACGGCCGCGAAGTCATGGTCCAACAGCCGCATCCGGTTCACCTTGGAGTCGGTGCCCGCGCCGGTGGCCACGATGACGTCGCGCAGCTTCACGTCCGGACGCAGCGCGCCGCAGCTGCCCACTCGGATGAGCGTGCGGGCGCCGTACACCTTGATGAGCTCCGTGGCGTAGATGGAGATGGAGGGCACCCCCATGCCGTGCCCCATCACCGACAGGCGACGGCCCTGATAGGTGCCGGTGAAGCCGAACATGTTGCGCACGGAGGTGACGCCCCGGGCGTCCTCCAGGAAGCGCTCGGAGATGTAGCGAGCCCGGAGGGGGTCACCGGGCATCAGCACCACGTCGGCGAAGTCGCCGGGTGCGGCGGAGATATGAGGAGTTGCCATGGGCGCGCACCATAGCCCGGGATTACCAACTTGAGCTGCCGAAACCCGAGCCGCTCCCCGAAGAGCCGCCTCCGTAGGAAGAGCTGGAGAAGCCGGAGCCGCTGCTCGACGAGGAGGACGACGAGGACGAGGACCACGACGAAGAGGACGAGGAGGACGAGGACCACGACGATGCGCGGGAGCGCTCCTCCTCGCGGCGGCGCTCCTCCTCCGCCTCCACGATGGCGTCGGACGCGGCGCGGGAGGCCCTGCCCGCGGACTGCTCGGCCTCGACGTACAGGCCCCGGTCCAGCGAGCGCCGGGCCTCGTCGAGGTAGGAGCCTCCGGGCCGCCCCCGCCACGAGCTCGCCTGGAGCACCAGCTCGGCGGCGCCCGAGATGGCGTTGGCGGCCTGCTCGGCGGAGCGCAGCTCTCCGCGCAGGTCCGCCGTCCTGCGGGCCGCGTCGGAGGCGATGCGTCCGGCCAGCGTGTCGACCGCCGCCCAGTCGTTGTGGGGCTTGCCGAACTCCGCCTGGGCCTTGGACAGGTCCTTGCCCAGGGACAGGAGGGCATTGACCGCCACCACCGTCGCCCGGCTGTCGGCGATGCCGTCATTGGCGGCCTGGCGGATCCACACGTCCGCCGAGGACACGGCCCGCTCCGCCGACGCCAGGCTGTCCTGGGCCTGCGCGTGCTGAGCCCTGTCCCGGGCGACGGACTGGCGCACCTGCTCCAATGACAGACACGCGGCGGCGAGCTTCTCACCGGCGGCGAACGGGTCCGCGGGCCGCGCCTCCGTGGTCTGCACGGCCGCCTGGAGGAGCCCCTGGGCCGCGTCCCGAGCCTTCACGGTGGACCGCTTCACCCGGGCGTCGGAGACATCGGCGGTGCAGGCCGCGAGCAGGCCCCGGGCGGCCAGCAGGACGCCCGCGTTGTGCTCCTCCGCGGCCTGGAGTCGTCGCGCCTTCTCATCGACCTCCAGCAGACGGGCATGGCTGAGCGCGTGGAGGCGCTCCACCTGGCCCAGCAGGTCCGCGGAGGCGAGCAGCCGCGCCTCGGCGAAGGCCAGCTCCGCGGCCTTGAGCTTGCTCGCGGCGTCGAGGCGGTGCCGGACGACCTCCGCCAGGTTGTCCTGGACGGTGCCGTTGGCCTCGGGGTGCACGGGGTCCTCGGGGCGAAGGCGCAGCGCGGTGGGCCGGTAGCGCTTCAGCAGCGACTCGAGCAGCACGGTGCCCTCCGCCACCCGCGTCTCCAGTCGCCGGGCCTCTTCGCGACAGGCGTCCCGTCGGGAGGCGAAGGTCTTCCGGGCCTCGCGACTGCTCGCGATGATGGCGCGCACCTCGTCCACGCGGGCGAGCACGGCGTCCAGCGCCTCGCGCGCCGTCTCCAGCCGGCCCTCGGCGAGCGCCTCGCGCCCCGTGGCCAGCAGGTTCGTGCCGACCGAGTGCCGGTCCGTCGGGTTCGACTCCGGCTCGTTCAAGAGCGCCGACGCGGGCTTGTCCAGCTCACGCCCCAGCGCCTCGCGCGCCGACGCCGTCTCCTTCTGCGCGCGGCCGAGCTCGTCCTGTGCGCGCGCCGCGAGCGTCACCAGCTCGGAGGTCTCCGCCGCCTGGCCGGCCAGGGCCGTGAAGGACCGCGCCAGCACCGCGACCGAGTCCCCCGCGGGAGCCTGGAGCAGCGCCTGCGCCACCTCCTCCGTCGCCTCGCCCCGAGCCGCGAGCGCATCCTCCAGCCACCGACGCGACAGGCCCGCCTTCACCAGCGCCGCCCCCGCGCGCTCCACCGCGGGAGCCACCTGCCCCACGGCCGCCTCCATCACCGCCACGAGCGCCTCGGCGTCCTCCAGACGCCGTCCGCCCTCCGTCAGCGGTCCCTCCACCGCGGCCATCGGGTCCTTGGTCAGCAGCGGGCGCGCGGCCGCGACGAGCGTCTCCAGCGACGGCGCCACGAGCGCGACCACCTGCTTCACCCGGAGCACCTCCGCCCCGGGCGTCAGCGAGCGCAGCCGGGCGCAGAACGTCTCCAGCGCATTCACCGCGTCCAGCGCGACCTGGGGGACACTCTCGAGGGCCTCCACGAGCCGCAGCCCCCGCTCCGCGTGGGAGTTGAACGCCTCCAGCAGGTCCAGGAACGAGAGCGAGAACGGCTGATAGCTCTTCACGTCTCCGATGAGTCGCTGGGCGTGCGAGCGCGGCCCGCGCAGGACGCCTTCCACGCCTTCATCCGGGTGGAAGACGATGGGCGCGTCGCGCAGCAGCTCGGTGACCTTCTCGTAGCGCGAGGTGCCCAGGTGCGCGCCCAGCCCGTGCAACGGGCCCGAGCCCGCGAGCAGGTCCTCGGCCCGGTGCAGCACCCGCGCGGCGGCCGTCACCAGCAGGAAGAGCTCGTCCACATTGGACGCGAGCTGCTGTCCCCGCTCGCGCGTGAGCCCCTCGAAGCGCCGCGCGATGTCGTCGCGGGACTTGCCCGCCACCAGGTGCGTGCGCTCCAGCAGGTCGAACAGCGCCTGGGTCTTCTCGTCGACGACGGTGCGGAAGCGCTCGTGTTGTTCGATGGCCGTGCGTCGGCTCGCGTTGCGACGACGGCGCGCCAGCACGCCCGCGAGCAGCAGCCCCGCGCCACCCGCCGTGGCCCCCGTGTCCCGCATCCGCCGGGCCTTCCGCGCCTTCTGGGTCTCCCGCTCCGCCCGCCGGAGCGCCTCTTCGCTCTCGTCCATCGCGTGGCGATGCAGCTGCGAGCGGGACTCGAACGTCTCGCGGGCCTTCTTCTGCGCGGCCCTCGCCCTCGTGAGCGCGTCCTGGACGGCCTCCGCGGTCGGCAGCGCCTCGAGGGCCTTGAGCGCCTCGTCGATCTCCACGAGCCGGCGCTCGTCCTTCTCGGCGGACGTCAGGGCCTCGGCGACCTTCACGCGAGCGGACTCGGCGGCGACGAGCGCGTCGCGATGGGACGGCGACATGTCGCGGACCGCGGCGTTGGCATTCTCCACCGCCGTGTCCAGCGCCTCCAGCTGCGGCTTCGCGAAGCCCGCGTAGCGGTGCCCGGGCAGGCTCTCCAGCGCGGCCTCCAGGACCTTCAATCGGTCGCTCGCGAGCCGATGGGACTCCATCGCCGCGCGCAGCCCCTCCAGGTCCGCGCGCAGCCCGTCATACAGGGACGTCGCCCTGGCGAGGTCCGCCTTCTCCGGCGGCGTGAGCAGCGCGAGCGCCTGGAGGAGCGTCTTGCCCGCGGCCTGGAGGTCGACGGCTGCCGCGGACAATCCCGGCGGTATCGCCGACCTGAAGACCGAGGCGCGACGCTCCTCGAGCCCGGGGAGCTCCTTCTGGAGCGCCACGAGACTCGCCCTCAGCGCCTCGATGCGACGGGTCCGCTCAAGCTCCTCCCTGTCCAGGGCGGCGCGCAGTTGGGTCTCGATGGAGTCGACGGTGTTCTTCACCGCGTCGATGAGGCGGCCGCCGTTGCGCATGGCCTCGACGGCGCGGGCGTCCAGCGAGCCTGCCCAGCGGTCCTCGCCCAGCCGGCGTTGGTCCTTGGTCTCCGAGGCGAAGTACGACAAGCGGCGCTCCGCCAGGGAGATCAACAGCACGGTGCCATCGGGCTCCCTCGTCCGGGGGTTCTTCAGCGCGCCGAAGCCCGTCCGGTTCGACAGGCCCTTGCCCAGCGCGTGCAGCGCGGCGTCGATGTCGCGGAAGGTCGTCCCCTCGGCGTCGACGTAGCGCTCCCCTTCCGCGTCCGACATCAACACCACGGTCCAGCGCGGCGCTTCCTCCGTGAGCCACGCCTCCAGGTCCTCGAGCTGGTCGTCGGTGACGCCGACGTCGCCCTTCACGTAGAGGTGCTGGGACTCCTTCCAGACGCCGATGACGCTGGTCGCGCTCGTGACGCGTCGAGGCGCACGGGCCGCCTCGACAGGCGGCGCGGCCAACAGGAACAGGACGACCACGAGGGCGAAGCGCGGCAACCCGAGGGTCATCGATGGCTCCGAAGCGATGCGACGTGGCTGGATGTTCAAGGAGAGGCGGTCCACTCGACGTGGAAGTGGGCATCCAACGTCGGCAGGACATAGTCCGCCGGCAGCGGCGCGAAAGGCGCGGCCTTCTGAACGGCCGACAGCGCGGCGGCGTCCCAGGCCTTGGAGCCGGACTCCACGCCCACGACCGCCGAGACGAGCTTGCCGTCCCGTCCAATCACCGCCTGGACCACCGCCTTGCGCCCCACGGCGGGCACGCTCTTGCGTCCTGGCTGCTTCCACTTGCCGGCGACCTGCGCATAGACCTTCTGCTGGTAGGCGACGTTCGTGAGGTCGGGCTGGAAGAAGGCCTGCAACCGGGGACCCGCGGCGGCGAGCGCCAAGGGCGCGACGACCAGCGTGAACAGGGCCACCAGAGACAGCGAGCGGGAGCGGAGCATGGCCGACCATCGTAGTCGCCACCGAGCGTCGCCGCACAAGGGGCTTCCTCCGGGCCTCCGCGACTCACCCGGGCGCCCCCTTCGGATGACACGTGGGAGCATTCCCATCGGCGCAGCACCCGGTCATCGACGGAGGTGCCAAGCCGAGACTGCCTCGCGAAGCAAGCGCCGCGCCTCATCCAGCCATCAACGTGGGCGCCGGAGCTGGCCTCTCCGCCGAGGAGCCGAAGCCCATCCGCCCCCTCGACGTAGCCACCGGGTCTACCTCGCGGCGGCGGACACATCCCTCGCGCGACGCGGGCACGAAGCCCGTGCGTCAACGCCAGCGCTTCAGGGTGAGCGCGGTGAGCATGAGCGCGCCGCCCGTTCCCGCCACGACGGCGAACGGCCGACGCAGGTGCTCCGACAACGCGGAGAGCACGCCCAGCGTCACGTCCCGGCTCGCCGCCCGTAACGAGGAGCCCGAGTGCTCGTCCCGCGCCGCCCTGCCCTGCCGCCGCAGCTCCTCCGACGCGCCTCTCACGGTCGCCACCGCCGTGCGCTCGGCCATCGCCGCCACGGCTCCGCCCAGGTCCGTCCCCTCTCGTCGTGCCTTCAGCTCCAGCGCCAACTGCTCCACCACGGAGTGGACGAACCGCCGGCCCGCTCGCTCCAGCACCTCGTCGAGCCGCTCGGACCGCGCCTCCAGCGCGTGGCTCAACCCTTCGATGAGCCCCTGACCCGCGCGTGACGCCAGGTGCGCGGCCATGGGGGCCACCATCTCCATGTCATGCTCCAGCTCCTTCACCGCGCCCCGCACCGCCCCCGTCGCCATCGTCCGGGCCCGGGCGCCAGGCTTGCGCAGCTCCCTGCGGCGCAGCGCCTCGGTCTCCGCCGTGCGCTCGAGCCACCCGTTCATCCGCTCCACCAGCTCGCGCGACAGCAGGTCCACGCCTGGCATCGAGCGCCGCAGCTCCTCCACCGCGCCCCGGACCGCGCTCTCCGCGAGCGTGTGCGTCCAGGCACCTGGCGCATGCTCGTTCGCCTCGTGCACCGTGCGAGCCAGCAGGAGCACCGTGTCCTGGATGAGCTCCTTCAGGGTGCCGTCGAGCGCCGGCAGCTCTTCCTGCAGCCCCTCGGTGGCGCCGCTCACCGCGCCGCTCGCCAGCCCGTGGGCGGCCAGCCGCTCCAGCGACAACGCGAGACGCCGCACCCGCTCCACTGGCGACAACCATCCTCCGTTGCGCATCGCTCGCTCTCCCGCTGACCGCTCCGTCGGCCACGTGCCTGGGAACGATTGCGACGCGCGCCGCTGCCCGACACCCCGAGCAGGCGACGAGGGCGGCGCACGGCGGTCCCCACCCATCGCGCATCGCCGGCAGGAGGGCAGACAGGCATCTGGGAGACATCTGCACTCGGGTTGCGCGCCCCACCCCGCTCCGGAACAGTACCGCGGGGGTAGGACGATGCTGGGCTATCAGGCGAATGCACAATGGCGGGACATGTCTGACTTCGTGGTGCACTTCACGAAGCCGGGCGCGCCATTCCATGACGCCTACCAGAACATGATGAACATCCTGGGCACGCGCACGCTCATCCCCGGAGCCCAGGGCTTCGGGCTCGCGCGCAAGGAGCCCCAGGTCGCGGAGCGTCACCGCGCGGTGTGCTTCAGCGAAATCCCCCTGGACCAGCTCGCCCGGCTCGTCCAGCGCCGCAGCCTGTACGGCATCGGCTTCCGCAAGAGCTTCATCCTCTCCCAGGGCGGAGGGCCCGTCTGGTACGTCCAGTACGCGTCGCCCGCGCACCTGTCCCTCAAGCACCAGGTGGACCAGGCCCTGGCGGCGCCGGACTCCAGGGCGCATCCCCTGTGGTCCATGACGCCCTTCGTGGACATCCAGGGTGACTCCCACAACGCGCCCTACAACTACCGCTTCGACTGGGAGCGGGAGTGGCGCGTCCCGGGCCTGTTGCGCTTCACCGAGTACGACGTGGCGGTGCTCTTCCTCCCGGAGGAGCTGCACGCGACGGCGCGCGGCTTCTTCGAGTGGGCCGTGCGCGAGAAGGCGGGCCCGGGCTACTTCTGCCCGTGCCTGGATCCGCTGTGGAACGCGCCGCGAATCGCCGAGGCGCTGGAGAAGCACGCGGAGGACTCCGCGCGCCTGCGTGCTGGCTAGGCCCGGCTACTCGAACACGGACAGCTCGCCCAGGGCCTGTATCTCTCCGGAGACCTGCGCCTCACCCGCGTGGTCGAAGCTCGCCGGTCGCAGCCGGACGTAGCGCACCGGTCCCACCGGCTCCAGCGGGCCCTCCAGGAAGTGCGGTCCCTGGGACCAGGAGAACCGCCCGTCGAAGGGGCTGTCCCACTGCGTCTGCTCGTTGTAGGCGCGCGGCCCCCTGCGGTTCAGGGGCGGCGGGACATAGTCCTTCGCGAAGTTGCGCAGCACGCCCATCCGCGTCCACTGCTCGGCGTCCAGGCTCCCCTCCACCACGAAGCCCAGGAAGTTGCCTTCCGCGCCGCGCACCACCGCGTGACGCAGGCTCCGAGGCTCCTCGAGCGTGAGCGTCAAGGCATCCACCGGCTTGAGGCCCAGCGCGACGCGCTCCAGCCTCCCGTCCGTCCAGGGACAGGCGCCCCTCGAAGGAGCGGGCTGGCACGTCGCGCCGCGGCTCACGGGCCGGAGCCCCGCGGGCGGCAGCGGAAGCTCCTCCGTCCGCCAGTCCACCCGGAAGACCAGCGGGCTGTGCTTGCCTCCCAGCGGGTAGAACATGAACCCGCCCAGGGAGTGGGCCCGCAGCATGACGGCGGGCTGGGCGAAGTCCTCCAGCACGAAGCGATTGGCGACCCACCCGGACGACGCCGCCCACACCCGGAACAGGGGCTGGCCGCCATCGACGATGAAGAGCGCGGGCTCCGGTGTGGTGGGCAGGTTCGGGATGACGTTTTGATTCTCGTCCGACGTCATGGCGTACTCGCCGGTGAGCGGCGGCACCGGCACCGGAGGAAGCGCGCCGAAGCTCACGACGGAGCCCTCCGCGCCCGACGAGACGGCGAGCTGTGAATCCCAGATGCGCAGCGTGGGCAGCTCCACGTCGTCATGGAAGATGAAGGACGCGAAGACACCCGCGCCCGTCTCGTCCCGCCACTGCGCCCGGAAGCGGAAGGGCTGGTGCAGGTCCGGGTCCGGCGAGTTGGCCGACTGCACGTCGCCGTAGCGCATCTCCAGGAAGAAGTCGCCGTAGCCGTCGGTGACGCCTTCTCCGTAGTGGATGAACTCCGGCATGACGTACTCCACGTTCGCCTCGCCACGCGGCTCGTGGTGGGCCGTCCTCGCATAGGGCACCACGCCGTCGGTGACGGACGAGCCGTCGCGCCGCTCCAATCGGCCGTAAACGAAGATGAGGTCGTCCTGGAAGCGATCACACCCCGGCGCGAGCAGCAGCAGCACGGCGGACAACCCCAGACTCGGAAGAGATGGGCGCATCTTCAGTAGCTCCCCTTCAGGCCGAACATCGGCAGGATGACGGGCAACCCCATCGCGTTGCGTTGCAGCTTGCCGGCCTTCCGTTTGTATTCGTAGGCGAACACCTCCTGCTGCAGCGAGAGGTTGAGGATGTCCAGGTACGCCTCGACGTTGAACTCCTCGTAGGCCCAGGCCTTGGCGACGCGGAAGTCCACGCGGAAGAACGCGGGCAGTCGCTCCACGCGGTCGGCGTCCTGACGCACCCACAGCCGATAACCATCGTGCGTGCGCGACTCGCGCTGGGTGACGGAGGAGACCTCGCCGGACTCGGGCCTGCCCGTGTTGAAGTGCAGCACCGAGCCCACCGTCCAGTTGTCGCCGAACTTGTAGCTGACGGCGGCGTTGAAGACGTGGGCCTGCTCGAAGGCGAAGGGCAGCTCTCCCTCCGCGACCTCCCGGATGCTGTTGTCATCGTTGTAGCGCGCGAAGCGGCGGTGGCGCTTGCTCTGCAGGAAGCTGTACGTCACCCAGCCGAACCAGTCGCGGCCCAGCGGGTGGCGGACCATCAGGTCCAACCCATACGCGTACCCACGCGCCTTCGGGTCCGCGTACGGCTGGCCCCGGCGCTTGCGGTTCTCGAGGACGTCCATCACCTCGAACTCCACCGTGCGGAACAGCGGGTTGAAGTAGACGTCCCCCGACAGCTCCAGCCCCGAGCCGAGCTTCCACTCCGCGCCCACGTCGAACTGGGCGCCCTCCTGGACGCCGTGGTTCAGGCCCGACACGTCCATGGCCGGCAGGTGGAGCAGCACGGTGGGCGGCTGGTGGTAGAGCCCGGCGCCGCCCTTGAGGGTGAGCGAGGACGTCAGCGTGTGGCGCACCGCCAGGCGCGGCTCGATGACGAAGTGCTGGATGCCGGGGACCAGGTGATAGCCATCCACGCGCAGGCCGGGTGACACCAGCCACTTCTCCGCGGGACGCCACGTCGCGCCGGCGAACACGCCCGTGAAGGTGGCGAGCGCGGAGGGCTGCTTGAGCGGATGGGCATCATCCTGGGGACGCCAGCCCGGGGGTCTTGCGGAGCCGGTGATGCCGGTGGCCACGCGGCGGTGCTCCACGTCCGCGCCCACGTGGACCGCGAGGGACGTGGACAGCTCGCGCTTCCAGCCGGTGCGCGTGGAGAACGTGAGCTGGTCCAGGCCGTAGCGGCCGGCGAGGACCTCCTCCGGCCCCCGCTCCTCGCGGAGGATGATGCGCCGATAGCCGAGCAGCGCCACCTCGTCGAGGCCCACCGTGAAGCCGAGCTCCGCCTCGCCGCCCGCGAGGGGATGGGTGCCGCGCAGGTCCACGCGATGGAAGCGCGAGACGATGGTGGCGCCCATGCTGTCCTCGTAGCCGGCGGTGGCCTCGCCCGCGTCGTCGGAGCTGCCCAGCGCGAGCAGGCGCAGCCGTCCGGCGCCGACCTTCTGTTCGATGCGGGCCTGGTAGTCCCAGAAGGCCGCGTGGATGGGGTTGTCCTCCTCGTCGTTGAAGATGGCGTAGGCCAGGGGGATGAGCAGCCCGGTGTAGCTGTAGCGGCCCGACACGGTGAGGGAGGTGCCGGTGCTGTCGAAGGGGACCTCGACGAAGCCGCCCGCGTTGAGGAGGTCCGCGTACGCGGCGAAGTGCGGACGGTCCTCGCGCGGCTTGCTCAGCCGGCCCTCCACCGCGCCACCCAGGAGGCGTCCGTACTGGACGGGCGGTGTGCCGGGATGGAAGTCGATGGTGTCGATGAACTCTGGATGCACCACCGCGGGGCCGAGCAGCAGGTGGTACAGCATGGGCACGCGCACGCCGTCGATGTAGTAGCCGGTGGCGGCGGGCTGGCCGCCTCGCACCACGGGATAGCCCAGGCCCGAGGCGACGCTGGCCACGCCCGGCATGAGCATGATGACCTTGAACGGGTCGCCTTGGGTGCCGGGCACCTCGCGCAGCTCCTGCTCCTGCAAGGTGATGCGGGAGACCTCGGTGCGCGGGCGCGTGTCACGGACCACCGTCTCGTACGGGCTCACTCGGGCGGGCTGGAGGCGGTAGATGACGTCGAGCGTCTGTCCCGACGTGAGGGACTCCTCGAAGGTGCCGAGCTGATGGCCGGGGGCGCGCACGCGGAGCGAGTGGGTGCCCGGGGGCAGCTCGAGTTCGAAGCGGCCTTCCAGGTCGGTGATGGCGACGGGCTCCTCGCCGTCCGCGAGGAACAGGGCGGCGTCCACGAGCGGCTCGCGGGTGCCTCGGGCGCGGACCTCGCCGCGCAGGCGGGACTGGGTGAAGCGCAGCGGAGCTGGAGGCTCGAAGTGGTAGGCGTATGGCAGGCGCACCGACACGGCGCGGTCGCCGAGGGTGGCCGGGGTGAAGCGCAGACCTCTCGCGGCCTGGACGGCGGCCTCGTTGAGCTGGGGGTGCGTGGCGGGCTTCTCCACGGTGACCTCGGCCACGGCGCCCTGCTCGTCGATGCGCAGGAGCAGGCCGACGTCACTGGGGGCACCTTGCAGCCCTTCGGGCCAGGAGACGGGGGACTCGGTCAGCAGACGAGGCGTCAGCAGGGAGACGGCGCCGCCATCCGGAGTCAGGCCCAGGCGCGTGGCGTCCTCCGCGGCGATGGTGGTCCCCGCGTCCGTGGCCTGGACATCGATTTCGACGGCGCGGGCCTCGCCACCGGCGGTGGGGAGCGCTTGAGCCCAGGAGGCCAGCGGCACCCAGAGGATGCAGAGCAACAGGGCGAGGGAGGGACGGGGGGAGTCCTTCATGAGAGGGATACGTGGGCAGCCCCCTGCCCTGGCTGGAGCATTCCCACCCAGCGGCACATCCTTGCCCGGCGCAACTGTCCACCCGCGTCGCTGGCTCCACGGCACGGCGCAAACTCTTGCCGCCATCCAGGAACGCGTCTTGACACGTCTCAGCAAGCTCCGTCGGGCCACTCCTCGGAGACCAAGGCCTACTCATCGAGCGTGTGGAGGCAACGCTCGGCGCTGCGTCGGTCCGAAGGGCCGTGCTACGGTGCGCGCCCTCCCGAGGAGCCGATGCACATCCAAAGACTTGAGCTGAAGAACTTCCGTGGGTTCGAGGACTTCGGGCTCGATCTCCACCCAGAGTTCACGCTCCTGCTGGGGCGCAACGGGGCGGGAAAGACGGCGGTGCTGGAAGCGCTCGCGGTCGCCATCGGCGAATGGTTCACGGGGCTGCGTCAGGTAGCGGGCCAGTCCCGCTACCTGAGAGCCGATGACGTCCGCCAGGTCGGGCACATGTCCCAGGGAGTGCCTTCGATCGAGCAGGTCTACCCGGTCGAGGTCACGGCTCACGGGACAGTCGTCGACGGGCAGGCGGTCACCTGGAGCCGGCACATCCTCGCGCGAAGCAAGAAGTCGCGGTCCACCGGCGGAACTCCCGTGAGCCAGCGAGCCGAGGCCATGGAAGCAGCCGTCATCCGTGGCGAAGACGTTGACCTGCCGGTCATCAGCTTCTACGGCACCGCCCGGCTATGGCTGAAGAAGCGAGATCGCGAGGGCTCCGCGGTGACCTCGCGCCTTCACGGCTACCACGCGAGCCTGGAGCCCGCCTCGTCGACCTGGCAGTTCGAGGCGTGGATGCAATGGCGGGAGCAGGCGCGCATCGAGCGCGTGGCCTCGGCACTTCAGGCGGGGCAGGATGTCTCGGCGGTGCATGAGCCCCAACTCGAGGCGGTACAGCACGCAGCAGCCGCCTGCCTTCCAAGCGCGAAGAAGCTCTACTTCAGCCTGAACACTCAGTCGGTGATGGTGGATCTCGAGGACGGCCGCACCCTGCCCTTCCATCTCCTGTCGGACGGCTACCGAAACCTCGTTGCGCTCGCGGCCGACCTCGCTTGGCGATGCGCGCAACTCAACCCACACCACGGGGTCAATGCCCCCAAGCTGGCACGAGGCATCGTGCTCATCGACGAGATCGATCTGCACCTGCACCCGCGCTGGCAGCGGCGTGTCATCGGGGATTTGAGGAAGACCTTTCCGGGCGTGCAGTTCGTGGCAACGACCCACTCGCCCCAGGTGCTCTCGACGGCGGAGGATGCGTGGGTCCGGGTGCTCGTTTCTGGCGAGAAGGCGCCCCGGACTGTCTCGCACGTGAAGGGGAAGGACACGAATGCGCTGCTCGAGGACATCTTCGATGAGCCATCACGGCCCCAGGAGATGCAGAGCGCTCTCGACAGATTGGCTGAGTTCATCGATGGCTCGAAGCTGATGGAGGCCCGGGCGCTGCTGGACACGCTGCGAGCCCAGCTCGGCGCCGATGACGCGGACATCGTGCGTGCGGAGTGGGCGGTGCGAGACCTCGAGGATGATCTCAGTGCTGAAGATCACGAAGAGTCCTGAACCCTCGCGCCTCGCAGTGGCGCGTGCGCAGTACGAAGAAATGTACGGCACGGTGGACGACAATGCCTGGACCTCGCTGGACGGACAGTGCAAGCAGTCGATGCGCGAGCAAGCCTGGGACGAACAGGGCGGGCTCTGTGCGTACTGCATGTCGCCGCTCAAGGGCACGCACGCAGCAGACTCCAGGCAGCCCCAATCAGGAGGGATGAAGCTGGAGCATTTCGAGGCGAGGAATGCCGCCGGCCATCGCACGCTCGACTGGGACAACCTGCTCGGCGTGTGTCCAGGAGTCATCGTCGGGCGCTCCTTTGCTGGAGCTGGAACCCATGATGAAGGCACTGCGCATTGCGACACGTATCGGGGAAATCTGCCAACAGCGCAGCAGCCCCTCTCCTACAGCCCGGCCAGGATGCCGCCGGATGTCGGTGAGCGCTACCGCTACGACAAGGTCCGAGGGGAGATCCTCAGCGACGACGAGAATGCCACCAAGGACATCTCGCGCTTGAATCTCAACGTCGCAAGACTCAAACGCAATCGCATGGCCGTGATTGACGAGATCCGTCAGCAACTCGAAAAGGACGACAGTCCCCCACGGCTGAAGGCGCTCCACCAGCACTACGCGCAGAGGGATACAGACGGGCGGCTCCGGCCCTACGCGGGCGTCGGCCTCTGGTACCTCAAGCGCAAGCTCCGCCGCCATGGAGTGAGTCCTTGAAGAGCCCCGCCTGAATGCGCACGGCGGCGCTCGCCCTAAGTCCACCGGACGACACACGTCCGTGGCAGGGGGCCTGTCAGCGCTCCTCCGGATGCCTATTCCTTCGAGTCCGACGGGGTTGGCGGGAGGCGGAGGAGCAACACGGTGGCCCGGAAAAGCGTGTCGAGCGTCGTACTGGCGTGTGTCGTGAGTCTGCTGGTGGCCTGCGGGGGCGACAGTCCCCCCGGTCCCGAGGGTCAGCCGCCCGACCGGGCGCCCTCGGGTGACCCCGACGCGGGTCCCCCCACCGGACAGCCCGGCCCGGATGCGGGCGTGCCCGACGCCGGCGAGCCTCCTGCTCCCGACGCGGGCACACCCGACGCCGGCCCCGCGCCCACCGTCTGCGCACCCACCGCGGGCGAGGCGAAGTGGGTCACCGAGGGACAACAGGTCACCGCCACCGTGACGTGCTCCACCGGCCACACCGGGGCCGCCGTGCGCTTCACCGTGGACAACCTGCCCACCGGCGCCACCTTCGACGAGGCCACCGCCACCCTGCGCTGGACGACCGGCAAGGACCAGGCGGCCGTGTGGAACCTCGTGCTGCGCGAGCGCTCCACCAACGAGACGGGCACCCTCAAGGTCGGCGTCGCCGAGAACAACGGCGGCCCGGGCAACGTGGCCATCGTCGACCCCTCGAAGTACACCGAGGAGTACGGCCTGCCCGTCTTCCACCTCACCTACGAGCCGCCCCTCACGTCGGGCAGCTACAAGGGCGCCAGGCTCATCTACCGGGGCCGCACCTACCAGGTGGAGGCCAAGTACCGCGGCGCCACCTCCGGCGCCTTCCCCAAGCGCAGCTTCACCTTCAAGTTCCCCGACGAGGACCTCTTCGATGAGACCGTCTACGGCGACGGCTTCGTCGACAAGAAGCGCATCGCGCTCGTCACCACCTTCAATGACAACTCGTACGTGCGCACCCGGCTCGCGTTCGACCTGTGGAGCCGCATCTCTCCCGACAACATCCGCGTGCGCACCTACAGCGCCGTGCTGTACGCCAACAACCGCTACCTCGGCCTCTACACCGTGGCGGACCTGCCCCACAAACGGCTGATGGCCGACCACGGCCTGGACAAGGACTCCGACCTGTTCAAGGCCGTGGAGAACGACGCCAACTTCTCCCGCGTCCGCCGCGACGGCACGCCCAAGGCCTCCCTGCGCGAGGGCTTCGAGAAGAAGGTCGGCGAGCCTGAGATGGGCCAGCCCCACGCCTGGGACACCCTGGAGGCCTTCATCGGCTTCGTCGCGGACTCCGATGACGCCACCTTCCGCGCCCAGTTCCCCCAGCGCGCCAGCCTGAGGGACTACGAGAACTGGTGGATCTTCAACACGCTCATCCACGGCACGGACTCGCACTCGAAGAACGCCTATCACGCGTATGACCCGAACACGCAGGGCCCCTGGCGCTTCATCCCGTGGGATCTGGACGCGAGCTTCGGGCAGAACTTCGACACCACGCGCACGTCGCCGACCACGCGCTCCAACTTCGCCAACACCAACCGCATCTTCGCGCGCCTGCTCGCGGACCCGACGTTCTCCGGGCCCATGCGCGAGCGCTACCGCGCCCTCCTGAAGAACGAGGTGAAGCTGGAGACGGTGCTCGCCCTCATCGACGTCTACGAGCGCGAGACCTCCGCGGTGGCGAAGCGCGACTGGGCCAAGTGGGAGCTGGAGTACCGGGCCCTGGGCGCGCCCGGCACCGTGGGCGAGGGCAACTTCCCCAACTGGTACCAGCGCACCGACTTCAACACCTACGAGCAGGAGCTGGAGTACGTGCGCCAGTGGGTCCGCACCCGCTGGCCCGCCCTCCAGTCCCAGCTCCCCTGACACCCTTTCTCGGGCCGGCGCGGCCTAGAACTGCGCCGAGCCCGGCACGCGCGGGTACGGAATGGCGTCGCGGATGTTCTGCAGGCCGCACATGTAGACGATGAGCCGCTCGAACCCGAGCCCGAAGCCCGCGTGCGGCACCGTGCCGTAGCGGCGCAAGTCGCGGTACCACTCGTAGTGCGACGGCTCCAGGCCGAAGCGCTTCATGCGCGCATCCAGCACGTCCAGCCGCTCCTCGCGCTGGCTGCCGCCGATGATTTCGCCGATGCCCGGGGCCAGCACGTCCATGGCCGCCACCGTCTTCCCGTCCTCGTTGATGCGCATGTAGAAGGCCTTGATGGCCTCCGGGTAGTTCATCACGACGACGGGCCGGCCCACGTGCTCCTCGGACAGGTAGCGCTCGTGCTCCGTCTGCAGGTCCTTGCCCCACTCCGGCGCGTACTCGAACTTCTTCTTCGCCTTCTTGAGGATCTCAATCGCGTCCGTGTAGTCGATGCGCTCGAAGCTCGAGTGGATGAACTTCTCCAGCCGCTCCGTGACGCCCTTCTGCACGCGCTCCTCGAAGAACTTGAAGTCCGGGCCGCAGTCCTCCAGCACCGCCTTGAAGACATACTTGAGGAAGCGCTCGGCCAGGTCCGCGTCCGCGTTGAGGTCCGCGAAGGCGATCTCCGGCTCGATCATCCAGAACTCGGCCAGGTGGCGCGTGGTGTTGGAGTTCTCCGCGCGGAACGTGGGGCCGAAGGTGTACACCTTCGACATGGCCATGGCGTAGGCCTCCACGTTGAGCTGGCCGGAGACGGTGAGGTACGCCTCCTTGCCGAAGAAGTCCTTGTGCCAGTCGATCTTCCCCTCGGGCGTGCGCGGCGGGTTGACGGCGTCCAGCGTGGACACGCGGAACATCTGCCCGGCGCCCTCCGCGTCGCTCGCGGTGATGATGGGCGTGTTGACCCAGAAGAAGCCCTCCTGGTCGAAGAATCGGTGCACCGCCTGCGCCGCGCGGTGACGCACGCGCGTAATCGAGCTGAACGTGTTGGTGCGGACGCGCAGGTGCGCCACTTCGCGCAGGAACTCCAGCGTGTGCTGCTTGGGCTGGATGGGGTACGTGTCCGGGTCGTCCACCAGGCCCAGCACCTGGACCTCGTCCGCCTGGACCTCGAAGGCCTGCCCCTTGCCCTGGGACTTCACCAGCGTGCCGCGGCAGACGACGGAGGCGCCCGCGGTGAGGCGGAGGACCTCCTTCTCGTAGTTGGGCAGCGAATTGGGGGCGACCACCTGGAGGGGGTCGAACACCGAGCCATCGCTCACGTTGACGAAGCTGATGCCCGCCTTCGAGTCGCGCCGGGTGCGCACCCAGCCACGGACCTCCACCTTCGTCCCTGCCTCCACCGCGCCGGCGAGGACCTGCTTCACACTGACGACCTGCATTGACGCTCTCCCTTGAGCGGAGTCTGGGCCGGGAGTTAGCCGGCCCCCGGCCCCGACCACAAGCCCGGCGTGGCTTCTTGGGGCCCCCAACAGCCCTTTCCCGGCCCCCGGAAGCACGCCTGGAGCCCGGCCAGCCGTGTCAGACCCTCCAGGTACTCTTTTCACATGGTCGCCCGAGAAGGGGACCAGAAACCCCACGAAACCCTCACGCCATTCGCGAGCCAACGCGGCCCGCCTGGCCGTGCCCTACCTGGAGAGTCACATGGCTTCCACCCAGTCCAAGTCCCGCAAGTCCGCCTCCCGCAACCGCTCCTCGGAGTCCACCAAGGCGGCCTTCGAGGACCTGGCTCGCAAGGCGCGCAACAAGCCCGTCGTCCCGGCCAAGGAGCAGGAGGCCCGTGACGCGCACGCGCGCGGCGTGCTCGCGGACGTGTCCAACCTGTCGGCCGAGTCCGCGGTGAAGAAGGTCACCGAGGCGGGGCTCACCATCGGCAAGACGCTGGCGGGCATCAACGAGCAGGTCATTGCGCTGGTGGAGGAGATGAAGCAGCTGGACGAGGCCATCCGCCTGAAGACGGAGGAGCTGACGGAGCTGCATGGCAAGGACGTGGCGGCCAGCGCCGTGGACGTGCTGGTGGCCGAGTACGACGTGCGCAAGGCGAAGCTCCAGGAGGAGATGGAGCAGCTCCAGAAGGACATCGCGGAGACGCGTGAGCGGGCGGCCTCGGAGCTGGCCACGGAGAAGGCGGCGGCGGAGCTTTCGCGCACGCGCGCCGAGGAGCAGTACGCCTACGACGTGCAGGTGCAGCGCAAGAAGGAGCAGGACGCGTTCGCCGAAGGGCTGCGCGTGCAGGCCGCCTCGGAGAGGGACCGCAAGGAGAAGCTGGAGAAGGACTGGGCCGGCCGCGAGGAGCAGCTGAAGCTGCGGGAGAAGGAGCTGGAGGACCTGCGAAAGCAGGTGGCCGAGTTCCCCGCGCAGCTGAAGAAGGAGGCGGACACGGCCGCGGCGATTGCCGGCAACCGCGTCAAGGCGGACTGGGAGCTGAAGCTGACGCTCGCCAACAAGGACGCGGAGACGGCGCAGAAGGTGGCCAGCATGGAGATTGCGTCCCTCAAGGAGACCAGCACGAAGCAGGCCCAGGCCCTCCAGACGCTCCAGACGGAGCTGGCCGAGGCCAAGCGCCAGGTGCAGGCCATCGCGGAGAAGGCGCTCGAGTCCGCCTCCGGCGCTCGCGCCCTCGCCGAGGTGCAGGGCGTCATCGCCAGCCGCGAGTTCGGCAAGGCGAAGTAGTCCCGCCCCGCTCCCGCGTCCCACCCGGCCCGCTCGCGATGGACTCACGCGAGCGGGCCGCCGTCCGCGCGGGGGGAGCTACCAGACCTGCACGGGCGCCTCGCGGAAGCCCGCCATGCCGGTGCCCAGCTGGCCCTGGCTGCCGTTGCCCCAGGCCCAGACGCCGCGGTCCGCGAGCACGGCGAGCGAGTGCTCCCCGCCGCCCGACACCGCCACCGCGCCGGTGAGCCCGAGCACCTGCGCGGGCAGCTTCTGCCAGTTCGACTTCACGCCGTTGCCCACCTGGCCATGCTGGTTGCGGCCCCAGCCCCAGACCTTGCCGCCGGTGGTCACCGCGAGGCTGTGGTGCTCGCCGGCGCCCACCGCGGTGACGCCCGTCAGGGTGTTCACCAGGATGGGCGCGAGCCGCCGCGTCTGGGTGTTGTCCCCCAGCTCGCCATAGGTATTGGAGCCCCACGCCCAGAGCGTCGCGTCCGCCTTGAGCGCGAGCGCGTGCGTGCGCCCGGCCGCCACCGCGGTGACGCCCGTGAGGCCGGTGAGTTCCACCGGCTCCAGCCTGCGCTGGGTGGAGTTGTCCCCCAGCTGTCCCAGGCCATTGGCGCCCCAGGACCACACCGTGCCGTCGTGCTTGAGCGCCAGCGAGAAGCCCTCGCCGGCGGCGATGGCCGCCACGCCCGACAGGTTCAGCACGCGCACGGGGAGCCGCCGGGACACCGTCGTCCCATCGCCGAGCTGGCCCTGGAGGTTGGAGCCCCAGGCCACCACCGTGCCGTCGCCATGCAGCGCCAGCGAGTGACGGCCGCCCACCGCGATGGACAGCACGCCCGCGAGCGACGGCAGCTGCGCGGCCTGCATGCGGGGCGTCGTCGTGCCATCCCCCAATTCGCCCTCCAGGTTCGCGCCCCAGGCGTAGACGTGGCCATCGGTCTTCAGCGCGAGCGCGTGCCCCGGGCCCGCGGCGATGGCCCGGACCTCCGTCAGCCCCATCGCGGCCACGGGGTCCGCGCGCGTCAGCAGGCTGCCGTCACCCAGCTGCCCGGAGTCGTTGGCGCCGGTGCCCTGCACGCTGCCATCCAGCGCGACGACCAGCGAGTGGCGGGACGCGGCGGCCACGCCTCGCGAGGCCACCAGCCCCGAGCGGGTCGGCGTCAGCTGCCAGTCCACCGCGCCGATGCCCAGCTGCCCGTCGCCATTGCCGCCCCAGGCCCAGA
The DNA here is from genome assembly GCF_020037055.1 of Myxococcus sp. AS-1-15. Taxonomy (NCBI): domain Bacteria; kingdom Pseudomonadati; phylum Myxococcota; class Myxococcia; order Myxococcales; family Myxococcaceae; genus Myxococcus; species Myxococcus sp. AS-1-15. The sequence goes on along the minus strand of NZ_JAIQDF010000016.1, from coordinate 210,209 downwards.
GCGTGCCGTCCTCCTTGAGCGCCAGGGTGTGCGAGGCCCCCGAGGACAGCGTCCTCACGCCCGCCAGCGAGGGCACCTGCACGGGCGCCACGCGCGGAGCGGACAGGCCCGCGCCCAGCTGGCCCAGGGGATTGCTCCCCCACCCCCACACGCCGCCGTCCTGCTTGAGCACCAGCGCCTGGCGCGGCCCCACGGCGAGCGACACCACGCCGGTGAGCCCCGTCACCTGGGCGGGCGTCATCCGCGCGAGGAGCCCCCCATCCCCCAGCTGCCCCTGGTCATTGCTCCCCCAGGCCCAGACAGTGCCATCCGCGCGCAGCGCCATCGAGTGACAGAGCCCCGCGCCCACCGCCACCACGTCCGTCAGCCCCGGCACCTGGCGCGGCGCGCGCACCGCCAGCGCCTCGCCCCCCGGGTCCTCGCACGTGTCCTGCCGGCCCCAGACCCAGACGGTGCCGTCCGACTTCAAGGCGAGCGAGTGCTCCAGGCCCGCGGCCACGGAGACGACGCCGTCCAGGTCCGGCACGCGGGTGGGCGTGGTCCGCGTCGGCGTGACGTCGCTGCCGTCGCCCAGCTGCCCCACGCTGTTGTCCCCCCACGCGAAGACGGTTCCATCCACGCCCAGCGCCAGCGAGTGGTACGCCCCCGCCGCCACCGCCGAGGCCACCAGGGTGCCCTGCCCCACCCGCACCGGCTGCGAGCGATTGACGAGGCTCCCGTCCCCGACGGCGCCCCAGCCGTTCGCGCCCCAGCCGAACACCGCGCCGTCCTCCTTCAGCGCCAGCGAGTGGAACGCCCCGGCGGCGACGGACGCCACCTGCGTGAGCGTCCCCACGCGCACCGGCAACCGACGCGACACATTCGTCCCGTCGCCGAGCTGGGCCTGGGTGTTGTTCCCCCATCCCCACGCGGTGCCATCCCCCTTGACGGCGAGCGAGTAGCCCTCCCCCGCGGACGCGCCCGCGCGCTCCAGCAGCCCGCGCGCCAGCGTGGGCACCAGCTTCATCAGGTACGTCCCATCACCGCACTGCCCATCGGAGTTGGAGCCCCACGTCCACACCTCGCCGCTCGCCTTCACCGCCACCGAGTGCTGCCCTCCGCCCGCGGACACGCCCAGCACGCCCGTCAGCCCCGGCACCTGGAACGGCGACAGCCGCTGCGTCTGCGTCCCATCCCCCAGCTGCGCGCGGATGTTGCTGCCCCACGCCCACACCGTCCCGTCCGCCTTCAGCGCCACCGAGTGCTGCCCGCCCCCCACCACCGCGGCCACGCTGGTGAGGCCCGGCACCTGCACCGGAACCAGGCTCGCGGTGGTGTTCCCCAGGCCCAGCTGGCCATCGTCGTTCTTCCCCCAGCCCCACACGGTGCCGTCCGTCTTCAGCACCATCGAATGCGAGCCTCCACCCGACAGCCCGGACACCATGCCCGTCATGCTCGCCAGCGCGCCCGGGAGCGAGCGGGGCGTCTGGTTGCCCGTGCCGAGCTGCCCGTCGGCGTTGCCACCCCACGTCCACAGCCGCCCATCCGCCGTCAGCGCCAGCGAGTGCACGTTGCCCGCGGCGATGGCCACCGCGCCCGGCAGCCCCTGCACCTGCACGGGCGACAGCTTGCGCACCGTCGTTCCATCGCCGAGCTGCCCCGTCGCGTTGAGCCCCCACGCCCACACGGTGCCGTCCGACTTGAGCACCATCGAGTGGGTGAAGCCGGCGGCGATGGCCACCACGTTCGTCAGGTTCGGGATTCGCGCGGGCACCGGGCGCGACGTCGTCGTGCCGTCGCCCAGCTGGCCGTTGTTGTTCCAGCCCCAGGACCACACCGTGCCGTCCACGCCCAGCGCGAGCGAGTGCTGCTCCCCCACGCCAATGGCGCGGATGCTCGACAGGCGCCAGACGCGCGAGGGCATCGGGTTGGGGCGGGTCGAGTTGTTGCCGAGCTGGCCGAAGGTGTTGCCACCCCATGCCCACACGGTGCCGTCCGTCCTCAACACCAGCGTGTGATGCCGTCCCGCCAGCACCGAGCCCTGACGGGAGGCGCCCTCCCTGGCGCGCACGGTGCCCAGCTCGCCGGTGAAGGACGACGCCCCGGGCTCGACACAGCCCGCCCACCACAACAGGCACAGCAGCAACCCAGACACACGCCTCGCGACACGTTCCATGGGACACCCCCGTTCCAGACTGCCCGACGACGTACTCGCTGCATCCGGGCCCACCGGGGCGCGGAGTTCTCGAGGGAGGGCGCGTAGGACGCCCTCCCGTTTCGCGTGAGGCACGGCGCGCTACCAGACCTTCCCGGGGGAGGCCCGAACCGTCGACAGGCCCGTGCCCAGCTGTCCCTGGGCGCTGTCGCCCCAGGCCCACACACCTCCCGCGCGCAGCGAGCGCGCATGGCCCGCCGCGAGCGCGCCCACCTGCGTCAGCCCCACCGCATGCACCGGCGCCCACCGCGACGCCGTCGTGCCGTCACCCAGCTGACTGGCGCCGTTGTCTCCCCAGCCCCACGCCGTGCCATCCGCGCGCATCGCCAGCGTGTGATGCCGCCCCGCCAGCACCGTCCCCTGTCGGGCCACCCCCTCCACCGCCTGGGCACCGGCGCCCAGGCGCCCCTCCTCGCTCGCGGCCCCCCGCTCCGAGCAGGCGCCCAGCAGCGCCACGCACAGCAAGGCGCACCCCGCCAGCAGCCCCGACACACGTCTCCCGATGAGTTGCATGACTCCCCCTTTTCCAGACGACGTCTCACGCAATGCCTGTCATGGGCCCCGTCCCGACATGGACGCGCCCCGCCAGGGCAAGACGGGCTCGGCGGAATCTCGTGGCGCACGGCGCATGTTTCCCCCCTCGGAACGATGCGGGCCCCAGAGAATCACCAGACACGCATGCGGAACAAGCCATTGCCCAGGACACCCTCGTCCCGGCCGCCCTCCCAGGTTGTCATTCCCAGGGCCGGGCCCCCGGACGGCGACTGTCTCCAGGTCACCGTGGACCTCCCCGGTGGCAGGCGCGGCGCGGCGCGGACGGCGTACGATGGCGCCATGACCGGCAGCCCTCCGTCCCCGGCGACTCGACGTGTTCCCGCCCCCGGGCTCTGGCTGGAGGGCTTCGGCCTGACGCCCGTGGCCGGCGGCGCGCTGCTCACCGGCGGACAGGGCTGGCACGCAGAAGGGGGCGGCTCCACGCCCAGGACCTCCGCCAGCGCCTTCCTCTGGGACACCCTCCGTCAGGAATGGCGGGAGGCAGCGCCCCTGCCGGAGCCCCGGCACGACCACGCGGCGGTGGCGCTCCCGGACGGGCGCGTGCTGCTCGTGGGCGGCCGCGACAATGCCCACCCGGACCTGGCCAGCACCGTGGTCTGGGAGCCGGACGCGCTGCGCTTCGTCCCCGGTCCTTCCATGCGGGCTTCGCGCTCACACCCCGTTGCGCTGGTGCTCGAGGACGGGGCGGTGCTGGTGCTGGGCTCGGACCACGACGACGACCTCGAGCGCGGAACGCGCGCGGAGCTGCTGCGGCCCGGCGCGGCGGAGTGGGAGCCCGCGGGCCAGACGGTCCGCATCTTCCACATCGGCCCGGTCTGCGTGAGCCGGGGCCGCGTCGTCATCGCCGGGGGGCGCGACAACGGCTTCGGCTTCGCCATCGTCGAAGGCCAGCACCTGGCCCCGCCGCTCGACATGAGCACCGAGGTCTACGAGCCGGCCACCCGCACCTGGAGGACTGCGCCCCATCCGCTCACCGCGTCGCGCGACGACGCCGCCGGCGTCACGCTCGCCGACGGTCGCATCCTCGTGGTGGGCGGCTGGCACCAGGGCACGCTGCTCACGAGCGCCGAGCTCTTCGACCCCGCCACCGAGCAGTGGAGCGCCACCGCGCCGCTCGCCCTGGGCCGCTCCAGCTTCGCGCTCACCGCGCTGCCGGACGGACGCGCCGCCGTGTCCGGAGGCCTGGAGTCGACGACGTACGGCGCCACCCCCGACGTGGAGCTGTGGAACCCGGCCACGGGCCTGTGGAGCCCGGGGACACCGCTGGCCCTCGGCCGCGCGGGCCACCGCGTCGCGCCCCTGGGCGATGGCGCCTACCTGGTGGTGGGCACCACCCGCGCCGCGCCGGACAGCCCGCCGGAGACGACCTCCGAGGTCTGGCGCCCCTGAGAGCCGCGCAACCCCCTACCCCACGAGGAGCGAGCGAAGGATGGACAACCAGGAGCTCTCCCGCATCCCGGGCGTCAACCCCCACGTGCCCGACGCGGCCCGCATCTACGACTACACGCTGGGCGGCACCCACCACTTCGAGGTGGACCGACAGGCCGCCGAGTTCATGTTCTCGCTGGTGCCCTCCACCCGGAAGTGGCTGCGCATGCTCCGAAGCTGCCTGCGCACCGCCGCGCTGCGCCTGTCCGCGGACGGCTTCGACGACTGGGTGGACTTCGCTTCGGGCCTGCCGACGAGCGACCACATCCACTCGGTGCTGCCCGACGCCAAGGTGCTCTACACCGACATCAACCCGCTCACCATCGCCACCGGCAAGCACCTGCTCGGCGACAATCCGCGCACGCGCTACATGGAATGCGACATCCGCTCCGCGGGCGACTTCCTGCGGCGGCCCGACGTGCGCGCGTTCCTGGATGGCGAGCGGCGCGTGGCCTTCGGCGCCAATGGCATCACCGTGTTCCTCTCCTCGGAGGAGAACCGGAGGTTCTTCAAGGATTTGTATGACTGGGCCGCGCCCGGCTCGAAGCTCTTCGCCACCTTCGAGACGAAGGCGCCCGGGCTGAGCACGCCGAAGTGGGAGCAGTTCGTCGGCATGTTCCAGAAGATGGGCGAGTCCTTCCAGCTCTACTCGCTGCGCGAGTACCTGGACCTGTGCGGCCCCTGGTCTCCCGGGCCCGGAGGGGTGATGACGGTGCGGGAGTTCCTGGGCCTGCCCGTGGGCCACATCACCGAGGAGGACCGCGAGGGCGTGGGCATCGAGTTCTACGCCGTCATCCTCGAGAAGCACTGAGCAGGCGGCCACACCAGCCGCCCTCCTCCACGCCCGCCCCCCGAGCGGGCGCGTCAAGGCCAGCGTCGGGTGTCGCACCGTGCCTCCTGCCTCGCCGTCGCCGAGTGCCTACCGTGTCGAGCAAGCGACGATACGCACGGTCAGGAGGAATTCATGTTCCAGTCGACGAGGAAGCATCGGGTTCTGGCGGGAGTGGTGTTGGGGACGGCGCTGGTGCTCGGCGGGTGCAGCTCATCCAAGTCCGCGAAGAAGCAGGTGGACGAGTCCTGGCTGGCGCGCGTCCCCGAGAGCCAGCTCGGCGACGTCCGCAACGCCCAGTCCGAGCGCACCAAGGCCCAGGACGAGGTCACCCGCGCCGACGTGGCGGTGAAGGACGCCGAGCGCGCGGTGGAGGTCTCCCGGCGCAACGAGGAGGCGGCCAAGCTCTCCCACGAGGCGAACCAGACGGCGCTCGAGGCCGCCCGCGCCACCGGTCAGCAAGCCAACATCACCCGGGCCCAGAAGGACCTGAGGACCACCGAGGCGAAGCTCCAGGCGGCCCGCGCCCAGACGGCCTGGCGCCAGCGCGCCGTGGAGACGCAGAAGGCCCGCAAGGACTTGCGCCAGGCGGAGCTGGAGCTGTCCGAGGCCCAGCTGCGCCAGGCGGAGCTGCAGGCGCTGAAGAACAGCGATGACGTGCGCGCCAAGGAGATGTCCGACGCCGAGTTCACCCGCGCGGTGGCCGACGCCCAGCGCAAGACGGAGGAGGCCCAGCGCCAGGTGGACGTGCGCCTGGGTGAGGAGCGCCAGGCCCGCGCCGACTTCGAGAAGGCCCGCGGCTCCTCGCAGGGCTACGGCGGCAGCGGCATGAACGACGACGAGTGAGTGGCGCCCTGATTCCAGGCCCGCGTCTTCCGGCGGCTACTTCGGCGGCCGGAAGACGTACTGGAAGATGGGCTCGTCCTTCGCGGGCGGGTACTGCGCGTCCAGGAAGGCGAAGTAGGCGTGGCCGGCGACGAGCGGGTCCTCCAGGCTGTCGTAGAGGACCTTCACCTGCGTGGCCTTGCCCGTCTCGTCCACCTGCACCTGGAGCTTCAGGTTGCCCTTGAGCTCCGGTGACTCCTTGAGCCGCTCCATGTAGATGGCGACCAGGCCCAGGGACACGCGGGCGTAGATTCTATCCGGCACCCCCTTGGCGGGCGTCGCGGGCAGCCGGAAGCGCCGCACCAGCTCGGCCGTCTCCGCCTCGGCCTCGGGCACCTTGCGCTCGGGCGCGGCGAGCGCGGCGCGGTAGGACACCAGGGCCTCCCGCCAGCGCTCCTGATTGAGACACAGCCGCGCGCGGCGCACGTGGATGTCCGAGCGCGCCGGCGCCCGCTCCGAGGCGCTCACCAGGAAGGCCTCGCTCGCGGCCGCATCCCCGCGCGCTTCGGCCAGCTCGGACAGCCGCAGCAGGGGCTCGGGGTCCTTGAGCTCCACCTCGATGAGCCGCGCGAGCGCCTTCTCCTCGTCCGCCGCGCGCCCCAGCTCCGCGTACACGCGCGCGCGCAGCGCCAGGGGCGCCACGTCCGCGCCGCCCAGCTCCACGTAGCGCTCCAGCGAGCGCGCGGCCTTGTCCTTCTCCGACGCGGACAGCCACAGCTCCGCCTGGAGCCGGTGCGCCTCGCGGTCCGCGGGCTTGAGCGCGACCAGCTTCTCGCCCGCCGTCGCGGCCGCGCGCACGTCCTTGGCCGCCTGGGCCAGCGAGGCGAGCTTGCGCAGGGCCTCGGGCTGCTCCGGCCACGCCTCCACCGAGCGCGTCAGCTCCGCGCGGGCCTCGGCCTCGCGCCCCGGGCTCGCGGCCAGCAGCAGCCCCAGCGCCGTGCGGGCCTGGGGCGCGTCCAGCCTGGAGAGCGACTCGCGCAGCCGCGCCTCGGCCTCCGCGGGCTTGCCCTCCGCCTGGAGCAGCAGCCCCTCCCCCCACAGGGCGGGCGCGAAGTCGGGGGACACGCGCCGGGCGGCGGCCAGCGGCGCGCGCGCCTCCGACAGGAGCCCCCAGCGGATGTAGATGAGCCCCATGCCCAGGTGCGGCCAGGGGTTCTCCGGCTCCAGCGAGGACAGGGCCTTGAGCTCGTTCCAGCTGGTGTCCGCGGGGAACGCGAGCCAGGCGCGGTACACGCGCGGCATCACGCTCCTGGGCTGGGCGCGCGTCAGCTCCTCGAACTCGCTGTCGAGCACGCGCAGCGTCCCACGCACCCGCGCCGTCTCCACCCGCCGCAGCACGCCCATCACCTCGTCGGCGGGAGGCGGTGTGCTCCGCGCGCTCGCGGCCCCGGCCGGGACGGCCAGCACCAGCGACAGCAGCAGCGACAGACGGAAGAGGACGGAGGGCGCCATGAAGTCGGGCGCGAAGATACCAGACGGCCTCGCGTGAGCATCCCACTTGGGAGCACGGGCCTGCCTGCTTCCCCACCGGGCGGCGCGGTCATCCCGGCCCCAGGGCCTTGGGGACGACTCGCCCCCGGCGACAGCCGCCTCGCGGGAGCTTCTTCCGCGAGGCGGTGAGCCGCTCCGGGGCACTCGCGCCCGGAGCGGCCCGTCACGTCGGACGACTCAGCCGATCTCCGACTTGCACGTGGCGCTGCAGCCGTCGCCGCTGGTGGTGTTGCCGTCGTCGCACTCCTCGTTGGCCGGAGGCGCCGTCTGCGGGATGCCGTCGCCGCAGCGCGGACCCCAGACGCAGCCGGGCGCGCACTTGCCGTAGCCACCGGCGTTGACGAAGTCGTCGCACTCCTCGCCCTCGTCCACCTCGCCGTTGCCGCACGTGGCGTTGCACACCGTGCGACGGGTCTCGAAGTTGTTGAGCGTCAGCCGGTACGACGAGCCGGAGGTGTGGCGCTCGGCCTGGAACACCACGACCTCGTAGATGCCACCCACCGTCAGGCCCAGGGCCGCGGCCTGCTGCGACACCGTGACGGTGCCGTTCTCCGGACCGTGGACGCCGCCCAGGTCCAGCGCGAGCTTGCCGTTGATGAAGACCCACACGTCGTCGTCACCGCGGAACAGCAGCACCTCGGTGCCCTTGTACTGGAACCAGTACCGGACCTCGCTCGTGAAGCTGAAGTTGTGCTGCTGGGAGGGCTGTCCGTTGTCGCCGCGCAGCGGCTCCTTGCCCGCGGCCACCCAGCTGTCCGGGTGGTTCGTCAGCGGGAAGAACCGGTCGCTGTCGAACACGTACGAGCCACCCGCCTGGCGGTTGAGCTTGAGCGTCCCGACGATGGTCTTGTTGATGTTCGCGTGGTCCGTGTACCACTGGTGGAAGGCGGTCGCGCCGTGGGTGGTGGCGGACGACTGCCCCGTCTTGGCGTACTCCGGCTTGCCACCCGGGAACGTCTTGCCCGGGATGCCCTCCAGCGTCGTGGCCAGCTGCGCCTTCACGATGCCGCGCTCGCCGGCGTTCCCGTTCTCGAAGTCGATGTGGCCGCGCGGCAGCGCGCCATCCGCCGGCAGGTCATACCCGCGGAAGTCGCGGAAGACGGCGGACAGGTCGAGCGAGGCCGGGGGATCCGTCTGGACCACCTGGCACACGTAGCCCGTCTCCAGCTTGCACGTGGCCGAGCAGCCGTCGCCCGAGCGGGCGTTGCCGTCGTCGCACTCCTCGGAGGTGTCGTTGGGCAGGATGATGCCGTCGCCGCACGTCGCCTGGCACTGGCCGTTCTGGCACCGCGGCTCGCGCTTGCACGCCGCCGAGCAGCCATCGCCCATGTCCTTGTTGCCGTCGTCGCACTCCTCGGTGCCCTCGACGATGTTGTCGCCACAGGTCGTCTTCGAGCAGGCCGCGCCCACCGTCGGGCACTTCCAGCCCTCCTCCAGGCGGCACTCCGCGGTGCAACCATCACCGTTATTGGTGTTGCCGTCCTCGCACTCCTCCTCGCCCACCTTGAAGCCGTCGTTGCACTGCGCGGCGTGGCAGCGGCCACCCGCCGACGGGCAGTTCCAGCCCTGCTCCACGGTGCACGTCTCGCTGCAGCCGTCGCCGCTGGACACGTTGCGGTCGTCACACTGCTCGCCCGCCTCCACCTTGCCGTTGCCGCACCCGACCACCTTCACGCACGGCTCGCCCGGCGTGTTGCACGCCCAGCCCTCCTCGAGGGTGCACGTGGCCGAGCACCCGTCGCCGCTCACCTGGTTGCGGTCGTCGCACGTCTCCCCGGACTGGAGGGTGCCGTTGCCGCAGTTCTCGACGGGACACGTGCCTCCGTCACACGGCTGGGTGGGGCCGGCATCGTCATTGCCGCCACCGCCGCCATCCGGCTTGCCATCACCACCACCGCCTCCACATGAGGATGCGATCAACGAGAAGAGAAGAGAGGCGAGTACGAGACCCGCGAGGCGCTTTCCAGCAGAGGGGACGGTCACCATGACCCCCGATGCTGGAAGTGCGCGCGGTGCGTGTCAACGCGGTTGCGATTTCTCACTCCCGCACAGCGCGTGAAAATGCAGGAATTGCGCAGATGTGCAGGAAGAGCGGACTGAATCGCCTGATTTCGTGTCTCGGACACACATCCGCGTCCATGTCGCGATACAGGCCCCCACCGAGGGGAGGGCCTGTCTCAGCCATGTCTCAGCGCGCGGCGTTGCGGAGGTATTGCGCGTAGAAGCGCACGGCCTGGGCATGCGCCGTCACGGCGATGCGCTCGTCCTTGCCATGCACGCGCGCCAGGTCCTCGGCGCGCAGGTGCACGGGGAAGAAGCGGAAGACGTTGTCGCTCAGCCCCACGTAGTGGCGCGAGTCGGTGGCGGCGACGTTGAGGTAGGAGGACACCACCACCTCCGGGAACACCTGCCGCAGCGTGCGCTCCAGGTGGCTGAAGGCCTCCGTGTCCGTGCGCGACACGGGGGACGGCTCGCTCTGGAACGCCAGCGTGCCCAGCTCCACGCGCGAGTCATCCACCACCGAGCGCACGTGCGCGAGCACTCCGTCCACGCTGTCGCCAGGCAGGATGCGGAAGTTCACCACCGCGCGGGCGCTGGTGGGCAGCACGTTGTCGCGCACGCCGCCCTGGAACATCGTCACCGCGGTGGTGGTGCGCACCGCGGCGTTGGTGGTGGGCTTCTGGGTGAGCTGGCGCACCACGAGCGGCTCGGTGAGCCACAGGTTGGCGAAGAGCAGCCGCATGCCGAAGGGCATCTCCGGGCCCACGCGCAGGAACAGCTCGCGGCTGCCGCCCTCGAGCCGGGCGGGCATGGGCGAGTCCTCCACCTTCGCCACCGCGCGGGCCAACACCCCCACGGCGCTGCGCGGCGGCGGCATGGACGAGTGCCCTCCCTCCCCCTTCACCTTCAGCTCCACGCTGGTGAAGCCCTTCTCGGACGTGCCCACCAGCGCCACCGGGGCGCTCACCCCGGGCACCGTCCCGGACATGATGACGCCGCCCTCGTCGAGCACGGACTCCAGCCGCACGCCCCGCTCCTTCAAGAGCGCCGCGATGGCCACAGCGCCCTTCAGGCCCCCCACCTCCTCGTCCCCGCCGAACGCGAACATCACCGTGCGCCGGGGCTTCTCCCCCGCGGCGAGCAGCGCCTCCACCGCCTCCAACTGCGCCAGCACGCTGCTCTTGTCATCCAGCGCGCCGCGCCCCCACACGAACCCGTCCGCCACCACGCCGGCGAACGGCGGGTGCGCCCAGGACTCCTCCGTCCCGGGGGCCACCGGCACCACGTCCAGGTGCCCCACGAGCAACATGGGAGGAAGCGACGCGTCCGTCCCCGGCCACGTGTAGAGCAGCGAGTGCGTCCCCACTGGCTCGCGCTTCAGCTCCGCGTGCACGCGCGGGAAGTGCTCGGCCAGGTAGGCATGCAGCCCCGCGAAGGCCGCGTCCTCCGCGGGCACGCCCTCCGACGCCGCCACCGTCTTGAGCCGCAGCGCTCCGGCCAGGCGCGCCGCCGCGGCGTCCGCGTCCACCGTCAGGGGTTCCATCGCCGCCGGCGCCACCTGCCGCGAGGTGAAGGACAGCGTCCGCACCACCAGCACCAGGACGAGGACACTGGCCGCGAGGGCCATGGACAGGAGCAGTCGTTTCATGGATGGAAGCGGCCACCGTAGCAAAGGCCGCCTCCAACGACGCGGGAACGGCCCGCACCCTCCCTAGCGTTTTCCCAGAACCCGAGACAGACGCGACCACCTTGTCGCTCGTCGAGCAGATGCAGTATTGCCACACTATTTCAACGCAGGGATGTCGGACTTCCCCGTATTATCTGTGCCAGTTCGAAGAGGTGCGCAGGTGAAGACTCGACTCGTGACGCAGTGGTGGTGCCTTCTCGTAGCGGGGGTGCTGCTCGGGGGATGCGGAAAGGGTGAGGAGGGGCCGGGGCTGCCCGGGGCGCCCTCGGACGTGGAGGCGCAGGCGGCGGACGCCCAGGCGCTGGTGACGTGGACGCCGCCGACGAGCGATGGCGGCCACCCCCTGCTGTACTACGTGGTGCGGTGCGACCCGGCCTGCGGCGGCGCCATCGTCAGCGCGAGCGAGCGCCAGGCCACGGTGCTGGGGCTCAACAACGGCTTCAAGTACCTGTTCAAGGTCTCCGGGGTGAACGCGCGGGGCGAGGGCGACGCTTCCTTGCCGTCGGTGCCGGTGGTGCCCCAGCCGGGCATGTCCATCCCCAACCCCACGACGCCGGGTCAGCCGCGCTCGGTGAGGGCGACGCCGGGCAACGGCGCGGTGTTCGTCAGCTGGCTGGCGCCGGCGAGCTTCGGCGGACGCGCGCTCAAGCACTACCTCGTCACCGCCGAGCCCGGGGGACACTCGGTGACGGTGGACGTCAAGGCCGGGAGCGCGAACGTCCCGGGGCTGCCCAACGGCAAGCCGCACACCGTCACGGTGAGGGCCGTCAACGACGTGGGCGAGGGTCCGGGTGCGCAGGTCGGTCCGGTGACGCCCAAGCCCGGCGGCGCGCCGGCGAGCTGGGTGTCCGGCTACTACGTGGGCTACCAGCACCGCTCCTACCCGCCCGACTCGGTGGACTTCTCGGGGATGACGCACATCATGGTGGGCCGCGTGCGCCCCCGCTTCGACGGGACGCTGTTCACGGACTTCGACGTCTCCGACCTGGAGGGCCCCGCCATCGCCCGGACGCTGTCCGCCCGGGCGAAGGCCGCGGGGAAGATACCGCTGCTCATGATTGGTGGCTTCGGCGAGCACGACGGCTTCGTGCTGGCGTCCACGGGTGAGAGCCGCATCGTCTTCGTGCGCGAGCTGCTCAAGACGATGGATGAGCTGGGCTACATGGGGCTGGACCTGGACTGGGAGCCCATCAACCTGCCGCCCGCGGGCAACGACGGGGAGCTGCTCCTGGCGCTCATCGACGAGCTGCGCGCGGCCCGTCCGGACATCATCCTCACGGTGCCGGTGAACTGGCTCAACTCCAACTTCGGGATGCCGGAGCACGAGGCGAAGTTCATGAAGGAGCTGGGCTCCCGCGTCGACCAGCTCAACATCATGTCCTACAAGATGAGCGGCCACTGGGGCGGCTGGGAGAGCTGGCACTCCAGCCCCCTCTGGGACGAGGCGCAGAACCGCCCCAGCTCCGTCGCCAACTCCGTGGCGGGCTACATCCGGGCGGGCGTGCCGCGCGGACGGCTGGGCGTGGGCATCGGCTTCTTCGGCACGTGCTGGCAGGGCGTGACCCAGCCGCGCATCCCCCTGGACGGCCGGCCCGACGTCAACGAGGGCCAGAGCGACAACGCCATGAGCTACGCCAACATCGTGGACAAGTACCTCCAGGACCCGCTGATGAAGCGGCACTGGGACGAGCGCGCGGCCTCGCCCTACCTGTCCGCCTCCGACGTCACCGGCGCGGGCCACTGCAACTACGTCTCGTACGAGGACGGGCAGTCGGTCGCGGTGAAGGGCCAGTGGGCGCGCGACGAGGGACTGGGCGGCACCATCATCTGGACCATCAACCAGGGCCACCGCCCCCTGCAGCCCGCGGGCAAGAAGGATGAGCTGCTGCTCGAGGTGAAGCGCGCCTTCCTGGACCCGTGAGCCCCCAGGTGCGCGAGGCGTCATCCCCCCGCGCACCTGGACGTCACGCGCCGCCTACGGCGTGGACTTGGACTGCTTCGCCTGCGCGGGCACCGGGAAGCCCCGCTTGCGCATCAGCGCGTTGATGCCGGCGTCGCGGCCTCGGAAGGCGCGGTAGCCCTCGGCCGGGTCCACCGTGTTGCCCACGGAGAACACGCTCTTGCGCAGCTTCTCCGCCACGGCCTTGTCGTAGGCGCCCTTGCCCTCGGTGAAGGTCTCGTACGCGTCCGCCGTCAGCGTGTCGGACCACAGGTAGCTGTAGTAGCCCGCCGAGTAGCCGTCGCCCGCGAACACGTGGCCGAACTGCGGCGTGCGGTGGCGCATCACGATCTCCTTCGGCATGCCCAGCGCCTTGAGCGTGTCGCGCTCGAACGCGTCCGGGTCGATGCTCGCGTCGCCGGCCAGGTGCAGCTTCATGTCGATGAGCGCGGAGGACAGGTACTCCACCGTGCCGAAGCCCTGGTTGAAGGTCGCCGCCTTCTCGATGCGCGCCACCAGCGCCGGGGGGATGGGCTTGCCCGTCTGGTAGTGCAGCGCGAAGGTGTTGAGCACCTCGGGCGTGGACAGCCAGTGCTCCAAGAGCTGCGACGGGAACTCCACGTAGTCCCGCGCCACGGCGGTGCCGGACAGCGACGGGTACGTCACCGACGAGCTCAGGCCGTGCAGCGCGTGGCCGAACTCGTGGAACAGCGTGCTCGCGTCCTCCCACGAGATGAGCACCGCCTCGCCGGGCGCCGCCTTCACGAAGTTGGAGTTGTTGGAGACGATGGTCGTCACCTCACCCCGGAAGCGCTCCTGGCCGCGGTACGCGTTCATCCACGCGCCCGAGCGCTTGCCCTTGCGCGCGTACGGGTCGAAGTACCACAGGCCCACGTGCTTGCCGCTCGTCTTGTCCTTCACCTCCCACACCCGCACGTCGGCGTGGAAGACGGGCACGTCCGTCACCTGCTCGAAGCTGAAGCCGAACAGCTCGCCGGCCACCCAGAACATGCCCTCGCGCAGCTTCTCCAGCTGGAGGTAGGGCTTCACCTCGTTCTGGTCCAGGTCGTACTTCGCCTTGCGGACCTTCTCCGCGTAGTAGCGGTAGTCCCACGGCTCGATCTTGAGCTTCGCGCGCTCCTTGTCGGCCACCTTCTGCATGTCCGCGACCTCCTCGCGGACGCGGGCCACGGCGGGCTTCCACACCGCCTCCATCAGCTCCATGGCGCGCTCGGGCGTGCGGGCCATGGCGTTCTCCAGCCGCCAGTGCGCGTGCGTGGCGTAGCCGAGCAGCTTCGCGCGCTCGGCGCGCAGCTTGAGCACCTCCGAGATGATGGCGTTGTTGTCGCGCTCGTCGCCGTTGTCGCCGCGGTTGACGTAGTTGCGCCAGACCTTCTCGCGCAAATCCCGGCGGGACGAGTACGTGAGGAACGGCTCCATGGAGGAGCGCGTGTTGGTGATGACCCACTTGCCCTTCTGGCCCCGGGCCTCGGCCGCGGCGGCGGCGCCCGCGCGCACGGAGTCGGGCAGGCCCGCCAGGTCCGCCTCGGACTCCAGGACGACGGTGTAGGCCTCCTCGTCGCCGAGCACGTGCTGGCTGAAGGCCGTGTAGAGCGAGGCCAGGCGCTGGTTGATGGCGCCCAGGCGCTGCTTGGCGGCGCCGTCCAGCTTGGCGCCGGAGCGCACGAAGCGCGTGTGGTGCAGCCACGCGAGCCGCTGCTGCTCGGGCGTCAGCTTCGCCTTGTCGGGCGAGTTGTAGACGGCCTCGATGCGGCGGAAGAGGGCCTCGTTCTGGAAGATCTCATCCTCGAACGCGGCGAACTTCGGCGCGAGCTCGCGCTCCACGGCCTGGTACTCGGGGCTGCTCAAGGACGAGCCCCAGATGCCGTAGAGCGTCTCCACGTTGCTCAAGCCGCGGCCGGCGTCCTCCAGCGCGGCCAGCGTGTTCTCGAAGGTGGGGGCCTCCGGGTTCGACGCGATGGTCGCCAGCTCCTTGCGGAAGGTGTCCATGGCCGCCTCGATGGCGGGCTTGAACAGCTCCACCTTCACCTGGTCGAACGGGGGCACGCCGCCATGGGGGCCGCTCCACTTCGCCAGCAGGGGGTTGGCGGGAGCCACGGGGGCCTCGGGGGCAGGGGCGGCAGGGGCCGCGGTGGAGGTGGCGGCGTCCTCGGGACGGGCGTCCTTGGAGGTCGCGCATCCGGTGGAGGCGAGCGCGGCCACGCCCGCGCTGACGATGAGGAGGTTGCGCATGAAAGTGTAGGTCTCCCGAGGATGGGGTGGGTTGTGCACCAAAGCACGGAATCGCGGCGCCCAACACGTCCACCCGTCCACCTGTTCCCTTCTCGCGACAAACACCTGGCGGGTCGGATGAGGACGGGGCCCCGGGCCGGCTAGAGGAGGCGTGCAGGCCTCCGTCCTCGAGGGCCTTCGTCGCCAGGAGACACCCGCCGGATGCGAACCGTCCTCGCCCAGCCCAGGGGCCGTGCCTCGCGGGGCCTCGCGCTGGCGCTCCTCTTCGCGGCGGGCGGGGCCCGGGCGGACTGGAAGGTGGAGTACAACACCCCCGCCCCGCTCTTCCTGGACCGCAGCTACATCTTCGGCTCGCCCAACCGCATCCGCCGGCAGGGAGATCCCGACTCCCCGGCGCCGCTCCTGTTCGAGGCGCAGCTTGCCCCGAACCTCTTCCTGCCCCAGCTGCACACGGGCCGATTCCGGAGCGAGCACGGCGAGTGGTTCCTCACCGCGGTGCTCACGCCGTACATCCGGCTGCGGATGCTGAACACGGACAGCAGCCCCGTCATCCCGCCGTCGTACGTCCCGAAAATCACGCTCCAGGTGGCGCACCTGCGCGTGCTGCCGGGCTCGCTGGCGGAGGACCGTCCGATGCGGGGGCTCGCGCTCGCGGCGAACCTCACGGTGGGCCACTACTCCAATGGCCAGGACGGCTGCTTCTTCGCGAACCAGGAGGGCACGGACCCCGACTGCGCGCCGGCCCAGGGGGAGCTGCCGCTCAACGAGCTGACCGGCAGCTTCTCCACCAACTTCGTGCGCGGGGAGCTGCACGCGCGCGTGGCGTTCGGCGTGGACCCGGACCTGGACAGCGCGTGGCTGGTGGGCGGCGGCTCGTTCCTGGAGCTGAACACGGCCATCGGCTCGGGCGGCATCACCGAGGACCAGAGGCGCGTCTACGGCAAGGGAAACTGGGGCGTGAGCGCGCTGGGCGAGCGCATCTGGCACCAGCACCGCTTCCGGCTCGAGGGGACGGTGTCCGCGCCCTTCGGCGAGACGCCCCACCGGCGCGCGACGGTGAGCGGCGCGCTCGCCGCGCTGCCCTACTGGGGCGCGGGCTTCGGCGTCTTCACCCGCTACGTGTACGGCCAGGACTCGTACAACATCCTCTTCCTGGAGCGGCTGAGCCAGTGGCAGTTCGGGCTCGTCTTCGAGCTCTCACCCGGCGCCAGGCTCAAGGCCGAGGAGGCGCCCGGGGACACCGGGACGCGGCGTCCGCCGGGCTTCCGCTAGGGATGGCAGGACGTCCCGGGTGTGACATCTTCGACCGCGGACCCGCCGCCTTCCGCGGGGGTTCCCGACTTGAACATGACCGCTCCGAGCACGCTGAAGGACCGCATCCAGAACGCCGACCTCCTGGCCCGGGTCGTCCCCGTCGAGGAGGCCGTGAAGCACGTCACCGACGGGAACACGGTGGCCATCAGCGGCTTCACCAAGTCGGGCGAGCCCAAGACGTTCTTCCCCGCGCTGGCCTTCCACCTGTCGCGCACCGCGCCCCAGACGCGGCTCACGCTGTTGTCCGGGGCGTCGCTGTCCGAGGACGTGGAGGGCCCCATGGCGCCCTTCATCCGCAAGCGCGGGCCGTACATGTCCTCGTCCGCGTCGCGTCGGCGCATCCACGCCGGGGAGATGGACTTCACGGACGTGCACCTGTCCGCCTTCGCGCGCAACCTGATGTACGGGTTCTACGGCGACATCGACGTGGCGGTGGTGGAGGTGTCGCGCATCCGCCCCAACGGCAGCGTCATCCTGACGTCCTCGGTGGGCATCAGCGCGGAGGCGCTGGCGAAGGCGAAGAAAGTCATCCTCGAGGTGAACACGTCCGCGCCGGACTACACGGGCTTCCACGACATCGTCGTGCCCACGGTGCATCCGCACGTGGGCTGGCCGCTGCCGCTGTTGAACGTGAGAGACCGCATCGGCACGCCGTACGTGGAGTTCGACCTGGGCAAGGTGGTGGCGGTGGTGGAGTCGAGGACGCCGGACCACCCGGTGCCCTTCAAGGCGGCGGACGACACGGACAAGCGCATCGCGCGCAACGTGGTGGACTTCCTGTTGAGCTGCCGCGAGGAGTTCGGGTGGGGCAAGCGGCTGCCGCCCATCCAGTCCGGCGTGGGCAACGTGGCCAACGCCATCATCGGGGAGCTGTACGAGTCACCGTTCCAGAAGATCCGCTTCTGGACCGAGGTGTTCCAGGACGGGATGCTGCGCTACGTGGAGGACGACGCGAAGTTCGAGTACGCGTCCGCCACGGCGGTGTCCTTCTCCGCCGAGGGGCGCCAGCGGTTCCAGCAGCTGTTCGAGCGGTGCAAGGAGCGGCTGGTGCTGCGGCCGATGTGGCTGTCGAACAGCCCTGAAATCATCTCGCGGCTGTTCGTCATCGCGATGAACACGCCCATCGAGGTGGACATCTACGGGCACGTGAACTCGACGCACATCGACGGCTCGCGCATCGTCAACGGGCTGGGCGGCTCCGGGGACTTCTTCCGCAACGCGTACCTGAGCATCGTGCACACGCCGTCGGTGCGGAAGCTCAAGGACGGGCGGACGGTGAGCTGCGTGATGCCGTACGTGCGGCACATCGACCACACGGAGCACGACATCAAGTGCGTCGTCACCGAGCACGGCTACGCGCGCAACATGGACATCCGCTCGCCCCGGCGCCGGGCCACGGACATCATCGACCACTGCGCCCACCCCTACTTCCGGCCGCTGTTGCACGCGTACCTGGACATGGCGGGCCCGGGGGACGAGCCGCGCGCCACGGACATGAAGGTGCTCGAGGCCTGGTGGCGCGACTACGACGCCGCCTGCCGCGCCTTCCCCCAGGGAGGCTGAGCACCGGCATGGCGGGGCGGGACGACAGAGACGACGCGCCAAGGGGAACGCCCGGGCCAGGGAGCCCCGCGACGACGCCACCCCCCTCCGAGGGGCGCGCCTCCCGCATGCCTGCGGAGGCCTCCACGGCCGTCGACGCGGCGAGAACCGGAGGCACCGCGAGGAACGGGCGGGAGCCCTGCCCTCCCGAGGTGGCGGAGCAGCTCCGACAGGTCGACCGACTGCGACGGACGGGCCGGTACACCTCCGCGCTCGCGCAGGTGCGCGCGCTCGCCGAAGCGCACCCGAGGCTGGGCATCGTCCTGATGGAGCTGGCGATGACGCTCGGCATCTGGGGCGGCGCTCCGGCCGAGGCGCTCCCCTGGTTCGAGCGCGTCCTGGAGCTGGCCCCTGGACACCGGACGACCCGGCTGCACCGCGCGCTGTGCCTCGCCCGGCTGGGTCGCCATGCGGAGGCCGTGGCGGACTTCGACGCGCTGGTGGATGGCGGCTATCGCAAGGCGCTGGTGCTGCACATGAAGCGCGCCGAGTCCCTGGAGGCGCTCGGACAGGACGCCCGCGCGGAGCAGGACTGGACGCTCGCGCTGGCCGAGGACCAGGACAATCCCTGGCTGCTCCAGCAACGAGCCGCCGTGCGCGCGCGCATGGGAATGCACGCGGAGGCGCTGGAGGACCTGTCCGCCGCGCTCGCCCTGCAACAGGGCGCGGACATCGACCCGGAGCTGCTCCACGAGCGCGGCCTGCTCCGCGTGCGGCTCGGCGACGTCGGCGGCGCGCGCGCGGACTTCCAGGCCGGGCTCGCAGCCTTGCGCCGGGGAGACCCGGACTGGCTGCCGGACGCGCTGCGCTCGGCAGTCCAGGCACTCGACGTGCCCTGAAACACGCTCCCGCCGCGGCCTTTCGCCTCGGGCCCGCAGACGAGCCCGCAGGACGAAGGGCCCCCCTGCACTCCTGCATCCGAGGGCGATGTCACTGATGCGGACTGAACATGCCCACGCGGCCAATCACAACCCAAGGGCCCCGCGGCTGCCGCCCGCCGCGACCGCATTAGCTTGAACATCCACACCCGACACCCGGACGTGGGGGCCGCACATGCTCGAGCTCGAACTCAATCCCAGACTGGAACAGATCAGACACCAGGGCTTTCGCGAAGAGGCGGAGAACGTCCTCCGCTCGGGGGAGCTGCGCAAGCTGATACGCCTCATCGGCCCCGTCCCGGGGGATTCCCGCGAGAGGAACATCCCCGCCTTCGAGCCCGCGGTCGACCTGGCGGAGGTCGAGCGGGAGACCCGCTTCATCCGACAGGAGGCGCTGGCCCGTGGCCTGGACATGGATGAGGAGTTCATCCAGACCATGACGTACATGCGCCACATCACGATTCCCATCCAGGACCCCAGGTTGGGGCGGGCCATCAGTCGCGTCTGGAGCCTGGTGCTGTGGTTCGACCCCGACAAGGAATACAACCCGGAGAAGCACTTCCTGGCCCTCAAGCATGCGAGCGCGGTGGCCCACCCACCCTCCGCGCTCATGGACTACGTCGACTTCTCCTTCGAGGAGCTGGGTCACTCTTGCGACTCGGACTTCCTGGGTCTCTACAAGAACCTGTTCTTCCAGTACCACCTTGGAACCCTGCTCGAGGTGCTGGTGGCCCGGCACGGTGCCCAGCGGACCACGCACAGCGTCCGGTACATCCGCGACCACAACGGCTCCTCGGAGTTCTGGTACCTGTCCCTCCAGTTCATCGACGCGCGGCTGAGCTTCGCTCGCGACCCGCTGTTCTGGGTGGACACCCTGGAGGCGGCGCGGGACTTCATCGCATTCACCAACGACGTCTTCTCCTTCTACAAGGAGGCGAAGTCCCAGCTCGACTTCGAGAACTGCTACCTGTTCAAGCAATCCCAGACGCAGAAGCGCCCTTACCTGGAGGTGTACCGGGAGACGCTCGCCACGACGGTGAGGAACTACCACGCCATCCTGGAGTCCGCGTCCTCACGCGCCCCGGAGCTGCGAGCGCACGTGGAGCACTACCTGAAGAGCTTCATCTACTGGCACTTCCGCAGCCGGCGATACCTGTTGCAGGAGGTCTACCCCGAGCTGCGCTACTGGGAGGACCGGCTCTCGCCCCCCCTCACCCGGGCGGGTGGGCTGACCCAACCTCCGCCACATTTAATCGCGCTTAATCCCGGTTAATCAGGGAGGAACGTAGGGTGGCCTCCACTCGCCGACGGGGAGGTCCCGGCCACGGCGGGCTGACAATCCACGAGGTCAATCCATGTTGAAGCAAGTCATGCGGCCGTTGTTCCTGGGAGCGCTGTGCATGGGCATTATCGCCTGTGGTGGCACGCCGATGGACGAGGTGGCTCCGGAGACGGAGGACCTGGGCCAGGTGGAGCAGAACGCGTGCAGCGTCGGGACGTACCAGGGCGCGTGTCGCGACTACGGCAGCGGCGGATGGGTGGACGGGAGCTGTCCGGCCGCGACGCCGTACAAGTGGAGCTTCTGGAACTGCTCCCAGTACATGGCGGGCTCCGGTCCGACGGCCCAGTACTACCGCCAGTACTGTTATGACCTGCAGCTCTACACCTGCCACAGCAGCATCAGCACGCCGCCCGCCGGCAGCCCGCCGCCCGTCGGCCCGCCGCCTCCCTGCAAGCAGAACTGCTGAGCCCCGCCTGAGATGAGCCGTGGTCGCGCCAACTGCTCGCGCGCGACCACGGCTCCGGCATCAGTTCGCGAAGCGCGCCTCGAAGTTCGTGAACTGCGCCTCCAGGCGCCACTGCAGCGCCGCGCGCTTGTTGGCCCCCAGGAAGGTCTGACACGACGCGGACGGGCCCGCCTCGCCCGCGTCGTCCTGGGCGCAGGCCGCCACCCGGGCCGTGAAGACATCCCGCTGGGCCCACAGGCTGTCCCCCTCCACGAAGGCGTGCTCCAGGCTGGCGCGCGCCAGCTGCTTGAGCGTCTTGTAGTCGAGCCCCTGGACGGTGGCCGCCGCGACGTACTCCTGGGTGATGTCCCCCCGGAGGATGCCGGAGTCATCCGTCGCCAGCGTCACCGGCACCTTCTCCACCAGGTACGCGGAGAGCGGATGGTCCGTGCCCTTGACGCCCAGCAGGACGTTGTTCGAGGACAGGCAGATCTCCACCAGCACGCCTGCCTCGCGCATGTCGCGCAGGAGCGCGTCGACGCCCTCCCCGTCCGTCTCGCCCAACACGTCCACCCCGTGGCCGATGCGCTCCGCGTGCGCCAGCTTCACGGCGTTGCGGATGTGGAAGCGCAGGTGCCCCTGGTCCTCGGGCTTGAGCACCTCGGGAATCAGCTCGCCTGCGTGCAGGGAGACGTGCACCGTCTTGCGGCCGGGCGTGGTGTCATTGTGGTCATCCAGCGTGCCCAGCGCGAACATCTCGTCGTTGTAGTACGCGAGCGAGTTCGGGTGCTCCTCGGGTGACACCAGGTTGACGCCGACAATCTGGGGCACGCGCTGGGCCAGCTCGAAGGCATACACCCACTGGCCGAAGACGTTGGCCCGCTCCGCCGTGCGGTTGGCCGACACCAGCAGCCGCACCTCCACGTCGCAGCCCGGGTCCGCCTGGGGCGTGCCACAGGCCATCACCTGCCGGCTCCCCACCAGGAAGCTGGCAATGCTCTCCGCCTGACGGGTCAGCGCCGTCTGGAAGTCCGGCAGGGCGATGAGCTGCTCGCGCTTGGCCAACAGCGTCGGCGCGTCCCAGGGGTCCGTGGGCGAGAACAGCGGCGCGGCGAGCCGTCCCCCCGTGCTCGCGCCGAAGCCCTGCATCAGCTCCACGTAGACCTGGTTGTGCTGGCCCGCGCGGGAGAGGATGTCCGCGTAGATGTCGTCCCCCCGGGCCTCCGTCTGCACCGCGCCGTACTTGGCGAAGGCATCGAAGAAGTGCTGGTGCGCCTCCAGCAGCGGACCGGTGAAGCCCTCCATCGACCAGGCGCCCAACACCGCGTCATAGAGGGCCCGGTCCGACGCCGTGTTGGACAGGGGCGTCGCGCCCTGCTCACAGGGGTTGCTCGCCACGTAGGTGGTGGGGTTGACGCAGGCGCCGTCCTCGGAGCCCCATTGGATGAGCTTCTCCATGGTGATGGCGCCGGAGGTGTGGCTGTGGAGGTCGCCGCCCTTGGGCATGTCGCGCAGGAAGGCGGAGAGCGCGATGGGGTTGGAGCGCAGGGTCTCCATGTGCTCCTGCGTCAGGTCCTCGGGGGGACGCGGAGTGGGAGGCTCCGGATCCTCCCTGCAGGCACTCAGGCCCAGCGTCATCGTGACGACGACCAGCGAAAGCTTGCTCATGTGGGGACCTCACGGCGGGGGTGTCCGAGGAGCGTCTTGTCCGCGGGGCGGCGAACACCAGTCGGCGCGGGCGCCATGCGTTCCCTGCCGCGCATCGGGCTGCGCCAAGAGGGACTTTTCAACCATGACCCACGCCCTCGCGCCGCCCCTCGATGGTCTTGACGTGCTGGCGCGCCGTCCGGAAGGTTGCACTTGTCTGTCCGCGGCTGAAGCCGCAGGCTCCCCGCCCCCACCCTTCGGACGAGGTCATCCATGCATCGGGGTTCCTGCTTGTGCGGCGCGGTCCGCTTCACCGTGGAGGGCGAGCTGCCCGCCCCCGACGCCTGTCATTGCACGAAGTGCCGCAAGCACTCGGGGCACTACTTCGTGTCGACGGACGTGCCCCGCTCGGCCGTCACCCTCGAGGGACAGGACCAGGTCCGCTGGTTCCAGTCCTCGGAGAAGGCGCGGCGCGGGTTCTGCTCGGTCTGCGGCGCGTCGCTGTTCTGGGACCCGCTCCAGCGCGACTGGATTGGAATCGCCATGGGCGCGTTCGACACGCCCACGCGGACGCGCGTGGCGCTCCACGTCCACCTGGCCAACAAGGGCGACTACTACGAACTGGAGGAAGGGACGCCCCGGTTCGACACCATTCCGCCCAGGCCCCACTGAGGACGGGAACAACGGCCCAAGCACCCAGTTCGGGTGCCCGGGCGGGACCGACTCACGCCGCCGTGAGCCGGCCTGAGGTCACTCCTCGACCAGCTCGGTGAGCGCCGGGCAGTAGG
This sequence comes from Myxococcus sp. AS-1-15, assembly GCF_020037055.1. Lineage (NCBI taxonomy): Bacteria > Pseudomonadati > Myxococcota > Myxococcia > Myxococcales > Myxococcaceae > Myxococcus > Myxococcus sp. AS-1-15. The sequence goes on along the minus strand of NZ_JAIQDF010000016.1, from coordinate 186,991 downwards.
TGGCGTACCCATGGCCGGTGAATGCGCCGTCCTCCATGACGGCATCCACGTCGAACGCCACGAAGTGTGACGCGGGGAACTCGCCGGTCTTGGCGCAGGTGGCGCAGAGGGAAGCCGCCACGGGCGTGAAGGTGAAGCTCGAGCTGTGGTCGAACCAGTTGAGGCTGAGCGAGCCATCGAAGTCGACCAGCGTCGCTCGCGGCTCCCCCTCCGTGGTCGTACCGCTCTGCGGCGTCGCGTCCACGGGCACCTTCACGTCGTAGACGTTGACGAGCTGAGCCGGCACCGACGAATCCGGCGAGGGGCACTCGCCCGGGGTCCCGTTGTTCAGCTCGATCCACAGGGTCCACGACCCGTCCGGGCTCTCCGGCTCGGTGTAGCCGAAGTACGCGTTGGTCAGGACGCGCGAGTTGTCGCCCATGCGGATGGTGGCCGAGGTCTCACGGCAGGCCCCCTCGCAGGTGGTGAACGGGTCAGGCGTCACGCCCGCATCGGGCTCCGTGCCAGCGTCGGGCTCCGTGCCGGCGTCGGGCTCGAGGCCCGCGTCGGGTTCCGAGCCCGAATCGGGCACGGTGCCGGCGTCCGGCGGGGTCCCCGCGTCGTCGCCCACTTCGGGCGTCGACGGCTTGTCATCAGAATCACAAGCAGAGAGTGCGGCAACAGCAACGAGGGAGACAAACATCCAGGAGAGAATCGAGCGTTGCAGGGTCATGTATCAGGATTGTTACGGCCCTCTCCGAGAGAAGCGAGCAAACTCAACGCCCCGCGTCACAATGTTTCAGTCTCACTCCCGAGCGCCCCCGTCGAGCGTCTCGATTCCACCGAGGCTGGACGATCTTTGCGCAGAAGCCGACAAATTCGGGGAATAAACATGCATCCGAACTGAAACCCCCTATCGCAATTTGGCGGTTGCAACTGCGCCACCTCCGCCCTAGCTTCACTGAAACCATTAAAATCAATTTGATGGTTTCCGGCCATCAACAGGGAGCGCCCATGTCATCGCCCATCGCCCTCGTCGCCGTGCCCTCCGGTCTGGGTCTGAGCCGTCCGGACGGGCGGATTCCCCGTGTGGACCTGCTTCCCGAGGCCCTGATGGAGGCGGGCCTGGGACTCAAGCTCCAGGCGAAGGTGGAGCACACCGTGACACCCCGGCCCTATGTGGAGCAGCGCGACGCCCGGACGCACATCCTCAACCCCCATGGCATCGCCGAGCTGAGCCTCCAACTCGCGGACGCCGTCGAGGCCATCGTGCGCGCCGGGCGCTTCCCGCTCGTCCTGGGCGGAGACTGCAGCATCCTGCTCGGGTGCCTGCTGGGACTGAAGCGCACCGGCGCGCACTCGGGGCTCGCCTTCATGGATGGACACACCGACTTCTGGCCGCCGGAGGCCTCCGAGCTCGGCGGCGCCGCGGGCATGGACCTCTGGCTCTCCACCGGCCGGGGCCCCGCCCTGCTGTCGAACCTGGAGGGCCGAGGTCCCCTCGTCCTCGACGAGGACGTGGCCGTGCTCGGCGTCAGGGACCCGGAGCGCCAGGGTGAGAAGGTCGGCGCGGAGGACGCGCGCGACACGGGCATGGCCTGGCTGGACCTGGACGTCCTGCGCGCGCAGGGAATCGCCGCCGGAGCGAAGCGCGCCCTCACCCGCTTCAAGGAGCGCGGCGTGCGCGGCTTCTGGATGCACCTGGACGCCGACGTCATGGACGACGCGGTGATGCCCGCCGTCGACTCGCGCCAGCCCGACGGCCTGCGCGTGGCCGAGCTCGGGGAACTGGTCGCCCGGCTCGTCGACTCGGGACTGGCCGTGGGGCTGGACGTCACCATCTACGACCCGAGCCTGGACCCCCGGCGCGACGCGGCCCGGGCCCTCGTCGAGGCGCTCACCCGCGGCCTGGGGGCCCTGGTGCCCACGCCCAGGACACGATAGGCCCACCGCATGGCCGATGCGCGCAGCCCCGGACTTCCCACGGACGTCGTCCTGCTCCTCGAGTTCGTCAACACGCTCGACGTGGAGAAGCTCGTCGACGCCGTGCCCACCCCGGCCGCGCTCGACGCCTGGTGCCGCGCACGGGGCCTGGTGGCGGCCTCGGACACCTTCTCCCCGGACGCCTTCCGCGCCGCCATCGACGCCCGCGAGGCCCTGCGCGCAGTGCTCCTCTCCCACACCGGCGAGCCCCTGGCCGCCTCGGATTTGAAGACGCTGGAGCGCGTCGCCGCCTCCAGCCCCCTCACCGTGGGCTTCGGCCAGGACGGCGTGTCGCTGCGCCCCGCGGCCACCGGCGGCTGGAAGGCCCTGGGCGCCCTGTTCGCCGCCATCGTCTCCACCCAGCGCGATAGACACTGGCCCCGGATGAAGGTGTGCGCCGCGGGCGCGTGCCAGGAGGCCTTCTACGACACCTCCAAGAACCGCTCCGGCCGGTGGTGCTCCATGGCCGTGTGCGGCAACCGCACCAAGCTCCAGCGCTTCCGCGCCAGCCCGCCCCGGCGCTGAAGCACCTCCACATCCGCACGGGATGAGCGCCAGGGCTTCACTCCCGGGCCGAATCTCGCGGGTAACACCCGGAAACTCCTCGCCATCCGCAACCCGGCGCGTCGACTCCCGAGAATTGGGAATCTCGTACGGCAGCTAGGAGCCCACACCCCATGGGAACTGGACGCGTTGGTGACGGTGGAGCAGCAGAGGCGGCACGCAGGGCGGCGGAGGCCGCGCGCAGGGCCGCGGAAGAGGCGGCGCGCAGGGCGGCGGAGGCGGCTCGGCAGGCTGCCGCGGAGGCCGCGAAGAAGGCCGCGGAGGCGGCCAAGAAGCTGGCCGCGCAGAAGAAGGACGTGTCCACCTTCGAGCCCGCGGGCGCGAAGAACAAGCTGAAGCTGGATGGCCAGGGGGCCCCCTCGACGTCGCTGTTCACGGAAGACAGCAAGGACGCCAAGGTCAACTGCCTGGACAAGGCCGCGGACTTCATCAACAAGTCCTCGCCGGAGCTGCAGGGTCGCTCGGACCTGGTGTTCCTGAAGGACTCGCGCGCGGGCGCCGAGGGCCAGTCGGGCCACGTCGTCGTGCGCCAGGGCGAGCGCGTGTTGGACCCCAGCAACGGCAAGAGCTGGGACGACATGAAGTCGTACCTCCAGGGCAACTCGCACTACAGCGAGGCGGGCTCCCTCCCCGGCACCACCGCGGCCAAGGTGTTCGGCACCGAGGCGGGCTCGCCCGAGCGCGCCCAGGCGCTGGCGGACGCGAACGTGTCCCCCGAGCTGCAGCAGATGATGGTGGCCGACTACCCGGCGGACGTGGGCAGCGTGCCGGACGCGGCCAACGTGCAGCCGCACGAGACCACCATCCCGGGCCAGGCGGGCCCCGTGTCCGTGGAGTTCAGCGACACGCTCGAGAAGGACGTGAAGAAGGAGGACGGCTTCGTCACCGTGTCCATCAACGCGGAGACGTCCGTGTCCGCGTCGGGCTCAGTGGAGTTCAAGAAGGCCAAGGTCGGCGTGGGCGCGTCCGTGGAGGGCAGCGTCGAGGCCGGCAAGAGCATGACGTACGAAGTGAAGATGACGGAGGCGGACTTCGAGAAGCTCAAGCGCGGTGAAATCGCGCCGCCGCACCCGCTCAACCCGGAGACGATTCCGGATGGCACGTCCATCAAGATGGAGCAGAGCCAGTTCACCGGCTACGGGCTGGACGTGGGCCTGTCCTACCACGCGGTGGAGCTGGGCATCTCCGGCGACGTCAAGAGCGGCAAGGGCATGTCCATCGAGGTGAGCCGCGCGGGCGACAAGCTGTCGATGACGACGGGCCCCACGGAGTTCATCGAGAACAACGGCAAGGTGACGCTGGGCGCCGGCCCCGTCTCCGTGAGCATGGGCCGCGAGGACACGCTCAAGGAGTACAAGCTGCGCACCGCCGAGTTCGACCTGGGCAACCCCGAGGGCCAGAAGGCCTTCGAGGCCTTCGCCAAGGACGGCCGGATGCCGGAGAAGGAAGGCCCGGGCGTGTCCAACACGCTGCGCTTCGACAAGATCAACTACGAGTCGACGGGCGGCAAGGTGGGCATCGACGTGGGGCCCTTCAGCATCGAGACCGACGGCACCACCAACACCGGCGACTACCTCATCACGCACCACCCGGATGGGACGAAGTCGCTGACGTCCGACATCACCTACGGCGGTGACCACCCGGACATCACCCTCGAGCAGAAGTACGACAAGGACGGCAAGCTCGTCCCCGGCTCGGAGAAGTTCGCGATGAAGTTCGACACCAAGGACGACAACGCGCGCGAGCTGCTCGTGTACTCGTTCACCGGTGACGCCGACAAGGCGAAGGCCGCGCGCGAGCACGACAAGCCGATCACCCTCAACCTGACGGCCGACGACATCGAGGAGATGCAGCGCCGCTCCGGCATCCAGGCGCAGAACGGCGGGCACATGGGCATCAACGTCCTGCTCACCGACTACGACGGCAAGCCCAATGACCCGCTGATGGCGGTGCGCAACATGGCGTGCTCGCCGGCGTACAACGAGTACAAGCTGGCGCAGAGCTACTTCGGGCTCTTCATGGACGAGGGCAAGAAGCCCCTGTCGGGCGAGCTCGTCATCGGCTGAGCCAGCACGGTTTCACCCCCGCGAGCCCGGGTCCTCGAGGTGAGGGCCCGGGCTTCGTCGTGTCTGTCGTGGAGGGAACACGCGCTCGCGCGGGGCGAGGTGACGCTGGACGAGGTATCACGTCCGGGCGAGGGTCCAGGCCTCCACCTCGCGCTCGACCTCCGGGAGACATCCGATGACGCAGGCCCCTGGACGCATCACGGAGTACCCGCTCACGGCGGCTGGAACCGGGCCCTATGGAATCTGCGCCGGGCCTGACGGCGCGCTCTGGTTCACGGAGGTGCACGCGGGCCGCGTGGGACGCATCGAACTGGACGGCGCGGTGACGACCTTCGCGCTGCCGACGCCGGACTCGGGGCCCTCCGTCATCACCGCGGGGCCCGACGGCGCGCTCTGGTTCACGCAGCAGAAGGCGAACCGCATCGGCCGGGTGACGACGCGCGGCGAGGTGCGTGAGTTCCCGCTGCCGACAGAGGGGGCTGGCCCGTTCGGGCTCTGCGCGGGGCCCGACGGCGCGCTCTGGTTCACGCAGCTGTCGACGCATCGGCTGGGGCGAATCACCGTGGAGGGCGCCGTCACCGAGTTCGCGCTCGAGGCCGGCAGCTACCCGTCGTTCATCACCTCCGGACCGGATGGGGCGCTCTGGTTCACGCAGAACGCGAGCAATCGCATCGGGCGAATCACGGTGGACGGGCAGGTCTCCGGGTTCGCGCTGCCCACGCCGAAGGCGGGCCCCGTGGGAATCACGCGGGGGCCGGATGAGGCGCTGTGGTTCGTGGAGCTCCTCGCGGACCGCATCGGGCGCATCGGGCTCGACGGGGGCATCACCGAGCATCCGTTGCTTCGGACCGGCGCGAAGCCTCACGCCATCGTCACGGGCGCCGACGGCGCGCTCTGGTTCACCCAGTGGGGAAGCAATCACCTCGGACGGATGACGACCTCGGGCGAAGTCACGGAGTACGCCATCCCCACCGCGAAGGCGGAGCCGCATGGAATCTGCTCCGGGCCGGATGGCGCGCTGTGGTTCGCGCAGGAGGTGGGGAAGATAGGGCGACTGGCGCCGCGCTGAGGGCTGGGCGCGAGCAGCCCAAACCCCGCGGGGGGGACACGTCGCGAGAGCCGCCATGGCGGCGTCGCGTTCAAGACGTCCCTCGGCGAGCCTCCGCCAGAAGTCCCTCCGTGCATGCGCCTTTAAGGGACGATACGGCGACGGCAGGCACGCAGCGCACCGCGCCCTTTCGGGTCCGCGCCGCTCAGGCCGCGACGACCGCGTCGGGCTCGCGGCGCACCTTGGCGAGCGCGGCCACCACCACCTCGGGCCCAGCGCCGGCCTTGTGCGCGTTCTCGCTCAGGTGCCGTCGCCACGCGCGCGCGCCCGGCAGGCCCTGGAACAGGCCCAGCATGTGCCGCGTCACCGCGCTCAGCGGCGCGCCCTGCTGCCGGCGGCGCTCGATGTACGGGAGCATCGCCTCCACCACCTCGTGGCGCTCGCGCGGCGCCTGGGTCGCGCCGAAGAAGCGGCGGTCCGCCTCCGCCAGGAGGTACGGGTTCTCGTAGACGGCGCGGCCAATCATCACCCCGTCCACGTGCTTCAGGTGCTCGGCCGCCGCGTCCAGCGTCTTGATGCCGCCGTTGATGCTGATGTCCAGGTGCGGCAGCTCCTGCTTGAGCCGGTGCACCAGGTCGTAGCGCAGCGGCGGCACGTCGCGGTTCTCCTTGGGGCTCAGTCCCTGGAGCCACGCCTTGCGCGCATGCACGATGAAGCGCGTGCACCCTTCCGCCGCAATCAGCCGCACGAAGCGCTCCAGCGTGGGCCACTCCTCCAGCTCGTCGATGGCGATGCGCGACTTCACCGTCACCGGGATGCTCACCGCCGAGCGCATCGCGCCCACCAGCCGCGCCACCAGCTCCGGCTCCGCCATCAGACACGCGCCGAAGCGGCCTGACTGCACCCTGTCGCTGGGGCAGCCCACGTTCAGGTTCACCTCGTCGTAGCCCCACGACTCGGCGATGCGCGCCGCCTCCGCCAACGCCTCTGGCTCCGAGCCCCCCAGCTGGATGGCCACCGGGTGCTCGGCCGCCTCGTAGCCCAGCAGCCGCTCGCGGTCGCCGTGGAGCACGGCGCCCGTGGTCAACATCTCCGTGTACAGGAGCGTGTGCTGGCTGATCTGGCGGTGGAAGTACCGGCAGTTCCGGTCCGTCCAGTCCATCATCGGCGCGACACACAACGGCATGGGGCTTGAGGGCATCATGGGCAGGACCTGGGAAACGTCCTGCATCTACCCGGCTTTTTCTCCCCTGCCCACCCCCCAGTGACGCCCGGAGGCCCGAAGAGCGAGGAGCCGGACGACCTCCCCGGCTAGGCTCCCCCCGTGCCTCCGAGCCCGCCCCTGCTGGACGACATGCTGCTCTTCACCGAGGTGGTCACCTCCGGAGGGCTCACCGCCGCGGCCCTGCGGCTGGGATTGCGCAAGTCCACCGTGAGCCGCCGCCTCTCCGCGCTCGAGGCGCGGCTCGGGGTCCGCCTGCTGGAGCGCAACGCGCGCCACCTGCGCCTCACCGAGGCGGGGCGCGACTACCATGTCCACTGCGCGCGGCTGGTCTCCGAGGCCCGCGAGGTGAACCGCGCCCTGGGCGAGTCCCGCGCCACGCCCCAGGGCACCCTGCGCATCGCCACCCTCTCCCTGCTGGGCGAGCTGCTCACCCCGCTCATCGCGGAGCTGCTCCTGCACCACCCGCTGCTGCGCGTGGAGCTGGCGCTCGCCGAGGCCCACGTCGACCTCATCGCCGAGGAGTACGACGTGGCGCTGCGCACCGGCCCGCTCGCCGACTCGTCGCTGGTGGCCAGGAAGCTCGGGCGGCTGCGCACCGGCTACTACGCCAGCCCCGCGTACCTCGCCCGCCAGGGCACACCCCGCACCCCCGCCGACCTCCAGGGCCATGCCTGCGTCGTGCTCGCCGAGCCCCGTACCGACGAGGTCTGGTTCTTCGGCGAGGGCCGCGAGGCCTCAAGCCACCCCGTCACCGGCCGCCTCCGCGTCCCCAGCGTGCGCGCGGGACAGGCCGCCGCCCGCGCGGGCCTGGGCGTGGTCCGCCTGCCCGCCTCCCTCGTCGTCGACGACGTGCGCAGCGGCCTGCTCGTCCCCGTCCTGGAGGCGGCGACGCCGCCGGGCCTCCCCGTGTTCGCCGTCTACCCGAGCAGCCGCCAGCTCCCACCCAAGCTGCGCGCCTTCCTCGCGCTGCTCTCGGAGCGCGGCGCGTCGCTGCCCTGGGAGGTGGAGGCCCCTTCCCCCCGGAGACGTTGAGGGCCCTTCACGCAACCTCGCGTTCCGTGAGGGACGCTCGTCTCCGAGCCCCCCGGCCACTACATGTCCTGCTCGAACCGAGGCACGGCCCCGACGCCGCGCCTCCAACGCAGGAGGACAGGACATGGCCACGGACGTCATCGAGCTGGGCGACGCGCGGTTCCACCAGGAGGTGCTCGAGTCGAAGGAGCCGGTGCTGGTGGACTTCACCGCCGCCTGGTGCCCACCGTGCCGCGCCATCGCCCCCACCGTGGCCGCGCTCGCCACCGAGTACCGGGGCCGCCTGAAGGTGGCGAAGCTGGACGTGGACGCGAACCAGGAGACGGCCCAGCGCTACAACATCCGCTCCGTCCCCGCCCTGCTGCTCTTCAAGGACGGCCAGGTCGTCCAGCAACTCCTGGGCGCCATGCCCCAGGCGAAGCTGGAACAGGCGCTGCTTCCCCACCTGTAGACCTGGGGGCCCCTCCCGCTGGCGGGCTAATGGCTCGATACAGCGAGACTCGGGGCTCCCGAGCCCGGCATTCCGTTGCAAGTCAAAAAGGAAGGCTGGCGATTCTCTCCAGGTGAGGTAGTCACGGGCCGCCTCGGCTGTGTCACACGAAGGTGACACCCGGGGCATGCCCCCATCCGGGAGGGAAGCGATGCTCGAAAGGCTGATGCCCAAGTCGGACGAGTTCTTCGACGACTTCGACAAACAGTGCGCCGCCACAGTGCAGGGCGCGAAGATGCTTCACGAACTGCTCAGCGACTACACGGACGTGCCCAGGCGGGTCCAGGCGCTCAAGGACGTGGAGCACCAGGGTGACGAGGTCACCCATACCGCCTTCAACCGTCTGCACAAGCAGTTCATCACCCCGTTCGACCGAGGGCAGATCCACTCGCTGCTGTCGCGCATCGACGACGTGCTGGACCTGGCGAACGCGGCTGCGTCACGGCTGCACTACTACGAAATCCAGAGCAGCCTGCCGGACGCGACGGAGCTGGCGCGGCTCCTGGTGCTGTCCGCCGAGAAGGTGCAGGAGGTGGTGGCGGCGCTGCGGCTCATCAAGAAGCCGGAGCAGATCCTCGCCGGCTGCAAGGAGATCAAGCGCCTGGAGACGCAGGCGGACGAAGTGCTTCGCTCGGGCCTGGGCCGGCTGTTCAAGAGCGGGGTCGACACTCTGACCATCATCAAGTGGAAGGAGATCTACGACCTCATCGAGACCGCCACGGACAAGTGTCAGGGCGTGGCGAACGTCATCGAAGGCGTGGTGCTGGAGCACTCCTGAGATGCTACTCGCGGCCGTCATCGTCATCGTCGGAGTGGCGCTCATCTTCGATTTCATCAACGGCTTCCACGACGCGGCGAACTCCATCGCCACCGTGGTGTCCACCCGGGTGTTGTCACCGAACCTGGCCGTGGCGTGGGCCGCCTTCTTCAACTTCGTGGCCGCCTTCGGCGGCGGTGTCCATGTCGCCAACACCATGGGCAAGGGCATCATCAACTTCGAGATGCTGCGCGCCACGGGCCCCACCGCGGTGCTGTCGGTCATCTTCGCGGCGCTGATGGGCGCCATCGCCTGGAACCTGCTCACGTGGTGGTGGGGGCTGCCGTCGTCGTCCTCGCACGCGCTGGCGGGCGGCATGATTGGCGCGACGCTGCCGGTGTTGGGGCTCAAGGGCCTGATGGGCGCGGGCATCGCGAAGATCGCCGCCTTCATCGTGCTCTCGCCGCTCATCGGCACCACGCTGGGCATGACGCTGATGCTGGTGAGCACCTGGGTGGTGCACAAGCAGACGCCGCGCGTGGTGGACGTCTGGTTCCGCCGGCTCCAGCTCGTCTCGTCCGCCATCTTCTCCTACAGCCACGGCACCAACGACGCGCAGAAGGTGATGGGCATCATCGCCGTGGTGCTCTTCGGCACCATCTGGGCGGACCGTCCGTTCCACATCGACTGGTGGATGATCATCTCCTGTCACGCGGCCATCGCGCTGGGGACGTTCTTCGGCGGCTGGCGCATCATCCGCACCATGGGCCACAGCCTGACGAAGCTGGCGCCCATCGGCGGGTTCAGCGCGGAGACCGGCGGCGGCGTCACCATCATCGCGCTGGCGGAGCTGGGCATCCCCGTGTCCACCACCCACACCATCACCGGCGCCATCGTCGGCGTGGGCTCCACGCGCGGCTGGCGCGCGGTGAAGTGGGGCGTGGCGGGCCGCATCATCTGGGCCTGGGTGTTCACCATCCCCGCGTCCGCGCTGATGGCGCTGCTCATCTACGGGATGACCCAGGTCGTCGTCCGCCTGGTGGGCTGAGGGCCCGCCACCCTCCCCGCCCGCGCCGGCCACTTCCTTCGGGAGGCCCGCGGGCGGGTGTAGCATCCCGGGCGCCATGCGCCTCATCCTCAACCCTGGGCGGGAGGGCGAGCAGGAGCTGCTGCTCCCCGAGGGCGTCACCACCATCGGCAGGACGGAGGAGAGCTCCGTCTGCGTGCTCCACAAAAGCCTGTCGCGCAGGCACGCGCGCCTGGAGCGCGAGGGCTCGCGCGTGGTGCTGGTGGACCAGGGCAGCAAGAACGGCACCTTCGTCGGCGAGCAGCGCGTGGAGCGCCATGAGCTCGACGCGGGCCAGGCCTTCCGCTGCGGCGAGGTGTGGTTCCAGCTCCTCGCGGCGGACCCCGACCTGGACGCGGGGCTGAGCCCGCTGCACACGCGCACCCTGGACACGCGCTTCTCGCCTGCGCCCGGTGAGCTGTCCCTGGACGCGCCGCGCCTGCGGGTGCGCCCGGAGCCGGAGGCGGACGCGACGCGCGAGCGGCTCCAGGTGCTGCTCGCGGTGGCGCAGCTGTTGTCGTCGCCCGGCTCGCTCGACTCGCTGCTGGAGCGCATCCTCCAGCTCGTCTTCCGCGTGCTCGGCGTGGACCGGGCCGCGCTGCTGCTCGTGGACGAGGCCACCGGCGAGCTGCGTCCCCGCGTGGCGCGCGCCGCCACCGGCGAGGTGCTCTCCGAGCGCTTCCACAGCCAGCACATCGTCGACTCCGTGCGCAAGCACGGCCTGGCGGCGCTCTTCGCCAACGCCCAGCAGGACGTGCGGCTGGACAGCTCCGTCTCCATCCGCGCGCAGTCCATCCACTCCGCCATGTGCGTGCCGCTCAAGTCCCGGGACACGTGGCTGGGCGTGCTGTACGTGGACAACCGCTCGCACGGGGGCCTGTTCACGGAGGCCGACCTGGAGTTCCTCACCGCCTTCGCCCACCAGGCGGCGGTGGCGCTGGACAACGCGCGGCTGACGCGGCGGCTGGAGGAGGAGGCGGTGCTGCGCAACACGTACCTGCGCTTCTTCCCGCCCGCCGTCGTGCGCAGGCTGCATGCCTCGCCCGGCACGGCGCTGGAGGTGGTGGAGACGGAGGTGACGGTGCTCTTCGCGGACATCTCCGACTTCACGCCCCTGTCCTCCTCGCGCGGCCCCCGGGACGTGGTGGACATGCTCAACGCGTACTTCCCGGTGATGGCGGACGTGGTCTTCCGTCACGAGGGGACGCTGGAGAAGTACATCGGCGATGCGCTGATGGCGGTGTGGGGCGCGCCCTTCTCGCGCGAGGACGACGCGGACCGGGCCGTGCGCGCGGCGGTGGACATGCAGCGCGAGCTTGCGGGGCTCAACGCGCGCTTCCGGGCCCGGGGACAGCCGGAGCTGCGCATCCACGTGGGCCTCAACAGCGGCCCGGCCGCCGCCGGCAACATCGGCTCCGAGCACTACCTCCAGTACGCCACGCTCGGGGACGTCACCAACGTGGCCAGTCGGGTGTGCGGCGTGGCGAAGGCGGGCCAGGTGGTGCTCTCCGAGGCCACGCGCGTGAGGCTGCGCGAGTCGCGCTGGCCCTTGACGACGCTGCCCCCCACCCACGTGAAGGGCAAGCAGGAGGCGCTGACGCTGCACCGCGTGGAGTGGGACGTGGCGGGTGGGTGAGCCGTCGTCCCCCCGTCCGGGAGGGCGGCTTGACTCGCACCGGGCTCATCGGTCAGCGTTCGGGTTCGTGAACGGCATCGGCCTCGACCTCGCGTGGACCTCGGGATGGACGTCCCGGACCTCCGCGCGCGCGGCGACCTTCACCTCCACGACGACGACGACGCACACGACGACCCGCGGAGCGCGGGCGGTCTAGCTCGGAATCGCTGTCCTTCCGACCCAGGCCCCGCGCTCCCCGGCGCGGGGCTTTTTTCGTTTCCCTCCACCCACCAGGAACCCCATGCAGACCCAGACCCCGACGACGACGCCCCGCCCGCCCGTGTCCCTCGGCCGCCTGCTCCCGAGCGAGGTGCCGTCATGCGGGTGATGAAGTTCGGCGGCACCAGCGTGGGCGGCACCGCGCAGATGCGGCGCGTGGTGGACCTGGTCGCCCGGGCACGTCAGGAGACACGCGTGTGCGTGGTGGCCTCGGCCGTCTGTGGCATCACCAACCTCCTGGTGGACACCGCCCGGCTCGCGCAGGAGGGCAGCTCGGTGGAGGAGCCCCTGTCGCGCTTCGAGCAGACGCACCTGGGCATCGCCCGGGAGCTGGGCGGAGAGCTGGAGGCGCTGGCCCCGCTGGAGCTGGGGCTCGCCGCCATCTCCACCGAGCTGCGCGGGCTCTTGCAGGGCGTGGGGCTGCTGCGCGAGTGCTCGCCGTCGGTGCTCGCGCACCTGTCGGGCCTGGGCGAGCGCGCCTCGTGCCTGGTGCTGGAGGCGCTCCTGTCCGCGCGCAAGCTGTCTCCCCACCTGGTGGACCCCAGGCAGGTGCTCATCTGCGCGGGGGACCCGCTGCAGGCCACGCCGCGCATGGACGAGATTCGCGCCAGGTTCGCCCCGCTGCGCGACGCCCAGGGGCCGGGGCTCCTGCTGATGCCGGGCTTCTTCGGCGGTGACGCGCGCGGCAAGACGATGTCCCTGGGACGCGGCGGCTCGGACTACTCGGCGGCGCTGGCGGCGGCGGCGCTGGACGCGGCGCTGCTGGAGATCTGGACGGACGTGGACGGCATCTACAGCGCCGACCCGCGCCTGGTCCCTGAAGCCTTCCCGCTGGCGGAGGTGAGCTTCGAGGAGGCGATGGAGCTGGCCTACTTCGGCGCCAAGGTGCTGCACCCCAAGACGATTGCCCCGGCGCGCGAGCGCGGCATCCCCGTGCGCGTGTGCAACAGCTTCAAGCCCGAGCACCCCGGCACCCTCGTCACCGACAGGGCCGCCCCACCCGAGCACCCGGTGCGGGGCCTGTCGTTCCTCAAGGACGTGGCGCTGGTCAACATCGCCGGCGCGGGGCTCAAGGGCGTGCCCGGCACCGCCGCGCGCGTCTTCGAGTCCATGGCCCGCGCGGGCATCTCCGTGGTGCTCATCACCCAGGGCTCCAGCGAGTGCTCCATCAGCTTCTGCGTGCAGCAGTCGGAGGCCGACGCCGCCGTGCGGGCGCTGGAGTCGGAGTTCGAGGTGGAGCGCGAGGCCGGCAAGGTCGACACCATCGAGCGCCAGGGCCGGCTGGCCGTGCTCAGCATCGTCGGCGACGGCATGCGCCACCGCGTGGGCGTGGCGGGCACCTTCTTCAGCGGCCTGGCCGACGTGGGCTGCAGCATCGCCGCGATTGCCCAGGGCTCCAGCGAGCGGAGCATCTCCGCCGTCATCACGGAGGCCGACGGCCCGCGCGCCATGGCGCACGTGCACCACCGCTACTTCGGCACCACGGAGGTGGTGGAGCTCTTCGTGGCGGGCGTGGGCAGCGTGGGCGCGGAGCTGATGCGGCAGGTGCGCCAGCAGGCCCCCCACCTGCGCGCGCAGGGCGTGGACCTGCGCGTGTGCGCCATCGCCAACAGCCGGCACGCGCTCATCGAGCCGGGCGGGGTCCCCCTGGGCGAGTGGAAGGAGCGCCTGGAGGCAAGCCGCGCCCCCGCGTCGCTGGAGTCCTTCCGCGAGCAGGTGCGGGCCAAGCGGCCCGGCCGTCCCATCTTCGTGGACTGCACCAGCAGCGAGGACGTGGCGCTCGCCTACCCGTCCCTCCTGGCCGCGGGGCTGCACGTCGTCACCGCGAACAAGAAGGCCAACGCGGGGCGCATGGCCCACCACCGCGCCATCCGCGAGACGGCGTCGCGGCACCAGCGCCGCTTCCTGTACGAGACGAACGTGGGCGCCGCCCTGCCCGTCATCGACACGCTCAAGAACATGCTGCGCACCGGCGACCAGGTGCACCGCATCGAGGGCATCCTCTCCGGCTCGCTGTCGTACATCCTCGGCCTGCTGGAGGAAGGCGTGCCGCTGTCGCGCGCGGTGGGCTCCGCCATGGAGAAGCGCTTCACGGAGCCGGACCCGCGCGACGACGTGCAGGGCACGGACGTGGCGCGCAAGGTGCTCATCCTCGCGCGCGAGCTGGGCCGCCCCGTGGAGCTGGAGGAAGTGGCGCTCCAGTCGCTCCTGCCCGAGGACTTCGACGCGTCCGGTCCGCTCGACACGTTCCTCGCGCGGCTGCCGTCGCTCGACGAGGGCTTCCAGCGCCGGGTGGAGGCGCTGCGCACGGAAGGCAAGGTGCTCCGGTACGTGGGCAGCGTCGGCCCCGAGGGCTGCTCGGTGGGGCTCAAGGCCGTGCCGCTCGCCAACCCCCTGGCCGCGGTGAAGGGCGGAGAGAACGCGCTGAGCTTCCTGTCGGAGCGCTACAGCCCCACGCCGCTGGTCATCCGGGGCTATGGCGCGGGCGCGGCGGTGACGGCGTCCGGCGTGTTGGCGGACGTGCTGCGGCTGGTGGAAGGCCCGCTGCCGTGAGTCCAGCGGGGCAGCTCGACGACGAAGCGGGCGCCCCGCCCCGGCTCGCTCTCCACCCAGACCTCTCCGCCATGGGCCTGGGCGATTTGACGGGTGATGAAGAGGCCCAGGCCCAGGCCGCCGTAGTTGGGTGAGGCGGCGCGCTCGAAGCGCTCGAAGATGCGCCCCTGCGACTCGCGGGGGATGCCCATCCCGTGGTCCTCCACGCTCAGCCACACCCGCTCGTCGTGGTGGGCGGACAGCCGCAGCCGGATGGGCCGGCCCGCGCCGTACTTCACCGCGTTCGTCAGGAGGTTCATCAGCACCTGCTCCAGCCGCAGCCGGTCCCACCGGCCCGGCAGGGACCCGGGGGTGTCCAGCACCAGCTCGCAGCCCGCCTTCTCCAGCTGCTCACGCAGGTGGCCCACCACGTCGCGCGTGACGGCGACCAGGTCCATGTCCTCCAGGCGCAAGGACAGCCGCGACTCGTTGATGCGCGAGACATCCAGCAGGTGCTCCACCAGCCGGGACAGCCGCGACAGCTGGCTCTCGCACACGTTCAGCATGCCGGACAGCCGCGCGCGCAGGCCCGAGTCCGCCCGGGGCCGCGACAAGAGGGCGCCCATCTGCTGCATGCGCAGCTTCATGGACGTCAGCGGCGTCTTCAGCTCGTGCGAGGCGATGGAGAGGAACTCGTCGCGCACGCGGATGGCCTCCTGGGACTCGCGGTAGAGCTGCGCGTTGTCGATGGCGTACCCCGCGCGCCGCCCGAGCTCCTCCGCCAGCGCCACCTCGTCCGCGCCGAAGGCCCGCGCCCCCTGTCGCGACACGAGCGTCAGCACGCCCAGGCCCCGCCCGCGCGCCTGCAGGGGCACGCTGAGCGAGGGCTTGCCGCCCCACGCGCGCACATGGCTCCAGCGCGGTGAGCCCAGCCCTCCGTCGCGCAGGATTCCATGGGGCACCGGCGAGCACTCCGAGCGCCCCGACGCCATGACCCCCACCGGGCCGTACGTCACGCCGGGGACCAGCGGATGCGCCTCGAGCAGCTCCCGCACCTCGCGCTCCACGTCGGGCGAGCGCGCCGCCACCGCCACCGGGTGCAGCCCGCGACTGCCGTCGGGCATGAAGACGATGCACACGTCCCCCAGACGGGGCACCGTCAGCTCCGCGACGCGCTGGAGCGTCGTCTCGTAGTCGAGCGACGTGCCCAGCTCCCGCCCCGCCTCCGCGAGGAAGCGCTGGGACTCCTCCAGGCGCTTGCGCTCGGTGATGTCGGTGGAGATGCCGCAGACGGCGTAGGGCACACCCGACGCGTCCAGGAGCGGGAACTTCTGGGTGATGTGCGTGTGGACGCCGTCCTCCTGCGGGACGCGCTCCTCGCGCACCACGGGCAGCCGCTGCTCCAGCACCTGCTCGCTCAGCGCCTGGAACTCTCTCGCGCTGTCCTCCGGGAAGATGTCGTGCACCGTCTTGCCGAAGACCTCCTCGCGCGTGCGGCGGAACATCAGCTCCCACTGGCGGTTCACGAAGATGTAGCGCCCGTGGGTGTCGAGCAGGAAGAAGACGGAGGTGGCGTTGTCCAGGATGGCGCGCAGCTGCCGCTCGCTCTGCTGGAGCGCCTCCTCGGCGCGCTTGCGCTCGGTGACGTCCAGCAGCACCGCCAGGGAGCGCACGCAGGCGCCCGAGACGTCGCGCTCCATGATGGCGGACAGCAGCACGTCCAGCCGCGTCCCGTCCTTCTTCACCAGCTGGTACGGCACGTCCTTGCAGCGGCCCGTCCTGTGGAAGGCCGGCAGCACCTCCTCGCGCGCCCGCCGGGCCGACTCCTCGGTGAGGAACTCCGTGGAGTCGCGGCCGAGCACCTCCTCGCGCGTGTAGCCCAGCGTGGCCAGCCAGCAGTCGCTGACACTCACCAGCCGGCCCGCCCGGTCGATGGAGTGCATCATCACCGGCGTGTTGTTGTAGAGCGTGCGGTACTTCTCCTCGCTCTCGCGCAGGGCCCGCTCGACGCCGGCGAGGTCCCGGGAGGCCTCGGGAGGTGACGCGGGGCTGTCGGTCGGGTGGGGCATGGCGAGGAGGCGATGGGCCGTGGGGTCGCCCGCCCTCCGCGCGTGACGCCCTCCTCAATGATTGGCGCGCCCCCGGGCCCCGCCAACCCGGCCTCCGCGCCACCCCCAGGTCGGCCAACCCACCGAGCCCCGGAAGACGGGCACGCCCGCCAGGATGCTGTCCCGCACCCGCCCCTCACGACGGACAAGCCTCATCCCACGGCCTTCTCCGGGTCCTCCGTGTTTGAAGTTCCCGGACGTCCCGTCGAGAATGGCCCGCCACCCATCTCAGGCGACGAAAGGAAGGGGGAGGACGGAATGTACGTATCTCGCAAATCAGCGTGGGCCCGCACAGGCGCGACGCTGGCACTCGCGCTCGGTCTCACCGTGCTCGGTTGTTCCGACAAGGAGGGTGACGACGACAAGGACGAGGGGACGCCCGTCACGGCCACCCTCACGGGCCGGGTGACGTTCGACTCCGTCCCGGCCGTCTACACGCCGACGACGCGCCAGGGCTCGCTCGCCTTCAACCAGGTGAGCGTCAAGCCCGTGCGCAACGCCACCGTGCAGGTGCTCCGGGGCAGCACGGTGCTCGCCTCGGCGACCACCGACGACGACGGCCGCTACCAGCTCACCTTCACGGCCGGCGACCAGGCCGACGTGACGCTGGCCACGCTCGCCAAGACGACCACGCCGGACATCCAGGTGGAGGACAACACCGACGGCAACGCCATCTGGGCGGTGGTGACGCAAATCAAGGGCGGCACCACGAGCAAGGACCTGCACGCGGGCCACGGCTGGAACGGCTCCAGCTACACCGCCAACCAGCGCGTCGCGGCGCCCTTCGCCATCCTGGACGCCATGTACACCGCGTCCCACGCCTTCCTGGCGGAGCGCCCCGTGCCCTTCCCGCCGCTCAAGGTGAACTGGAGCCCGAACAACGCCCCGCAGAACGGCGACAAGGCCCGGGGCCAGATTGGCACCTCGCACTTCTCCCCCAACGAGAACGAGGTCTACGTGCTGGGCCTCGCGGGCGCGGACACCGACGAGTTCGACAGCCACGTCATCGTCCACGAGTGGGGGCACTTCTTCGAGGCCAACCTGTCGCGCGCCGACAACCCCGGTGGCCCGCACTCCTCCGGCGACGTGCTGGACCCGCGCATCGCCTTCGGCGAGGGCTACGGCAACGCGCTGTCCGGCATGCTCCTGCCCAGCTCCATCTACGTGGACACGCTCTGGAGCGGCACCCGGCTGGGCGCGTTCGGCTTCGACCTGGAGACGCCGCCGACGACCACGGACGACCCGAACCCGGGCGTCTTCTCCGAGTTCAGCATCATGCGCTTCCTCTACGACCTGCACGACGAGTCGACGCTGTCGGAGACCCCGTTCGACCAGGTGTCCCTGAGCCTGGGCACGCTCTATGACGTGCTGGTGGGGCCGCAGCGCACCACGGAGGCGGTGACCACCGTCGGCTCCTTCATCCACGGCCTCAAGGCCCAGCCGGGCGTGGACGCCGCCGCGGTGGACCGGCTCGCGGCGCACTACAACATCGGCGCCATCCGCTCGGAGTGGGGCGAGGGGGACACGGACCTGTATGGCATGTACAAGTTCGTGACGGTGCCCTTCTCGGAGAACAACTTCTTCACCCGAGGCGAGCCCTTCAACCAGCGGCAGCAGAACCGGTACTACGTCTTCACCGGCAATGGCCGCAGGATGACCGTCACCGCCGACTCCACGGAGGACGTGAGCATCCTCGCCCTGCAGCAGGGCGCCACGGCGGGTGAGGCCGACCGCTTCACCACCGGCAAGGAGACCTTCGACTTCAACAGCCAGACCGACCGGCGCTACGTCCTGGTCACGACGGGCTGGGCCGACGAGGGCTCGGGCAACTACAACTACACCCTCTCCATCAGCAGCCAATGAGCGGACCTCTCACTCCTCCCGCGTTCCCAGGAGCACCCATGAATCGCATTGCCTCCGCGGTCCTCTCCGGCCTCCTGGCGCTGATGGCGCCCCTGGCCTGCACCTCTCCGGCGAAGAGCAGCACCCCGGCGGACAGCGCCGACCACCCGGGCTCCACCGCCAAGCTCAGCGCGCCCGTGGACGTGGGCGCCAAGGTGTCCGACACCAGCGCCACCGTCTCGCTGCGCTTCCAGGTCCCCGGCGAGGATGTCCGGGTGGAGGTCTCCGGCGTCGACGGGCTCCAGGTGACCAGCAGCACCTCGCCCGTGACGGGCGTGAGCGTGGAGAAGGCGGCCGTCACGAACCTGGACGTGGCCTTCGCGCCGGGCGCCGGACGCTCCCACCTGGTGGTGACGGTGAGCGGCATCTTCCAGGGCGTGCCCCTGACGAAGGTGGCCAGCTTCGCCGTCGGTCAGCCCACCGAGCAGCAGAAGGCAGACGGCTCCGTGGTGACGGATGACCAGGGCCAGCGCATCAAGATGATGCCCTCGTCGGACACGAAGTAGTCCACGACGCGGGCGGGTCCGAAGAAGGACCCTGAAAAGAACCGCGGGGAGCGCGCCCCCTCGACGCGCTCCCCGCCGTATGAAGGACTGCGAGAATTCGTACCTCCGGTCCAGCGTGAGCGCGCCCCTCGGCGCACCCTCCGGAAGCCACGCCCCTCCCCAGGGGCGCCCCCTCAAAAGGTCCGAGGCGAGCCCCCCGGCGCGCCTCTTCCCCCCTCGAACGTCGGACGTTCGAAAACCCGAGTGCCGGTGATTCCCCCGGACACTCCCCCCACCCACCTGCCCGGACGCTCAGCGCCCGAAGCCCTCGGACATCCAGGCTCTGCCCGGGTGTCCCCACCTTTCGAAATATCCAAACGCGGCCCGTCGGAATCCTTGAGCGGAGGATTTACGGCGAATTTTCGGTCCGGGTTTCAGTCCCGTCGGCGCTTGGCGCGGGTGATTTCCCAGCCCTGCACGGAGCGGCTCTTGTCGATGCGCCGCTGCTCCTTCTGCAGCGCGGTGCTCGACTGACGCGCCTGGAAGGCCTTCTCCTTTTGCAGCTTCTCGAAGCTCGAGAGGCGCTCTTCGGGGAGGGCCCCGGACTGGACGGCGGCGCGGACGGCGCAGCCGGGCTCACGCTGGTGCGTGCAGTCGCGGAAGCGGCAGCCCTCGGCGAGCTCGAGGATGTCGGTGAAGGCCTGCTCAATCGCCTTCTCCTCCTCGCCGAGCAGCCCCAGCTCGCGCATTCCGGGTCCGTCGATGAGCAGCCCCCCGTGGGGGAGGCGGAACAGCTCGCGGTGGGTCGTGGTGTGACGCCCCTTGTCGTCCTCGTAGCGCACCTCCTGCGTGGCCAGGCGCGACTCACCCAGCAGGCGGTTGACGAGGGTGGACTTGCCCACGCCGGAGGAGCCCAGCAGGGCCCCGGTGCGGTGCTCGGGGATGAGGGCCCGCACGGCGTCCAGCCCCTCGCCGGTCCTGGAGCTCAGGGCCAGCACGGGGACGCCGGGGGCCAGCGCGGAGACCTCCTCGACGACGGCGTCGGCGTCGTCATGGAGGTCCGCCTTGGTGAGCAGCACCGCGGGGGAGGCGCCGCTCGTCCAGGCCAGGGTGAGGGCGCGCTCGATGCGGCGGGGGTTGAAGTTCCCGTCCAGGCCGGCGACCAGGAGCACCACGTCCAGGTTGGCGGCGATGAGCTGCACCTCCCTCTCGCGTCCCACCTCGCGGCGCGCGAGCAGGCTCTTGCGGGGGAGCACGGCGTGGAGCATCCCCTCCCCTTCGCCTGGAGGAAGCTGGAGGGCCACCCAGTCCCCCACGGTGGGCAGGGACTCAGCGCTGGAGGATTGGTGGAGCAGCCGGCCGGCGGTGCGCGCCAGCAGGGTGCGCTCCGCGGTCTGGACGGTGAGCAGCCCTCGGGCCTGGCGCACCACGCGGCCGGGGACGAGGGGAAGAGGGGACGACTCGACGAGGAGGGAGAAAGCCTGGGCCAGCTGGGGCCCCCAACCAAAAGTTTCGAGAGACACTGAGAAGGACTCCGGACAAGGCGGTGCCTGCGGCGCACCTGGATTCGTCAGGGCACCCGGAGCGAGGACCGCGCTGTGACGGACCTTCACGTCGGCCTGTTCAGGCCGACGTCCTCCGGGCGAACGGGACTCCCACCGCGGCAAGATCAATATCGGCGTACATGGGGCCCTCCGGGACCGGGCGGGGCGGCGTCCATCGCCGTCCGGCGCTCCCTGCATATCAATCCAGCCCGGCGCCTGCACGGGATGTCGTCGGGGGCGGGGTGGTACAACCCTCCCCGCACGGCGTTCCGGCGGGGCCCGGACGCGCGCGCGCCCGGGGACCACCGATGCGCGAGGACGACGAGGCGGAGCTGCGAGCGGTGCTCCTCGAGGGCCTGCTGGCCGACGACGAGGTGGAGTCCCTGCGGGCGGCCGTCGAGCGCGAGCAGAAAGGCCCCCTGGACCTGCTCCATGCCCGGGGGCGACTGTCCGAGGCCACCCTCGCCTCCCTCCGGAGCGCCTCGCGGGCCGCCCTCCAGGAAGCGCTCGTGGGCCCGCCCACGGTCCAGGTCGGGGCGCCCCGCCCGCTGGAGCCCGAGGCCCTGGAGGCCGAGCCCCCCTTCCCCGTGCCGGGCTGGGAGCGTTATGCGCCCATCCGCTTCCTGGGCCAGGGCGGCATGGGGCGCGTCTTCCTGGTGCAGGACCTGGTGCTGCGGCGGCTCGTGGCGCTCAAGTTCGTGAAGGACGACGAGCCCGGGCGGGTGAGGCACTTCGTGGCGGAGGCGCAGGCCCAGGCGCGCGTGGAGCACGAGCGCGTGTGCAAGGTCTACGAGGTGGGCCAGGTCCAGGGGCGCGCGTACATCGCGATGCAGTACGTGGACGGCCTGCCGCTCCACCAGGTCGCGAGCCAGCTCTCCGTCGAGCAGAAGGCGCTGCTGCTGGCGCAGGCCGCCGAGGGCGTACACGCGGCGCACCGGGCCGGCCTCATCCACCGCGACATCAAGCCGTCCAACATCCTGGTGGAGCGCACGGCCGACGGACAGTGGAAGCCCTACGTCATGGACTTCGGGCTGGCGCGGGCGCCGGGCGAAGGCGTCACCGCCACGGGGGCCATCCTGGGCACGCCGCACTACATGGCGCCCGAGCAGGCGCGCGGCGAGGTGAGCCGGCTGGACCGTCGCGTGGATGTGTACGCGCTGGGCGCCACGCTCTACGCGCTCCTGGTGGGCCAGGCGCCCGTGCCCGGGAGCAACGCGCTGGAGGTGCTCAGCCGCATCCCCACGGAGGAGCCCCGGCCTCCGCGCGCGCTGGCGCCCGAGGTGCCCGCGGACCTGGAGGCCATCGTCCTCAAGTGCCTGGAGAAGGAGCGCGGGGGCCGGTACGACTCGGCGCGGGCGCTGGTGGAGGACCTGCGGCGCTTCCTCGATGGGGCGCCGGTGCTCGCGCGCTCGACGGGGCCGGGCTACCGGATGGCGCGGCTGGCGCGCAGGCACTGGCGGGGGCTGACGCTGGCGGCGGTGGTGGGGCTGGTGTTGCTGCTCGCGGGGGTGCAGGCGGTGCTCGCCCGACGCGAGGCGGACGTGCGCGAACATCTTGCGCGCCGCTTCTCCGAGCTCGCCGAGCACGTGGAGGCCCGCGCCCGGTACACCGCCCTGGCGCGGCTGCACGACACGCGGGAGGAGCGGCGCACGCTGGAGGCGCGCCTGGAGGACATCGCTCGGGAGATGCGCGCGGGAGGCGAGCGCGCGCTGGGGCCGGGCAACGAGGCGCTGGGACGGGGCTGGTTGGCGATGGGGGAGCCCGGGCGCGCGAAGGAGGCGCTGGAGGCCGCGTGGCACCACGGGACGCGGACGCCTCGCGTCGCGTGCGCGCTGGCGCTCGCGCTGGGGCAGCTCTACCAGGAGCAGCTGCGCGCGTCCGAGCACCTGCCCGCGCTGGAGCGGCAGGGGCGACGCAAGGCGCTGGTGGCGCAGTATCGGGAGCCGGCGCTGGAGTGGTTGAGGAAGGGCGGCGACGTGGACCTGCCCCCCGCCGAGTACGTCGCGGCGCTGCTCGCGTACCACGAGGAGCGCTACGCGGACGCGTTGGAGCGGCTGGATGCGTTGGGTGAGCGGCTGCCCTGGTTCTTCGAGGCGCCGCTGCTGCGGGGGGACGTGCTGGTGGCGCGCGCCACGAGTCATTGGGATGCGGGGCGGCGCGAGTCCGCGCAGGAGGACCTGGACGCGGCGCGACGGGCGCATGCCCGGGCCGCGTCGCTCGCGGAGAGTCTGCCGGAGGCGCACCTGGCGCTCGCGGGTGTGGAGCAGGTGGCGCTGCGCATGGGGCTGTATGGCCAGGGGGACGTGACGCCCCACCTGGAGCGGGCCTTGGAGGCGTTGGAGCGCGGGCTCACGGCCTCGCCTCGGCATGTGCCGTCGTTGGTCCGCAAGGCCATGCTGCATCGCAGGCTCGCGGAGTATCGCGGCAGACAGGGTGGGGATGTGCGGGCGCCACTGGAGGCCGCTTTGAAGGCGGCGCGCGCGGCGCTCGAGGTGGAGCCGAATCGCAGCGAGGCGCGGCAGGCGCTCGGGTTGGTGCTCTGGCAGGAGGCGCGGCTGCGGCAGGCGCGCAGCGAGGACCCTCGCGCGCTGCTGCGTCAGTCCATCGAGGCGTTCGAAGGGGTGGCGCCGCGGGAGCGCGGCTACGACTATCACGCCAACCTGGGGCTCATCTTCAAGGTCTGGGCGGACCATGAGGACGCGGTGGGCGAGGACTCGCTCGGCAACCGGCAGCGCGCCATCGAGGCGTACCGCACCGCCATCGGCATCGACGAGTCGCTGCCGGATGCGTGGATCAACCTGGGCAGCGCCTGGTTCAAGCGCGCGTCGAATCCACGCAGCACCACGGCGGATGAGGATCTGGAGCGCGCCCGGGAGGCGCTGGAGAAGGCGCGGAGCCTCAACCCGCGCAACCTGGTCAGCCACTTCTACGAAGCGCAGGTGCATGCGCTCCGCGCGGCGCGCGCGCGTGACTCGGGCAAGGATGCACGGTCCGCGCTGGACGCGGCGCTCGGTTCGTATCGAAGCGCGCTCGCGCTCAACGCCGAGGTGCCGCAGCTCCACGGTGGCGTGGGGCTGGTGCACCTGGAGCGTGCTCGCGATGCGTGGCAGCGAGGAGAATCCCCCTTCCCTGCTGTCGACGAGGCCCGCGAGGCCTTCGTCCGGGCTCGCGCGCTCGCGCCGAAACAGGGGCTGACGTACAGCAACCTGTCGGAGGCGCTGGCGGCTCGCGCGGCGTATCGGCTGGAGCTCGGGGAGGACCCGCGCGAGGACGCCCAGGCCGCGAAGCGCGAGGCCCAGGCGGCGCTCGCGCTCCAGCCGGAGCTGTCGACCGCGTGGGCCAACCTGGGCCACGCCGAGCTGCTGCTCGCGACGTACGCGTGGGAGCGCGGCCTGGGGTTCAGCCACGCACGCGTGGCCCCCCTGCGCGACGTGGCAACGCGCGCTCCACGCGATGCCTCTGCGGTAAACCACCCGCGCGAAGATGCGGTGCAAGGCGTGGCAACGCGCGCTCCACGCGAGGCCCCTGCGGTAAACCACGCGCGCGAAGATGCCTTGCAAAGCGCGGCAACGCGCGCTCCACGCGAGGCCTCTGCGGTAAACCACGCGCGCGAAGATGCCTTGCAAAGCGCGGCAACGCGCGCTCCACGCGATGAGCATGCTGCGAACCACCCGCGCGAAGATGCCATGCAAGGCGTGGCAACTCGCGCTCCACGCGATGAGCATGCTGCGAACCACTCGCCCGAGGCTGCTGCTCGCGACGCGGCCCAGCGCAATCCGCGGGACGCCCTTGAGGTGGTCCACCCGCTCGAAGCCGCCGAGCTCGCGCTGCGCGAAGCGGTCACGCGCAATCCCCGCGATGAGGAAGCCCTGCGCTATGTGGCGAAGGCCCGACGCCTGAGGGCGCTCGTATGGCGAGGGACACGAGGCACAGCCCCCCTCATCGCGAGCCCTCCGCCCTCCGGCCTCCCGCGGGAACAAGAGGCGGTCTTCACCGAGGCGGCGCAGGCGCACGAAGCCGTGCTCGCCCTCAGCGCGCGTCCCCATGACGACCGGCTCGCGCTCGCGCGACTCCTCATGGACCACGCCCTCGCCCGACATCTCGCCGATGCCTCCCCAGGCGACGCGCTGGAGAGAGGCCTCGCGCATGCATCCGCGGTGCTGAAGGTGCGCCCCGATGACCTCGAGGCGCGCGCACTGCATGCGGCGCTGGAACTCCTGCGCGTGCGCTCATCGCCCACGCAGCCCCTCGATGAACAAGCGCGGGCCCGTGAGGCCCTGTCGCGCGCGCTGGTGGCCCGCCCTCGACTCGGGCGGACCTGGGTGCCCCTGCTCACGACCTCACCGCGTTGAGCAAGCGGTCCTCACCCCTCCTCGGGCTCGCCTGGATCCCTCACCACCTCCAGCTCTCCAGGCTGGCCCTCTCCCGTGCCCGAGGACACCCGGAAGGGATAGTCCATCCACCACGCCTTGGCCGAGACCTTTGCGCACCACGAAGGCCTGTACCAGGAGTCCAGCTTGACGATGTCCGACGGCTCCCCCTCGAACAGGTGACCCGAGGGGTCACCGTCGAAGTGGATGGTGGCGTGCGACACGTCCTCAGCCAGCCGGAGCTTGAGCCACTGCCTCCGATGGATGCAGGAGAAGGCGGGCGTCACCGGCTCCGGCCCCCGTCCGATGGTGATGGTGCACACCTCGTCCGGCGCGATCTTCGGACACAGTCCGTGCACCAAGGTGCAAGACACCTCCCGCAGCTTGGAACACTCGACGTCCTGCGCCTGCGCCCCCGTCTCGAGGACCTCCTCGGGCGCGGCCTGCTCCGGAGCACACCCCATTCCCAGCCACATCACGACTGCCATCCCATGCAACTTCATCACGCGAGCCTCCTCACGTCGTTCGACTGAATGGAGCGTGGCCGCGAGAGCCCGCCACGCCGGATGACGCCATCACTCGGCGGGCCCGAGCCCCAGCTCACGGACCCGCCGCTGGAGCGCGCGCCGGGAGACCTCCAGCCGTCGCACCATCGCGTCCAGGTCCCCCGCGCACTCGTGGAAGCAGCGAGAGATCTCCTCCGCGCTCACGTCCTTCACCGTGCGGATATGCGGGCTGCGGTCCACCAGGTTGTAGAGCGACGCCCGGGTGATGCCCAGCCGCTCCGCCGTGCCCTTCAAATCCCACGAGCACTCCCGCAGCGCCTCCAGGAGCTCCCGCTCCGACACCTCCGCCGGCTTGCGGCGCGTCAGCGCCACGGGCTCCTCGCGCTTGCCGGAGCCCAGCTCCGCCTCCAGCGACGCATCCACCTGGAGCCGAGGCTGCCCCCGACTGCTGATGACCAGCTGCCGGACCACGTTGCGAAGCTGGCGCACGTTGCCGGGCCACTCGAAGTCCAACAGCCGCGTCGCCAGCGACGCGGGCAGCCACGGCTCCGCGTAGGGGTCCTCGGGCTCCAGCCGCCACGCCTCGCCCAGCGACTCCAGCTCCAGCCGCGCGAAGTGATGGAAGAGCAGCGCGATGTCCTCACGCCGCTCCCGCAGCGCCGGCATCTGGAGCGTGTAACCGGAGAGCCGATGCAACAGTGGTGCGCGAAACCGCCCCTGCTCGATGAGCTCCTCCAAGGGCGCGTCCGTCGCGGCGACCAGCCGCACGTCCGTGACGACGGGCGTATGTGACCCCACCGGGAACACCTCCCCCGTCTCCAGCACGCGCAAGAGCGCCACCTGCACCTCCGGCGGAGCCTCCCCCACCTCGTCCAGGAAGAGCGTGCCGCCATGGGCCGCGCGGAAGAACCCCTCGCGACTCTGCGACGCACCTGTGTAGGCCCCGCGCTGCGCGCCGAACAACTCCGAGGCCGCGAGCTCGCGTGCCAGCGTGCCCAGGTTGACGCTGATGAACGGCCCCCTGCGACGAGGACTCCGCTGATGGAGCGCCCGGGCGACCAGCTCCTTCCCCGTGCCCGTCTCCCCCCGCACGAGCACCGGCACCTCCAGGTCCGCCACCTGCCGCACGCGGGTGCGCACGCGGCCCAGGGCCAGGCTCTGCCCCACCATGCCCAGGGTGTCCGCCGAGCGCTCCGCGTCCAGCGCCACGCGATGCAGCAGCACCACCACCCGCCCGCCCAGCTCCAGCGTCACCCCCGCCGCGAGCACCTCCGGCCGGAAATCCCACGCCCCCCCGGGCACACCTCCGACCACCACGGACGTGCCCTCCGCGTCCACCTCCAGCCGGAGCCCGCCCTCCGGACGCGGCAGGAAGCGCAGCGGACGTCGGCTCAGGAACGGGTCCGCCAGCGGTCGCCCCACCCCCTCCCCCGCGCGCGTGAAGAGCGGCTCGTTGCGCGACAGGGCCACCTCACGCCCCGCGAGCAAGGCCTCCATCACGTAGCGCTCCCCCACCCTCGACGCGAGCGGATGGGAGACCAGCGTCAGCGCCGGCGCCAGGGGCGCGGACTGGGAGTCGCCGCCACGCCGCGGGGGG
This sequence comes from Myxococcus sp. AS-1-15, assembly GCF_020037055.1. Lineage (NCBI taxonomy): Bacteria > Pseudomonadati > Myxococcota > Myxococcia > Myxococcales > Myxococcaceae > Myxococcus > Myxococcus sp. AS-1-15. The sequence goes on along the minus strand of NZ_JAIQDF010000016.1, from coordinate 159,843 downwards.
CTGGCGGTGGAGACATCATCGAGGAATCGCTGCGACATGAGGGGGACGCTCGGCGCCGGAGCCGGGGTTCTCCTCCAGGCTACACCGAGGAGGCCCGGGTCGAGTCTGACGCCAGCCTCCCCGGGCCTTCGGCTGACATGTCAGCGCCCGACGCTGACATGCCAGTCCACGCCTCCGGGCGCCGCCGTCCGAGGGACAGGCGTGGGCATGGCCGTTGCTCAAGGGGGCCTCACACGCAGGGGTGAGTCCACGGTGAAGACTCTCAACGAAACGACGTCGATCCGCTTCTGGGAGCTGTGGCGACAGCACCAACCGAGGCTCCTCGCCAGGAGCGTGCGCCAGCTCGGAGGCAACCACGCCGACGCGGAGGACGCGCTGGGCGCCGCGATGCTCCGGGCCGCGGAGGCCTGGCCCCGCGAGTCCCACCGCCTCCACAACCCCGAGGCCTGGCTGACGCGCATCCTCCACAACACCTGTGTGGACCAGCACCGCGCACGGGCCCGCCGCGCGGACGACCTCACCGACGACACGTGCACCGAGGCCACGGCCCCCCTCCACGCCCCCTCGCCCGAGCACCTCCTGCTCGAGCGCGAGCGGGCCCGGCTCCTGTGGCGCCACGTCTCCCAGTTGCCGGAAGCCCTGCGCCAGGCCTGCGTCATGCGCTTCGAGCGGGACCTGGATGGACGCACCATGGCCGCACAGCTCGGGCTCACCCACGTGAACACGCGGCGGCGCCTGATGCGCGCCTGTCAGGTGCTGCGCGTGGCCATGACGGGAGGCGTCGACCGAAGCACGCAGAGGGGGCCAGTCCCCCGTGCCCCCGTTACGCGCGTGACGGGCGCGGGGCTGTCGCCGGCGCCAGGCGGGTGGAGCCCCGAGCCGGGGCCGACACCTCGCGCCCCCACGACCCCGGGCGTGGCGCCCACGCGAGCGCCCCGCGCGAGGTCCGAGCCGACTACGCGCTGGCGGAGTGCGCGTGCGCGTCCGCCCCGTCCCGCCCACCGGAGAGCCGACGGATGAGGCGACGGCGCACCACCTCGATGTGCTCGCGGAAGAAGTAGAGGTTCTCCGCGTACGCCAGCGGCATGGGGATGCGATTGACCTCGCGCTCCGCCTCCTCCAGGCGCTTGAGCATGTCCTCGAGCATCTGCTGCCCGGGGTTCTCATCGAGCTGGATTTCAATCTCCTTCAGTCGCGCATACCAACGCACGATGCGCGAGCGCATGCGCCACTGGTACACCGCCGGCACCGCCCGGAACAGCGGCACCACCACCGCGATGATGGGCACCAGCATCACCCACAGCCGGTCCACCAGGTTGGCGGCCCAGAACGGCAGGTAGCGCTGCAGCAGGGGGACCCCCGCCTCGTAGTAGCGCTTCGCCTCATCGCTGAGCGGGAAGCCCGTCTCGCGGGGCGCGGGGAACTCGGCCGCGCCGTCCAACAGGCCCGCCTTGCCGTGGACCTCGCTGGCCGCGCGCATCAGCAGATACGCCAGCGCCGGGTGCAGCGAGTCGCGCGCCACCAGGTTCGCCGTGGGCGCGATGACCACCACGTCCTCGGCCGGCACGTCCGAGGCCAGGTTGAACACACCCCGGGGCAACACCAGCCGCGACAGGTACGGGAAGCGCCGCGCGTACGCCGCGCCCCGCGTGAAGCTCAACAGCCGGATGCCGGGCACCGCCGCCAGCCGGTGGATGGCGGGCGACTCGGCCGGAGAGATGAGGAAGATGGCGTCCACCGTCCCCTGCTTGAGCTGCTCGATGGCGGCCTCGCGCTCCAGCGGCATCAGCTCCGTGGGCGCCTCGTCGATGCCGTTGGCCTTCAAGAGCGTGACGGCGAGCGCGCGCGTGCCGCTGCCCTCCGGCCCCACCGCCACCTTGCGGCCCTTGAGCTGGCGCACGTCCTCCAGGGGCTCACCCCGGTAGAACACCCACAGGGGCACGTAGGACAGACTGCCCAGCGACACCACGTTCCCCGCGGCCTCCCCCGCCACCGTGCCGCTCTGCACGAAGGCCACGTCCACGCCCGAGGACTCGTCCGCCAGCAGCGCCACGTTCTCGATGGAGCCCTTCGTCGAGCGCAGCTCCAGCTTGATGTCGTGCCTGGCCAGGAAGTCCTGGTACTTCCGCGCGTAGTAGCGGAAGCCGCCCTCGTCCTGGGACATGGCCAGCACCAGCGTCTTGGGCGGCGCGGGCTTGATGAAGTGGAACGCGGCGGCGAAGGCGACGCCGATGAGGAGCAGCGCGGGTGTGAGCGTCAGCCACAAATCCCGCCGGAGCGTGCGCCGCAGGTGCTGCTTGAGGGAGTCCGCCGTCATGGTGGGCGCGGAGTATAGACATGCCTCCGCGCCCACATCCGAACCTTGGTGGACCGAGGACTACGGGCAGTCAGCCGGGCAGACGGTGGTCGTCTCCCACGGCTGGCACGTGGCATCCCCGCACGAGGCGTTCAGGAACGTCTCCAGCACCGCCTTGCGGTGGGGCAGGAAGACGTTGGTGAGCGCCGGGGAGATGCGGTAGCGCGGGCCGAACACCCCCGAAAGCGGGTCGAACTGCTCACCCACGTGCACGAAGCCGCCCGACGGAGGCCAGACGAGCCCGCCGCCGAGGTTCGCGCCATTGCTGTTCTCGTGGCAGCCGGCGCACGACAGCGCCATGGAGCGCGCCACCACCTGCTGCGGCGTCAGCGTGCTGCCCGCCGCGGCAATCGCCGCCTGGACGTTGGTGTGGAAGGGGCTGGGGCCGGGGCCGAACTGCGCGACGTACTGGTTCTCGAACACCCCCACGTGGCTCTGCCCGCTGTTGAACGCGTCCGGGATGGTGTTGTTGAACAGGTTGATGTCATTGACGGCCAGCGCGGGCACCTGTCCGGGGAACAGCGAGCCCTGGAACGTGGGCGCGAGCGCGTGGCCGGACGCCGGGTTGAACAGCGTCCCACCCGGGTTGACCTTCACCGTCACCGGGACGAAGCGCAGCTGGCAGGGGGTGGCGCCGCACATCGTCCGGCGCACGCTGAACTCACGCAGCGTCCACGGCCGCCCGATGAACTGGTTGGTGCGCACCTGCCCCGTCGCCACGCTCCCGGAGCGGTTGCCGTAGTTGTCGATGTGCACCACCGGCATGACGCCCGCGCCCGGCAGGCCGTTGAAGTAGAAGCCCTGCAGCGCGGCGATGCGGGACGACAGCGTGGTCATCCCCGTCAGCGAGGCCCAGAAGTTGGCGACCGGCTGACAGCCATTGAGGCCCGCGGCGGGGTTGGGGTTGGGCAGCACCGCCTCGAAGATGAGCAGGTTGCGATTGCCGCCGCCCGGGATGCCCGAGCGCTTGCCGAAGACGATGCGGTACTCACCGCAGTCGCTGCCCGACACCGGCGCCAGGTCGAAGCGGTTGACCAGCGCCAGCGGGATGTACTCGTCGGGGTTGGTGCCCGGGTTGATGAAGGGGTTGACGAACGCCTGGTTCGACTCCGGCCGCGGACACTCGAAGGGGAAGGTGTTGAAGACGGGCAGACAGCCCGGGGGCGCCTGCGTGCTCCACCAGTCCTGGAAGAGCGCCAGCGGCGTCAGGCCCGCGACCCCCGACTGCGTCACCAGCTGCGTCATCACCCGCAGCAGCGTGAAGTTCCTCACGATGGCGTCCTCGGTGACGATGAGCGACGCCCGAGGGTCCACCGTGATGGCCATCGCCGACGGCCCGCTCGGCAACGGCAACATGCCGATGCCACGACGCTCCGGATGACGCGCCGGGTCCGCCTCCACCACCTCGGGCACCGGTGACTCGGGCTCCACCGCCGCGTCCCCACACGCCGAACCCAAGGCCAACAGCGCGCACACCACTCCCACGCGCCAGCTTCCCTGGCGCATTTCAAACATGCGTTGCATTCGCGTTCTCACACCCGCGCGGACGGCCGCGCCCCCTGCCAGGGATGAGCAACTCCGGCCCCTGCCGGAATCACGACTTGGCAAGATATGCCGTGATTACACGTTTATACATTGTTCATTGGCATAAATCCACGCCAACCCGCACACGGGGTGACGCGGGAGCAGTGCCATCCCGAAGACGTGAAACACCTCCAAGGTGGGACGGGCGACAGACGCGCGGGCGGGTCGTGCGGGCTCTGGGCGGGGGAGATGCACAGCATGATGCGGGGTGCCGGTGACACCAGCACTCGCGCGGAGAGGGGACGCCGCGCCGGGTCATCGAGGGGGGAACATTCATGGACACGACACGACGCGCCGTGCGCGTCCGCGCGAGCTTTCATCTGGCCATCCTGATGACCTGTCTCGTCGGCTGCGGCGGCCACCTGGAGTCACCCGACACATCCGGGGGGGAGGCCGTGGACCAGCGCGTGGAGTGGGCCTATCAGGACTACTACCGCGTGGACCTCGGCCCCTCGGGCGCGCTGGCCAGCAGCCGGCTCAGCCATGGGACGGTGTTCGTCCCCATGCTGCGCCCGGGGACGCACGCCCCTGTCCTGGGGCTGGATGGAACACCGCTGCGCTACACGTGTGGTGTCACGTTCATCTCACCGCGCCGGGCCATCACCGCGGCGCATTGCGTGGATGCCACGAACGTGTGGTCCCCCGCGAACCAGCTGCTCGAGGTCCGCATGTATGACCCCATGCGCAGCGACGAGGTGGGCTGGGAGGCCACTGCGCGGAGCCTGTCGGGCACCTTCCCGCGCTATCGCAAGACACCGCTGGGGCCGGGCTACAGCACGACGTCCTACGGCTGCCGCGTGGTGGCGCGCTGCGGAGGGCCGTATGGCGACTACCGCTGCCCCGCGGCCTTCCCCCGCGCGGACACCGCGCTGCTCGACTGCGGAGATTCGAGCCCCGGCTGTCGCTATGACTACCTGGGCGTGGCCGGGTCCGAGGGCGAGGGCCTCCCCGTCTCGATGTCGTGGACCCACGAGGTCTACACCATCCCCGCGGACCGGGGCTCCGACCTCTGGCGCCACTACACGCGCTACGCCGGCCACGAGCCCACGCTCAACTACCACTACTACGACGCCCACCAGCTGCTGCCGCTGCGCTCCACGCCGTGGTCCCCCTCCGGCCGCCCCCGCGTCTCGCTGGGCGTGACGTCGACGGGCACGGACGCTCGCCTCACCGAGCTGCATGGCTGCCACGGCTCTTCGGGCGCGGGCATCACCCAGCGCAACACGGCGCTGGGCACCGAGGAGCTGCTCGGGCCCGTGGCCGTGTGGGATTCGTGGGTGTTCCTGGCGCACGACTACGACTTCCTCTGCGAGGACCCCGAGCGCACCGCGCGCGGCCCGGGAGACGCGGGGCTGGGCTACGCGCGGCTGGCCTTCACGCGCAAGCTCGTGGAGTCGAGGAGCGCCTCGGATGTCTGCGATGCCCAATCGCCCGGCCTGTTCCCCAACCTCCACCTGTGGCTGGAGCACGATGTCTGGCTATTGCGCCGCGCCCCGCTCACGCCGCAGGCCTTTCCCAAGCCCTGGCCCTGCGTCGAGGCCACGTGCTCCGCCTGGGAGCGCGTGCGCTTCCCCAACGAGCCGCTGGTACCCGTCGGGCGGAGCAGCCCCCTCTCGCTGCCGCCCGCGCGGGTGGTCTCCGGCATGAGCTATCGCGTGTCGGTCCGCGTCCGCGCGCTGGAGGCCACGCCGCCGCGAGTCACCCTCACCCTGGGCGGCCAGACGCTCCTGCGCGGAGCCAGGCCCCAGAGCCGTCCGGGCGAGGCCGCGGGGCTCGTCGCCACCACCTTCGTCGCGACCAGCGGAGGCACGCAGACGCTGAAGCTCTCGCTGGAGGCGGACTCCGGCGCCGCCGCGGTGACGGAGTGGGTCGTCGTCTCCGACACGCTGGCCCAGGGCTTCGAGTACCGCTCGCAGCGCGTGGGGGTGGGCATCCTGGAGCCCGGAGCGTCCGTGCCGGTGCCGGCCACGTGGACCCGGGGTGAGACCTCGCGCTTCGCGTCGCTGCTTCGCGGCGGACAGCGGTGGGTGGCGACGCGGCAGGCGCTCGTGCCGGGGCGCGGCTGGGCCGTGGCCTTCGACACGTCGCGCGCCACGCGGGGGATGATGTGCGGCTTCATCACCGCCGACGGGCGGGAGCCACGCATGCCGTGTGACGCGGTGGCGAAGCGGGTGCGCGCCAACTTCCAGCTGGGCACCGCGCAGCCCGTCGCGTTCTTCGTCGACCTGCCCGAGGGCCACCCCGACGTGGCCCTGGACAACCTGCGCCTGCAGTCGCGCTGAGATGCTCGCGCGGGGCCCTTCCGCCCGGAAGAGGGATGACTCCGGGCGGAGGCGCTCACGCGGTGGCTCAGTGGCTCACGTCGCAGGTGCCGTCGTCGGACAGCAGCCCGCCGACGCGGACGTGGTAGAGCTCCCCGGGGACGAACGGCTCGTACTGGTGGCGCACGAAGTAGAGCGTGCGCTGGTCCGGCGAGAGCGTCGGGTGGTACTCGTCCAGGTCCGTGTTCACCGTCGGCCCCAGGTTGCGCGCCGGCTGCCAGCCACGCCACGTCTTGCGGGCGACGTAGAGGTCACCGTAGCCGTGGCCATCCGGGCGGGCGATGGACGCGAACAGCAGCGTCCTGCCGTCCGCGAGGACGTTGGGGTTGAACTCCCAGGACTCGGTGTTGATGGCGGGTCCCAGGTTCTCCGCGGGGCCGTAGGAGCCGTCGTGACGCGGGCGCGAGCGGTAGATGTCCCAGCCGCCGTAGCCGCCCTCGCGGTCCGAGCCGAAGTACAGCGTGCCCTCCGCGTCCACGCTCGGGTAGAGCTCGTCGGCGGTGCTGTGGACCGCGGCGCCCAGGTGACGCGGCTCGCCCCAGCCGCCATCGCGGCGACGCTCCACCACCCACATCTCCACGTCCGTGCGCGGCTGGCCGTTGACGGGACGGATGGAGGAGAAGAAGAGGCGGCGTCCGTCGGGGGAGACGAACGGGTCGATGTCTGAGTGCACGCCGGAGAAGGACGCGGGGCGGGGCTGCGTCCAGCGGCCGTTGCGCCACTCGGAGAAGACGATGGTGGCCTGACGCGTCTCGGGGAAGAAGCCGGCGCTCACGCCCCAGAACGCGGTGCGGCCGTCCGGCGTGAAGGCGATGCGCCACTCCTCCTACTCGGGCAGGGAGATGAAGCCGGGGGAGAGCACCTCCGGCGTGCTGGGCGCGGAGGCGGAGGCGGACGTCGCGACGGACAGCGCGAGCGTCGCGAGCAGCGTGGGGATGCGACGGGACGACGACATGGTGAGCTCCTCTCGGGTGTGGCGAAAGGAGCCGGGCTCGCTCTCGCCATGGCCGTAGAGGTACAGGGTGCCCGCTCGCCTGTCCGGGAAGCGGGGATGAAGCGAGGGGGGCGCGGGATGGATGGCGCGCCACCAGGGACGGCGCCTTCAGCGGGCGCTGTCGCTTCCCAATCCCAGCGCGGCCTCGACGCGCGCGCGGTGACTGCGACCGGTGCGCACGGCGGTACCGCTCGAGCCGAGCACCAGCAGGTACTCCCCCTGGGACAGCGGCTCCGCCTCGCGCACCTGGTCCAGGTTCACGAGCACGGAGCGGTGCACGCGCAGGAAGCGCCGTGTGTCCAGGCGCTCCTCCAGGTGCGTCAGCGTCTCGCGCAGCACGTGCTGCTCCGCGCCCACGTGCACGCGCACGTAGTTGGCCTCGGACTCGACGTGGGAGATGGCGGAGCAGTCGACGAAGCGGATGCGACCGTCCACCTTGACGGGCAGACGCCGCAGCGGGGCCTCCGCCAGCGCGAGCCCGGACAGGAGCGCCTCCTGCCGAGCCACCGCCTCGCCTCGACGCACCAGCCGCACCTGCTGGCGCGCGCGGGCGAGCGCGGCGCGGAAGCGCTCCTTGTCATAGGGCTTGAGCAGGAAGTCCAACGCCTGGGCCTCGAAAGCGCGCACGGCGTGCTGCTGCCACGCGGTGACGAAGACGACCACGGGCAGCGACTCGGGCGGCAGCGCGCGGAGGACCTCGAAGCCGTCTCCCGCTGGCATCTCGACGTCCAGCAGCAGCACGTCCGGCGAGGACTGGAGCACGCCGCGCACGGCCTCCGCGCCGCTGGCGGCCTCGGAGACGAGCTCGACATGCGGCTCCGCGGCGAGCAATGCGCGCAGGCGCGAACGGGCGAGCGGCTCGTCATCCGCGAGCGCCACGCGAAGCACGGACGGCTCCACCGCTTCACCACCGCCCATCATCACCCAGCCCTCCCGGACGCGCGCTCCATCACGACACGCCGACGCGCGGCTCTCATGCGGCCACCCGCTCCGGCGAGCGCCACGCGAAGCACCGACGGCTCCACGACCTCATTACCGCCCATCATCACCCTGCCCCCTCCACGCGCGGCCCTCCTGCCGCCACCCGCTCCGGCGAGCGCCACGCGAAGCACCGACGGCTCCACGACCTCTTTGCCGCCCATCATCACCCTGCCCCCGGAGGCGGGCTCCATCACGCCCCCCCACGCGCGGCGCTCATGCGGCCACCCGCTCCGCGCCGGGCGCGTCATCGAGCGGAACCCGCAGCTCCACCACCGCGCCGCGAGGCGTCCCCGCGCGCAGCTCCAGCGCGGCACGAGGCCCGTACAACGTCGCCAGCCGGGCGCGCAGGTTCGACAGCCCCACCCCGCCACCTCGCGGAGGGCCGCTCACGGGGGGGCCCATCCCGTCATCGCTCACGCACAGGCGCAGCACGTCGCCCTCCCGCTCAGCGGAGATCTCGATGCGCCCGGGCTCCGCGCGCGGCGCCAGCCCATGACGGATGGCGTTCTCCACCAACGGCTGCAACGCCAGATACGGCACGCGCGCATCCAGCACGTCGGGCCCCAGCCTCCAGGCGACCTCCAGTCGCGGCCCGAAGCGCGTCTGCTCGATGTCCAGATACGGCGCCAGCGCCTGCTGCTCCTCGCGCAGCGTCACCTCCTGCCGCGCATGGGACTCCAGGCTGTGGCGCAGCAAGTCCCCCAGGCGCGCCAGCATCTTCTCGGCGGCGTCCGGGTCCACGTGGACCAGCGAGGACACGGCGTTGAGCGCGTTGAAGAGGAAGTGGGGGCGCAGCTGCGACGCCAGGGCCTGCAGCCGCGCCTGCGCGAGCTGCGCCTGGAGCTGGTCGGCGCGACGCTGACGCACGTGCGCGCGGCGCGCCAGCCCCAGCGCATGCGCGCCCGCCGTCAGCAACACGAAGGGCAGCAGGTTGTTGACGACGCTCTGCGCGAGCACGTCGAGCACCTGCGGCGTGCGCTCGTACCAGCCGATGAGCTCCTGCGTGAGCACGACGAAAGTCGCCCGCCCCAGCACGACGACGAGCAGCGCCCCTCCGTGGAAGCCCAGCGCCCGCCGCAGGTGCCCCCGCGACAGGGGCACCCGCTCGGACAGGCGCAGACACATCACCGTGATCGGCACCCACAGCAGGGAGCTGGCCAGCGACATCCGCCACAGCGCCCCCTCCACGACCTTCAGCTCGCCGATGCGCTGCAGCAGCTGCGTCTGGCTCACGGAGATGAGCGCATCCGCGAGCCACCACCCCAACGCCCCGAGCCACACGGCCCAGGACGGCAGGGGCTCCACCTCATCCACTCGGGGACGAACCGGCTCCGCGTCGCGCATGCGCACGGAGGCTAGCCATCTCCCGGGACCGCTTCCACGTGCCCTGGGATGAACCGCGCCACCTCAGGGATGAACGGCGTGCCCCCCGTCAGGCGGGCACTCCAGCGTCGCGGTGACGTTGCCACCCTGCTGGACCCCGACCCGCGTCAGGGCCCTTGGGGCCTCACTCCGCCTTCTTCGGCGCGGGAGCGGGGCTCACCACGCGGTGCACGGGATAGTAACCGCCCACCTCCAACAAGGTGTCCAGGAACTGCCACCGGCAGAAGCCATCATCGGAGTGCGGCTCCAGCAGGTAGACGGCCAGCGTGCCCGCGCGCTGCGCGGTGGGGACGCGGAGCGTGCCCTGGGCGAACTCGCGCTCGCCGCGCTCGGGCGACACCGTCAGCACCGTCTCGAAGCGCACCGGCTTGGGCTTCTGGCTCAGCGGCACCTCCGCCTGCCCCGGCGGCGGCACATTGGCGGCCACGTCCGGGCTGAAGGTCTCCTCGCGCCGGGCGATGCGGTAGCTGTCCACCAGGAAGCGCTGCGCCTTGGGGAGCACCTCGAAGCGGATGCCCTGCGACTCCAGCCGGGGCGCCAGCTCCGCGGGCACCAGGTACGCCTCCGGCGTGCTCACCGACTGCGTCGGGATGAAGGTGCGGAAGTGCGGCACGCGGTAGACCTTGCGCTTCTTGCCCGGGAAGCGCCGCTCCGCGACGCTCTTCTCGTCGAACGCCTGGATGCGCGCCAGGTCTCCGGGCTTCACGTAGGCCGGGTAGTCGAACGTCAGCTTCCCCTCCCCGTCCCGCGTGGCCACGCCGTAGTTGATGCCCACCAGCGTCTGCGGATCCGGCGTGGTGCCCCGGGCGATGATGGCCTCTTCCTGCGCCTGGGTGAGCGCGCGGTACGTCTTCGCGCTCCGGGCCGCCTCGCGAATCAGCTCCAGCAGCCACGCGTACATCACCGCGCAGCGGCGCGGGAAGTCGATGTAGCTGTACGTCTCCAGCAGCACGTCCAGCCGGCCGAGCAGTCCCCGGTAGTGGCTGCCGAAGCGCGGCAGCGCCGGGTACGTATGCCAGCCCGAGCTGGGCACGCCCTCCTCGCGGTAGTTGCCGTACCAGAAGCTGTCGAAGCCGTGGCGCTTCTGCACCGCCTGGGCGACGCGGTCCAGCATCTGCCGGTTGTAGTCGCGCAGCTCCTGGAACAGCGGCTCGTTGGAGTGCGACGTGTCGTAGGTCAGGTCGAAGTCGTGGATGCTGCCGTCGGTGGTGTGGCAGTCGATGAACAGCTCCGGCCACCACGTCTGGTGCAGCTTCGCCATGGCGCGCGTCTCCGGCGCCTCCTGCTTGGTGCTGTCGCGGTTGAGGTTCCAGCCCTCGCCCGTGTAGCGCGTGCCCACGCCGCCCGCCGGGTTGACCTGCCCCTCCAGGTCCTGGAGGTTCAGCTTGCGGTTGTTGGGGCTGATGCGGTCATTGCCGTCCGGGTTGAAGTTCGGCACCAGCACGAGCACCAGCTTGTCGAGCAGCTTCTGGCCCAGCTTGCTGAGCGTCAAATCCCGCGCGAGCGCGAGCACCGACTCCTTGCCCTCCACCTCGCCGGCGTGGATGTTGGCCTCCACCATCACCACGACCTTCTTCTGCTTGCGCGCCAGCTCCGGCGTGAAGCAGTTGCGGTCGCTCACCACCAGCGACACCAGGGGCTGGCCCTCGCCGCTGGTGCCGAAGTCCACCCGTCGGGCGAGCTTCGTGCGGCGGCAGAGCTCGTCGATGAAGGCGAGCACGTCGGAATGACGCGAGGTTTCAGCGTGATTCGAGGCTTCGGCGCGGGTGAGCAGCTCGGACATGGGCGCGCATCCGAGCGCCACGCATGGGCGGCGTCAAGCACTTCATCTTCGCGCCTGTCCACGCGAGGATGCGAGCGCCATGCGAATCTGGGTCGACGCCGATGCCTGCCCCACGCCCGTCCGCGACATCCTCCTGCGCGCCTCACAGCGCCTGAAGGTGCCGCTCGTCTTCGTGGCCAACAAGTCCCTGTCCCTGCCCCGCTCGGAGCTCGTCTCCACCGTGCAGGTGGGCGCGGGGCTGGACGTGGCGGACCAGCACATCGCCACCTCCGCCCAGAAGGGGGACCTGGCCGTCACCCAGGACATCCCCCTGGCGGCGCTGCTGGTGCCTCGCGGCGTGGTGACCCTGGACCCGCGCGGCGAGCTGTTCTCCGAGGAGAACATCGCCGAGCGGCTGTCCGTGCGGAACTTCATGCAGGAGCTGCGCGAGAGCGGCGTCGTGACGGGCGGCCCCAGCGGCTTCAACGCCCAGGACCGCCAGCGCTTCGCCGCCACGCTGGACCGCGAGCTGGCCCGGCTCCTGCCCAAGCGAGGCTGAGCCCCGCCCGTCAGGTGCCGTCGATGAGCCGGAGGGCCAGGTCGGGGCTGAACGTGCCCGCGGGCGTGTTCGGCGCGATGCCGCAGTTGCCGTCGGAGTCCCCCGGCACCTTCACCCACAGGAGCAGCTCCGCGCCACCGCCCACCTGGGACGTCACGCCCAGCCGGCGGCCGCCGGGGTTGCACCACTCGCCGTTGTGGCCGTTGCCATTGCGGCTGGTGTCCACGACGAAGGGCTTCGTGTAGCCGTAGCGCGAGGTGAGCGCGGTGTTGACGTGGGTGCCGTACGTCGTCGACTGCGCCGTCGTGTAGAAGTTCGACACGTTGAGCGCGAAGCCGCGGATGTTGCGCACGCCCGCGGACTCCAGCCGCTGCGCCATGGTGTCCGCGCCAATCCAGTTCGCGTTGCCGCCGTCCAGGTAGGCCCAGGTGTTGGGCGCCCTGTCGCGCAGCTGCTCCGTCGCGTAGCGCAGCAGGGCCAGGCGCGTCTGGCGCTCGGGGTCGCTGGGCAGACAATCCAGCTGCGCGACGGCATCCGGCTCGATGATGACGATGGCGGGGCGGCTGCCCAGGCCGGTGACGAAGGCGGAGATCCACGCGCGATAGGCCTCCGGGCTGCCCGCGCCGCCGCCGGAGTGGCTGCCGCAGTCACGCCCGGGGATGTTGTACGCCACGAGCACCGGCAGCTTGTCGGCCGTGTCCGCCGCGCCCACGAAGCCGGACACCGCGGCCGTGATGTCGCCGCTCCAGTTGCCGAACCAGCGCGCCCCCGGCTTGCTCGCGATGGACGTCTGGATGCGCGAGGCGCGCGAGTCCCCGCCGTTGTCGCGCACCCAGACGGCCGGGTTGGAGTGGGGGTCCACGTAGAAGCCGCTCGTCATCGCCACCGGCCCGCCGCCGCCCGGATTGCCTCCGCCCGACGTGGTGAGCGAGACGTTGTCCAGGAACAGCGAGAAGGCGCCCCGCCCGCCCACCTGGAACGTCACCTGCCCCGCCGCCGTCGCGAGATTCGAAGTGAAGGGGAACGTGAACGTGCGCGCCGTGCCATCCAGCGTGATGTTCTGGTCCAGCGGCGCGGTGTACGGCGCCGCGCCCAGCTGCACCGTGGCCCGCACCGTCACGTTCGCCGTCGCGGAGGCGGTGAAGGTCAGCGTGTACGCCTGCCCGTTCGCGAGCGCGATGTTGTCCTGCCCCATGGGCGCGTCCCACGGATTCGCCGTGCCACCCGTGACGTTGACGCGCAGCCGGCCGTTCTCCACCACCGACTGAGTGTTCGGTCCGCTCCACCAGGGCGCGGTCTGCCCGTTGCTGAAATCTCCGTTGACCACCAGCTCCACCAACTCCGCGGCCCGCACGCCTGTCGACTCCGGCGTTGGCGCGGGCGTCTCCGACGAGGACGGACCACATGCCGCCACCAGCGACGCCGCGAGGACGAACGGCACCCAACCCACCTGCGGACGCAGTTGCATGAAACAATTCCTCCTGCCCGGAACCGGATGCCAGGAATTGACGTCCAGCGAATCACGGGCCTGTGGCAGCCTGGAGAGTCCACGCTGCCGCGCCGAGGGAATATGGGCGGGTCTTTCTGGTTTTGCCAGCGTTAATACACACAAGCCCACCAGGAACGATGGGCTTGGCAAATTCCAGGATGTCTTTGAATCGTGCTCAGCGCAGGGCGGTGACATGCACGGCGGGCGTGCGAGCGGCCGTGGCGCGCTCCACGACGCGGCCCAGGCGCAGCAGCAGGTGCTCCTCGTAGGGGCGCCCCATGAGCTGCAGGCCCACGGGCAGACCCGCGCTGTCGTGGCCGGCCGGGACGGACAGGGCGGGGAAGCCCGTCAGGTTCCCCTCGCGCACGAAGCGCATCAGCGCGTCGACGACGGGCAGGTTCGACTCGCCGTCGGGCAGCGTGCCCTCGGGGATGAGGGGCGCGGTGGTGGCCGTCGACGGGGTGACGAGGACATCCACGCCCGCCATGACGGCGAGCAGCTCGCGCGTCAGCCGGTGGCGATGCCGCAGGGCGTGCACCAGGTCCGTGGCCCGGAAGTGCCTGCCGATGGCCAGGTTGGTGCGCGAGTCGAGCCCGAAGTCCGAGGCGTGCTCGCGCGAGTGCGGCAACATCGACTCGGCCATCTCGCTGAGGATGATGCAGCTGTGCGTCCAGAGCACGGTGTTCAAATCCGGCGCGGGCACCTCCACCACGGTGGCGCCCGCGGCCGTCAGCGCGCGCACCGCCTCCTTGCAGCGCGCCACCACGTCCGGGGACGCGTCCTCGAAGTAGGGCCAGCAGATGCCCAGCCTCACGCCCGTCAGGTCCGCGCGCTCGTAACCGGACAGGTGATGCGGGGGCTGGCCCTGGGAGACCAGGTCCTTGCCGTCAGGTCCGGCGAGCAGCGCATACGCCGCCGCGACGTCGTCCACCGTGAGGCCCAGGGGCCCCACGTGCCCCACGTTCCAGCACAGGGGCGGCACGCCCGTCTCGGGGATGCGGCCCCACGTCGCCTTGAGGCCGACGATGCCGCACAGGGCCGCCGGGATGCGGATGGAGCCACCGCCGTCCGCGCCGATGCTCAGCGGACACAGGCCCGCGGCGACGACGGCGGCCGAGCCGCTGGAGCTGCCTCCGGTGATGTGGCCCCGGTTCCACGGGTTGCGCGCGACGCCGTGGTGCGGATTCAACCCGATGGGGTTGATGCCAATCTCGTTCATGTTGGCCTTGCCCAGGATGAGCGCGCCCGCGGCCTTGAGGCGCGCGGCCACCGTCGAGTCCACCGAGGCCACCTGGTGGCGGAAGCGCGTGCCCAGCGTGGTGGGGAAGCCCGCCAGGTCCACCTCGTCCTTGAGCACCACCGGCACGCCGTCCAGCACGCTCAGCGCGCGGCCCTCGCGATGGCGCCCGGCGGAGGCCTCGGCGGCGCGGAGCACCTCGTCGGGCTTGCGCGCGATGAACCACCCCATGCGCGCCTCGCCGCGCTCCAGCCGGTCGATGGCCTCGTTCAGGCGACGGGCCACGGAGACCGGGTCCGCGCCGCCCTCGCGGTAGGCCCGGACATACGCGCCCACGGTCTCGCGCTCCGGCGTCACGGGCTGCGCCAGGATGGCGCGCGAGGCCTGCTCCGTGGGGGACTGGGGCTCGGTGGCGGGCGCGCCCGGAGGCAGCGGGTACTGGAGCGGGGGCGCATCACCGGCGGACAGCTCCCGCCACCGGTCGATGCCGCTGTCGCGCACCAGCTTCTCCAGCACGGGTGAGCCGACGGCGCTCTCCAGGGTGTTGACGAACGCCTTGAGCGCCAGCCCCGACACGCGTGGCGCCTTCACCGGGTTGCGTTGGTAGGACATGCCCTGGAGCCTACCCCCGGGCGGGGCTATTCCAAGCCCCGCTCCCGGGCGAGGGCGCGCAGCCGCTCCACGAGCGCGTCCCGGTCCTCGTAGCGCAGGCCCTCGGTGGGGATGGCGGGCAACAGCTCCACGCGCACCCGCCCCGGCCTGACGCGCCACTCCCCGAAGGGCAGCACGTCCCGCGCGCCGTGGAACACCATGGGGACCAGGGCGGCGCCGGAGCGGATGGCGAGCACCGCCGCGCCCTTGCGGTAGGGATTGAGCCGGCCGTCCTCGCTGCGTCGGCCCTCGATGGACATGTAATAGCTGGCGCCCTCGCGCAGGGCCTGGGCGGCGCGGTCCACGGCGCGGCGCGCCTGCGCGCTCCACTGGCGCACCACCACCGTGGAGCCCTGGGCCCAGGGCACCCAGCCCGCGAAGGGCAGCGCCGCATACTCGATGTTCATGAAGATGCGCACGGGCCGGGGCAGCGCCGGGGGCGTCACGAACGTCTCGCTCAAGCTCGTCTGGTTCAGTTGCAGGAACAGATACGAGGATGCGTCGTAGCGGCCCTCGTTGTGGTCCACCACCTCCACGTCCACGCCGAAGACGCGCCGGGCCCACAGACACCACGTCCGCATCAGCGCGTCCGAGGCCCCGGGGCTGACGGGCCCCAGCAGGAGCGCGGGCGTGAGCAGGGGCGGCATCGCCGCGCACGCCACACCCCAGCGCAGCAGGCTCGACAGCAGGCCCGGGCGGGTAGGAAGCGAGGGAGGGACGTCCATGCGCTGGCCTATACCAGGGTGTATGCATGAGGACAGGGTGGAAGTGGACCTCTCGCGCCAGTCCGTGAGGACATGGCAGGCTGGGAGGCGCGAAAGGCAGGCAGGGGGGCATCATGGGAAGTCCACGCGCCAACGCGCTCGAGGAATACAAGACGCTGCTGGAGCGACAGCGCACGGCGCCGCTCGGCCCCGACGAAGCGCAGCGTCTGGAGTTGCTCCGGGACGTGCTGCTGGAATTGGGAGCGCTGCCCCCCGAGGGCAGCCCCCTGCCCGCGCGTCCCGCTCGCGCGGACGCGGTGTTGGAGCTGACGTTCGCCACGCAGGATGACGTGGTGCGCGCGTACAGCAGGAACATCGGCACGGGAGGGCTCGCCATCCGCACCCCGCGCGCGCTGCCGGTGGGGAGCACGCTGGAGCTGCGCATCACCCTCCCCGACTCGGCCCAGGCGCTGCGGGCCTTCGGTCAGGTGGCGTGGTCGCGCGAGGACGGCATGGGCGTGGCCTTCACGCAGCTGGCACCCGACGGTGAGCAGCGATTGAAGGCGTTCGTGGCCCAGGACGCCTCGCTGCTCCAGCGCGTGCGGGGCGTGCTGAAGACGGATGTGATGGAGCTCTTGAAGAAGGACGTGAGGGAGCTGGGCAAGGGGCCCGCGCCCCAGGCCGCCAACGCGGTGGAGCTGGACACGCGGGAGCCGGTGCTGGTGCGCCTGTCGGACGCGCGCTTGATGGCGCTCATCACCGAGCTGTTCGAGCAGAAGGGTTTGCGCGTCGTGACGGACAGCGACAAGCCCGCGCGCATCATCATCGTGGACACGGGCTCCGCGCTGGATGTGCTCAGCACGGCGGCGCGCCCCGGCTCGCGCATCGTCATGGTGAACGTGAGCGGACCGGACTCGCTGATGGGCCGCCTGTCCAACCTCAGCCCCGCCGCCTTCGTCAAGCACCCGGCCAGCGCGGCCGCCGTGCTCGTCGCCGTGGAGAGGCTCCTGTCGGCGACGAAGTCCTCCTGAGCCGGGAGGGGAACCGCTACGCTCGGCCCGATGAGACCTGGGACGTGGCGGCTCCTCGTGGGATTCCTGATGGGCTGCGCCACCACGCCGCCTGTCGCCCCTCCTGCTCCTCCTCCGCGCGTCGAGCCACCTCCCGCGCTGCTCACCGCCTACCGCGTGCTTCCCGAAGGAGGGCTCGAGCGCTGGCGCCCCCTGACGACGGACGCGACTGGCTTCCAGCCCCCCACCGGGGGCACGTGGTGCGCGGAGCCGCTCGGCGCGCTCGTGACGGAGGAGGAGGCACGTCAGCGGGCCACCGCTTTGAAGGCGCATCAGGTGCCCGAGCTCTGCTTCGACTCGGCGCCCCTGCCCGCCCCGTCGCTCCTCGCGCGGCTGCTGCGCGACTCGGGCGCGGTGGGCCTGCGCGCCTCGGGCACCCCGCTGGGCGACGCGCACCTGGAGGCCCTGCGGGAGTTCACATCCCTGGAGGCCCTGCACCTGGACGGCACCCGGGTGACCGACGGGGGGCTCGCGCACGTGAGGGAGATGCGGAGGCTGGCCGTCGTGCGTCTGGATGAGACGGCCATCTCCGACGCGGGCCTCGGCTTCCTCTCCGGGCTGACGACGCTGCGGCGCCTCACCCTCGCGAGCACCGCCATCAGCCCGCGTGCGCTGTCGGCCCTCGCCGCCCAGTCGGAGCTCGAGTGGCTGGACCTCTCCGACACCGCGGTGGACGACACCGTCCTCGCCTGGGTGCCCGGAGCGCGCCTGCACACGCTGGTGCTGAGCGGGACGCACGTGACGGACGCGGGCCTCGCGCGGCTGCGGGAGCTGCCGGGCCTCACGTGGCTGGGCCTCGCGCGCACCGGGCTCACCGACACGGGCCTCGCGCACCTCGGCACGCTGCGGAACCTGGAGGCGCTGCACCTGGGCCACACCCGCATCACCGACCTGGGCCTTGGCCACCTCTCCGGCCTGAAGGCGCTGCGCGCCCTGGTCCTCACGAAGACCCACCTGCGGGGCCCGGGGCTCCGGCACCTCGCGGCACTGAGCGCGCTGGAGCTGCTCCACCTCGACGACACCCGCGTGGACGACGCGGCCCTGCGACAGGTGCGAGGACTCGTGGCCCTGCGGGAGCTGGAGCTGTCGAGGACCGCCGTCGCGGCGGGGGGACTCGACGTGCTCGCGGGCTTCATCGCGCTGGAGCGGCTGGGCCTGTCCGGCCTGGCCGTGACGGATGACTCGCTCGCCACGCTTCGAGGGCTGGAGCGATTGGTTCGGCTCGACCTGAGCGCCACGCCCATGGGCCCCCAGGCCCTGGGGCATCTGCACGCGGCCCTGCGCGAGCTGGACGTGAGCCGGACCGCCTTCAACGACGAGTGGCTGCCCGCGCTGCGCGCCCTGCCCCACCTCCAGTCCCTGCGCGCCGAGCGCACCCTGCTCACCGACCTGGGGCTGGGGCAGCTGGCCGAGCTGGCCGGCCTGGAGTCGATTCACGTCGCGGGCACGCCCATCAGCGGCTCCGGACTGGTGGCCCTCCAGCGACTGCCGCGCCTGACACGACTGGACCTGGGCGCCACGTGGCTCAACGACGAGAGCCTCCAGGCCCTGAGGGGCTTCCCCCAGCTCACCTGGCTCAGCCTCGCCCGGGCGCGCATCGGCGATGCGTCCCTGGGACATCTGCCCAGGACGCTGCACACGCTCCACCTGCCCCGCACCGGTGTCACCGACGCGGGCCTGGCCGCGCTGCGCGCCCTGCCCCAGTTGCGCGTGCTGGATGTACGAGGAACCTCGGTGTCGGGCGAGGCCCTCGGGGCGCTGGTCCGGGAGCGAGGGCTGCGGCTCGTCACCGCGCCCTGAAGGGCCCACGCCGCCGCGTCGAGGCCCCCCTGACGCGTCAACGTTCGCGGCTGACGTGTCCAGGCTGGGGAGGACCTCCCCGCGTCGCTTGTGACCTCGGCATGAGGAAGCCGGGCATTCGCGGACTTACGTGAGGCCGCCGGGATGGCCCGTGCCCTGCACACGCGGCCGGACCGGAGCAGGCCCGCCACGTCCGTGGACTCTCGGCCGCTTCAGGAGCGTCATGGACGCGGTCATCGAACAGTTGAAGACGTTGGCTCTCGCGGAGGCCTTCCCGTTCCTGCTCAAGGCAATGGGCGCCCTCGTGTTGTGGTTCGTGGGACGTGCAATCATCAGCACCTTCCGGCGCGTGTTGAACCTGACGCTGCAGAAGCGGCAGTTCGACGCCACGCTCATCCGGTACATCGAGTCGCTGTTCGCGGGCTCCCTCACCATCCTGTTGCTGCTGGGCATCCTGGGGATGATGGGGTTCGAGACCACCTCGTTCGCCGCGCTGCTGGCCGCCGCGGGCATCGCCATCGGCACGGCGTGGTCCGGGCTGCTCTCCAACTTCGCCGCGGGCATCTTCCTGCTGGTGCTGCGGCCCTTCCGCGTGGGCGACGAAATCTCCGCCGCCGGCGTCACGGGCCTGGTGCAGGAGATCGGCCTGTTCGCCACCACCATCGACACGGGCGACAACCTGCGCATCTCCGTCGGCAACAACCGCCTCTTCAGCGACAACATCATCAACTTCAGCCACCACCCCCACCGCCGCATCGTGGTGAAGGTGCCGCTGACGCACGGCGGGGACATCCATGGGCTGATGAAGGCCTTCCGCGAGCGCGTCGTGGTGGTGCCCGGCGTCCAGGCGGTGCCCGTGCCCAGCGTCGACGTGGCGGAGTTCACCGCGCAGGGGCCCGTCATCGCCATCGGCGTGAATTGCAAGCCCACCCAGGCGGGCGCCGTGCAGGGCGCCGTCTCGCTCGCCGTGGAGGAGACGCTCATCGCCACCGGCTACGTCGTCCTCGCGCCGTCGGCCCTGCCGCCGCCACAGCTGGCCCGGGCCGGCTGAAGCAAGGCGCCTTCCCGGGGCGCCCCTTGGAGCCGAGAGGGGCGCTCCCAGGTCCGGCGGAGGCGCTCAGCGCGCGTTCACCGCGGCGTTGCACGCGGCGTTGGCCGCGTCGGCCCAGCGCTTCCCGATGGCCGCGTACCCCGGCGCCTGGACGAACGGCGGCAGCATGTCCTCCGACGTGCGCTCGTTGTGCATGTTGAGCGGCCAGATGTCCTGGGCGGCGCAGGCCAGCCGGACGGCCCTCCAGGACAGCCCCGCCGCCTCCATCACCCGCAGGTAGTCGTCCCGCTCCAGACTCCTGGCCGCGTTCTCGAAGATTTGTGGCCGCATGGCGCGCGTCGCCGGCTGCACGGGCCACCAGTCCTTGCTGCGCCGGCGGTACTCCTTCACGTCCGCCTCCCGCAGGGCCGCCAGTCGCGTCTGGAAGCTCGCCTCCGTGTCCGTCAGCAGCTCCAGCGCCTTCTGCCCCATGGCCGCGTAGAACACGTCGCTCGAGTGGTCCTTGCGAGCCTGAGGCCCCACGAACGCGACGTACTCCCGCGTCGCCGCGAGCAGCTCCCGCTCCGCGTCCTCCACCGAGGGCACCGCCGCCGAGCGCGTCTCCGGCACCTCGCGAAAGCCGTCCTCCTGCGACACGGCGGACTGGGCCTGGGGGCCCGGCCACGGGAAGAAGTAGCGGTACCAGACCACCCGGTCCGGGAACACCAGCGCCAGCTCCGGCAACCGGGGCGGGGAGTCGGGCGGATCGTACAGCACCCAGATCGAAGGGTCGGAGACGCGGAGCGAGCGGATGGCCAGGAGCCCCCGCGCCTTCATCCGCTCGAACCACCGGTCGAACGACGGCTCGAAGCCCCCGTCCACCTCGAAGCCCAGGAAGGTCTCCGGGCTCCGCGCGAAGGAGCCCGCCCACGGGTCCTCGAGCATCAGCGCGCGCACCGGGCGGCCCTCCAGCCGCGCGTTGCCGACGATGGCCGCCTGCCAAGCATACACATGAACCGGGTTGATCATCCCGGGGACTCTAGCGCGCCCTCCCCACGACAGGGATTCGCGCGAGCCTCACCGGGCCCCGCAATGACAGCCGCCAGAGGGCGAGGAACTCCGCCCCCTGGCGACTCGCGTCTTGGACAGGCACTCTACGTGCCCAAACAAGGACTACAGCGCGTAGGCGGCGTCCAGCACGGGCTGCGTGGGCAGCGGGAGAGAGCCACCACAGCCACGGGGACCACCACGAACCTTGGTCTTGATCTGCATGACGAGCTCCTATCGAGAACAGCCTGGGTTGGACTCAGTCTGGAAGACTGACGACTACGGGATCTGCGTGAGGACGCCGCCCGTGGTGCGCACGGGAATCGCAACACCACCGCCACAGCCACGGGGACCGCCACGAACCTTGGTCTTGATCTGCATGATGGACTCCTCGGAATCAGGTGTGAGTGAAGTCAGCTCGGGATGCTGACGGAGGACTACGGGATGGCCGCGAGCGCGTCGGAACGCACCGCGATGATCACGCCACCACCGCAACCACGGGGACCGCCACGAACCTTGGTCTTGATCTGCATGATGAGCTCCTTGGTGAGGATGACTCCATCGCTGGAGTCGGGTGAGGATGATCCAGCGCCGACTACGGCAGCTGGGTGCGGACCGTGCCGGTCAGCACGGGCAGGGAACCGCCGCAACCACGGGGACCGCCACGAACCTTGGTCTTGATCTGCATGATGAGCTCCTGGTGAGGATGACTCCATCGCTGGAGTCGGATGGATGAAGCGGTGATGCCAGTCGACTACGGCAGCTGCGTGCGGACCTGGTTGGTCAGCACCACGCCACCACCGCAACCACGGGGACCGCCACGAACCTTGGTCTTGATCTGCATGGTACGCTCCTGGATGTACTGCGTTGACACCAGACACCCA
Organism: Myxococcus sp. AS-1-15; assembly: GCF_020037055.1. Classification (NCBI taxonomy): domain Bacteria; kingdom Pseudomonadati; phylum Myxococcota; class Myxococcia; order Myxococcales; family Myxococcaceae; genus Myxococcus; species Myxococcus sp. AS-1-15. The sequence goes on along the minus strand of NZ_JAIQDF010000016.1, from coordinate 137,991 downwards.
ACCCCGGGGATTGGATGGCTGGAAGGCGTTGATGAAAAGCTCTTGAGTCTACGGACGACGACACCTTCTGGTTCTTCCGGTGCCAGCCAATCTATACACACCCCTCTGACACGCGAGCTCCAAGGTCACCCGCGGTCCCGCCGCCCCTCGGCCGGCGCTGCTCCCGGCCCCTCCACAACCCGCGCTACCCGCCCCTATTCCCCGTCCATCCAGCCATTACGCGGCTCCCGAGTCGCCATTGCGTGCGATTCACCGTTCCCGGTCCGCATCGGAAGTAGAATCATTAAAGGCGGGTGTAATCGGCCAGTCAAGTGACCACGCAAAGAATGCGGCGAAAGTCTTTGTAACCTCTCACGCCACAGCCAATCTCAGACTTCGCGAATCGGAAGAAAATACAGGCGACCTCGCGAAGGCATAAAAAAATCGCCAGCGAGCGATGTTCCGCTCACTGGCGATTTCGAGCTTCGTCCGAGCGAATCACCGCCCGGGGACGAAACTACGGGAGCTGCTGGAGCACGTCGTCGTACCAGATGCTGATGCCGCCGGGGCCGCAACCACGGGGACCGCCACGAACCTTGGTCTTGATCTTCATGTGTCTGCTCCTGGTGATTGAGTCACTACGGTGAAACAACGACGTCTGGACGACTACGCCAGAACGGTGTCGTACCAGATGCTGATGCCGCCCGGGCCACAGCCGCGGGGACCGCCACGAACCTTGGTCTTGATCTTCATGATGTCGCTCCTGGGTTGAACCACGTTCGCTCCAGGCGACACGGTTGCCCATGCACACCCGGAGTAGAATCATTAAAAATCGATGAAAATTGGGAGTCAAGCCTTGAACTGAAAAACCCGCCAATCCAAATAGATCCGGGGACTTGGATAGATGGCGCAGTTTATCGAAACCTGAGAGACCCCTGGGTCATGAATCCACCTGGGGCCCGAAGCCAGTGCGCCCGAACCGGTTACAAGGGGCCGGCTCCGGACGCGGCGGAGGGGCGCCGCCTCGGTGATACGTGGAGACCGCATCACGCCCCGCGTCGCAATATCCTGAAAACATGTTTTAGCCATTTTATGAGCCCTATCTTCGAGATAGGACTGACCTGGACAACCCTTGACATGTCGGCCGGCTGTGTTCCGGGCGCCGCGCGGCTCCGGGCCTGGATGGATTGTCCATTCACGAAGGCGCGGAGAAGACAATCGCGGACGGGGCGCGTGCGGCATGGGGAGGTGACGCCCCTGGCTTTGCCGCGCGTCAGTCCGCCGGGCGAGGATGGGCGCCGACCTCCGGGAGCGTCCCGGGTGGAAGGTCTGGCGGGGAGTCCGTCTGTTCCACGGTGATGAGGTAGGCTTCGCTCATGAGAGTTGGTGAAGGAATGTTCCCGCGCACCGTGCGCGCGCTGCTGCGGGGGCGAGGGCGCTCGGCGCTCTGGTTGTTGCCGGTGGGGCTGTTCGCCGTCTGGGGCGTGTGGTTCCTGCGAGCGAGCATCACCGTCTACGAGCCCAGCGTGCAGGCGCGGCTGGAGGTCCACCGCGAGGTGTACGCCGTGGATGCGCCGGTGGACGGGCGGCTGGTGAAGACGCGGGTGGAGCTGCACCGGCAGGTGCGCGCGGGCGAGGTGCTCTTCGAGCTCGCCCACGAGCAGGAGGCGCGGCAGCTGGCGGAGGCGGAGGCCCAGCTTCGGGGCCTGGGGCCGCAGCTGACGGCGGCGCGCGCGGAGCTCGAGGTGGAGCAGGGCGCGCTCGTGGCCCAGCAGGAGCGCGGCGCTGCGGGCGTGGAGGAGGCCAAGGCCCGGCTGGTGGAGGCCGAGGCGCTGGCGCGCCGGGCGCTCGAGGAGAAGGCGAGCGCGGAGCAGTTGCACTCGCGCCAGTTGATCAGCGAGTCCGAGTGGAGCCGCGTGCGCACCGAGCTGGAGCGCGCCCAGGCCTCCGAGCAGGCCTCCCGCGCGGCGCTCACGCGCGTGAAGATGGATGGGACGATGCTGGCCACCGAGCGGCGCATCCGGGCCGCGGCGCTCAAGCGGGACATCGCGGAGCTGGAGGCCGCCGAGAGCGTGGCGCAGGCCTCCGTGGAGCGCCTGCGTGAAGAGCTGGAGCGGCGCGTGGTGAAGGCGCCCGCCGACGGCATCCTCGGCGAGACGAGCCCGGTGCGCGTGGGCACGCAGGTGAGGGCCGGGGACCGCATGGCCACCGTCGTCGCGGGGGGCGACGTGCGCATCGTCGCGCAGCTGTCCCCCGCCACGGCGCTGGGCCGGGTGCGCGCGGGCCAGCCGGCGCGCATGAAGCTGGAGGGCTTCGCCTGGACGGAGTTCGGCATGGTGCGCGCCACGGTGGTGGCGGTGGCGAGCGAGGCGCGCGACGGGCTGGTGCGCGTGGAGCTGTCCGTGGACGAGATGCCGGTGGGCATCCCCCTGGAGCACGGCCTGCCGGGCACCGTGGACATCGCGGTGGAGGACTCCACGCCGCTCAAGCTGGTGCTGCGCGCGCTGGGGCGGGGGCTGGAGGCGCCGGCGCGCTCGCGCCCGTTGCCGCCGCGCTCGTCGGGGGATTTGGAGATGTCGCGGGGCGGGAGCTGAGCCATGGCGGGCACACGAAGGCTGCTCATCCCCGAAGTCATCCAGACCTCCGCCATGGACTGCGGTCCGGCGGCCCTCAAGGCGCTCTTCGACGGCTTCGGCGTGTCCGTCAGCTACGGCCGGCTGCGCGAGGCCTGCCAGACGGACATCGACGGGACGTCCGTGGACGTGCTGGAGGAGCTGGCCGGCAAGCTGGGCCTGGAGGCCACCCAGGTCGTCCTGCCTCGCGACCAGGTGCTGATGCCGGAGACGAAGACGCTGCCGGCCATCATGGTGGTGCGTCTGGCGGACAGCAACCTGCACTTCATCGTCGTCTGGCGCCGCATCGGTGACCGGGTGCAGATCATGGACCCCGCGCTGGGACGGCGCTGGGTGTCGGTGGCGGAGCTGATGGACCGGCTCTACGTCCACGCCCTGCCCGTCCCGGCCGAGGCCTTCCGCGACTGGGCCGGCACGGACGAGTTCCTCGCCGGGATGCGCCTGAGGCTGCAGGCGCTCGTGGACAAGGCGCTCGCGGCGAGGCTGCTCGACGAGGCCCTGGCCGACGCGAGCTGGAAGGGCGTGGCGTGCCTGGACGCGACGACACGCATGGTCCAGACGCTGGTGGACGGCGGCGGCGTGGAGCACGGCGAGGGGTCCGCGCGCTTCCTGGAGCAGCTGTTGAAGGAAGTGCACGTGGCCCTGGAGGAGGGCCGCGCCGAGCAGGTCATCCCCGCCACCTACTGGACGGCGGTGGGCGCTCCGGATGGCGAGGAGGTGACGTTGCGCGGCGTGGTCTGCATCCTCGCCCGGGGCCTGCGCCAGACGCGGGAGGAGGACGAGGAGCCCCTGTCCGCGGACCTCAAGGCGGCGCTCCTGGAGCCCCCCACCCGTCCGCTGCGCGAGCTCATCGGGCTGATGCGCCGCGACGGCCTGTTGGCCCCCTCCATCCTCGCGGCCATCGCCCTGACGGCCGCGGTGGGAGGCTTCCTGGAGGCGCTGCTGCTGCGCGGCATCATCGACGCGGGCCGCTACCTCACCACCCAGGAGCAGCGGCTGGCGGGCATCGTGACGCTGCTGGTGCTGATGGGCGTGCTGTTCACGCTGGAGCTGCCCCTGGCCATGGGGACGCTGAAGCTGGGCCGCCGCCTGGAGGTCCGGCTGCGGCTGGCGTTCCTCGACAAGATTCCCCGGCTGGGGGACCGCTACTTCAAGAGCCGGCTCGTCTCCGACATGGCGCAGCGCTGCCACGGCATCCACCAGGTGCGCAGCGTGCCCACGCTCGGCGTCGGCGTGCTGCGCGCCACCTCGGAGATGCTGGTGACGCTGGGAGGGCTGGTGTGGCTTGCCCCCGGCAGCGCGCCGCTCATCGTGCTGGGCGGGGCCATGGCGCTGGCGGTGCCGCTGCTCGCCCAGCGCTCGCTGCTGGAGGCGGACCGGCGCATGCGCGACTTCGACGGCGTGCTGTCGCGCTTCTACCTGGACGCCATGCGGGGCGCCGTGGCGCTGCGCGCGCACCGCGCGGAGCTGACCCTGCGGCGCGCGCACGAGGAGCCCCTGCACGAGTACGTTGGCGCCGCGCGCACGCTGCTGGGCCGGGGCATCCTCACCGACACCCTGTCCATGCTGGCGGCCACCGGAGGCTCGGTGGCCATCGTGCTGCACGCCGTGTCCCAGGGCATCCAGCCCGGGGCGGTGCTGCTGCTGGTGTACTGGGCCCTGGCGCTGGCCACGGTGGGCAAGCAGCTGGCGGACGCGCTGCGGCAGTACCCCGCCGCGTCGTCGCTCACCGGCCGGCTGATGGAGCCGCTCTTGGCCCCCGACGAGGTGGGCGCGGGCCTGGAGGCGGTGGAGGAGCCGTCCCCCGCGGCGCTCGCGAGCCAGCCCCGCGGCGTGGGCTTCACGCTCGAGCAGGTGGAGGTCAAGGCGGCGGGCTTCACGGTGCTGCAGGGCATCGACATGACGGTGCGGCCCGGCGAGCACGTGGCCATCGTCGGCCCGTCGGGCGCGGGCAAGTCGTCGCTCGTGGGCATCCTGCTGGGCTGGCACCGCCCGTCCTCCGGACAGGTGACGGTGGACGGCGAGCCGCTCAAGGGCCAGACGCTGGCGCGCCTGCGCCGGCAGACGGCGTGGGTGGAGCCCGAGGTGACGCTGTGGAACAAGTCGCTGGTGGACAACCTGGCCTACGGGGTGGAGACGGGCGAGGTGCTGCCGCGCGTGGGGCAGGCGCTCAGGTCCGCGGACCTCATCGAGTTCCTGGACAAGCTGCCCCAGGGGCTCCAGACGCGCCTGGGCGAGGGCGGCAGCCTGCTGTCCGGCGGCCAGGGGCAGCGCGTGCGCCTGGGCCGGGCGCTCCTGAGGCCCGGGGTGCGGCTGGCCATCTTCGACGAGCCCTTCCGCGGCCTGGAGCGGGACCGGCGCGCGGCGCTGCTGGAGCGCTCCCGGCAGGAGCTGGAGGGGGCGACGATGCTGTGCATCATGCATGACATCGCGGAGACGCTGACGTTCGACCGGGTGCTGGTCATCAAGGGCGGCCAGCTGGTCGAGGACGCCAACCCGCGCGAGCTCGCGAAGCGGGAGGACTCCGTGTACCGCTCGCTGCTGGACGAGGAGGAGCAGATGCGGCGGGCCCTGGGCGGCCAGGGCGGCTGGAGGCGGATGATGCTGGACCAGGGACAGCTCGCCGAGCAGCCCCCGGAGTCGAAGCGGGGTGCGGCATGACGCGCGCCTCGGAGGCGAGGGGGGCCCGGCCCGCGGAGCCCCTGGCGGGGCTGGTGTGGCCCATGGCGCGCGGCGCGGAGGCGCTGGAGGCGCTGGCGCGCTCGGCGGGCCTGCCGCTGCCCCGGACGCGGGCGAAGGTCGTCGGGCAGGCGCCCACGGACCCGAACCGGCTGGGCGAGTGGCTGGACGCCGCCGCCCAGTCGCAGGGGCTGGAGCTGGACCTGGCGTACACGCGCCATGGCGAGGTGGAGAAGGCGCTCCTGCGCGCCTCCCCTGCCCTCCTGGACGTCGTCACCAGCGAGGGCGTCCAGGTGGCGGCGCTGCTGCGCGTGTCCGCCTCCGGCCGCACCGCGCGCGTCATCGCGCCGGACGAGACGGAGCGCGACGTGCCCCTGGCCTGGCTCACGTCCGGGGTGCAGGCCCTGGTCGAGGGCACCCAGGCCTCCACGGTGGACCGGGTGCTGTCGCGCGCGGCGATGCCGGAGCCTCAGCGGCTGCTCGCCCGGCGCGCGCTGCTGGGCGCGCAGCTGGCCAACACGCACCTGGTGGCGTCGCGCACGCTGCGGCTGCCGCCGGGCGCCCGGCTGGTCCACCACCTCAAGGCCCTGTCCACCGCGCCGCGGCTGGCGCTGGTGCTGGTGCTGGCGGTGCTCATCCAGGTGTGCGTGCTCAGCGCGTGGTGGCTGATTGGCCGGGGCGCGTTCGAGGGGCAGTTGGACCACGGCTGGCTGTGGGCGTGGGCGCTGATGGGGCTGACGGCGGTGCCGCTGCAGGCGGCGCTGGCGTGGACGCAGGGCTCGCTGGCGTTGGATTTGTCCGCGCTGCTCAGGCGCAGGCTTCTCGCCGGCGCGCTGGCCATGCCGGTGGACGAGGCGAAGCGCGGCGGCATCGGCGAGTACGTGGGGAGGACCTTCGAGAGCGCGGGCATGGAGCAGATGGCGCTCGCCGGCAGCTTCACCAGCCTGCTCGCGGTGGTGGACCTGACCCTGGCCGGCAGCGTGACGCTGTCGGGCCCCGCGGGCACGCTGGGGCTCGCGGCGCTGGGCGGCTACTGCGTCCTGCTGGGCGTGCTCGTGGCGCGCCAGTCGCTGCTGTTCCGGGGCTGGACGGAGGCGCGCGTGGTGATGACCCACGCGCTCATCGAGCGGATGCTCGGCCACCGCACGCGGCTGGCGCAGGAGCAGCCCTCGCGCTGGCACGAGGAGGAGGACCAGGAGCTGGCGCGCTACTCGGACGCCTCCGAGCGCTGGGACGCGGGCACCGCGCGGGTGACGACGCTCGCGCGCCGGGGCCTGTTGCCGGTGGCCATCATCGCCATCCTCCCCGGCGTGCTGGCCGGGGCGGACACGGCGAGCATCGCGGTGGGCGTGGGCGCGGCCCTGCTGGGTGCCCGCGCGGTGATGTCGCTGGCGGTGGGCGCGCTGGCGCTCATCGGCTCACGAGTGCTGTTCTCCGCGGTGCGCCCCATGCTCGACGCGGCCCGGCTCTCCGGCGCCGTGGGCGGGGGCAAGGACGGCGAGGACGCCGCGCCCCAGGTGACGCCGCTCGCGGCCACCGAGGCGCCGTCCAAGAGCCAGGCGCTGCTCGAGGTGCGCGACGTGTACTTCAAGCACCCCGCCTCGCCGCGCGCGGTGCTCGAGGGCGCGTCCGTGGTCATCCATCCCGGAGAGCGCGTGCTGCTGGAGGGCGCGTCCGGCTCCGGCAAGTCCACGCTCGCCTCCATCCTCACGGGCCTCAGGCGCCAGGGCTCCGGCGTGGTGCTGCTGCGCGGCCTGGACATGTCCACCTGGACGCAGGACGGCTGGGGCGCGCAGATCGCCGGCGCGCCGCAGTTCCACGAGAACCACATCATCTCCGGCACGCTGGCGATGAACCTGCTGCTGGGCCGCGCCTGGCCCCACACCCAGGACGACGTGAAGCTGGCGCGCGAGCTGTGCGAGGAGCTGGGCCTGGGCGAGCTGCTCCAGCGCATGCCCGCCGGAATCCTGCAGATGGTGGGCGAGCGCGGCTGGCAGCTGTCCCACGGCGAGCAGAGCCGCATCTTCGTCGCGCGCGCCCTGCTCCAGCGCGTCCAGGTCGTGGTGCTCGACGAGGCCTTCGGCGCGCTGGACCCGGTGACGATGCGCAAGGTGATGGCGTGCGTCGAGGCGCGCGCGCCCACGCTCATCGTCATCGCGCACCCCTGAAGGGATTGGGAGCGCCGCCCGCGGGGCCCGGCCACGGCCCTCGGGCGGTGTAACCCCTCCGGCGCGCGCCCCACGTCACCGACGAGGCGCTGGAAACACGACGGCCGCCAGCAGGCACGAAGCCCACTGACGGCCGAAGGACTGACTCCGGGTCTGAATCAGACCTCGTCGTACCAGATGCTGATGCCACCCGGGCCGCAACCACGGGGACCGCCACGAACCTTGGTCTTGATCTTCATGGTGTTTGCTCCTGAGGTGCGAGGGTGGAATTACAGCTCGTAGTAGATGCTGATGCCGCCGGGACCACAGCCACGGGGACCGCCACGAACCTTGGTCTTGATCTTCATGGTGTTTGCTCCTGAGGTGCGAGGCTGGAATTACAGCTCGTAGTAGATGCTGATGCCGCCGGGACCACAGCCACGGGGACCGCCACGAACCTTGGTCTTGATCTTCATGGTGCTTGCTCCTGGTGTGTGATGCGTGAACGACGACTCCGGGCGACGACTACTCCAGCACTTCGTAGCTGATGCCACCGGGGCCACAGCCGCGAGGGCCACCACGAACCTTGGTCTTGATCTTCATCTGGATTGCTCCTGGTGAAAGAGAGAACGGGTTCAGCGGTTCAGCGACAACACAGCTCAGACAGCGATGACGCCGCCACAGCCACGGGGACCGCCACGGACCTTGGTCTTGATCTGCATGTGCTTGCTCCTGGTGAGAGGTTGAGGACCTCAGCTACTGCACAGCTCAGACAGCCTTGACGAGAACGCCGCCACCACAGCTACGGGGACCGCCACGAACCTTGGTCTTGATCTGCATGTGCATGCTCCTGGTGAGAGGTGAGAACCTCAGCGACAGAACGACTCAGACAGCGATGACGACCCCACCACCACAGCTACGGGGACCGCCACGAACCTTCGTCTTGATCTGCATGGGGCTTCCTCCAGGACTCCGAGGCATCAGCACCAATCGCGACAGTTCAGCTAACTGACGTTTTTGGCTACTCCGATATAAGTCGGTGAAACATGTGAGTCAAGCTTCCCGGGCCTGAAACATTCCATCATGGCTCCAGGCCCGGGAGTGAAACACCGCGTCATCTCACGCGGCCACGGCGCGGGGGTTGCCCTGGGTGATGGTGACGGACGCGACGTCGTCCTGGATGGTCAGCCCGAGCTCCTCACGGAACACCTCCATCAGGTAGGGCAGCACGCCGATGGTGGCGAACCGCAGCCGGTGGTGGATGGAGAGGTCCAGGTTGGTGAAGTGGCGCTGGGGGTGCTCGCGCTTGAGCAGCTTGTTGACCTCACGCTGCACGTTGTCCAGCGTGCCCACCGCGGAGCGCTCGATGGTGATGTAGTCGGCGAGCACGTCCGCCAGCCGGTCCGTCAGCTCGGGGTTGGCGCCCTCGGGCGCCGGGGCCCGCTCGCGGAACAGCGCGCGCAGCTGCTGGACCGTCTCCTCGTGCACGGCGTCCTTGGCCGGCGAGAACACGTCGGAGATGTGCTGCAGCTTGTCCTCGGAGAAGCCGCGCAGGCCGCGCTGGGCGCGGTCGTACATCTCCACGTAGCGCGCCTTGGCCCAGGCGCGCTGGACCTCGGTGTGCTGACGGGTGGGCTGGATGATCTTCCAGTCCTTCTCCAGCCGCTCGCGCAGCCGGCCCCAGCCGGTCGTCTTCGGGGCCTCGGCCTGGAGGATGATGTCGCGCAGCCGCTCGTAGGTGTGACACATGTGCGCCCAGAGCGTGAACTGGAGCGAGTACAGCTGCAGGCCGCGCAGGCCATAGTCGAACGCGGCGGGAATCTCCTCCAGCCACGTCGGCGGGGGCAGCGGCTCGCCCGCCAGGGGCTTTCCGTCCAGCATGGTCGCGAAGAACTCCTCGACCATGTGCGGCGGGCCGGCGCACACGCCGCGCGTGGACAGGAAGTGGTTGTCGCGCTCCGTCAGGTGCAGCAGCGACGCCGGGTTGATGGGCGTCTCGTACGGCATGGGCTGCTCGGGCAGGAACATCAGGTAGATGCTCACCATGCGCACGCCGTCGGTGACGCGGAACACCGACGACAGCAGCGGGTCCAGCGTCCCGTTGGGGACGGGGTTCTCCCCCCGGAGCAGCATCATCGACGGCAGCGCGAGCACCGCGCAGCTGAACGCGTGCAGGTCGCCGATGCGCCACTGGCCGTCCGGCAGCAGCGGGTAGCGCTTGAGGAACTCGTCGCGCAGGATGAGCATCGCCTGCAGCGAGGGCTTCCAGACCTTGGTCATGGACTTGAGCGCCGTGACGTTCATCAGCGCGTCGTCGCGGAAGCGGCTGCCCGGGTACGGGCACATGCGCCACTCGGTCTCCATGCGCATGCGCATCGAGTCCGGGAAGACGTTGTTCTCGCCGATGTGCCGCCCTTCCGCGTCCAGCGCCGCGTGCGCCGCGCGGTGCACCGGCAGCATCGCCTCCAGGAAGCCGAACTCCATGGGCCGGCCCACCAGCTGCTTGAGCACGCCCTCCGTGTCGGGGTTCCACCACAGGGGGGACTCGGGCGCGGGGCGCTTGGCCTCCGCCGCCATGACCATCTTGTGGTAGTCGGTCTCCGCCGCGAGCTTCGGCGCCTCGCGCGACAGGATGTTCTCCGACAGCAGGTGCTCGAGCAGCTCCTTCACCCGCTCCCACGGCAGCGGCTCACCGGTGGACCAGCCCGTGGCCACGCCCGCCATGAAGCTGTCCTGCTTGAGCAGGTTCTCGCCGAAGGCGTGCAGCTCGGGCTCCTCGATGCTGATCTCCTTGAGCCCGTAGTAGATGCGCAGCTCGGTGGTGCCCTCTTCCGTCTGCACGTACTCACTCATGAACCGGCGCCGCATGGGCAGGTACAGCGTCTCATGCGGGTCGATGGGCACGGCTTGCTGACTCATGCGACTGCTCCTGGGGAGAAACCCGTTGTTCAGACCTGACGCAAAGGTCAGGAACTCTTCCACGAGGCCCCCGGAGCATCAAGCGAGCCCCGGGAGTCGAGACAGCGCCCATTTTGACACGAGCCCTGACATCCGCGTTCCAGCCGGGTAGCCAGGGCCTCCCGCGCAAACCTTGCGTCCGGGAGTGCCAGAAAGGGCGAGGCCACCCAGGGGACTCAAGTCTCCCGTGGGTGGCCTGGCGTGTTACGGGAGGTGGCCTCGCGTCAGTTGCAGACGCCGAGCCCGGCGCGGCCCGTGACGGGCAGCGTCTCGCGGTTGGGGAACGTCAGCTCCGGGTGGTCGAACGGGGCGCGGTAGGTCTTGACGCGGCAGTCCGTGAGGGCGTTGCGCAGGAAGTCCACCAGCGCGGAGCGCTCGCTCGCGGTGAAGGTGCGCGGGACGATGTCCAGCGACTTCTCCGGGTTGGCGAAGTCACCGCCGCGCTCGTAGAAGTCCACCACGTCCTCGAGCGTGGGGTAGCCGCCGTTGTGGAAGTACGGCGGGTTGAGGCCCACGTTGCGCAGGGTGGGCGTCTTGAACGCGCCCATGTCGAACGGGGAGAGGCTGACGGAGTTGGGCACGCCGCCGAAGACGCCCAGGTCGCCGCGCGCCAGGTCGTCCTCGGTGGGACGCACGCCGATGTTGTGGAAGCCCGTGTCGCCGCCGTCGCGGTTGAGCGGGCCGGCGATCTCGTACCAGGACACCGTGGCGTCGGTCAGCATGGCGCCGGTGTGGCAGTTGATGCACTCGCCCTTGCCCACGAACACGGACAGGCCCTTGAGCTGCTTGGGCGTGAGCGCGGAGAGGTTGCCGCCCAGGAAGCGGTCGAACGGCGTCTGGTCCGGGATGAGCGTGGCCTGGTAGGCCTGGAGCGCCTCGCCCCAGAAGAGCGAGAAGGCGTTCTCGCCGACGTTCGCCAGCGCGTCGCCGAACGCGTCGCGAATCATCCGGTCGTACGTGCACGGCACGCCGTTGCAGAGCAGGCCCGGGCCGTCCGGGTTCGCCATGGCGCCCAGCACGCTGTCGTTGACGGACACGCGCTGGTGGCGCAGCGGCTGACGCGGAATCAGCTTCGTGCCCAGGCTGTCGGGGCCGAGAATCTGACGGCCCGAGCAGCCCTGCTCGCTGAAGTTCGTCACGGGGCCGGTGGCCTGCGACGCCAGCGACGCGCCCTCGATGCGCACCAGGAAGCCCTGGCCGTTGTTGCCCGAGTCACCCCAGATGTTCACGCCGTTGAAGAGGACGTTCGCCTCGCCGCCCCAGAACTGGTTGCGGTAGAAGCCGGAGCCCACCACGGTCGGCGTGTGGCGCGGGCCCACCAGCCGGAACTCGTTGAACGGCTCGGCCGGCACCACCACGCACTGGTCCGCCGGGTTGTCCAGGTTGTCCATGTCCAGGCCGAGGAACGCGGCGCGGAACGGGCCCTGCGAGCCCACGCGGTCATCGCTGGTGATCTTCGCCAGCGTGAAGTCCTGGCCGGGCCCCGCGATGCTGTCGAACGTGTTGTCGAAGCCCGGGTGGATGGTGTTGTTCTTGCGGTCATCCGCGCCCGCGGCGAAGTGACAGCTGGCGCACGCCGTCTCGCCGTCACCGCTCGACTGGATGTCCCAGAAGAAGGCCTTGCCCAGCCGGATGGCCGCGGCCTTGTTGATGATGCGGCTGCCCACCGGCTGCGGCACCGGCTCATGAGACAGCGGACGCAGCGAGAACACGGCCATGCTGTCCAGCAGGGCCTTCGCATCCACCGCCACTTCCTCATTCTCGGCGGGGGAGGGCTTGGGAGGCTCGACCTGTCCGGCCGGCTCACACGCCGACAAGGAAACCGCCAGAGCAGACGAGAAAAGGCCGCGGTTCAACCAACCACTCACTCCGCGGGACCACGACGAACGAGCCATAGAGAATGCCCCCTTCTCAGAGCGTCAGGACTTGTATGAGGTTGGCGGAATCACCAGTGTCTCCAGTCTGACGGACAGTTTTATACCGGTTCCGCATTATTCCTGTCCAGGCGGCCTCGACCCAGGGTGCACTTCCAGCCTCAGCGTAATATCCGGGTAGTAATCGCTCGCGGATTGGAACGACCTCACTGGGTGGGCGCGCTAAACCCGATGACGCGCCCTGTCCAGGGTACCCGGCTCCACGGCCCTGACAGCCCCTCTAGGAATGCGAGCCATTCGCATGACCAGACATGGAGCGAATGCCCATCACCCTGGGTGAATGCCTCATCCGGTGAGAATCGTGGGTGTGTAGCAAGCCGCGATACATGGCGCCCGTCGCCTGTGACGGTGGGCGCTACAGAGGGGCGGGCCGCGGAGGTGCAAAGGCTTGCTGATACAGAGGAGGTGAAACACGGCCGGGGGCGTTGGCGTGCGGGGTGCAATGGACAGGAGCGCCGCCGGAGGGTGGCATCCGGGCAGGGCCGGCACCGGATGCGGAAGGCCACTGGCGGAGCAGCGCATTCCCCCTATTGAAGAGGTAGGTCATTCCATGCAGCTGAAGATGATGAGCCGTCTGATGGCGGCCGCGCTCCTGAGTGTTTTGTCGGGCTGCCAGGGCGAGGAGCCCACGTCCACCGAGGGAGAGGTCGCCGCCCAGGAGGCCGGTGCGAAGACGCAGTGCATGACGCGTTTCGACGGCATCACGAGCTGCGCGCTGGGCAACGCGCAGCTGTCCGCGACGGACAAGGGCCTGAACGTGACGGGCCTGCGCAGCGCCCGCACGGACGGCGTGTCGAGCAGCTTCGGCCGCGCGGCCCGCTGGTCGCAGACGACGTCGGTGGCGCTGGGATCCACGGGCCAGCTGCAGCTGGAGGCGCGCTCGGGTGACCAGGTGGTCAGCACGCTGCGCGTGACGCCGGGCCGCGACGTGGACTCGGCCTTCGTGACGCCGACGTTCACCGGTTCGCCGGGCGGATCCGGCTTCCGCATGAACATCTACCGCGAGGGCGTGCTGCAGGGCACGTCCACCCACAGCCCGAACGCGATGATCGTCTTCACCAACTGGCGGGACTTCTTCCGCTGGCTGGTGGCGGTCGCCGACTTCTACGAGCTGGACATCATCTGGACCAAAACGGGTGAGGCCACGGCCGAGAGCAACGTGGGCGCCTGCGGCTGGCAGATGACCACGCCGGGCAACACGTTCTCCGTGACGCTGGCGGACGGCAAGGTGGTCACCGGTGACTCCTTCGAGTTCGTCGAGGAGATCGGCGACGGCCACTATCCGTACAACGGCTTCACGGGCATGGACGTGAAGGCGACGGGCAAGGGGCTGAGCATCCTGAGCGAGACCTTCGTCCCGGCCGCGAAGTAGTTCCGGGTCCCATGCCGCGCACGGCATGGGGCTGGCGCCGGGCGGCGCGTGGCAGCACCTTCGCCGCCCGGCGTCTTCATCGATGTTCCTGGAGAGCTCGCGATGAGACGGCGGCTGTACCTGCTGGGCATCCCCCTTGGAGCGATGATGCTCACGGCCGTGTGGGCCCGGGCAGGCCGGCCTCCGCCGCCCCCTCCCCTCGTGCTCGGCGAGCTGCCGCTCGTGTCGGTGCCCGGCGAGGAGCTGTCCGGTGGCGGCGCGACGGTGAAGGACACGGGGCGCAACGCCTTCGGTCGCTCGCCGCCGAACCTGGACCGCGCGCGCTGGCCCCAGTTCCACATCGGCAAGCGGGTGTTCGACCGCGACTGGAGCGACCCCGCGCACGGACCGGGGTTGGGGCCGCTGTTCAGCGCCAGCTCGTGCATGACGTGCCACGTGAAGGACGGGCGCGGGCGTCCACCCGAGTCCCCTTCCGAGCCCGTCGTGTCCATCGCGTTCCAGCTGGGCTCGCCTGACGGTCCGGGACCGCATCCCGTGTATGGAGAGCAGCTCGACCTGCACCGGTTGGGCGGGCTCCGGGGCGAGGGCACCGTGGTGGTGCGCCACGAGGAGTTCTCCGGCCGATTCTCCTCCGGTGAGCCCTACGTGCTCGCGCGGCCCGTCTACCAGTTCGAGCACCTGGCCCAGGGGCCGCTGGGTGAAGGCACGCCCTTCTCGCCTCGCGTGGCGCCGGCGAACTTCGGGCTGGGGCTGCTGGAGGCCCTCCCCGAGGAGACGCTGCTCGTCCGGGAGGATGCCGAGGACCGCGACCAGGATGGCATCTCCGGACGCGCCAACCGGGTCGAGGATGTGCGGACGCGCGGCACGCGCATGGGGCGGTTCGGGTGGAAGGCGAATCAGCCCACCCTGCTCCAGCAGGTGGCGCATGCGCTGGTGGCGGACATGGGGCTGACGAACGAGCTCTATCCGCGCGCGCAGGAGGCGGAGGCCAGAGCGGCGCCGGAGGCCGTCGACGTGCGGGCCTACGACCTGGAGCAGCTGATGTTCTACACGCGCCTGCTCGCGGTGCCGAAGCGACGGGACTGGGATGCGCCCGCGGTGCTGCGTGGCAAGGCGGTGTTCCGCGCCATCGGGTGTGCCGCGTGTCATGTCGACGAGCCGATGGAGACGGGGGACGTGCCTGGCTTCCCGGAGCTGTCGCGGCAGGTCATCTACCCGTACTCGGACCTGCTGCTGCACGACATGGGCGAGGCGCTGGCGGATGGACGACCGGACGGACTGGCCACCGGCCAGGAGTGGCGCACGCCGCCCCTGTGGGGCATCGGCCTGACGGCGACGGTGAACGGCCACACGCGCTTCCTGCATGACGGACGCGCGAGGAACCTCGAGGAGGCCGTGCTGTGGCACGGCGGCGAGGCGGCCCCCGCGCAGACCCGCTACACGCGGCTGCCCCGTGAGGACCGTGAGGCGCTGCTCGCGTTCCTCGGCTCGCTCTGAGCGGGAGCGGCATGGCGCGTGGGCTTACGGCCCACGTCACATGAGCCGGCCATGCACCCGTCCGCGATGGAGCGCGACTCAACGCGAAGGCGACGTCTCCCAAGTCGCCGCGTGGGACGTCCGCGGCCCGCGAGTCAGGCGGGCTGCCGCGCCGGCTCGTGACTCGCGCAGCGCTTGCGCCCCAGCGCGTACGAGACGCCCAGCGCTGGCAACGCGAGCAGGTCCGTCACGTCCATCGTGTGCGCCACCGGCGCCACGGCGGGGACCGCGCGACTGGAGAGCACCGCCCACGCCGCTCGCACGGGCCACTGCAACCCACCGAGCCCCCAGCGCCAGGCCTCGGCCGCGGGCTCCCAGACCTTGATGGCGGTGAACACGCACGCCGTCAGCACCACGCACGCCGTCAGCACCGCGAGCGACGGCCGGAAGCCGCCCCGCGCGCTTCGTCCCCGCGCCTGCTCCCAGAGTCCCTGCAGGAGCAGCGGGAACATCGCCAGCCCCGCCACGTCCGACAGCTTGCCCGTCCACCAGGACGGCCAGCGCGCCTTGAACACATGGTCGTTCAGCACGAGCACCAACACCGCGCAGAACACCAGCGGATGCAGCAGCGTGTCACCCGGCACGCACGCGGTGGCACGCGAGGTCCTCACGCGGTCAGCGAGGCCCCACGGTGAACTCGAGCCCCTGCGGCTCCTCGTCCACCGTCTCGTCGAAGCTCACCTCACCCACCATCTTCCAGTCCACCTCCACCACGCCGTGGACCGGCGAGCCCTCCGCGAACGCCACGTCGAGCGTCGCCGCCCACTCGCACGGCTGCTGGAGCCGGCAGACATCCCCGTCCGATTCCGCGTCGAACGTCACCGCCGCCCCCTCCGACACCCCCAGTTCCTGCGTCCTCGGCTTGAGCGGATGGGGCCCGAAGCGCAGCGTCGCCGTGAGACTCGGCGCCGTCCGTGAGCCCCCCTCGTCGTGCGTCCAACGGGCGGAGAGCGGCGCGCGCATCGTGGCCCATACCGTCTGCGTGGAGCCGTTCGGCACCGCCAGCCGCACCGGCAACACCACGCTGGCCGAGGGCGCGTCCGCCGTCAGCCTCAGCACGCCCGGCGCCGACTCCTCGACGCGGGGGCTCGGCGCGCTGCGCGACGTGGCCACCGAGGCGGCCGCCGCCACCAGCAGCGCGAGCCTGGCGGCCCACGCCCTGCCGCGCGAGGAGACGGGCCTGGAATCGCTCTGGGAGGACATGGAGTGCTCGGTCGACATGGTGGTGTGGATGGCTTTCCCTCGGGCACCGGCGCTCCCGCCCGAGCCCTCGCGGCTTGAGCAAGCCACGTACCACGCTCACGCCTCCAGGTGAGGAGGACTCGGGCTCCCGGTGGAATCATGACTTTCATGTCAGCCCGAGGACGCCTGTGTCGCGAGTCGTCCTGGCCGCCCCGCCCCGAGGCCGCCTAGGGTGCGCCGCATGAAGAGCCACGCCACGGTCGTCTTCGCCGACGGAGCCTGCTCCGGCAACCCGGGCCCCGGGGGCTGGGGCGTCATCATCGCCACGCCCGACGGACAGGTGACGGAGCTGGGCGGCCACGAGCGGGAGACCACCAACAACCGGATGGAGCTCACGGCCGTGGGCATGGCGCTGCGCCACCTGGAGGCCACGGCGGGCCCGCTGCGCATCCACACCGACTCCACCTATGTGATTCAGGGAATCACGAAGTGGGCGTTCGGCTGGAGCAAGCGCGGCTGGAAGACGGCCGAGGGAAAGGAGGTGGCCAACGCCCCTTACTGGAGGCGGCTGATGGCGCTGCTCGCCCAGCGCAAGCAGACCCACTCCGGCGAGGCCGCCGCCGTCGAGTGGCACTACGTGCGCGGCCACGTGGGCGTGCCCGGCAACGAGCGGGTCGATGAAATCGCCGTGGGCTACTCGCGCGGCAAGGGCGTGCGGCTCTACTCGGGCGCGCTGTCCACGTACGACGTGGACGTCTACGACGTCCCCGAGGACACCTCGCTCCCCGAGGAGAAGCCCCGACAGCCCGCGGCCAAGGCGCACTCGTACCTGAGCCAGGTGGGCCGCAGCGTGAAGCGCCACGCCACGTGGGCCGCGTGCGAGCGCCGCGTCAAGGGCGTCTCCGACGCGCGCTTCAAGAAGACCAAGAGCCCCGAGGACGAGGCCCAGGTGCTCGCGGACTGGGGCGTCAAGCCCGGGGACGTTCAGTCGGAGGACTGAGCCCCGCCGCGCACCGCCGTGAGCAGCAGGTCGAACTTCCCGCCGAGGAACGTGCGGAAGCCGTGCTGGTGCAGGTAGCGGCGGTAGAACGACAGGTCCTTCACGAGCAGGGACAGGTCCGACTCGCGCAGGTTGCGCACGCGGGCACCGTAGACGACCTCGCCGTCGCGGAAGCGCGAGTTGGGAAAGCCGAGCACGAGCGTCGCCTCGGACTCCAGATGCTCCTGGACCAGCGTCCGCAACAACGCGTGGTCATCCACCCCGGGGCTCTGCAACGTGCCCACGGACACCACCAGGTGGAAGCGCCCCAGCGCGGCGGGCAGCGCGTTGAGGTCCGCCACGTGGAAGGCGTGACGCGCGTCCGGGAAGCGGGCGCGCGCCTGGGCAATCGCGGAGGCGCTGTGGTCCACGCCCACGAAGGAGACGTCGGGCACCTCGTCCAGCCAGGAGAACGCGTCCAGTTCGTCCCCGCGATTGACGCCCAGGTCCAACACCCTCGCGCCCGCGGGCAACCTCACGCGCCCCAGCGCCTCCAACCACGGCAACAGGAAGCCCGCGTCCTCCAGCTTGCGCACGCGCGCGAAGGCGGAGTCCGCCCCATATCGCTCCTCCGCGGGCACCGCCGCCTCCGTCCTCGCGCTCCCCGCGTGCCACGAGGCCTCCGCGCCCAGGGACTCGAAGGTCAGCGACACGTGCGTCGCCTCCACGCCGCGCGGCGTGCGCAGCCGGCAGCCCAGCCCCTCCGCCAGATCACACCAGTGGCGCAGCGGACGGTGCACCAGGCCCCCCTCCGGCCCCACCCGCTCGCCCGGATAGCGCCCGGCCCCGAGGTCCGGGTCCGGCACCTCGATGCGCACCCGGCCCGCCTCCGTGAGCCCCGCCTTCAGGTGGCGGAGGATGACGATGAGCGGCTCGTCGTGGAAGCGGCGCGCGGGGAGCAGGGCATCGGGGTGGCGGGACATCGCGCCGGCAGCGTACCTCGACGCGGCACCTCAGGACGCGGTGCGTTGGCACCCGTCCCTTTGACCGGGGCTCAACATCCCTCGCTCGCCCTCCGGCCTCTCGACGAGGCTCGCGTTGACGGGTCCGCGCTGGTCGCTTTCTCATATTAAGCATGAAAATCACGACCATCTCGATTGCATCCCTCGGATTGCTCGTCACCGCGTGTGGAGGGGGCCTCGAGCCCGACGACGGCGCGCTCCAGACGCGCGAGCAGGCGGCCTTCTCCGGCGTCAACGGCGAGTACTGTCTGGTGAGCGCGTACAACTGCAAGCTGCAGGTGAGCGGGGGCAACCGCGTCCCCACCAACGACCCGGCGGACGACAACTGGGGGCTGGTGACGGGCGTGCCCATCCGCGACGGCAACGGCACCGTGGTGGGCACCAACACGCGCTCGAGCGCCGCCTTCAACCACGGCCAGACGCGCACGTTCGCCGGGGAGCTGCACGCCTTCGCCGTCTCCACGTCCAATTCGAGCGCGGGGTGGCTGCCCATCTCCAGCATCCTGGGGCGCACGTCCTTCGAGCAGAAGGTGGGCCATGTCTCCGCCCTGGGCGCGGGGCTGGCGAAGCTGGGCTGCTACGCCGTGCGCAACACGCATGACCCGGTGCTCGAGTTCAAGAAGGTCGTCTACGACAGCGACGCCACCCACGAGCGCGCCGGAGACTACCTGCCGCTGGTGCGCGCCAACGGGCAGCGCTCCGTCAACCTGGTCTTCAACGTGCCCGGCATGGCGCTGGGCGGCCCCGCGGTGGACCACTTCCCCGCGGGCACCAAGTTCCAGCGCCTGGACGTGCCCACCGAGCACGGCGTGCCCTCCATCGACATCCCCCTCTGGGTCCAGGACAGCGCGGGCCGCTACCGCCAGCAGTCGGGGGAGATGAAGTTCCTCTACGGCTACGTCATCGCGGCCACCGGCACCAAGCGCAACGGCTGGATGGCCTACGACGCGCTCCAGGTCAGCTCCGGCTGTCCTTGAGAGCCGTTGGCGCCCCGGCGGCGGTCCGCGCGCACGCTCACGCGGACTGCCGCTGGCTCAGCGCGACGCTGCCCAGGATGAGCGCGCCGGCGACCGCCATGGACAGCGTCACCGGCTCGCCGAGCAGGAGCCACGCCCAGGCCACGCCGAACAGGGGCAACAGGTAGGTGACGGTGACGGCGCGGGAAGCGCCGATGCGCTGGATGAGCCGGTAGTACATGGCGTAGCCCAGCCCCGTGCAGAGCATCCCCAGCGCCGCGGCCGACAGCCAGGACACGCCGCGGATGGGCTGCACGGGCCAGGTCGCGACGGCGAACGGCAGCGTCAGGAGCGCCGCGCAGCCCAGCGTGGCCGCCGCGACGGCGCCCGCCGGCACACCCTGCAGGTGCCTGCGCACCAGGTTCGCCGAGATGCCGTAGAAGAAGGCGGCCGTCAGCGCCGCGGCCACCCCCAGCCCGGGGCTGGCGCCCTCGATCTTCCCGCTGGCGAGCACCACCACGCCCGCGAAGCCCACCACCAGCGCCACCCCACGACGCGAGCCGATGCGCTCGCCGTAGAAGAGGAAGGCCACCAGCGCGGTGAAGAGCACGGTCATGCTGTTGCTGATGGCGCTGATGCCCGCGGGCACGCGCTGCGCCGCCCAGGCGAAGAGCGCGAAGGGCACCGCCGCGTTGAGCGTCCCCACCAGCGCGAGCTTGGGCCAGTGCGCCGGGGTGATGGAGGCGCGCGCGCGCAGCAGCAGGGGCAGCAGCACCAGCGAGCCGAGCACCAGCCGCACCACCACGAGCGGCAGGGGCCCGAAGTCCGGCGCCGCGATGCGCATGAACATGAAGGACGAGCCCCACAGGGCCCCCAGGAGCCCCAGCTCCAGGAAGGTCAGCCAGGCACCGGACAACGTCGGGACGACGGGACGGACAAGCGAGGGAGTGGTCATGGGCGGTTCACCAGGTGGAGCGAGGCACGAATCTGACTCCGGTCGCTCCCTTATCTGCGCCTCTGGCACGGGAGTCACAACCGCATGGTTTTGCGGTCAGCCACGCGTATGATTTGAGGCTCCCATGACTCTTCCCACGGCGTGGCTGCCGGCCCTGGCGGCCTTCGAGGCGGCCGCGCGGCACCAGAACTTCGCCCGCGCGGGCCAGGAGCTGCACCTGACGGCCAGCGCCGTCAGCCACCACGTGCGCAAGCTGGAGGGGATGCTCGGCGTCACCCTCTTCCAGCGCCACGCGCGCGGCGTGGAGCTCACCGTCGAGGGGCGCCAGCTGGCGGACGCGGCGAGCGGCGCGCTGACGGACATCCATGACGTGGTGCGCGAGCTCTCGGATGCCCGGAGCGAGCGCCACCTGGTGCGCGTGACCACCATGCACTCCCTGGCGCACACGTGGGTGGTGCCCCGGCTGGCGGACTTCAACGCCCAGCATCCCCGCCTGCGCGTGCGCATCGACTCGGAGACGGCGCTGTCGCGCTTCGAGGAGGGCGGCCCGGACCTGGGCATCCGCTACGGCCTGGGCCACTGGCCCGGGATGACCGCCCACGCGCTGATGCCCGACGCCATGTTCCCGGTGGCCTCCCCTCGCCTGCCCGGCGTCGACGCGGTGCGCACGCCGGCGGACATCCCCCGGCTGCCGCTGGTCGAGGACCTGGCGCGACAGTCGTGGCCGGACTGGCTGCGCGCCGCGGACGTCCATGGTGCCACGCTGGACGTGCGCCACAGCTTCAGCGACACCACCAACGCGATGCAGGCCGCCGTGTGGGGCCTGGGCGCGGCGCTCGCCCGGGAGCGCGTCTGCGAGACCTTCCTCGCCGACGGCAGCCTCCTGCGACTGCCCGGCCCCGCGCTGCCCACCCGCTACTCCTACTTCGTCGTGTACCCCTCCCACCGCCGACTGCGCACTGCGGCACGCGCCTTCATGGACTGGCTGCTGACCCAGCCCGGACGCCCCGCCCCGACGCGGGTCGCCACGAAGCCCCCGACGTTGTAAGCAGCCCCAAACGCCATGCTCCATCCCATTCTCGACGCGCTCGGCCTCGGCGAGCACAACCCCGGCAGCTACCTCGGCGACGGCGAGTGGGCGGACTCCCGCTCCGAGCCCTTGCTGGAGGTCCTCAATCCCTCCAACGGACAGCAGCTCGCCACCGTGTCGTCGGCGACGGCGGACGAGTACGAGCGGATGATGCACGCCGCGGCCCAGGCCTTCGTCGCGTGGAGGGCCCTGCCGGCGCCGCGTCGGGGCGAGGCCATCCGCCTGTGCGGCGAGGCGCTGCGCCGCCACAAGGACGCGCTCGGCTCGCTCGTGTCGCTGGAGATGGGCAAGGTGAAGGCCGAGGGCGACGGCGAGGTGCAGGAGATGATCGACATCGCCGACTTCGCCGTCGGCCAGTCGCGCATGCTCTACGGCCTGACGATGCACTCCGAGCGCCCCGGCCACCGGATGTACGAGCAGTGGCATCCGCTGGGCCTCGTCGGCATCATCAGCGCCTTCAACTTCCCGGTGGCCGTCTGGTCCTGGAACGCGTTCATCGCCGCGGTGTGCGGCGACGTGTCCATCTGGAAGCCCTCCCCCAAGACGCCGCTGACGTCCATCGCCGCCACGCGCATCTGCAACGCGGCGCTGAAGGCCGGCGGCTTCCCGGAGGTGTTCTTCCTGCTCAACGCCGCGGGCACCGCGCGCGCCGAGCGGCTGGTGGACGATTCGCGCGTCGCGCTGGTGAGCTTCACCGGCTCGTCCGCCGTCGGGCGTCAGGTGGGCGTGCGCGTCGCGCAGCGACTGGGCCGCAGCCTGCTGGAGCTGGGTGGCAACAACGCCATCATCGTGGACGCCACCGCGGACCTGAAGCTGGCCATCCCCGCCATCGTCTTCGGCGCGGTGGGCACCGCGGGCCAGCGCTGCACCACCACCCGCCGGCTCATCGTCCACGAGTCCATCGTCGACGACGTGCTGAACAAGCTCGCCAGCGCCTACGCCCAGGTGGAGAAGCGCATCGGAGACCCGCTGGAGGCCGGCACGCTGATGGGCCCGCTCATCGACCGGGCCGCGGTGCAGCGCTTCGAGGCCACGCTCGAGAAGGCGCGCGCCGCGGGGGCCCGCGTGGTGAGCGGCGGCAAGGCGCTGGAGCGCCCCGGCCACTACGTGCAGCCCACGCTGGTCACCGACGTGGAGCCCACCGACGCGTGGGTCCAGGAGGAGACCTTCGCGCCCATCCTCTACGTCATGCCCTACCGCACGCTCGAGGACGCCATCGTCATCCAGAACGGCGTGCCCCAGGGCCTGTCGTCATCGGTGTTCACCAAGGACCTGCAGGTCGCCGAGCGCTTCCTGTCCGCCTCCGGCTCCGACTGCGGCATCGCCAACGTCAACATCGGCACGTCCGGCGCGGAGATTGGCGGCGCCTTCGGGGGTGAAAAGGACACCGGCGGCGGCCGCGAGTCCGGCTCCGACGCGTGGAAGGCCTATATGCGGCGGCAGACCAACACGCTGAACTACTCGGACGCGCTGCCGCTGGCGCAAGGGATTCGCTTCGACCTGTGAGGGGCTCTCCCCTATGCTCCCGCCGGGCCTTGGGGGCCCGGCGGTACACACAGGGAGACACAGCATGTTCGGGAAGCTCGCCGCGGACGCACTCGGCCTCAGTGACGTCGGCTCGGTCATCGCTCCGGCCGACTACGACAAGGTCGACGCGGATGACTATGTGAATCACGAGGACCAGGAGAAGATCTACTTCCTCATCAAGTCCAAGTCCGACGAGTACTGTTTCACGAACCGGGCGCTCATCCACCTGGACGGCACCAGCGCCGCCAGCAAGAAGCGCATGCTGCGTCGCTTCACGTACGCCGCCAATCCCATCTCCAACGTCATGCTGGAGACGGCCGGCACCATCGACATGGACGTGGAGATCAAGTTCCGCCTGGGCAACCGCGACTACTCCATCGACGTGCACAAGAAGCAGCTGGAGCAGGTGAAGGACCTCTACAAGGCCCTGTTCCGCATCTCGGAGATGCAGCACGAGAACGAGCTGTCGCTCGCCCACGCCAAGACGAGCCTGGACGTCGCCTCCACCACGCTCGGCCGCGGCTCGTCCGGCGGCGCGCCCGTCGTCGAGTCCTTCAAGGAGCTCAACCAGGCCGCCTTCGCCTGGCTCACCGGCGCCCAGCAGAAGTACTGGGTGAAGGACTTCGGCGCCGTGTTCGAGCGCTACATCAAGGCCTGATACCCGTTGGATGAAGCCCGCCGCCGGCGCACCTGCTCGCCCGGCGGCCGGGCATGCTGCACGCCGCGTCAGCGGCCCCTACACCTGTCGTGGCGACAAAGACAGGGCCTCCCGGAATTCCTTGCGGAACGAGCGGCAATCGACGCGGGGGACGGACGGGCCTCTCGTATGTCTTGAGAAATCGCTCTAGCGTGTACCTCCCCAACAGGAGTGTTCGCGATTCTGAACCCGTCCTCCCAGACCGCCCCCGCCGGCTGGCACGACATCCTCGTGCGTCACCTCGAACCCCTGCTCGGAGGCTTCACCGCCAAGATGGCCATCCATACGGCCGCGTTGCGCGCCCTCAAGCGTCCGCCCGAGCAGGTCACCCCCCAGGACCTCCCGCAACTGCTCGAAGGCCTCAAGCCGATGCTCAACACCTTCATTGGCGCGCTGCACGCCAAGGTCATCCTCGCGGAAATCGCCACGTCGCTGGAGAAGGCGCGATGACGGCGTCCTCGCGTTCCTCGTCCGTGGCGCCCTGGTTCGGCGCCGTCGTGGTGCTCCAGGCCGCGCACCTGTTCGCGGTGGCCAGCTCCGAGCCCGCGAAGCTGGGGCTGGTGCACGACGTGGCCGGCTGGTTGAGCGGGCTGCTCGCCGTGGGCGGCACGCTCGCGGCGGCCAGCGCGTTCGTCTCCGGCGACTACCTGCGCAAGGTCTGGGGCGGGCTCACGGCGGGGGCCGTGCTGTCGCTGGTCAGCGCGGCGATGCGCAGCTACTGGCTGCACACCGTGCCGGACGTCCCCTTCACGGCGTCCCCCCTGCTGCCGTACCGGATGGTCGTCGTCGTGCTGGCCAACATCGCCACCACGTACGCGCTCGTGCTCCTGGCCATGACCTATCAGCAGTCCGGGCTGCAGCCTCCGTCCAGCCCGCGCTCGCGCGCGCTGTGGGCGGTGACGGCGCTGGCGGCGCTGGCCGTCGGCGTGCCGTCGCTGGTCACCGAGGTGCGCAACCTGCTGTCCGGCCAGAGCCCGGCGCCGTCGGTCGTCATCAGCCTGGCCTCCACGCTGGCGGACATGACGACCATCTTCCTGGTCGCCCCCATCCTGCGCGTCGCGTACATGCTGCGCGGCGGCAGGCTCGCCTGGGTGTGGTGGGCCATGGGCCTGTCGGGCGCCACGTGGCTGCTCTACGACGCGCGCGTGTGGCTGGCGGCGCTCCTGCCCGGTGACGAGGCGCTGGGCGCGGAGCTCTTGCGCACGCTGCGCACGTCCGGGCTCGTGTTGCTGGGGCTCGCCGGCTGGTTCCAGCGCTCCGCCCTGGGGCCGCAGAAGTTCGAGGCGCCGGAGCCCTCGCTCCAGGCGTCCACCGGAACGCCCTGACGTCCCCCGGGGGCACGGACAGACCCCGTGCCCCCGAGGACCTCACGCGCTACGGCCGGGGACGCGAGCCGGCCGAGGGCGCCTCCGGCACCGCGGGCCAGCCGTTGGGCCACGTGATGGCGTCCACCAGCATGACCCGCGCGGTGTGGGCGCTGTTCCAGGCGTGGTAGACCATGTACGTGTCTCCGCCCGGCCCGTTGACCACCGAGTTGTGGCCCGGCCCCACCCAGCCTCCGCCCGTCGCGAGAATCGGCGCGCCCGCCTTGGTGTACGGCCCCAGGGGGCTCGTGGCCCGCGCCACTCCGACAGCGTAGGTGCTGTTGTAGTACGCGTTACCACTGTAGAAGAGGTAGTAGTAGCCGCCGCGCGCGACGACCCACGGCGCCTCCACCACGCCGCCCTCCCAGCCCAGGTTGTTGGTGATGAGCGTGCGGCGCGTGCCCACCAGCGACAGGCCGTCCGCGGAGAGCGCCTGCCCGTAGATGGGCGTGGGCTGGCCCACCGCGTTGCCGTCCGCCTTCCACACCAGGTAGCCCGTCCCCGCGGCGTCCGCGAAGAACGTCGCGTCGATCATCCCCATGCCCGAATCCAGGATGAGGGGGCGGCCCAGGTCGGTGAAGGGACCGAGCGCGCTCGTGGCCGTGGCGGCGCCGATGGCCAGCTTCCCGCTGGAGTGCCGCGCCGTGTAGTACGCGACGAAGCGGCCGCCCACGCGGTGGATTTCGGGCGCCCAGAAGTCACCGGTGGCCCAGGACGGTCGCGTACCGGAGGGGAAGATGGAGCCGGCGCTCGTCCACGTCACCAGGTCCGTGGAGACTCGCAGCGGGAAGGCGCTGGCCGCGCCGCCGGAGGTGCACGCCGCCACGTAGCGCGTGCCGTCGTGGATGACGCCCGGGTCCGCGCAGTCCGTGGGGACGACGGGGTTCTGGTAGAGCCCGCCGCAGCCCGTGTAGCGGAAGGACATGCCGCAGGCGTTGGTGCCCGTGAAGTACGGCCCCCACCCGTTCGACAGCACCGCGTACGAGTTGGGCGACGCATTCACACAGGCGCGGTCCCAGAACACGCGCCCGCCGGTGTCATCGTGCTGGGCGGGGTGGTTCGCGGGGTGGATCCACGCCGGGCCGTAGGTGACGCGCGTCGCGCACGCGGAGGCGCCGGGACAGTCCGTGTCCAGCGCGAGCACGCAGGCGTTGTTGCCGGTGAAGTACGGCTTCCAGCCGTTGGAGAGCAGGGCGTAGGAGTTGGAGCCCTCGTTGATGCAGGCGCCGTCCCACGTCACCAGGTCCGAGGCCACGTCGTATTGGTTGGGATGGTTGGCGGGGTGGATCCACCGGTCGCCGTAGGTGATGCGCGTGGAGCAGGCCAGGGCCGCGCGGGATTGCTCCGGGGCCTGGGGGTCCTGGGGCGCTTCGGCGCCACAGCCCGCGCCGAGGGACAGGACCAAGGAGAGACAGCCAACGACGGACCACCACGGGGACCGCTTCATCGGACGACCTCCAGGGCACGACGGGCCACCTCGGCACCGCGCGCCGTGTGTGCACTGCGTGGGAACAGTCGGTCAGCGCTTCGGGGCGCCCGGGGCCTCAGCCCGCGTCGGCGGCCTTCTTGTAGCGCAGGCGCTTGAGTGCCTCGAACCGCACCCTGTCTCTGGGGGGCGTCGTGGCCACCAGCCCGTCCAGCATCCGCTTCGAGCTCTGGTAGATCTCCTCGACGGCGACGTCGAACGCGTCCGTGTTCTGCTTCGACGGCTTGCGGGTCCCGGCGATCTTCCGGACGAACTGGAGCGCCGCCGCGCGGATGTCGTCATCCGTGGCGGGCGGGGTGAAGTTGAAGAGGGGCTTGATGTTCCGGCACATGCGCCCAGGGTAGACCATCCCGGTGCGGGTCCACCCCGCACGCGTGCTCCAGGACGGCCTCCATCCCTCGCGGCGAGCACGGACGCTCGCTGGTCGACGCTTGCGCTGCATGGAGCGCGGAAGATTCCCGCGGGACTGCCGCCCCACGCTCACGCCCTGCGGCGGGAGCAGTCCTGGGCGCGCTCCAGGAGCAGCGCCTGCTCGCGGGCATTCCGGGTCAGCGAGGCCGCCCGCTCGAACTCCTTGCGTGCCTCGTCGAAGCGCCCCAGCTTGCGCAGCAGGTCTCCGCGCACGCTCGGCAGCAGGTGGTAGTTCGCGAGCGTGGGCTCCGACGTCAGCGTGTCGACCACCGCCAGGCCCGCCGCGGGGCCATAGGCCATGGACAGGGCCACCGCGCGGTTGAGCTCCACCACCGGCGAGGGCGACAGCCGCACCAGCACGCCATACAGCGACGCGATGCGCGCCCAGTCCGTCTCCTCCGCCGTGCGTGCCCGCGCGTGGCAGGCGGCGAGCGCGGCCTGCAGCGCGTACCGGCCCTGCGCGCCGCCCAGCTTCTCCGCCCGCTCCAGCGCCGCGAGCCCGCGGCGAATCAGCAGCTGGTCCCACAGGCCCCGGTTCTGCTCGAGCAGCAGCACCGGCTCCCCGGAGGGGCCCACGCGCGCCCGCGAGCGCGACGCCTGGATCTCCATCAGCGCGACCAGGCCGTGCACCTCCGGCTCCAGGGGCGCCAGCTCGGCGAGGATGCGCCCCAGCCGCAGCGCGTCCGCGCACAGCTCCGGCCGCATCCAGTCATCGCCCGCCGTCGCCGAGTAGCCCTCGTTGAAGATGAGGTAGATGACCTCCAGGACCGACGACAGCCGCGCCGCGAGCGCCTCGCCGTGGGGCAGCTCGAAGGGCACCTTCTCCTCGGACAGCGTGCGCTTGGCGCGCACGATGCGCTGCGCGACGGTGGGCCCGGGCACCAGGAACGCGCGGGCGATCTCCTCCGTCGTCAACCCACCGAGCAGCCGGAGCGTGAGCGCGACGCGCGCCTCCGTGGAGAGGATGGGGTGGCAGGCGATGAACATCAGCCGCAGCAGGTCATCGCCCACGTCGTTGTCGAGCGCCGTGTCCAGGTCCGGCTGCCCGTGGGCCTGGTCGGACTCGAGCTCGTGTCCCAGCTCCTCGTGCTTGCGCTCGACGCGCTTGCCCCGGCGCAGCTCGTCGATGGCGCGGCGCTTGGCGGTCGCCATCAGCCACGCGCCCGGGTTGTCCGGGATGCCGCTGTCGGGCCAGCGCTCCATCGCCGCGACCAGGGCATCCTGCGCGAGCTCCTCCGCGAGCCCGACGTCGCGCACCATGCGCGTCAGGCCCGCGATGAGGCGCGCGGATTCAATCCGCCACACGGCTTCGATGGCGCGGTGTCTCTCGGGGGACGTCACGGCGCCGGACTAGAGCACCCCCGCTTCACGATGCAAGGTCGATGCGCACGTCGCGTGTCGGCCGACGACGAGGATGTCGCCTGGGTGGAGGGGGAGGCCCACATGGGCCGGAGCGCCCTACTCGCCCTTGCTCGCCTTGTCCTCGCGCCACCAGTGCGTCATGCGCTCGTGGACCTCCGCCTCGTAGCCCTCCTTGCTCGGGCGGTAGAACACGGCGCGCTCCAGCGGCGGGGGCAGGTACGTCTGTCCCGGCGCGTAGTGGTCCTTGAAGTCCCACGGCGGCTGGTAGCCCTTGCCGTGCCCCAGCTCCTTGAGCAGGTCCGTGGGCGCGTTGCGCAGGTTCAACGGCGGCCCGACGTTGGGGTTCGCCTCCAGCGCCTCCAGCGCCGCGTTCATGGCGGCATAGGCGCGGTTGCTCTTGCGCGCCGTGGCCAGGGTGATGACGGCGTGCGCGACGAACAGCCGGCCCTCCGGCATGCCCGTGGAGTGGAAGCCCTCCTCGCACGCGCGGACGATGGTGATGGCCTCCGGCATGGCCATGCCCACGTCCTCCACCGCGATGACCTTGAGCCTGCGCCACAGCGACACCACGTCGCCGGTCTGCAAGAGCTTCGCCGCCCAGAAGATGGCGCCCTGCGCGTTGGAGCCCCGACAGGACTTCTGCAGCGCGCTGAGCAGGTCGAAGTGCTGGTCCCCGTCCTTGTCGTGGCGCGACAGGCCCACGCCCACCGACTCGCGCGCGACGTCCACGGTGATTTCGCCGCCGTCGGCCGTCAGCCCCGCCGCCATCTCCAGCGCGCCCAGCGCCTTGCGCACGTCCCCCGCGCCGCCCCGCGCGAGCAGCGCCAGGGCCTCCTCCCCCACCGTCAGCCGGCGCTTGCCCAGCCCGCGCTTCTCGTCGGTGAGCGCCCGGCGCAGCGCGCCCTGGATGTCCGCGAGCGTCAGCTCCTGGAGCTGGAAGACGCGACACCGGCTGACGAGCGCGGGCCGCACCTCGAAGCTGACGTTCTCCGTCGTGGCGCCCAGCAGGATGAACAGCCCGCTCTCCACGTGGGGCAGCGCCTGCTCCTGGACGTTCTTCGCCCAGCGGTGGATTTCGTCCACGAAGAGCACCGTGCGGCGCGAGTACTGGTTGCGCGCGCGCTCGGCCTCGGCCACCACCTCGCGGATGCGCGGGATTCCGTCCGACACGGCCGACAGGATGACCAGCTCCGCGTCGACGTTGGCCGCCAGCATCCGCGCCAGCGTCGTCTTGCCCACCCCGGGCGGCCCCCAGAAGAGGGAGGACACCAGCTGCTTGCGCTCCATCAGCCCGCGCAGCGGACCTCCGGGGCCCAGCAGGTGCGCCTGCCCGATGAACTCGTCGGGCGTGCGCGGCCGCATCCGCTCGGCGAGCGGCGCGAAGCGGTTCACATCCACGGAGGCGGAGAACAGGTCGGGGCCGGCGCTCATCGCACCGCAAGCTCCCCTCTCCGAAGCGCGCGGTCAACCCTCACCCATGGTGCGGAGCGCATTCCACAGCCGTCGGAAAGCGGACACGCCGCGCGCGCCCGTCCATCCGCGCGGAAATCACACCGTGGCGTTGGCTCGCGAGCGACCAGGACCGAGCAACTCCCACCCGGGCCCCCTCGACGGCGTGTCACGGCCGCGTCGTAGTATCGCCGTCCCCAAAAAGGAGGGAGCGCGATGTCTTTCATGCTGCTGATGATGGAGGCACCCGGGAAGCGACAGGAGCGGCCGCTCGAGGAGGGCCAGAAGGCCTACGCACGGATGATGGCCTTCCAGAAGACGCTCCAGGACAAGGGCGTGCTCGTCGCCGGAGAGGCCCTCAAGCCGGACGACAACGCCATCCGCATCGAGAGCATCAATGGGCGGCGGACCGTGAGCGATGGCCCCTTCACCGAGTCGAAGGAGATCATCGGCGGCTTCTTCCTGCTCAACTGCAAGAGCCGCGACGAGGCGCTCGAATATGCCCACATGTGTCCCATGAGCGACTGGGGCATCGTCGAGCTGCGCGAGATCGCGAACAGCTGTTTCGAGTAGCCCCCCGCGTCACCGGCGAGAGGGAGCACGCTCCCACGCCCCACACCCACGGGAGCGCCCGTCACCCCGCTCCCCTGGGTTGTCCCCCGCTGTCACCCCGCCCAGCTTTGAGCCCATGAGCTCTCTCACCGTGGCGGAAGCGCTCGTTCGTGTGCTCATCGAGGCGGGGGCCGAGCGCATCTACGGCGTCGTGGGCGACAGCCTCAACCCCATCACCGACGCCGTGCGGCGCAGCGACGGGAAGCTGCGGTGGGTCCACGTGCGCCACGAGGAGGCGGGGGCCTTCGCCGCGTCCGCCGAGGCGCAGCTGAGCGGCAAGCTGGCGGTGTGCGCGGGCAGCTGCGGCCCGGGCCACCTGCACCTCATCAATGGCCTCTACGACGCGCACCGCAGCTACGCGCCCGTGCTCGCGCTCGTCTCGCACATCCCCAGCGAGCAGATCGGCACGTCCTACTTCCAGGAGACGCACCCGGAGCTGCTCTTCCGCGAGTGCAGCCACTTCTGCGAGATGGTGGCCAACCCCAAGCAGGCCCCGCGCCTGTTCCGGCTCGCCGCGCAGACGGCGCTCGCGAAGGGCGGCGTGTCCGCGGTGGTGGTGCCCGGGGACGTGGCCGCGCTCGAGGCCGGCGAGGACGTGCCCTCCACCTTCGCCACCGAGCGCCCCGTGGTGCGCCCGGCCGACGCGGAGCTGGACCGGCTCGCCGAGCTGCTCAACTCCGCCTCGCGCGTGACGGTGTTCTGCGGCAGCGGCTGCCGGGGCGCCCACGCGGAGGTGCTCGCGCTGGCGAAGCGGCTCCAGTCGCCCGTGGGCCACGCGTACCGGGGCAAGGAGTGGGTGGCCTACGACAACCCCTACGACGTGGGCATGACGGGCCTGCTCGGCTTCGGCGCCGCGTACGAGGCCATGCACGCCTGCGACGTCCTGCTGCTGCTGGGCACCGACTTCCCCTACGACGCGTTCATGCCCGTCAAACCCCAGATTGCCCAGGTCGACGTGCGGCCGGAGCACCTGGGGCGCCGCTCGCGGTTGGACCTGGGCGTCTGCGGCGACGTGCGCGAGACGCTGCGCGCGCTGCTGCCCCGCCTGGAGCAGAAGGAGGACCGGCGGCATCTCGAGAGCGCGCTGGAGGAGCTGGCCAAGGCGCGGCGCAAGCTGGACACGCACGTGCGCAACGTCGGCTCGCACCGCCCGCTGCATCCGGAGCTGGTGGCGTCGGTGCTGGACGAGGTGGCCGCCGAGGACGCCGTCTTCACCGTGGACACGGGCATGTGCAACGTGTGGTCGGCGCGCTACCTCCACGCCACGGCCGAGCGGCGCATCATCGGCTCCTTCACCCACGGCTCCATGGCCAACGCGCTGCCCCAGGCCATCGGCGCGCAGCTCCTGTACCCGGGCCGGCAGGTCATCTCCATGTCCGGCGACGGCGGCTTCGCGATGCTGATGGGGGACTTCCTCACGCTGGCGCAGTACGAGCTGCCGGTGAAGGTCGTCATCTTCAACAACAGCTCGCTGGGCATGGTGAAGCTGGAGATGCAGGTGTCGGGCTACCCGGACACGCAGACGGACCTGGTGAACCCCAACTTCGCGAAGCTGGCGGAGGCGGTGGGCGTCATGGGCCAGCGCGTGGAGGCGCCCGAGGACCTCCGGGGCGCCTTCGAGCGCGCGCTCGCCCACCCGGGGCCAGCGCTGGTCGACGTGGTCACGGACCCGCACGCGCTCTCGCTCCCGCCTCGCGTCACCATCAAGCAGGCGGCGGGCTTCGCGCTGGCCATGACGAAGCTCGTCTTCAACGGCGACGGCGGCGAGGTGGTGGACACGGTGCAGGCCCACCTGCGGCACTGACAGGGCCCCCAGTCACTCCAGGGTGGCCAGGAACGGCTGGCCGTTCGCCTCGCACCACTGGCGGTAGGACTCCAGCCGGTCCGCGGGCGTGACGTGCCGCGAGACCTGGCCGTCCGCCGTCAGGTACTCCACGCCGCCGCGCGTGTGGATGAGCAGCACGAGCGGCTCGGGGCCCGTCACCCGCCAGCTGTCGACGTTGCCGGCCGGCTCGTAGACGTAGCCCCCCGGGCCAATCACCTCGCCCGTGTCCAGCAGCTCGCGGGAGCCGGAGAGGTTGAAGGCGTGCGACTCGCCGGTGTGGCGGTGCGGGGGGATGACGGTGCCGGGCTCCAGGCGAAAGAGGTACATCCAGCCCGCGCCGTCCTTGAAGAAGCGCAGCGGCTTGAAGGAGAGGCCCGGGGAGGTCATGGGAATCCAGGGCATGCGCTCGGCGTGGACCGGCTGCGAGGCGTACGAGGACGAAGGCGTGGGGCTCATGCGGTCTCCTTGAGGAAGTGCCGACAGGGTGCCCCGTCCCTGGCCCTCTCACGGTGCCAGGACCGACGAATCTCGTTGGGCCAATCCGTGGTAGGTCTGGGCCATGGACCTGCATGTCGACCTGACGGAGCGCAGGGACCTCGCGGGGCAGGTCTACCGGGGCCTGCGAGCGCGGGTCCTCGACGGACGGCTGCGGGACGGTGAGCAGGTGCCCCCCTCGCGGGAGCTGGCCCGGCGGCTGGGCATCTCCCGCAACACGGTGAGCGTGGCCTACGAGTGGTTGATGGCGGAGGGCCTGCTCGTGAGCCGGGGTCGCGCCGGGAGCTTCATCCAGAACGCACCTCGGGAGCGCGGCGCGCGCGCGAGGGCCTCCCAAGGCGTGGAGTTGCGGCCTCGCGCGGTCTGGCGCGGACTGCCCGCGCCCCCCGTGCCCGTCCCCGAGACGCCGTACGACTTCCGGGTGGGCTATCCGGATGCGTCGCTGTTCCCCTTCGACGCCTGGCGCCGGCTCATGGCCCGACAGTGGCGCGCCTCCGCGGCGGGCCCCGCGTACGCGGACCCGGCCGGCCATCCGGAGCTGCGCGAGGCGGTGGCCCGCCACGTGGGTGTCTCGCGAGGCGTCACCGCGGACGCGTCCGACGTGCTCATCACCCACGGCGCGCAGCAGGCCCTGGACCTGGTCGGCCGGGTGCTGCTCGAGCCCGGGGATTGCGTCGCCATGGAGGAGCCCGGCTATCCGCCCGCGCGCGCGTTGTTCCAGTCGCTCGGCGCGAGCGTGGTGCCGGTACCCGTGGACGCGGAGGGGCTCGACGTGAGCCGCCTGCCGGACGACACGCGCGCCGTCTACGTCACCCCGTCCCACCAGTTCCCGCTGGGCATCGTCATGTCCCCGGCGCGGCGCAAGGCGCTGCTCGACTGGGCCCGGCGCCGCGACGCGGTGGTCATCGAGGATGACTACGACAGCGAGTTCCGCTTCGGCGGCCGTCCGCTGGAGACGCTCCACGGCCTGGACCGCTCGGGCCGGGTGCTCTACGTCGGCTCGTTCTCCAAGGTGCTGCTGCCCTCGCTGCGGCTGGGCTTCCTCGTCGCGCCGCCCTCGCTCCGGCGGGAGCTGCGGCTGGCCAAGCAGGTGACGGACTGGCACAGCCAGCTCCCCGCGCAGGGGGCGCTCGCGCGCTTCATCGACACGGGCGCGCTGGCAAGGCACCTGCGCAAGACGCGGCGCGAGTACGAGCAGCGACACACCCGACTGGCCGAGGGCCTCGCGCGCCACTTCGCGGACACGCTCGAGCTGCTCCCCTCCGTCGCCGGTCTGCACCTGTGCGCCACCTTCACGCGGGGCGGCGCGCGGCTGGAGAAGGAGCTCACCGCCAGGGCTCACGCGGCGGGCGTCGGCGTGGAGTCGCTCTCGCGCTACTTCATGGGAGCCCCCACCCGCCATGGCTGGGTGCTGGGCTACGGCGGCGTGACGGTGGAGCGCATCGACGAGGGGCTCCGGCGCCTCCGGGCGCGGCTCCACGAAGGACGCTAGCCCGCCTCACGTCCAGGCGTTCGGCGGCGGACCTTCGTCGGGTTTGTCCATCTTCACGATGCAGAAGCGATGGCCCGTGGGCGCCTCCATGACCCACCAGCGCTTCACCCAGCCGATGCGCTTCGCTCCCAAGGCCTCCAGGCGCGCGGCCTCGGCGTCCTGGTCATCCGCCTCGATGTCCAGGTGGACACGGGAGGGGTGGGTGACCCGCTGCAGCCCGACGCTCAGCCCCGCGGCAGTGCCCTCGAGGCCCACGTACTCGGAGGTCTCCCCGACTTCGTGCCCCCCACCGGGAGCCCCAGCGCCTGGCTCCAGAAGGTGGCGGCGGAGAGCAGCTCCCCCGTCTCGCAATCGATGATGAGGCCCGAGAGACGACTGCGGTGCGCCATGACGCCCTCCGCTCGATGAGGTTCCCGCGCAATCTGACAACGCCCCAGGCACCGGTCTACCCCCGCCGGCTTTCGTCCGGGACGCCGCCGCCTTGATACTCCTTCAATGGTCCCGTGGATTCTCCCCAGCGCGTTGCTCGTCGTGGCTCTCGGCGTCCTGCCGCCCTTCTGGTTCGCGCGGAACAGGCCCGGCTACAGCCACGTGAGGAACACCATCAGCGAGCTGGGTGAGACGGGCGCCCCGGGGGCCGCCCGCGCGGGGTGGCTCGGCTTCGCGCCCGCGGGCCTGGCCGTCCTGGGTTTCTGCGCCCTGCTCCACGCGTACCTCACCGCCCAGGGCGAGGGGGGCACCGGGGCCGTGCTGCTGTCGCTGCTGGGCGTCAGCTACGTGGGCGCCGCCGTGTTCCCTTGTGACGCGGGCGCGCCGTTCTGGGGCACGTGGAAGAACCAGATGCACAACCTGGTAGCGGGCCTGGGCTACTTCGGCGCGGGCGGCGGCCTCATCGAAATGGAGCGCGTGTTCGAGGACGTGCCGGCGCTCACCTCGCTCTCCCCGGTGACGGGCGCGCTGGGCAAGCTCGTGCTGCTCGGCATGGTGGGCCTGTCCTTCGACTCCCCGGTGCGAGGGCTCCTCCAGCGCGCGGTGGAGGCGCTCGTGTTCGGATGGATGGTGGCCGTGGGAGTGTGGCTGATGCTCGCCCACTGAGCACGGCCATCGCCCCATGAGGAGGGGCAGGCGGGCGACGGGCGCGGCATCGCCCTCGCCACGCAAGTCCACTGCCGGATTCCACGCGGCCCCAAGGACTGGGTGCCCTGCCCAACCGCTCCGGTCGTCACCAGTTCCCATGGTGCTCGATGGCCGGAGCCACAGGGGGGGGCATGGGGGAAGTCAACGACGAGTCGGTGCAGGTGCCATCGGCGACGCGGTCTTCTCGCCTGCCGGGCTTCCACCAACGCAGCATGGAGGAGCGCTGGCGCGAGCTGGCGCTGCGCGGAGACCTCACGCCCGAGGAGCTGCGCGTGCTGTGCGCGCTGGACGCGCCGCACCTCGACGTCGTCAACCAGATGATCGAGAACGCCGTCGGCGTGTTCGCCCTGCCCCTGGGCCTGGGGCTGAACCTCACCGTCAACGGGCGCGACCACCTGGTGCCCATGGTCGTGGAGGAGCCGTCCGTCATCGCCGCGGTATCCCTCGCCTCGAAGCTGGTGCGCGACGCAGGCGGGTTCCTCGCCGAGGCGAACACCTCGATGATGATTGGCCAGGTGCAGCTGACCGGCTACGGCGACCCGGAGCTCGCTCGTGCCCGGCTGCTCGCGGGGAGGGAGCAGCTGCTCGCGCTCGCCAACAGCTTCCATCCCTCGCTCGTGAAGCGCGGCGGTGGCGCGTGTGACCTGCAGGTCCGCATCCTCCCCGCGCCCGAGGGCCCCCACGCGGAGCCGCTCCTCATCGTCCACCTGCTGGTGGACACCCAGGAGGCCATGGGCGCCAACCTCATCAACACCATGGCGGAGGGCATCGCGCCGCTCGTCGAGCAGCTCACGGGGGGACGGGTGTATCTGCGCATCCTCTCCAACCTCGCCGACCAGCGACTGGCGCGGGCCTCCTGCCGCCTCCCCGTGGCGTCGCTGTCGGGGCTGGGCATGTCCGGCGAGGACATCGCGGAGGGCATCCTCCAGGCGGGTCGCTTCGCCCGGGCCGACCCCTACCGCGCCGCGACGCACAACAAGGGCGTGATGAACGGCATCGACGCGGTGGCCATCGCCACGGGGCAGGACTGGCGCGCCATCGAAGCCGGCGCGCACGCCTATGCATGCCGGGAGGGCCACTACGGGCCCCTGACGAACTGGACGATGGAGGATGGGCACCTGGTGGGCCGCATCGAGCTGCCGCTGGCGCTGGGCCTGGTGGGGGGCCCCATCAAGGTGCACCCCGGCGCGCAGCTGGGGCTGAAGCTGCTGGGCGTGAGCACCGTGCGCGAGCTGGCCATGGTGTTCGCGGCGGTGGGCCTGGCACAGAACCTGGCGGCGGTGCGCGCGCTGGGCTCGGTGGGCATCCAGAAGGGCCACATGGCCATGCACGCCCGGTGCGTCGCGGTGACGGCGGGCGCTCGCGGCGCGGACGTGGAGAAGGTGGTCCGGCTGCTGATGGAGCGCGGCAACATCAAGGTGGAGACGGCGCGCGAAATCCTCGCCTCCCTCCAGGTCCCCTCGCCCCCATGAGCGCGGAGACGACGTCCCCCTCCCTGTTCGCCCGGCTCGCCCTGGGCGTGCATCGGCACCGGCGGGCGGTGCTGGTGGGCGCTGTCGTGTTCCTGCTCGCGGCCATCGGGGTGCTGAGCCGAGGCGGTCACCTCACCACGGGCACCATCGACGGCATCGAGGCCGCGCGCGCCGAGGCCCTGGCCCGGCCCGCCACGGCGGGCTCCACGGACCAGACGCTGGCCGTCATCTTCCACCACGACACCTGGACGGCGAAGCAGCCGCGCTTCACCCAGGCGATGACGGACGTGCTCGAGCGCGTGCGGCGGCTGCCGGAGGTGGAGTCGGTGGTGTCCCCGGTGGGCGCGCCCGAGGCGCTGGGCGCGCGCTTCGTGTCGGCCACGGGGCACGACGTGCTGGCGCTGGTGCGCTTGAAGGGCGGGGAGCGCGAGGCCGTGGCCGCGTTCCCCACCGTGCGCGCGGCCCTGGATGACCCGCGGCTGGAGACGACGCTGACGGGCAAGGTGGCCTTCCTCGCCGCGCTCAACCAACTGCTGGAGCACGACCTGCTGCGCGCGGAGCTCATCTCGTTCCCGCTGGCGCTGCTGGTGCTCCTGTGGGTGTTCCGCACGGTGGTGGCCGCGATGCTGCCGCTGGTGGTGGGCGGGCTCGCGGTGCTCTGCGGCGTGGCGGGGGTGCTGCTGCTCTCGCGCGTCACGAACATGGCGCAGTACACGCTCAACGTGGTGTCGCTCATCGGGCTGGGCGTGGCCATCGACTACTCGCTCTTCATCGTGAGCCGCTTCCGGGGCGAGCTCGCCGAGGGGCTGTCGACGCAGGCCGCGCTGGTGCGCACGCTGGACACGGCCGGGCGCGCGGTGGCGTTCTCGGGCCTGGCCGTCACGGTGGGCCTGGCGGGGCTGCTCTTCTTCCACGGCTCGTACCTGAGCGCCATGGGCCTGGGCGGCGCGCTCGTCGTGGCCTTCGCGGTGCTCTTCGCGCTCACCGTGCTGCCCGCGCTCTTGTCCTGGCTGGGGCCCCGGGTGGACAAGGGGCGGCTGCCCTTCGGGCGCGGCACGGGGCCCGTCGGCGTGTGGCACGCGCTGGCCACCTGGGTGATGAAGCATCCGTGGCTGGTGCTGCTGCCCACGCTCGCGCTGCTGCTCGCCATGGGGTTGCCCTTCCGACGTCTGGAGCTGGCCGCGACGGACATCACCGCGCTGCCTCCTGGCACCGAGGCCCGGCAGGGCGCGCAGACGCTGGCGCGGCTGTTCCCACGCGAGGCCGCCACGCGCGTGCTGGTGGCGGTGGAGTTCCCTTCCGGGGATGCGCTCACGCCCGAGCGAAGCGCCGCCCTCTTCGACGCGAGCCGGCGCATGGCCGCGCTGCCCGGCGTGGTGGGCGTGGAGAGCGCGGTGGACCTGTCGCCCGGCCTGGACAAGGCCACCTATCAGCAGATGG
Source organism: Myxococcus sp. AS-1-15 (assembly GCF_020037055.1). Classification (NCBI taxonomy): domain Bacteria; kingdom Pseudomonadati; phylum Myxococcota; class Myxococcia; order Myxococcales; family Myxococcaceae; genus Myxococcus; species Myxococcus sp. AS-1-15. The sequence continues at coordinate 99,800 of NZ_JAIQDF010000016.1, read as the reverse complement.
CCGCCGCGCCCCCGGAGCTGCTGCCCGCCGAGGTGCGCGCCGCTCGCGAGGCGTACCGCGCGGGCAGCGTCGCCGTGCTCCAGGTGCTCACGTCCGCGCCGCCCAGCAGCCACCAGGCGCGCGAGCTGGTCCGGGCGCTGCGCCAGGAGCGCACGGTGGGGGACGGGACGCTCCTCGTGGGCGGACAGACGGCCACGGACGTGGACGCGACGGAGTTCCTCAAGGAGAACACGCCGGCCGCGGTGGGCTTCGTGATGGGGATGACGTGCATCGTGCTCTTCGTGCTGCTGCGCTCCGTCGTGCTGCCGCTCAAGGCGCTGCTGATGAACCTGCTGTCGCTGGCGGGCTCGTTCGGCGCGCTGGTGTGGATATTCCAGGAGGGGCACCTGCACCGGCTCCTGCGCTTCGAGCCCGGGCCCATCGAGCCGTCGCTGCCCATCCTGTTGTTCTGCGCCTTGTTCGGGCTGTCCATGGACTACGAGGTGCTGCTGCTCAGCCGCATCCGCGAGGAGTGGCTGCGCACGGGTGACAACACCCACGCGGTGGCCGAGGGCCTGGAGCGCACCGGTGGGCTCATCACCAGCGCGGCGGCCATCATGGTGGCCGTCTTCGCGGCGTTCGCGCTGGCCTCGGTGGTGGTGGTGAAGGCGATGGGGTTGGGCATGGCCATCGCCGTGGCGCTGGATGCCACGCTGGTCCGGGTGCTCATCGTCCCCGCGATGATGCGGCTGATGGGGGACTGGAACTGGTGGGCGCCCGGAGCGAGGGGACGGGGGGAGAGGCGATGAGCGCACGGGACATCGCGTGGGTGGCGGCGGGAGCGGCGGCGCTGGGCGTGCTGGCCCACGGACACCGGGGACTGATGGCGGGCGTGCGACGGCGCCGCGCGCCCCCCACCGCCCCCTTCGAGCCACCGTCGGTGACGCTCATCCGTCCCATCCGGGGACTGGATGTGGAGGCGCGCGAGAACGTCCGCGCGTTGCTCGCCCTGGACTACCCGGGCGAGTGGGAGGTGCTCCTCGTCTTCGACAGCGCCGAGGACCCCGCCTTCGCCATCACCCAGGACGAGCTGGGTCGTCATCCGACGCGCGCGAAGCGGGTGGAGCTGCTCGTGGCGGGAGAGCCGCCGCCGGGGATGACGGGGAAGCTCAACGCCATGCAGCTGGGCGTGTCACGCGCCCGGGGCACGCTCTTGGCCTTCAGCGACTCCGACACGCGGCCCGAGCCGGGCGTGCTCACGGCGCTGGTGGGCGCGCTGCTGGAGGACGCGCGGACGGGCGCCACGTTCGCGCCCGTGTACGCGGCGGCCAGGGCACCCCTCGCGGGGGACGTGGGCTACGGGCTGCTGGTGAATGCCTGGTACGGCGCGTCCGTGGCGCGCGCGGCGGAGCCCGACGGCGCCCTGCCCTTCATCATGGGCCAGCTGATGGTGTTCCGTCGGGAGGCGCTCCAGGACATCGGCGGCGTGGGCTCGGCCGCCGGCCAGTTCGTGGATGACATGTACCTGGGGCGCAGGCTCCACGAGGCGGGGTGGAAGAACCGCGTCATCCACGCGCCCCTGCGCATCGTCACGGGGAACCTGGAGCTGAAGGCCTTCCTGCGCATCTTCCGGCGCTGGGTGCTCTTCTCGGAGGCGGGGCTCCCCTGGAGCTTCGCGCGCCCCAACTGGGTGCGCGGGGTGATGGGTTGGCTTTCGTGGGGGGGCCTGGCGGCGGCCGTCAGTCGTCGGGCCTGGGGACACGCGGCCGCGGCGGCGCTGCCCATCGGCTTCTCCGTGTGGAGCCAGCTGCGGCTGCAGCGGGCCTGCCATGGGCCGCGCGTCTCCCCCCGACACTACTGGGTGCCGGCGGTGCTGCCGCTGCTGGGCGCGGGCGTGGCGCTGTCCGCGAGGGTGTCACGCGACGTGGACTGGCGCGGCCGGAGCTACCGGCTGGACGCGCGAGCGGCCCTGGGTGGCGCGCTGCCCGCGCGGACGAGCCCCTAGGCGGAACGGCGGACGCGGCGATGCCACCAACTTCCCACCTGCTCCAGCGTACTCGCCACGGCGCCCCGCAGCGGTGGCCCGGCGGAGCGAAGCAGCGGCACGGCCGCGCGGGCACGGACGTCCCGCCGCCGCCCCGGCCGCAACGTCACCAGCGCGTGGCCGACGACGCAGAGGTATTCGCGCGCGAGCACCCGCATGCGCGACTCCTCGGACGAGAGCAGGGACATGGAGACGCGGGCACCTCGCGGGCTGTGCTCCCAGTAGCGCAGGAGCCCTCGCCGCAGGGCCCGCATGCCCGCGTCCTGCCCCGCGCAGGCGTCGTAGAGCGACGCGGCGAGCTGGACGCGGGTGCGCTGCGCGGGCCGCCGCTCGCAGGCATAGCGCTCCAGGGCCCGGGGGATGTCCTCGGGGTGGTGGCGCAGCGCCCGCTGGAGCGCTCGCGCGTCATCGAAGCACGAGGCCATGCCGCTCCCGGTGAGCGGGTGGCAGCAGGACGCGGCGTCGCCCACGAGCACGGCGCTCCCCTTCCACACCGTCCGCGACAACCGGTCGTCGTTGGAGGCCATGCGGGGTGTCGCGCTCGCGTCCAGCGCCCGTCGGACCTCCGCGCTCAGCGCGGATGGCAACGTGGCCAGCCATTCCGGGCGCTCCCGCAGGGTCTGGGCGGTGCTGCCCAGGGGGAGGTCCACCATCACCCGCGCCACGTCCGGCTGGATGGCATAGGCCAGCGCGTACAGCGGCCCTCCGACGAACTGATGTCCATGGTCGGGACGCGGCAGGCAGGCGCTGTCCACGGTGAGCCCCAGCATGGTGGAGATGCGCGTGAAGCGCTCGGAGATGCCCAGCATCCGCCGCACGGGCGACGCGCGCCCGTCCGCGGCCACCAGCATCCGGGCGCCCACCGCGTGCTCGACGCCTTCGTGGAGGAAGCGCAGCCGGACACCGCGCGCGTCGTTGTGCTCCACCGACGTCACGCGGGAGCGGGCCTGGACGGTGACGCCCGGCCGCCGGGCCACGGCCCGCAGCAGCGGCTCGGTGAGCTCGGCGTGCTCGAGCGACATGCCCGTGGCGCCCCGCGCATAGGGCAGGACGACGGTGCGGGCGGGCGCGGCGAAGAAGACGGCGAAGCCTCGCACGGGGCGCGACGTCCAGCCTTCGACGACGTCACCGAAGCCCAGCTCCCGCAGCGCGCTCACGGCGGTGGGGTGCAAGAGCTCCCCCGACAGTTGTCGGTGCCGGTCCACGCCCGCGTCCACCAGCAGGACGGACCGCCCCAGTTCGGCGAGCGCCGCCGCCGCCGCGCACCCCGCGGGGCCGCCGCCCACCACCACCACATCGAAGTCCCAAGGGCCTCCCATGACGCAACAACTGCGCATGGCCCCGGCCCGACGCAGAGGAGCAACCATGGTCGCCCATGAAGAGTCGTTCTGCCGAGCGGTGCTGCCCCGGGTCTCCCGGACGTTCGCGCTGAACATCCCCTTGCTACCTCCTCCCCTGGACCTCGTCGTCACGGTGGCCTACCTGCTCACCCGCATCGCGGACACGGTGGAGGATGAAATCCAACGGCCCCGGCAGGAGGAGCTGTTCGCCGCGCTGGCGGACCTGGTGCGCCTGGCGCCGGGCTGGGAGGCTCGCGCCCAGGCCTTCGCCCGCCTGGCGGGAGACGAGTTCCTGCCCGACGCGCCCGAAGCGGAGGTGGAGCTCATCGCGGGGACCTTCTCCGTGCTGAAGACCCTGGCCTCGCTCCCTCCCTGGGCCCAGGCCCCCCTGCGCCGCTGCGTGCGCATCATGACCCACGGGATGAGCCAGGTTCAGCGCAGGCACGGCGGCGGCGAGTCGGTGCTGGGGTTGCCCGACCTCCAGACGACGCTCGCCTACTGCTACTACGTGGCAGGCGTGGTGGGCGAGATGCTGACGGAGCTCTTCATCGCGCACGCCCCCACCCTCGACGAGCGTGCGCGGGCGCAGCTGCGCTCCAGGGCCATCATGTTCGGCGAGGCGCTGCAGCTCACCAACATCCTGAAGGACGTGCGCGAGGACCTGGACCAGGGGCGCTGCTGGCTGCCGCTGGACCGGATGGCGCTGCACGGCCTGGAGCCCGCGACGCTGGCCCGCCCCGAGCTGCGCGCCCAGGCGATGGCGCTGCACTCGGAGCTGGTGGTGATAGCGCGCAGGGCGTTGGACGAGGCGCTCGAGTACACGCTGGCGCTCCCGCAGAGCGAGCCGGGCCTCCGGCTGTTCTGCCTCTATCCCCTGTTCTTCGCGGTGACGACGCTCAACCTCGTGGATGGCAACCCCGCGGTGTTCGACACCACGCCCTTGAAGCTCAGCCGGGAGGTGGTGCTGCGGCTCATGCTGCTCACGCAGGAGCGGGTGGCCTCGGACTCGGCGCTGCGGGCGCTCTTCGCGGAGTGCTCGCGCGTGCCCTCGGAGGTGGAGGCGGCGAGATGACGCGACAGGCGCGCGAGGTGCTGATGCGGACCCAGGAGGCGGATGGCTCCTGGAAGGGTGACTACAGCGGCCCGCTGTTCCTGAGCCCGCTGTACATCATCGGCCTTTACGCGATGGAGCGGGCGCCCGACGCGCCGCTGGCAGACGGGCTGCTCTCCTACTTCCGAGCCCACCAGAACGAGGACGGTGGCTGGGGGCTCTCGCCGGAATCCCCGAGCCGGGTCTTCACGACGGTGCTCACCTACGTGGCGCAGCGACTGCTCGGCGTCGAAGCCGACGACCCGGACCTCGTGCGCGCGCGGGCCTGGCTCCTGCCTCGCGGCGGACCGCTGGGCAGCGGCTCCTGGGGCAAGGCCATCCTCGCGCTGCTGGGCCTCTACGAATACGAGGGGCTCACCCCCACCCCACCGGAGCTGTGGCTGCTGCCCAAGGCGCTGCCGTTCCATCCCTCCAGGATGTGGTGCCACTGCCGCATGGTGTACCTGCCCATGGGCTGGCTCTATGGACGCAAGGCGCGCGTGCGGCAGACGCCCCTGCTGGCCGAGCTCAAGCGCGAGCTGTACCCGGTGCCCTACGAGTCCGTGGACTGGAAGGCGGCGCGCCAGCGGGTGGCCGACACCGACGCGTACACCCCGCGCAGTCCCTGGCTGCGCGCCGCGAGCCGCGTGCTCGGGCTCTATGAGCGGCTGCACTCCAAGCGCCTGAGGGCCCGCGCGCTGGAGGAGTCGCTCGAGCAGATTCGCGGCGAGGACGTGGCCACGCACTTCATCTGCATCGCCCCCATCAACAAGGTGCTCGACACCGTGGTCTGGCATCTGGCCCGGCCCGACGGTCCGGAGGTGCGCGCCCATCTGGAGCGCCTGCCGGACTATCTGCAGCGCACCCCCGAGGGCGTGACGCTCAACGGCTACAACTCCTCCCAGCTCTGGGACACCGCGTTCGCCATCCAGGCGCTGGTGGCCTCGGGCGCGGACCACGCCCGCGAGACGCTCGCGCGCGCGAGCCGCTTCGTGGAGTCACAGCAGGTGCGCGAGGACTCGCCTCACCACGAGCGCTTCTACCGCCACCCGAGCCGCGGCGGTTGGCCCTTCAGCACGCGCGAGCACGGCTGGCCCATCAGCGACTGCACCGCCGAAGCCGTGAAGGCGTGCTTGCTGCTGGAGCCGCTGGGCCTCAACCGCGTGCCGCGCGAGCGACTGGCCCAGGCCGTGGAGCTCCTCCTCTCGCTGCAGAACCGCGACGGAGGCTGGGCCACCTATGAGCCGACGCGGGCGCCGCGCTGGCTCGAGCGCATCAACGCCTCGGACGTGTTCGCCAACACCATGGTGGACGTCAGCCACGTCGAGTGCACGTCCTCGTGTGTCCAGGCACTGGTCGCCTGGAAGAAGGTCCAGCCGGAGGCGCCCGTGGAGCAGGCCATCACCCGGGGCCTGGCGTACCTGCGGCGCACCCAGCGCGAGGACGGCAGCTGGGAGGGGGCATGGGGCGTGTGCTTCAGCTACGGCACCTGGTTCGGCGTGACGGCGCTCGTGGCCGCGGGGGCTCCGCCAGCAGACCCGGCGCTGCGCCGGGCCGTGCGCTTCCTGGAGGAGCACCAGCGCGAGGACGGCTCCTGGAGCGAGACCCTCCAGGGCTGCAGTGAGCGGCGCTGGGTGGACGGCCCCACCGGACACGCGGTGACGACGTCGTGGGCGCTCCTGGCGCTCTTCGCCTGCGGTGAGGCCGACTCGAGGGCCACCCGCCGGGGCGTGGCGTGGCTGCGCGCGCGGCAGGGCGCCGATGGCCGCTGGCCCCGGGAGCCGCTGGCGGGCGTCTACAACCGCACCGGCGGCATCCACTACGACACCTATCTGCGCACCTTCCCGCTGTGGGCCCTGTCGCTCGCGGAGCGCACGCAGCGCCGCGCCTTCCCGCCCATCCAGGTCCTCACCCTGCCGCCCCTGGAGGCGGGGGCCCTGACGCCCTAGCTCACAGGGGCTGGGCTTCGATGCCGGCGTCGTTCATCGCGTGGACCACGAAGAGCGTCAGGCCCGGGTTGAGGAACAGGGTGCGGAACTCATCGTCCGAGAGGGTGTGCACCGCCCAGCGCACCGCGGCCGCGTCGTGCCCGAGCGCCTGCGGCGAGGGGACGAACCGGAGCGCGTCGGTCGCCGTCTCCCGGCTCTGGAACACGGGGATGCCTCCCTTGGGGCCGGCCATCCACAGCCCGGCGCGCGCCCCCGCCTCGTTCTGCGCCTCCAGGACATGGTACGGCTGCCCCTCGGGAGGAAGGACGGAGTCCAGTCGCTTCATCCGGTCCACGAGGGACTCGGTGGCTTGCTTGTTCGGCGCATCTCCAGACATGGCGTCTCCCACTCACTGAGTCCATCGAGGCAGGTCCGTCGCCCCCCGCGCCCAGGACCCTACACCACCTGGATGACAGCCGAGCGAAGCGACGCGGGCGGGTGAGGGAGTTCGCCCCCCTTGCGCGTCATCTCCACACCCCCACCCCCCGGGGGCATGGAGACTTCTCGATGAGACACCCCTTGTTCCTCTTACCCGTGCTCCTGGCCGTCGGAGCGGCCAGCGCCAACGGCCCGGATGGGCACCTGAGTCAGACAGCCCCCACGGGCAACACCGGCGGAGCCCTGGCCGTGACGGCGACGGGCCAGGCCGTGACCTCCATCCCCCTCCAGGTCCCTCCTGGCATCGGGGCCCTGTCCCCCTCCCTCAGCGTCAACTACAGCAGCCACACCGAGAACGGAGAGCTCGGCGTGGGGTTCTCACTCGCCGCCACCTCGAGCATCAAGCGCTGTGGCCGCATCATGAGCGACGACGCCACGCTCCACCCCATCACCTTCCGGAACGAGGCGAACGAGAGCCCACCCCAGTTCCCGGCGGACTGGCTCTGCCTGGATGGCATGCGGCTCATCGGCTTGAAGAACAGCCTGAAGGTGGGCCGCGTCTACCGCAAGTACAACGACGACGGCAGCCGCGTCCTCGCGAAGGCCTCATCCGACGGGCTGCCCGGCTTCGAGCTGCAGCTGCCGGACGGCAGCAGCCACTTCTACGGCACGGACGACCCGAGCCGCGTCTACAGCTTCGACCTGGACCTCACGGGGGCGCCCATCAAGCTGCCGTACGAATGGAAGCTGACCCGGGTCCGGGACCCGCACGGCAACGTGATGACGTACCACTATGCCTTCACCGACAACTTCACCGACCCGCTGGGCACGCACTCGCGCCTGGACCACCGGTTGACTGAGATCCGGTACGTCAACAACACCCGCCGCGTCACCTTCCAGTACGAGCGCCTGCCGGAGCACGAGGTCTTCAACGGCTTCTTCTCGATGACCCGCTACCGTCACTCCTTCCGGCTCAAGGGCATCTCGACCTTCGCCCCCTCCGCCATCGCGACCGAGGGCCAGCGCCTGGTGAGACAGTATGTCTTCACCTACGCCAACAACACGTCGACGACGAAGCGCTCCCTGCTCCAGAGCCTCCAGGAGTGCGTCCAGGAGAGCGGCGCCGCGGTGTGCAAGCGCGCCACCGAGTTCACCTGGCAGGCCGGGGGCTTCTCCGGGAACATCCTCCTGGACGACAAGGCGGGCGACTTCGCCTTCGACCAGAAGCTCTTCCCCGTTCACGGCATCCCCGAGCAGGACCACGAGGCCGTCTTCCAGTTGCTCGAGCTCGACGGCAACCAGGACGGGACCACGGACATCCTGGTCGCCCCCTGGTGGGAGGGCGGCAACCAGGCCCAGAACTGGAGCTTCTGGGCCATCCGTCCGTCGCCCCAGGAGTCGAGCATCGTCGACACCGGCATCCCCGTGAGGGCCCCGCAGCCGATTCCGCAGACCCCGGTCGAGGTCTGTGATTACACCAAGAACTGCCGCACCTTCCTGCTGCCCGGAGATGCCCTCTCCAGCACGACCTTCGAGCTGGACGGCGACGACCGCACGGACGTCCTGGTGCCCATGGGTGAGCACGCGGACCTCCCCTTGAAGTGGGGCTTCGGCCAGGGGCTCCAGGTCCTTAAGCAGACCCCGGGACTGCCCCAGGGCTTCGCCACCGCGGGCGCGTACATCCCCTACCCCAACTCCGCTCTGCTGGTCGCCCCGGGCGACTTCAACGGCGACGGGCTCTCCGACCTGATGGTGTGCGCAGAGAACGAGGACCGCCATGGGTTCTTCGACCCCCAGAACGGCTCCAAGACGCTGCCCCCGGACCTGGAGGGTTCGAGCCTGTATCAGGGCCACTGGGTCTATCTGGAGAACAGGAGCTACCTCAATCCCTACACCTTCACGCCGCTGACGCTGACGGAGCACCCCTGCTCCGCCCTGGACAAGATCCACGTCATGGATTTCGACGGCGACGGCACGGACAACCTGCTGACCATCCGCGGCTATGACCGCAGCGGCGCCCACCAGGTCTCCCCGCCGGGCGACTGGCCTCCCCTGTGGGAGAACGGCTCCTGGTTCAGCCCGGCGCAGTTGCGAGGCAGGACCTACCAGGCCCTCATCTTCCACACGGGCCTCGGCGGGCACGCCCAGGAGTCGGACTTCTACACGCGCAACACGGGCCTGCCGTTCGACTACTACCAGCGCCTGCACGCGGGCAACGGCGGCAACCGCGCCTGCCTGGACCAGTACGGCGCGCTGTGCCGGGGCAATGGCTTCGGCGCCGACAAGGTCGGTGACGTCAACGGCGACGGGTTCCCGGACGTGGTCCGCTTCGAGTCCGAGGCCACGCTCGAGTCCAACGGGCTGAGCCCCTTCGTGACGCCGGGGAGCGACACGCTGCTGCCGGACGTGGGCGCGGCGTGGGCGGGGCGCATCGAGGTGTGGCTCAACATCGGCGGCTTCTTCGTGCGCAGCCATGACTGGATGCAGACGCTCGGCGCCACCTCGTTCCATGCGCAGTTCCTGTCCGCGCACCTCGTCGACTGGGACCGCGACGGCAGCGACGAGCTCTTGATTCGCAACGGCGTCCCGACGGACAGCAACGCCCAGCCCATGGTCATCAAGTATCCACGCCAGGGCGGAGGCACGCTCGAGTGGAGCATGACGACGCTGCCGCCCTTGCCCTGGTCGATGGACGAGCGCGGCCTGTCGCTCGGTGACTACAACGCCGACGGCCTGCTCGACGTGCTGGTGCGCACCCGCAACCCCGACAACGACGGCGACCCGCTCAACGACCCCTGGCTGCTCGACTTCCACGTCCGCCAGGGCGACGTGCCCGACCTGATGCAGCGCCTCACCAACGGCAACGGCGCGAGCTGGATGGCGCTCTACAAGCCCATGTCCGACCGGGACGTCTACCGCGAGGCCTTCGTCGCGTTCCCCGGACTGGAGGATGCCGTGGACAGCCGACGGGTCTTCGACACCCGTCCCCTGGTCTCGAGCCTGCTCTCCCCCACGGGCATCTCTCCGACGGTCGGCTCGCGCAAGACCGATTACTTCTACAAGAACGCGCAGCAGCTGCTCCAGGGACACCAGTTCCTGGGCTTCGAGCACCGCAACATCAAGAACGACGCGGCCACGGGCCCGGACGCGCCGCCCCTGGACTTCCTGGACCTGCGCCTCGAGACGTATTCGACGCGCAGCGCGAACATCAACCACAACGGCCGCGTCGCGCCCCATGCCGGCAAGCTGCTCCAATCCCTCTCCCTGCGCAAACTGAAAGACAGCCAGGACGGCGCGCTCGCGGTCCTCACCGAGAACCGCTACACGTTCGTCCCCCGAGCGGACTTCCATGGGGACCCGGACTGGCAGGTCGGCCCCGAATGGTTCGGCCCCTGCGGCTACCTGGTCAACCAGGGCATGTGCTCGTCCTACTTCTTCTCCTCCCTGACGCGCTCCACGGAGGTGCGGGCCTTCGAGCAGTTCAACTCCTGGCTCTGGACGTATGGCGGGCTGGAGTGGACGGCGCTGACGCCCGCGCAGTTCGCGGACATGGCCCACGCGGATGCCCTGCAAGGCATCCTCCCGCTGAAGCACACCCGGCGGGGCTACTCCACGTTCCCCGACGCCCAGGACCCTAACATCCATCACGACTATGACGAGCTGGGCTTCCCGACGCGCTTCTACTCGGAGGACGTGAGCTCCGGGGCGCGCTACGAGACCGACTTGAAGTACGACCACCGGCTCGGCGTCTGGCAGCTGGGCCTCGTGCTCGAGGAGAAGGTCACCCATCGGCTCCCCGGCGCCCTGCCAGAGGCCAGGACGCGCACGGTCCAGACCACGTACACCGCCACGGGCGAGCCCGACGTCGTCACGGTGGAGCCCACCCAGGCCGAGTACCGCTACACCACGCGCCATGGGTACGACACGTTCGGCAACGAGACGGCCCTCCAGGTGTCGGACGCCGAGGGCAATGACCGCAACCTCACCCTCCAATATGGCCCGGACGGCGTCTTCCCCATCTCCTTCACGAACGGGCTGGGGCACACCGCCACGCGCCGCTGGGAGCCGGGCATGGGGCTGGTCCTCTCCTCCACCTCACCCGATGGCGTGAAGTCCATCAGCGACTTCGACGGCTTCGGACGTCCGACGTTCAGCCAGGTCTGGAGCCAGAACACGGCGATGACGCCGGGCACGTCCATCACCTATGAGCCCCTGCCCTTCATGCCCCCCAGGGTCATCGTCGAGGCCCCCGGCCTGGGCATTTCGGAGACCACGTTCGACACGCTGGGCCGTCCGGTCCAGTCCGTCAGCAAGGGCTTCAAGGGCGGATACGAGGTCTTCAACTATGCCCAGTACGACGACCGCGGCCGCCTGGTGCGCGTCTCCCAGCCGGTGAAGACGGGCGAGTCCACCTTGTGGACCCACCTGACGTATGACGTCCGCAACCGCCTCATCGAGCGCTCCACGCCCGGCGACATCGAGGGCGTCATCACGACGCGCTGGATTCACGAGGGCCTGAAGACGACGCAGGTCGACCCCGACGGCAACCAGACGTGGCTGTTGTCCGACACGCGCGGCAACGTCGTGCGCTCGGCGGATGGCCACAGGCCAGACGCCCCGGGCACGGCGACGCAGATGTGCTACCGCTACGGCCACTTCGAGGGCCTGAACCGGCTGGAGCCCTGCACACCGACGCCCCTGCGCGCCCCGACCCAGTTCGTGCTGGACCTCTACAACCGGCGGCTGGCGATGAACGAGAAGCAGACGGGGTTGCAGACCTTCGACTACGACCCGCTCGGACAGCTGCGCAGCTCCATCGACGCGCAGGGCCAGACGCTGCAGTACGAGTACGACGCTCTGGGTCGCCCCATCGCCATCGTGGACTCGGGGGGCGGGAGCACGACGTGGGCCTACGACGTGAGCCGCCCGGGCTTCCTGCACCAGTCCGTCTCCCGCGACGGACACGCGAAGACCCACATGTACGACGTGTTCGGCAGGCCGAGCGCCACGGATTGGACCCTCAACGGCGAGGTCTTCCGGATGCAGACGTTCTACGACGCGTTCGGCAGGCCCCAGAGCCTGAGATACCCGACGGGCCTCACGGTGGGAATGCAGTACGACGACTTCGGCAACCTGCTGCGCCTCACGGGCTTCGACAACGCCAGCGTGGGCTTCCCCCTGTGGGAGCAGCTCCGGGCGGACCCCTACGGCGGCGTCCATGAGGCGCTCTTCGGCAACGGCATCGTCACCACGCGCACGTTCGATACGCACACGGGGAGGCTCGAGTCGATCCGCTCCGTCCTCCAACCCCAGGGCGCCGCCACCACGGTGCAGGACCTGCGGCTGGAGTGGACGAAGGCCCTGGACCTGCGCAAGCGGCTGGACGCCATCAACAACCAGAGCGAGTCCTTCCGGTACGACGCGAAGCACCAGCTCCTCGGCACCCAGGCCAAGAAGGGCGCCGTCACCCAGGACGCGACCTTCGTCTATGACGCCTTCGGCAACCTGCTGGACCGCCCGGACGTCGGCACCTACACCTATCAGGACGAGCGCCTGCAGACCGCCGGGACCACCGCGTTCTGGTACAACGACAACGGCGCGCTGATTGCCCGTTCGGTCAATGGCATCAACACGGCCCTGACGCATGACCCCCACGGCCGCGTCACGTCCATCTTCAGCCTGCCCACCTACGAGCTGAAGTTCGGCTACGACGCGGATGGCGAGCGGGTGCGCCGCTTCGACGCCCAGAGCGGGCTGGAGACACTCACTCTCGGCGGGTGGTACCGGCGCGAGCGGAACGTGAACACGCCGCTGACGCCGGCGCGGCACACGCACCTGGTCAAGGTCGGCGCCGAGACCATCGCGGAGCTGACGCGCACCTACAACGGCCAGGGCGGCGTCGTCACCTCGACCCAGCACTTCCTTCTGCCTGACGAGCTGGGGTCGACAGCGGTCGTGACGGACCACACGGGCGCGGTGGTGGAGCGGCGCAGCTACACCGCCTGGGGCCAGCCCAGGGACCCGCTCGACTGGACGCAGTCCACGCTGTTCAGCACCGCCTCCCTGGTCACCCAGGGCTTCACGGGCCATGAGGGCCGCGACGACGGCGGCTTCACGTTCATGCGAGGGCGGATGTACGACGCGTCGGTGGGGCGCTTCATCAGCCCCGACCCCATCGTCCAGGCGCCCTTCATGCTCGCGGACCTCAACCGCTACAGCTACGCCTGGAACAACCCGGTGAGCGTGACCGACCCCACGGGCCTGTGCGAGAAGGGCGGCGGTGACTGGAGCGGACCGGGCGTCTCCGGAGGCGCTGGGATTGCCGTCCCTTTCTCCATCCCCTGGGGGTGCGGCGCGGGCACCGGGAGCAGCGACCCCCTCATCCCCGAGCACGGCGGCGACGGCGGGCCCGGCTCGGGCGGCGGGGGTGGCGGCAACGGCCCGTCCTCGCTCACGCCGGGCAACCCCGAGCACGAGTACGCCGGGTCGAGCCCGAGCGTCGATTCGGTCCCCGTGCCCTCCGGAGAGGCGGCGGCGGGGCCGGTGCAGGTCCAGCGCGACACGTCGTCGTCCAAGCGCCAGCGGAAGGCCTCCGCGGCGCTGGCGCTGGCCCGGCGGGCATATGACCTGACCCGGAGCGTGTATGACCAATCCATCGCACAGGCGCGGCTGGAGCAATCCATGCGGGGGCTCACGCTCGACGTCGAGCGGTTCGACGAGCGCGTGCTCGAGCTCCAGGGCGCGGCCCATCAGCTCAGCGCCAGGGAGGAGAAAGCGAGGGAGGAGCGCGCCATCCGGCAGAAGGAGCGGGCCCGGGAGCGCCGACGGTTCAATCGCAAATTCGCGCACGGAACGCGCTGGCTGGGCCTGGGCCTGGGCCTCGCCAGCGTGGGCTCCGGAGGAGGGCTCCTGGCGCTCGGCTTCGGGCTCTCCAGCGTGGGGGTCGGCGTCGGGACGCAGATCATCACCGAGGATTCCAGTCCCCTCAGCACGGCGTCGAACCTCGCCGGTGGGGCTGGGACCCTCGCCGACGGGGTCGCCGATGCCATGGGTCGCCTCTCCCGATTCGGAGTGATGCTCGGGAGGTTCGGCGCCCGCATGACCATCTATGGCTACGTCCAGTTCGCGTCCGACGAGACCATGGAGTGGCTCACCCCCGACGAGTGAGCCGGACTGGCCACCCGCCCCGTCGGCGCCCGCTCAGATGTTGATGCGGGAGCTGACGGTGCGGATGTCCAGGCCCAGCGCGGCGAAGTCGGCGGCGTGCGCGCGCAACAGCTCCACGAAGCGCGGATGCACGTCCGCCTCCTCGTTCGACAGCAGGTAGCCGTAGCTCGTCTTGGACAGCATCCACGAAATCCACAGCATCTCCGTGGCCTCCTCGGGAGGCGGCGCCACGTCGTGGTCCGCCTCCGTCGACAGCGCGCCGTCCCTGCCCCAGCGCAGGCCCAGGCACGCGTAGAGCACCTCGCCCGCGTCGTCCCACTGGAGGTTGTTGGCCCACGCGTGGCGGAAGGTCGCGAAGAAGATGACGTAGCGGCACAGTTGCTGGAGCGCCTCCAGCTCGCCGGACTGGGGCGTGTCCGTGAGCGTCACCGGGCTGACGGCCTTCGCCACGGGCTCCGTGACCTTCGCGTCCAGGTCCATGCGCTCGGAGCGTACGAACCACGGCGCGCTCTTGCCCGGCACCGTCGCGCGCAGGTAGCGGCACACGAAGGCGGGGGCCGAGTGCGCCACCAGGTCGTCCGAGAAGCGCCGCACCTCGAGCCACTCGGCCGCGAGCGCCTGGGCATGCTCCGCGAAGAAGGCGCTCACGTGCTCGCCCAGCAAGCGCCAGAACAGGTTCGCCGCGCGGGCGTAGCGGTGTGACTCGCAGATGGGCGGCGCGGGCGCGAAGCCCTTCCAGTCATAGCTGCCCATCAGGTGCAGGAGCCGCGTCTCCACGCTCCGCTCGGTGAGCGCGCTGGCGCGGGTGATGTAACCCCGGGGTCCCACGAGGAAGCCATTGGCGGAGTGGTTGATGAGCACCACCTCCCGCAGGTGCGGCATCAAGAGCCAGCGCAGCGGGCTGCGCCGCAGGTTGCGATGCGCGGCGATGGCGTACTGCTCCACGTTGAAGTGGCACTGGCCCAGGTGGTTGCCCAGCTCCGTCTCCAGCGTCGCGCTCACCCGCGCCATCCGCTTCGCGGCCTCCCAGCCCGGGCCATCCGCGGGCGTGTAGCTCCGCCGCGTCACCGGCGCGCCCGCCTGCTTCACGCCCGGCTCACGCATGCCCAGGATGATGCGCGTGGGCAGAAGCCGCCCCTCCTCCAATCGCAGACGCACGTCCACGTCGGGGAGGCAGTGCTCGCCATCCTGCTCGTACGCGTTCCATGGGAAGTACAGCCGGAAGGCCGCCCTGTCCCCCGGCGCCTCCGGGTCTCCATCCATGAGCGTGGAGAACATGCCGTTGAGCAATCGCTCACCGAAGAACGCATCCGTGCGCGTGGAGCCCGGTGACTCGCGCTCCATCCGCACCGTCATCGCCTCCGGGTAGTCCGCCTGGATTTTGTCCAGCCCCGGCGCCTGTCCCAGCTTCCCCTGGAGCAGGTGGCGTCGCTTGACGAGCTCGATGGGCGCCACCGCCTTGAGCATCGCCAGCGCGCGGCCCGGCGCGTACGCCGTGGGCGGCGTGCCCTCCTCCGTGACGAGCAGCCGCGCCAGCGGCGTGGAGGTGTCGTATTCCCAGTACGGCAGCTTCAGCGTGCCGAAGTCGTGGTGGAGCCCACCATGGTCATCCGGCCCTTTCTCCGAGCCGATGCGCCGCCACGTCTCCACCACCTGCCCATCCGGACGGAAGCTGTGCTGGGGCTCGAAGAAACGCACCTCCAGGTCCGGCAGGTCCCCTTCGCCCGCGTCGGCCGGGTCATAACGCACACGGAAATACCCCTCCGGGTCCGTGAAGCCCTCGCCCAGGAAGTCATCCGGCGAGCCGAAGTCCCGATCCCACAGCTCCACCTTGATGTGGTGCAGGGCCTTGGGACCGCCGGGCCCCTCCTGCTCGAACACCAGACGCCCCACGGCGACCGCCGGGAGCGCGGCCTCATCCCGCGCGGGACGGCTCGCGCGCACGCGCGGGCCCAGCTCCCGGCTGATGGCCAGACGCTCCTCGAGCGCCAGCCCCGCGTACCACCGGGACAGCTCCTGGGCGTCGAGCACTTCGTTGCGTGGGCTCTCGCGTCCCTTGAATCCGAGAGAACCCATCCATCGGCGCAGCACCGCGAACATCATCCCCATCCCCATGTCACGGGCCCACGAGGCCACGTGTCTGTCATCAGCCCGACCTCTCCGGGAGTCGCTCGCACGCCCACTCGCCACACGCCCAGGACCATCCGTGCGCTGCGCGACGCCGGTTTCGTTCTCCAGGGAGGGTACCACTGCTTGAGCTCCTGCTTTACGCGTCCTACGGTCCTACCCGTTCCATAGGGGAGTTCATGACTGTCGAGTACAAGCTCAGGATTCGGACGAGCACGAAGCTCGGCGCGGGAACCGATGCGAACATCTCCGTCGTCCTGGTGGGCACGCGAGGTGAGAGTGGCCCGCACGTGCTGGACAAGCCCTTCCACAACGACTTCGAGGCGGGCGCGGAGGATGTCTATTCCGTGCAGGCCCCGGACGACGTGGGGGAGCTCGTGCTGCTGCGCTTCGGCAACACCGGAGGCATCGCGGCGGACTGGCTCTTGGACCACGCGTGGGTGACGGCCGGGGAGCGGCAGTGGAGCTTCCCCTTCTTCCGCTGGGTGCGGGGTGGGGCCACGGTGGACGTGCTGGAGGGCACCGCGAAGCTCGCGCGCCATGCGGGCTGTGAGCGGGAGACCGCGGCGAGGCGGGAGCTGCTGGAGGCGCGCAGGCGCATGTACCCGTGGCGTCCGGCGGAGGCGACCGAGGGGCTTCCGGGCGCGCTGGACCTCAGCGAGTCACGGCCCCTGCCGAAGGACGAGCTGTACCGGGGGCTGACGGAGGGCAGCTACGAGGTGGTCATCGCCAGGACGCTGGCCGCCATCAAGCTGCACCTGCCCCTGCTGTCCAAGGCCTGGAACGGGCTGGTGGACATCTTCGACTTCTTCAAGGGCCTGGAGGTGCCCCGGCTCGCCCCGCGCTGGCAGGACGACCTGGAGTTCGCGCGTCAGGCCGTGCAGGGCATCAACCCGCTCCACATCACCCTCATCCCCCAGCTGCCCCCGGGCATGCCGCTGACGGATGAGGACGTGAAGGGCATCCTGTCCCCCGACACCACGCTGGCCCGGGCGCTGGATTCCAAGCGCATCTTCCTGCTCGACTTCGACATCCTCGAGGACATCCCGATGTACCGGAAGGTCGACGAGGACGGCGTGGAGGAGCGCCGGTGGGCGCCCGCGGCGCGGTGCCTCTTGTACCTGGATGACCTGCGGCAGCTCAGGCCCCTGGCCATCCAGTTGGGGCGCGACGGCGGGAGGGACCCCGTCTTCACGCCGAACGACGACACGTACGACTGGCTCGCGGCGAAGATCTACCTGCGCTGCAGCGAGGGCAACACGCACCAGATGGTGGCGCACGCCCTGCGCACGCACTTCGTGGCGGAGCCCTTCGTGATGGCGACGATGCGCAACCTCCCGGACCCGCACCCCGTCTACAAGCTCCTGCGCCGGCACTTCCGCTACACGCTCGCCATCAACGAGGGCGCACGAAAGGGGCTGCTCGCCGCGGGCGGGGTGTTCGACGACTTCATCGCCACGGGCGGCCCCGACAAGGGACACCTGCAGCTGGGCAAGAAGGGCTACCAGCGCTGGAAGCTCACGGACAACCGGCCCCGTCAGGACCTCGAGCGCCGGGGTGTGCTGGACCCGGCGGTGCTCCCGTACTACCCCTACCGCGACGACGCGCTGCCCTTGTGGGATGCTCTGGAGGAATACGTCGGTGGGGTCCTCCGGTACTTCTACCCGACCGACGCCGACCTCGAGGGCGACACCGAGATGCAGCACTGGTGGAAGGACCTCACCGAGCACGGGCTGCCGGTGGACAAGCTGCCGTGCCGGGAGCTGTCGCGCGTCGACGACCTGGTCGACATCCTCACCACCGTCGTCTTCACCGTCAGCGTGCAGCACGCGGCGGTGAACTACCTGCAATACGAACACTACGCCTTCGTACCCAACGCGCCCCTGTGCATGCGCAGGGAGCCGCCCCGACAGAAGGGGACGCTGCGCGCCGAGGACATCCCCGAGATGATTCCCTCCAAGTCCCAGACGCTCTGGCAGGTCGCCATCGGCCGGGCGCTGTCCAGCTTCGGCGACGACGAGGAGTACCTGCTCCACGAGGGAGGCTGGCGGGAGGAGTACTTCCAGGAGCCCGAGGTGAAGGCCCTGCGCGAGCGGTTCGAGCAGCGCCTGCGCACCCAGCGCGACGTGGTGGCGGCGCGCAACGTGGGCGCCCAGGTGCCCTACACCGTGCTGAGTCCCGACCGGATTCCCTGCGGCATCACCGTCTGAGCCCTGGAGACGCGCGTGCCCAACCTGCTCTCCCGAGGTCTCTTCAACCTGTTCTTCGGCGGCCGCCGCGCGCCCCTGGCGAGCCTGCCCGGGCCGACGCCGGGCCTGCTGGGCAACCTGGGTGACTTCCTGGGCACCCAGCCCTGGGAGGTCTGCGCCCGCTATGCGCGCGAGTACGGCCCCGTCACCGTGGCGTGGTTGGGGCCGTCCCCCGCGCTCATCCTCAACGACGCGGATGTCATCCACGAGGTGATGGAGACGCGGCGGCTGGAGTTCGAGAAGGGCAACATCGGCGAGCAGATCCGCCACTCCACCACGGACGACACGCCCTTCATCGCCGAGCAGGGTGACGACTGGTCGCGCAAGCACGCCATGGACCCGCTGGCGCAGCCCTGGACGCCAGCGTGGCAGGCGGCCCAGGTGGAGCCGCTGCGCCGGGCGCTGCTCGAATCGGTGGAGGCCTGCTTCGCGCACCCGTCCGTCGACCTGACGCCCACGCTGCGCAAGATGACGTTCGACGCGTTCTGCGTGGCGACGGTGGGCGAGAAGCTGCCGGCGTCGTACTACGACGACTTCATGCTGCTGGCGGCGGGCGCGGACGCGCGCATCCAGGCGAAGCTGCCGCTGCGGTTCGTCTCGGCGCCCAAGGGCTTCGAGGCCGCCAAGGAGCGCTTCTACGGCGTGTTCGCCCGGAAGATCCACGAGGCCAGGCAGGCGCGCTCCTCCACCGCCGTGGATTTGATGTCGTGGACCCTGCGGGAGATGCCCCGACTCGACGACCAGGTGCACGCCCACCTGCTCGGCGGGTTCTTCTTCGGGGGTGTGTTCTCCTCGAGCACGACGCTCGTGGGTGCCTTCCATCAACTCAACAAGTACCCCGCCACCCTGGAACGGCTGGCGCTGGAGTCCGACGCGCTGGCCCAAGGCCCCTTGAGCCTGTCGCGGCTGGTGGCCGAGGCCCCGTGGGGCGAGGCCGTGGCGTACGAGGCCCTGCGCATCCTGCCCGCGGTGCGCGTCTTCATGCGCCGCTCGCCGCTGACGCCCTCGCGGCTGGCGGGCGTCACGCTGCCGCCGGGCACCACGCTCATGGTGTCCAACCAGCACCTGCACCGCGACCCGAGCCACTGGGCGAGCCCGGAGACGTTCGACCCGGAGCGCTGGCTCCACGGGGGCGCGGCGAGAGACCCGCTCGGCAGCGGGCACTTCTTCCCCTTCGGCCGGGGCCCCCGGGCCTGCGTGGCCGGGGACTTCGCCATGGTGTACCTGCGCACGGCACTGGCCACCTTGAGCGCCCGCGCGCGCATCCACGTCGATTCGACGGAGCCCTTCGAGGAGGGTTTCTTCTTCGGCGTGGTGCGTCCCCAGGGCGTCACGGGCAGAATCATCCCGCGAGAGCGGTCCACCCTTCACCCCGCTTCCCTGGAAGCCCCCCTCCCCCCGGCAGTGGAATCCGCATGACCTTGTTCCGACATCCCCGAGACCGCATCCCCGTCCTGTTGTTCACCCTGATGTTCGCCCTGGACCTGACGGTCTTCTTCACGGCGACGAGCTGGTGGTTGCCCATCCTCTGGCTCGGCCTCGGAGTCATCCCCAAAGGGTGGATCAGCGCCTGGAACCACCACCACCAGCACGTGACGATGTTCCGTCACGCGCTGCCCAACCGGCTGTTGGAGATCATGTTCGGTTTCCAGACGGGCGTGACGTCCCACGCGTGGTTCCTGCACCACGTGGTGGGCCACCACCGCAACTACCTGGACCAGACCAAGGACGAGGCCGGGTGGAAGCGCGCCGACGGCACCACCATGGGTGAGGTGGAGTTCTCCGTCCTCAACTGGCTCATGGCGTATCCGCGCGCGTACCGCGTGGGCCTGTCCCATCCGAAGGCGCTGCGCGTGTTCCTGGGCATGGGCGCGCTGCAGGTGGCGCTGCTGGGCGTGCTGTTCTGGCACAACTGGTACAACGCCCTCTTCGTGTTCCTGCTGCCGATGGCGGTGTCGCTCTACGTCACCGTCTGGGCCACCTACTTCCACCACGTGGGGCTGGACGTCACGGAGCACTCGCAGGCCTCGTACAACATCCTCCACAAGGGCTACAACCTGATGACCGGCAACCTGGGCTACCACACCGCGCACCACACCAAGCACGGGCTGCACTGGTCCCAGCTGCCCGAGCTCCACGCGCAGCTGGCCAAGGACATCCCGGCCACGCTCTACCGTCAGCCGGGCATCCCGTTCGTGTGGAGCGGCACCGAGGCGAAGATCGACCCGGCGGAGTCGGAGCTGGGCGCCATCGCGCAGTGACGACGTGCCGGGCCTCGGGCGAGGCCCCGAGGCTCCCCGCCGTGCCCGCTCCCTGCACAGGGGGGCGGGCATCCCGCGCAACCGCCAGCATCGCGACGGCTTGCGGCTGCCGAGCCTGGGGCTTCTGCCTTCTCCGCCGCGCGCCTTGACCGCCCCACCCCATATCCCTGATACCGGCTCCGGCGCTCGTTGAGATTGCGTCGCAGAACCAACTAGTCCGGGATTGCGGATGTTCTTGCCGGTCACCCCTCTCGCGCTGTTGCTCTCGGTGGCCTCGCCGCCTCCGGCCTCGTCTGCCTCATCGGAACAGGCGCCCGCCAGCGCCGAGGCGACTCAGGAAGCACCGCCCACGGACGAGGTCCAGGTCCCCCGCCGCATCGACAGCGTGGTGGTGCCCTATCCCCAGGCGGAGCAGGCGGCGCGGCGCGAGGGGGAGGTGGTGCTGCGGCTGACGCTGGATGAGACCGGCGTCGTCACCGACTCGGAGGTCGTCCGCTCGGCGGGCCCCGCCTTCGACGAGGCCGTGCGCACCGCGAGCCTCTCCTTCCGCTTCGAGCCCGCGCGCGTGCGCGGCGAGCCCGTGGCCTGTCAGATCGAGCTGGTCCACACCTTCCAGCTCGACACGCCGCCGCCCGTCGCCACTCCGGAGACACCGACGGAGGCGCCCACCGCGCCCGCCGAGGCCACGGCCACCGCGCCCGAGGAGAAGAAGCTGGAGACCACCGTGTCCGGACGCTCGGACGCGGAGCGCCAGCGGCAATCCGCCGAGGCGGTGAAGGTCGTGAGCGTGCAGCGCGCGCGTGCCCGCTCGGTGGACATGGGCCAGGTGCTGGCCGCGCAGGAGGGCGTCGAGGTGCGCCGCACGGGCGGGCTGGGCAGCTCCGCCTCCTTCACGCTCAACGGCCTCACCGACGACCAGGTCCGCTTCTTCCTCGACGGCGTGCCGCTGGACCTGTCTGGCTATCCGTTCGGCATCGCCAACGTCCCCGTCAACCTGGTGGACTCCATCCAGCTCTACCGGGGCGTCGTCCCCATCCGCTACGGCGCGGACGCGCTGGGCGGCGCGGTGAACCTCACCTCCACGCCGCTGGAGCCCGGCGCGCACGGCGCGGTGTCACTCCAGGGCGGCGCCTTCGGGACGCTCCGGCTCACGCTGGGCGGCGGCTACAAGCCCGCGCCGACGGGCTTCTACGCCCGCGCGCACTTCTTCGCCGATACGACGAAGAACAACTACGCCATCGACGTCGAGGCCGCGGATGACCGGGGCAACCTCCGCCCCGTCACCGTCAAGCGCTTCCACGACGGCTACGAAGCGCTCGGCGGCGGCGTCGAGGTGGGCTTCACCGAGCTGTCCTGGGCGGACCGCGTCGTCCTGCGCGCCTTCGGCTCCCGCAACGACAAGCAGCTGCAACACAACCTGGTGATGGCCGCGCCGTACGGTGAAGCCACGTACGACGCCGACTCCCTGGGCGCGCAGCTGCTCTACGCGAAGACGCTCTCGCCCACGGTGCGCCTGGACGCGCTGGCCGGCTACGCGTGGCAGGCCACCCGCCTGGTCGACATCGCCGAGTGGAGCTACGACTGGTTCGGCAACCGCGTCTTCCCGCGCGAGCTGCCCGGCGAGATTGGCGGCGGCGCCATCGACCAGACCGTCTGGCAGCAGACCGCCTATGGCCGCGTCAACGTGGGCTGGGACGTGGCGGCGTCACACACGCTGCGGCTCGCGCTCGCGCCCACCGTCACGACGCGCACGGGCGAGGAGCGCCGCCGGGCCAGCCCCAGCGACCCGGACAGCCTGGCGCCCCGGCGCACCCAGCTCACCTTCGTCACCGGGCTCGAGTACCAGGTCGACCTGCTCGACGACGCGCTGGAGGTCATCGTCTTCGGCAAGGACTACCTCTACCAGGGGCGCGCCCGGCAGCCCCTGGCCGTGGGCGGCTGGTTGGACAAGGACAAGGGCCTCCACCACCTGGGCGGCGGCGCGTCGATGCGCCTGCGCCTGGGCACCCCGCTCTACCTCAAGGCGAGCTACGAGCGCGCCACCCGGCTGCCGCGCGCGGACGAGGTCTTCGGCAATGGCGTGCTCGTGCTGGAGAACCTGGACCTGGAGCCCGAGCACAGCCACAACCTCAACCTGAGCCTGTCCACCGTGCCGCTGCGCACGCGCGCGGGCAGCTTCCGGGGCGAGGTCAACGGCTTCGCGCGCTTCGCCGACAACCTCATCCTGCTCACGGGGAGGGACCGCGACTGGAGCTACCAGAACGTGTACGGCGCCCGCATCCTCGGCGTCGAGCTGTCCGCGGGGTGGACGTCACCGGGCGGCCTGTTCAGCGTGGACGCCAACGCCACCGCGCAGGACCCGCGCAACGCGTCCAGCGAGGGGACGTTCGGCGACTTCGACGGCCGGCGCCTGCCGAACAGGCCCTGGCTCTTCGCCAACGCCACGGCCCGCCTGTCGCTGCGCGGACTGGCGCTCGCGGAGGACGAGCTGTCGCCCTTCTGGAGCACGCGCTACGTGCACGGCTTCTTCCGCAACTGGGAGGGCCTGGGGCTGGAGTCCACGAAGGACGACCTGGACGCGCAGTTCGTCCAGGCGGCGGGCGTGGGCTACCGCGTGCGCCGGGGCAAGCTCACCGTGGGGCTCACGGCGGAGCTGGAGAACCTCACCGACGCGAAGGTGTTCGACTACTACGGCGTCGAGCGGCCCGGCCGCGCGGGCTGGCTCAAGGGCACGCTCGAGTACTGACGGAAGTCACCCTCGCGCCCGCATGCCCCCGGGCGCGAGGAGGAAGCGACGCCTCAGCGCACCTGGAGGAACTGGTAGGCCCAGCCCTGCACCTCGAAGCGCTTCACCGGGGTGCCGCTGACGCCCAGCTCCCACACGGCCGTGCGGGCGTAGTCGGCGGTGGGCAGCAGCAGGAAGGTGCGGCCCTCGAGGGTGAAGGCGTAGTAGCCGCCCGCGATGAAGCCCAGCTCGTCGATGGGCGTCGCGGTGTTGCTCGCCAGGTTCACGCGCCAGAGCTTCCAGTGCAGGCCGCCGGTGATGACCCCGGGCGCCGTCGTCGGGGTGATGTCCACGTTCTCATGGTGGAAGACGGCGACCACGCCCACGTCGTTGCCCAGGTAGCGGAACGCCGCCGTCTGACGGCCGCCCACCAGCGAGGACAGCGAGCGCGTCCACGCGGCGTCGAGCTCCGTTTCGCCCGCCTTGATGCGCACCACGCACGTATCGGGCGCGCCGTCCTTGAGCAGGGGCGCCGCGCTGCTGAACACCCAGTTGCTGAAGTAGAGGTTGCCGGCCTCGTCCTGCGTCGCCACGTCGAGCCCCGGGCAGGGCGCGTCCAGCAGCTTCACCAGGCTGTCGTTCGCCTTCGAGTAGACGGCGATTTGAGACGTGGGCAGGAAGTCGAAGTAGTTGCCGTCGGTCCAGTAGAACGCCTGGAACACGTCGTTGCCGCGCGTGACGCGGGCGCGGTCGAAGCCGGTCTTCACCACCAGGCCCTCGCGCTCGCGCACCAGGCCCGGCGCGTCGGCGGTGCCGGAGATCTGCATCGTCGTGGGGTTCCACACCACGCGGCGCGACTCCTCCAGCGACATGTACGCGCGCGTCGAGTCCACGAACTGGTTCAGGTACAGCGGCGCCGAGGCGGTGAAGCCGTAGTTGGCGAAGCTGATGCGGCCCGCGGCCACCAGCGAGCCGTCATCGCCGACGGTGAAGCGGGAGATCTCCGGCTTCTCGCCGTCGCCCACGAAGAGCTGGCCCTCGACGGCGCCGATGGTGGCGTAGCCGGAGTGTTCGCTGGCCTTGGTGAGGTCCAGGCTGGTGATGTCCAGCGAGTCGAAGAGGCTCACGTACGTCACGGCGCCGTTCGTCTGGGAGACGGTCGTGGCCAGGCTGTAGGCGGGCTTCTCCGTGGGCGTCGGGTCCGGCGGCGTCTTGTCGTCGTCGTCACCGCAGCCCACCAGGGCGGAGGAGAGCAGCAGCGAGGTGGCGGCCGAGGCCGTGGCGAAACGGCGGAACGTACTCATGGGGACAACTCCGTCTTCGGGGGGGAGGGGTGAAGCTCAGGTCGGCACGGGGGCGGGGGCCTCCGGTTCGACCGGTGCGGTGGAAGGAAGGACCGGGGGCCGCTGGAGGCGGCGGATGACGCCCGCGGCGCCCACGAGCACCAGGACCAGGGCGAACAGGCCCAGCTCCGTCGCCAGCAGGTGCGCGGAGCCGGAGGCGAAGGGCAGCCGCCCGGTCCGCGCCGCGTCGAGGAGGGGGACGAGGAACAGCAGCACGCTCGCGCCCCAGAGCAGCCGGCGCGCGTGCCTCGCGGGCGAGGCGTCCAGCCAGGCACTGGCGATGGACAGGGCCCACGTGGCCAGGAAGACGGTGTGCTCCCAGAAGGGCCGCTCGGGCAGCTCCGCGGGCAGCAGCTGGTTGGCCACGAAGACGCCGCCCACCGCGAGCGCGAGCCCCGCGCAGAAGCCCGAGGTGAGCTTCGCGAGCGCGGTGTCGAAGCGGCCCTGCCCCTTCGCGCGCCGGCGCTCCAGCCACAAGAGGTTGCCCGCGAGGATGCCGAACGCGGAGACGAAGGCCAGCAGCGCGTAGAGCACCTTGGCGGGGAAGCGGGCCCAGGTGGCGAAGTGCAGGCCGTACAGGGGGTCCATCACCTGCGAGTACAGGGTCCCGCCCCCGGTCTCGCGCGCCCAGAGCAGCTCCCCCGTGCGGGCCACGCGCACGTGGGTGAAGGCGTGGAGCGTGCCCTCGCGCTCACCCGGCAGGTGGACGGTGCCGTTCTCGTCCCCCAGGTGGTCGAAGAAGAAATGGCTGTGCTCGGACTGGGGGAAGCGCTGCTTCGCCACGGCCAGCGCATGCGCCAGGTCCGGCGCGCCGGCATCGCGCCCCACGGCGGCGGGCGGCGTGGGCCAGTCCACGATGCGCTCACGCGCCTTCAGGTCGCCGTCCAGCGACGTCTTCACCACGGCGGGTTCGAACCAGTCGTCCAGCCAGAGGACGCCGCCGGTCACCGCGAAGACGAGCAGGAAGGGCGCGGTGATGACGCCAATCACCTTGTGCGCGTCCGACCAGATGACCCGCCGCGCGCCCTTGGGGCGGAACTGGACGAGCTCTCGCAGCATGCGGCCCAGTTGGAGCAGCAGCCCGGTGCCGATGAGCAGCACCAGCACCGCGGACGCGATGCCCGTCAGGTGCGCGCCGCCGGGGATGGGCTCCAGGAAGTGCATCGCGTTGAGGAACTCGCCCAGGTCGCTTCGCTCTCCGAGCTGACGCCCGGACACCGGGTCCACCCAGAGCGGCTTGATGGCCCCGTCCGGAGACATGCGCCACAGCCGCAGCCAGGGCTCCTCGGAGGTGGGCAGGGAGATGCCGAACCAGACGGGATGCGCCCGGGTCTCCGCCTCGGCCAGCTGCTGCGCCAGCTCCACGGCCCGCGCCTCCGTCACGGCCACGGGCGCGCGGAACGTGGGCTCCTGCCAGGGCGACAGCTCCTCCGCGAACAGGGCGAACGCGCCCAGGAAGAACGTCACGAACAGCACCAGCGACGACAGCACGCCCGCCCAGGCGTGCGCGTCCCAGAGAATCTCGTAGGCCCGGGGCGACAGCTTCACGTGAGCACCAACACGAGCGACGACAGGGCGCAGACCAGCGCGCAGCCGCCCCATGCGCGCGCGCCGCTCCGGGAGAGCAACGCCAGACACACGCCGGTGGCCACCGCGGGCAGGACGACGAGCAGCGCGAGCAACAACCGGACATCCTCCGCCACGGGCAGCACCGCCGGCAGCGCCAGGCTCGCCAGCACGGCGGCGGCGGGGGCCGCGGTGACGGCGGCGGAGATTCGCGCGGCTCCGTGCTGGTGCGCCATCCTCAGGCGCCTCCCAGCCACAGGCCCGCGAGCCCCAGCGCGCACACCGGCCAGACGAAGCGCGTCGCCCGGGGCCACAGCGGCACCGCCAGCGCCAGCACCGGCGCCACCAGCATGGCCAGCACCACCGCGCACGTCAGCCCCACGCCCCACCCCTGCGCCCTCACCGCGAACGCCACGGACGCCGCCACGCACAGCGCGCCCAGCGCCCTCGCTCGGTGGCGATGGAGTCCGTCCGGAAGCGCGACGCCACGGAGCACGGCGAGGCCCAGCACCATCAGCAGGGTCGATGTCGCCATGTCCTCCTCGGGGGCACGCGGAAACTTGAGAATGATTCGCAGTTGCGAATCGCGCGCAGTTCAACTGCACCCGGGAAGGGATGTCAAGGCGCGTCGGGGAGCCGTCCTGGAGGGTCTCCGTCTATGCCTGGAACACGGGTTTCCGGCGCTGGGATTGGACGCCGGACGCCTGGAATCCAGGGGTCATCCGGAGCAGAGGAGCAGGCTCGGCCGCGCGCATCCGGCCACGCGTCTTGCGCCAACCCGGAGCGTTGCTGGAGCGTCCCCCTGCGAGAAGACGCGTCGCCCCCGGCACAGCCCGTGACGACGAGGACGATGCCGAGGAGCCAGAGGCCAGGACGCATTCCACACCGCCACGCCTTCCAGGGTGGAAGGCACGTGGCGGGAATGCTGTCACTGGCGTCTGACGCGCCTCAGGGCGCGTTGAAGAGGCTCGGGTCGCTCTGGCGGGAGCGGAACAGGTCGACGATGTAGTTCATGCGCTGGTCGAACTTCGACCAGTCATTGGCCGACGAGCCCCTCAGCGAGTTGGGCGTCTTGTCGTACTGGCCCAGCAGCCGGTTGAGGTCGCCGCTCTCAATCGTGCGCAGGTGCTCGGGGAAGGCGCCCTGGTTGCCCGGCGTGATGTCATCCCCCAGGCTGAGCGAGCCATTGGGCAGGCCAATCTTCATCATGTGCTCGGTCGCGAACTGGCGGAACTGGCCGGCCAGCGCGTCCACCACGCTGTCGATGGCCTTGTCCACCAGGCCCGTCGCCTCCGCGCCCTTGTAGGCGAGGTTGCCGGGGAACGGCAGCGCGTTGCCGAACCCATCCACGATGCCCTCGGCGATGGGGCGGAAGGTCTCCTTGAGCGGCGCGTTGAGCGCGCGGTCCACCTCGCCCTGGATGAGCGACTGCTCGTGCACGCCCACGCGGTTGTTGGCGGCCAGCATCAGCTCCGCCTTCTTGTTCGGGTCGCTCTCGAACATCGCCTTGGCGTAGTCGGCGAAGGCCGCCTTGAGGTTCTCCTTCCCGGGCGGGAAGGCCGCCAGGTACTTCTCCACCTTCGCCGCGTCGTACTTCGTGTCGCCCTTGAAGGTCTCCGTGAAGCGCTGGAACTCCGGGGCGATGTCCTGGAACAGCTTCTTGTTGCCGTCCGCGATGGCGTCACTGACGCGGTTGAGCGCGTCCCGGATGGGGACCTTCAGCCCCTCCACCAGCAGCGGCGCCACGGGGCTGAGCACCGACAGCGCGCCCGCCGTCAGGCCACTGGCCCAGGCGTTGCTGTTCTTGAGCTGGTCCATGAAGACCTTGGGCAGGTCCTCCTGCCGGATGCTCACCCCGGCCTGCTTGGATGCCCAGACACCGAAGGTGGCCCAGTTGGCGTTCTCCTTGCCGAGCAGCCCCGCCATGTCATTGGACAGCTGGAAGTAGCCCTCCGTGATGGCCTGGTTGCGCGCCACCGGGTCCGTCATGTTGGAGATGGCCTCGATGTCCAGCCGGCCGCCCTTGGGCGGCGTCGCGGGGCTCTCCGCCAACGTCCGCTGCGGGTTGAGCTCCAGCCGAGGCTTCGCGCCCGGCGCCTCGAACAGGGACTCGTCCCGCAGCACGCGGTTCGGCGCGGCCGGCTTCGCCTGGGCGGGCGTCTTCTCCGCCGGCGGCGGCTCCGGCGGACGGACGACGGGCTGGCGACGGCGGTTCAGTTCGTTGATGGGGCTCATGTCTGGATTATCGGAGGCCGCGAACCCGGGTTGCCACCGAACCGTCCCTCACGACCCACCGGAAACAATCACTGGCGGAAACCCCTTACGCGGAATCATCCGACAGTGAGCTTCTCCACCGCGCCATGGAGGATTTCCAACTGCCGAGGCACCCGCTCCACCAGCTTCCCCGACACCGGGTCATTCGCGATGCGTCGCAAGGGGAGCTCGGGCATCGGCGGCGGCGTCTGTCCCTTGCGCAGGGACTCCGCCAGCACATCCAGCGTGCCGCTCGCCCTGTGCGCGACCACGTCCAGCACCTCCGAGGAGGCAATCACGCCCTTCTGCTCCCCCAACGCCGTCACCGAGGCGGCCAGCCTGCGCGAGTACGTCAACAGCGCCATCGCGGGCTCCAGCCGGTGCGCGGGGCCCCGGTACTCGGCCATCAGCCGCTCGAACGAGGCCTCCGCGTCGAGCAGCGCCAGGCCCAAATCCCTCCGCGCCGCGCTCACCCGGGGCTCGCGTCCATCGCGGCTCGCCGCCACCTGGCGGAAGTAGTTCCCATCCGCGAGCAGCACCGTCGCCGCCGCGTCCGGGAAGCGCCGCCGCTCCGGGTAGGGCCACAAGAGCCACACCCCCGCCAAGGCCAGCACACACGCCAGCAGCACCCCGAGCGCGCGGTTCTCCGCCACCGTCCAGTCCCCCGCGCTCAGCGTCGCGAGCAGGAGGAAGTCCGGGGTGAGCAGAATCTGGAAGGCGCCGAAGTTGAGGGGCAACAGCGACACGGAGGTGGCCGTCAGCACCCCAATCACCACGATGAGCACCAGCGGCGAGCCCACCTGCGTGGCAATCACCGCCGCGAGCGTCCCGCCCAATAGCGTGCCCGTGACGCGCTGGAGCGCGCGCTCCTCCGTGTTCGCCGAGTAGGGCTGCAGGATGCCGATGGTGGAGAGCACCACCCAGTACGCCTCGCCCAGCCCCAACGCGCGCGTGAGCATCAGCGCCACGGCGGCCACCGTCCCCGCGCGCAGCGCATGGCGCAGCACCACCGAGCGCGAGTGCAGGTTCGCGCGCAAGGGCTGCAGCAGCGGCCGTCGCTCGTCGGAGGGCAGCAGCGACCGGGCGTTCTCCAGCGACACCGGGTCCCCGCGCCGCATGGCCATGGCCGCCCGCTGCGCCGCCACACAGTGGCCCCGCAGGCGCGCGAGCAATTCCGTCACCGAGACGGGGACCACCCGCAGCCACGAATCGTGTCGCCCCAGCTCCTCGCTGTTGGTGGGGAACAGGGGCCAGTAGACGGCCGCCGCCTCCGGGGAGAGCGACACCTTGGCCACCCGCTCCGAGATGTCCGCGGACCAGTCACACACCCGCGCCACCTCCTCGCGCACCGGCCCCAGCCCGCGCTCGGGGCTCGCCACCTCCATCGCCTGCTCCAGGGCGAACAGCACGCCGAGCAGCTGCTCGCTCAGCTCCAACAGCACGAGCAGGTGCTCTCCGCGCAGCGTCTCGTCCGCGCGCCCCACCCGCGTGGTCGCCAGCGTCTGGCGCGCCTTCTCTATCTTCGCGCGCAGGGGCAGGTGCCGCGCCGTGGCCACCGCCCACGTGTCCGCCGAGGCGCCCTCACGCGACAGCGTCGCCAGGTCTCTCGCTCCCGCCGCCAGCGACAGGTACACGTCCGCGATGGCCCGGCGCGAGGGCCGGTACGGATGCACCGGCCACAGCACCAGCGACT
This sequence comes from Myxococcus sp. AS-1-15, assembly GCF_020037055.1. NCBI lineage: Bacteria > Pseudomonadati > Myxococcota > Myxococcia > Myxococcales > Myxococcaceae > Myxococcus > Myxococcus sp. AS-1-15. The sequence continues at coordinate 69,597 of NZ_JAIQDF010000016.1, read as the reverse complement.
GGAGCATCGCCCAGCCGCCGCCCAACAGCAGCGCGCCTCCGCGCGTCAGCGCCGCGTCCAGCTCCACAGCGTGCGCCCCCAGCGACGCCACGAAGATGACCGCGAGCTTCTCCCCCACCGAGCCCGCCGTGTCGCCGTAGCACCGCGCGAAGGTCATCACGAAGACGCCCACGAGAATCAGCGTGGCGTCCAGCCACAACCGCCCGCCCGCCAGCGCCGCCACGGTGCCCACCAGCGCGCCGAGCATCGCCACGGCCCCCATCACCCTCGCCCGCCCCTGGTACGCGCCGCCCGGGTTCGCCAGCGTCACCAGCAATCCCGTGAGCCCCGTCCATCCGGCGTCCTTGAGGCCCAGCAACGTGGCGAGCGAGTACGGAATCGTCACGGCCAGCGCCGCGCGAATCCCCAACGCCCAGGCGGGCCGGCCCGGCTGGAGACGAAAGAATCTCCGGAGGTGACGCCACAGACGGTGCATCCCCACGACCTCCCCAGTCAGCGGTGAATGTCCTCATGTGGCCATGACCCGCCGCGTCGGTAAGCGTCGCGGGCGCGCGGGGACGCTCGACAGGTGTCAGGCGCCCGGGATGCCCGCGGGCGACCTCATGCCTCCTCGCACGCCACCAGGGGCGCCTCAGTACCCCACGTGCAGGCGCCCTGGGGGCAGCGCGGCCTCCAGTCGACGCACCTCGGACTCGGGCGCCTTGTCCATGCCCAGCTTGAACTGCTGGAGGCGGGCGAGCGGCGACAGGTCCTCCGGCAGCTGCCCCAGCTCGCCTTGCAGGAACCCCGCGTGGGTGAGCCTGGGCATGCGGCCCAGGCCGTCGACGAGGGCGCGCAGCTTCTCCGGCGGCGTGCCGAAGAAGCGCCACCACCAGAGCTTCTTGAGCTTCGGCAGCCGGGTGAGCACCTCGGGGAAGGTCTCCAGCCCCTTCGCGTCGAGGTACAGCTCCTCCAGGGACTCCAGGCCGGCGAACGACTCCGGCAGGCGCGTGAGGTGCTTGCAGTAGCGCAGGCTGAGCTTTCTGAGGGCGGTCAGCTGGCCCAGCTCCTCGGGCAGGGACGTCACCGGCAGGTCCTCGAGGCTGAGCGAGCGCAGCGCCTTGAGCTCACCGATGCGCGGTGGCACGACGTCGATGGGGTTGAAGTCCAGCGTGAGCCCCTCGAGCGCGGTGAGGGAGAAGACCTCGTCGGGAATCACCTTCAGCTTCTTCTGCGCGAGCGAGAGCCTGGGCGCCTTCTCCCCGCGCGCCACCTTCTCCCGCACGGCCGCGAGCGCCTTCTCCACCGGCCCGAGCTTCGTGTCGGCCAGCACGGGCTGCCCCGCGCGCAACATCGCCCGCAGGCGATGACCGCGGTGTCTTCAGTCCGGCGAGGCGGTGAGTCGTGGGAGACTTCCCAGCTTGAAGAGCTGGAAGGCGGCGAGCACCCCCGCGAGCAGGACGGCGGCCCCGACGAGCGCATTGCCTCCCCCGAACAGCTGAAGCAGCCCCATGCCGAGGTCGATGACACACAGCACCCAGCCCACCGTGGCACTGCGAGACCTCGCGAACAGCAAGGTGAGGGCGATGATGGGCGACATCAGACACAGGCTGCCCAACAGCATCACGCCACGGGGCGCACCCAGCGCGAGGGACGTGCTGAACAGGGCCTCGAGGATGAGGATGGCGATGACGCCCACCTGCACCCGGGTCAGGTCTCGAAGGAGCGCCGTCCGGACAGCCTCTGGCGCCTTGTCGCGGGCAAGGCAGTCCGCGCAGTGCGTCCGCTCCACCACGAGCAAGTCCGGCAGACAGGCTTCGCAGAAGAACCCGCCGCAGCGAGGACAGGGCTGGGCATCCTCCACCTCGGGGTGCCGCGGGCAGCGAGGGCCATCCAGCGCCGGCAACGGCTCTTGGGGTGACTCCACGCGGTCTGTCGGAACAGTCTTCTCCATGCTCGACAGACAACAGCACCCGGGCGCGGAATGCCACGGACAAACAACCCCTGTCGAGAGGGAGTGTCCCGTTCGCGCATGCGGGCAAGGCTATTTGTGGCCCTTGCCCCTGCCCTTCTTCCCCTGCTGCTTCTTCGGCGCCTTGGCCTTGCCCTTCTTGGATTGGCTCTTCGCGGCAGGCTCGTCCTCGCCGGAATCCAGCTGCGCGCCCTCGTCCTCCACGGACCTGGAGCCCTCGACGAGCCTGGCCAGGAAGGCCCTCGCGGCCGCCGCGCCATCCACCGCGCCCTGGTCCTTTCCCGCGACTCCCGCGTCGGGCTCCTCGCCCATCGACGGCACAGAGACGGGCCTCGGCGCCTTGGGCGCCTCCGGATAATCGAATCGCTCCCAATCGCCTTCTTCGGACAGCGTGTCCTCGTAGGCCTGCGTCCACGCATGAGGGTAGGACTTCAGGAACTGGTCGATGTAGTCGATGCGCGCACGCGCGTCCCCGCGGCCCTCCGCCCGGGCCTGCGCCACATTCAGGTCCGAGCGCGCCTGCAGCTGCGTGAAGTGGTCCTGTGGCGACGGGATGTGCTCCGGCTCGGGCGCGGGCTCCTGGAATCCTGTCGCCTCCTCGACCAAGGCTTCATAGGCCTCCCGATAGTGGGGCGCATACAGGCGGCGGAACTCCTGGTCATACGCCTCGCGTGACGGAACGTCCTTCAACCTCGTCACGGCCTCCCGAGGGATTCCCGCCAGCACGATCTCCCGGTTGCGCAGGACGGTCTCGTTCGCGCGGTCGACCTCCCACCTCAAGGCACCCGGGACGTGGTCCTTCCCGAGCAGGCCCGCCAGCGCCCCCGCATCGAAGCCGCCTTCGGCGTAGTGGTGGAAAATCCACTCGGGGGGGACGCGGGCGAGGTCTATCGTCACTTCACCGAACCCGGAGAACCCCTTGCCCGCGTTGGACGTGATGGGCTTCTTCGTGGACCTGGCGGACAGCAACTTCCCCACCCCCTTGCGCGTCTGGAGGAAGGACAACAACTGCTCGTCGTCCTCGAAGGACTCCAGCTCGTCGTTGAAGTGGCTTTGGGCCCACTCCAGGTCCGTCTGCCGCTCCTTGTCGTCGTCCCCGGGTTGAGGCTTGCGAGAACGCTCCTTCGCCACTCCGGACTCCTTGAACGTGTAGCCCATCTGTCCCTGCACGCGCGCGTCAGGTCCGTCGTTGAGCGGCCGCAGCGCCTCACCCTCCTGATAGGCCTTGCGCTCCGGAGGCGTGATTCCACGGTAGGCCATGCGTCGCAGATAGGCGCCATGGACCCTCACGTAATCCTTCCCGCTCAGCCCCTCCAGGGTGTGCTTCTTGTAGACGGGTTGCGCGAGCCCCTCTTCTTCGACCTCCTCATAGGCGTCATCCCCCGTGAGCAGGCTCGCCACGGCGATGCCCCCATGAGAGATGAGCCCGTCCTCGCCGCGAGTGAAGCCCTCGCCGAGCGCGCCCATCAGCCCTTCGGAGGTCAGCTCCGCGGCCGCCAGCGCCTGGCTGTAGACGGTCTGCGCCCCGTGGTCGCCTTCGTGCCCGGTGAAGGCGGCCCGCGCCATCTGCTTCTGATTGCGGACCTGCTCCTTGTAGGCCGCATAGGCGGCGGTGAGCCTGACGAGCCCTTCCGAGCCGTCGGCGCCTTCCGCGGGACGAAGCCCGAACTTCGGCCCGCCCACCCGCTGGATGGGGGCGGACGCATCACGCCCCGACAGGCTCGCGGACAACTTTGCCTGCGCCACCACGCGCGGCGACTGGTTGAGCCGGGCCTCCATCCGTTGGAGCGCGGCCTCGCGGGAGGTCGGCGCCGCGGGGACAGGGGCGACTCGACCCTCTGTCTTTTCAGATGAGAGCACCGCGCGCCGCGACTCGAAGCTCTTCATGAGGCACTCCTCGCGTCAGGCCTTGGAGCGTAGCCACCGGCCCTGACGTGTCCCACGCCCCCAACCTGGCGCGAGGAGTGACTGCGTTCCGCGAGCCTACGGCTGGGATTGCGGCGCGAAGCACGCGTCGGTCAGCTGCGTGGACCAGAGCTGTCCCGCCTCGGTGTCGTCATACGCGCTGAAGTACACCCGCGAGCCCAGCCGGAAGTACTCACGAGGGTAGGACGAGGTCGAGAGGGCCGTGTTCGCGATGTCCCGCAGCTTGCGCGTGCCGGACGGCGTGCCGTTGCTCACCCACGGCTCGATGCCACCTCCGTCGGCCTCGTAGGCGCTGAAGAAGACCAGGTCGTCCGACACGGCATACACGGGCGAGGCGTACTCGTCCGAGAGGCTCAGCGGCCGGCGCAGCCGCACCGTTCCGCCCGCGGTGCCATCCGTCACCCAGAGCTGCGAGTCGCGCGGCGCGGGGCCATTGCTGCCGATGATGACGGAGAAGAACAGCTTCGAGCCTCCCGGGGGGATGCTGACGCTGTCGATGGAGGGGAACGCCTCGCCCAGCGAGGTGTAGTCATTGGGCAGGCTGACCATGGACGTCGGGGTGCCGCCCGCCAGAGGCACCTGGTAGAGGACCATGTACTGCGTCGTCAGGGACGTGGTGGTGACATAGACGGTCGACCCCAGCGCGCCCAGCAGGCGCACGTCCCGGGTGGCGCCGAAGGACGCCAGGCGCAGCGTGCCGCCCGACGTGCCGTCCGTCTTCCACAGCTCCTGGAGCCCCGAGTCCTGACGCAGGATGAAGAGCGTGAGCCCATCCTGGGTCCGCGCGTCCTTGATGAAGGCATTGGGCCCCGACGTGAGCCGCTTGACCTGGACGGTGCCCGCCGACGTGCCGTCCGTCTTCCAGAGGCTGGTGCCGCCGGACAAGTCCCGCACGAAGAAGCGCAGCGTGTTGTTCGACGCGCCAGACAGGTAGCTCACCTCCGCGTCGGCGCCGAAGTCACGCACGCGTGACGTGCCGCCGGCCGAGCCATCCGACGCCCACAGCTCGTAGCGCACGCGCGTGGAGCCCGACTCGTAGCGCTCCAGGAAGAACACCACCGAGCCGCTGCCGGTGGCCGTCATGTGCGTCGGATACGAGCTGGCCGTCCCCGGCGTCAGGTCCTCCACCATGCGGGTGCCGCCCGAGGTGCCGTCGCTCACCCACAGCTCCGTGCCGTGCACGACGTCCGCCGCCCGGAAGAACAGCAGGGACGAGGTGGGCGTGAGCCCCCCGAGCGGCGGCGTGAAGTTCCCCTCCGTCGCGGGGAGGCTCTTGATTTCAGTGGTCCCCGCCGCGGCGCCGTTGCTGCGCCACAGCGCCCGCTTCCCATCCTCGTAGTTCACCGCGAAGTGCAGCTGGCCCTTGAAGCGCACGAAGTCACTGGGGCTCGCCGCGTAGCGCGGAATCCCGATGTCCGAGGGCGGGAGGATGGTCTTCACACGCTGGGTGGAATCCTCCGTCGGCAGGCAATAGGAACCATCCAACCGCTCCTCTGCCTCCTCGGCGGGGGCGGGCACCTCCTCCCCGGGAAGCGCACCGCCACAACCCGCCCCCAACACCAGCAACGACGACACCATCCACCCACCGCGCCACGACATGCTGCCCCCTACTGAAGAGACTGGGAGGGAGGGTGTGTCGTGTCATTCCCCGTGCAAAGTGCCCCCAGGACCTACCCTGCTCGGCTGCCTGGACTGACAAGGCGTGTGGTGGGACATGTGCACCAGTTCGGTCTCGTGAGATGTGCCAGGGCGTTCAGCGCATCCCGCGGCCTCTCTAAGCTCGTGGCTCCGTCCAGGGAGCGTGATGCCCATGAAGGTCCACGAGCGGCCGCGCAACACCACGCACCACGCCGAAGCACACAAGCCTCGCGCCACCGCTGGCGACAGCCTGGAGTCTGCCTCGGGCGCACGCCAACGCACGCTGCAGCGGATGTTGGACCACCGGCCCGCGGTCCAGTCGCTGCTCCAGCGACAGCGCGACGCGGACCAGGGCGCGCGCGCGAGGACGTCGACCGCGCGGCCCGGCGGCGTGGTCCAGCGCTTCACCGAGGAGGCGGGCTATCGCATCTCCGCGAACCGCGCGTTCGCGCTGCCCGCCGAGAACGAGACGCAGCGGTTCTTCGCCACGCCCGCCCTCATCGAGCGGTCCAACCGCATCCTCGAGGCGATGGGCTCGCGCGTGAGGCTCCTCGCGGGAGACGACGCCCCCGAAGCACTGGCGGGAATGCAGTCCGTGACGCCCAGGGCGGTCGTCGCCGAGCAGCCCCTCTTCGACGTCCACGAGTGCATCGATGTGGCGGACCGCGTGACGAACTCGGGGCAGACCCACGCCCTCTACCAGGGCCCCGATGACGCCGACCTGGCCTTGCGCAGACAGAACCCCTACCCGGGGGCCGTCGGGGAGCTCAACCTCATCGCCCGGGAACTGACGAACCAGGAGGCGCCCACCCCTCAGGGTGTCGTCGCCGCCCAGGAAGCGCGCTTCGGAGAGGACGACTTGGAATCATTCCGCTTCACCTACGGGGACGGCCTCGAGGTCGAGACCAGCTCGCTGCAAGAGGCCTCCACGCTGCTGGAGGACGCCATCCCCAGCCAACCGCTGCGCCGGGCCTTGCTCAAGAACATCATGAAGGACCGGTATGAGTACCAGCCAGGCTTCCAGCAGTTCGCCGTGGAGGTGCTCACCCCGCTCATCCAGGCGGGCCATGTCGGGGAGGAGCTCGAGACCCAGGCGGGCTGGGCCACCCGGCTCGCCCAGCACCTCGATGCCCGCTTGGCGGACGACAGGAACGCCACGACGACGGCCTACCGGGAACTGCCCGAGCAGACGATGAGCGAGAGGAGCCGACGGATTGGCGTCAACGCCCACGCACGTCCCGAGGTCGGAGAGTCCTACGCCATCGTCGGCACCCGCGAGCGCACCGCCGAGGACCCACAGCAACTCTGGAGCTTCCACTTCGCGGCGGTGATCGCACGCGACGGCGAGGACAGCCTCACGCTCGAGAACTTCAACCGGGAGGATGACGCCGAGGGAACCTCACGGTGGTACTTCGACATGCAGGGCCCCGAGGCCCAGTCCTTCCACGCGAAGCACCAGGCCACCGTCGCGGGCGCGCTCACGCTGCGGATGGGCGCCCCCGCGACCGAGGAGCTCCGAGCGCAGGCCCTGGACCGACTCCCCGAAGGCACCTCCGAGGAGCTCACCGCGCGAATCCAGGAGGCCCGCACGCGCGCGGGGCTCGCCGCCATCCTCGCGGACGCGACAGGCACAGCGGACTCGGACGCCACCGACGAAACGTGACGCACCGCCACGCCCCCGCTGAAACGACTTTCGAAGGAATCTCTCCGCCGTCGTTCGTACAACGGTGGCCATGAATGAAGCCGTGTAACACACCGCATCCAATGTCTTGGATTGGTCCGGCGCACCCGACCCGTGACACATCCAAGCACCATAAGTAGAAACCACTACGACGGAATGAATGACTTTCCGTCGTGTTTCTGGCAGAGTCCCGAGACGTCGCCGAGCAGTGAGCCAGGATTCCGAGACCAGGGGGGTCGCGCGGTTTTCACGCGATAGGAATTGCCACGACGGCATGGATTGCCGCAACCCCTCCAGCTGAATGTGTCACCCGACGTGCGGGGTGCTCCCTGGGGACTGGGAGCACGCCGCGCGTAGCAGGGCTCTTGCCTCGTGAGTCGGGGCGGAGTCGACGAACCCGCAGAGGGAGGAGTCGTCCATGCCGGCAGCTCTCAGTTATCCGGGCGTCTATATCGAGGAGATTCCCAGTGGGGTCCGCACCATCACCGGGGTGCCCACGTCGATTACCGCCTTCGTCGGACGCGCGCTGCGCGGGCCGGTGAACGAGCCGGTGGTCTGCAACGGCTACGGTGACTTCGAGCGGAGCTTCGGAGGTCTGTGGGAGGACGGAGCGATGAGCTTCGCCGTCCGCGACTTCTTCCTCAATGGAGGCGGCCAGGCCGTCGTCGTCCGCCTGGACAACGGCTCGGAGACCGCGGACCTGAGCATCACCACCACCGAAGGCCCGCTGGTGCTGGAGGCGGCGAGCCCCGGCGCCTGGGGCGGCAAGCTCAGCGTGGTGGTGGACCACAACACCAAGAAGACGGGCGTTCCGGCCGTCGACGACCTGCTCTTCAACCTGACCGTCACCGACACGGGCACCCAGGTGACGGAGAAGTTCATCAACCTCTCCATCGACGCGGCCAGCGCGCGCTACTACCCGACGGTGCTCGCGCAGGGCTCCACGCTCCTGCGGGTGAGGACCCTGCCCGCCACCGCGGCCCGGCCTCCGGCGGGCACCTACACGCCCGCCGCGGCCGACGCGGGCACCAACGGCAGCGCGCTCACCCGCACCCACTTCACCCAGGCCGCGGGCCTGCGCGCGGACAAGAAGGGGCTGTTCGCGCTGGAGAAGGTGGATGTCTTCAACCTGCTGTGCATCGCGCCCCACACGCTGGGCGGCGACATCGAGCCGGAGCTGGCCACGGACGCGGCGGCCTACTGCGAGGAGCGCCGCGCCATCTTCATCGCCGACCCGCCGGCGGCCTGGGACAGCGTGGCGGACGCCGTCTCCGGCTTCAACGCCAGCAGCCTGCGCAGCAAGAACGCGGCGCTCTACTTCCCCCGGCTGGTGCAGGCCAACCCCCTGCGGGAGGGCCAGCTGGACACCTTCGCGCCCTGCGGCGCGGTGGCCGGCGTCATCGCCCGCACGGACACCCAGCGCGGCGTGTGGAAGGCGCCCGCGGGCCTGGACGCGCTGCTCACCGGCGTGCCCAAGCTGAGCGTGCCGCTCACGGACCCGGAGAACGGCCAGCTCAACCCGCTGGGCGTCAACTGCCTGCGCTCGCTGCCGGCCGCGGGCCGGGTGGTGTGGGGCGCGCGCACCACGCGCGGCAACGATTTGCTCGCCGACGAGTGGAAGTACCTGCCGGTGCGCCGGCTGGCGCTCAACATCGAGGAGAGCCTCTTCCGGGGCCTCCAGTGGGTGGTGTTCGAGCCCAACGACGAGCCGTTGTGGGCGCAGATCCGCCTCAACGTGGGCGCCTTCATGCAGAACCTCTTCCGGCAGGGCGCCTTCCAGGGCCAGACGCCGCGGGACGCGTACTTCGTCAAGTGCGACAAGGAGACGACGACGCAGAACGACATCAACCTCGGCGTGGTGAACATCGTCGTGGGCTTCGCGCCGCTCAAGCCGGCCGAGTTCGTGGTCCTCAAGCTCCAGCAGATGGCCGGCCAGGTCGCGGCGTAAAGGGAGACCCATTCCATGGCTCAGTTCAGCGTCAACGCGCAGCGTTTCGACCCGTACAAGAACTTCAAGTTCCGGGTGAAGTGGGATGGCCGCTACGTGGCGGGCATCAGCAAGGTGGGCGCGCTCAAGCGCACCACGGAGGTGGTGAAGCACCGCGAGGGCGGCGACCCCAGCAGCAGCCGCAAGTCCCCGGGCCGCAGCGAGTACGAGGCCATTACGCTGGAGCGCGGCGTCACCCACGACACCGAGTTCGAGCGCTGGGCGAACAAGGTCTGGAACTACGGCTCCGGGCTGGGCGCCGAGGTGTCCCTCAAGGACTTCAGGAAGGACATCATCCTGGAGGTCTACAACGAGGCCGGACAGCTGGCCATCTCCTACAAGCTCTACCGCTGCTGGGTGTCGGAGTACCAGGCGATGCCGGACCTGGACGCCAACGCCAACGCGGTGGCCATCCAGACGCTGAAGCTGGAGAACGAGGGCTGGGAGCGTGACTACGACGTCACCGAGCCCACCGAGCCCACCTTCAACGAGCCCAATCCCTGACGCACCGAGGCCCCATGCGCTCGCTGACGGCTTCGGAGCTGCTGGGCGCGTGGGAGGCGGGCTACCCGCACCCGTCCGCGGGGCGCGCGCTCGCGCTGCTGGGCGCGGCCTTCCCGGAGCGGAGCCTGGGCGAGCTGGCGCGGCTGCCGGTGGGGGCCCGGGACGCGCTGCTGCTGTCGTTGCGGGAGGGGACGTTCGGCGGGGCCATCTGGGGGCTGGTGGCGTGTCCGCGGTGCGCAGAGCAGGTGGAGCTGGCGTTCGAGGTGGGGGACATCCGCGTCCCCACGGCGGCGGCGCCGGAGGTGCTGGAGGTGGAGCGGGCGGGCCACGTGGTGCGGTTCCGGCTGCCGGACAGTCGGGACCTGGCGGCGCTGGCGGCGGGGCGGGAGCCGGCGGGGCCCGGGCAGATGCTGGCGCGGTGCGTGGTGGAGGCCCGTCGAGAGGGGGCGCACGTGGAGGTGCGGGAGCTGCCGGAGGACGTGGTGGGTGCCATCAGCTCGGCGATGGAGGCCGCGGATCCGCAGGCCCGCGTGGAGCTGGCCACGACGTGTCCCGGCTGTGGCCATGGCTGGGCGGCGGGGTTCGACATCGCGGAGTTCCTGTGGCGCGAGGTGGAGGCGTGGGCGCAGCGGCTGCTGCGTGACGTGCACACGCTGGCGAGCCTGTATGGCTGGTCCGAGGAGCACATCCTCGCGATGAGCCCCTGGAAGCGGCAGCGCTACCTGGAGCTGGTGGGGCGATGAGCGACTACTTGAGCCATCTGGTGGCCCGGCAGGTCCGTCCCACGGAGGGAGTCCGGCCTCGGAGTGCGTCGTACTTCGCGCCCGAGACGCGGGGCGTGGTGAGGGAGTTGGAGGAGACGTCAGGTGAAGCATCGCGTGCCCCGCTCGGCCAGGTCCGGCCTCACCGCGAACCTTGGAGCGCGGTGGGCCAGGTGCTCGCCGAGCCCCTGGGCACGCAGGCCCCCAGGTCCGGAGAGGCTCGGGACGGGGTGGGTCCGCTGCTCGGCGAGCCTCGGAGCCGTGGAGGCCCTGGCGTCGGTGAGGGGCACTTCGGACGCGGGCCCGAATCGACGGAGGCCGCGTCGAGGGGTGAGAGCTCCCGTGAGCGCGCGGAGGCCCTGGTGAGCGAGGGCCCCGCGCGACACCCCGGTCCGCGCGTGTCGACGGCTTCGGCCCTGGGCCCGCGCGCCGATGAGGGACGGGCCTCGGATTCGAGGGACCGCGACACCGCGACGGGGCTCAAGCAGTCGTCATGGAGCGCGGCGGGCACGCCACACGAGGGGCGCAAAGACGAGGCTCGGCATCAGCCGGGGTCCGCGTGGAACAGCGCGGACGGTGCCTTCACGCGTGAACCGCGTACGAGGACACCGGGTGCCGAGGGCGCCTTCACGCACGCACGCACGTCAGGGGAGGCGGGCGTCGCCCCGCGTGCAGGGACGTATGGGGAGTCAGGCGTCGTCCCGCGGGTGAGGACGTCGGGGGACGGGGGCCTTGCCTCGCGTGCGAGGTCGGCGCCGGGCGCGGAGGAGACCGACGCCGGGTCACCGCTCGCCCGCTCGACGGAGCATTCCGACGGTTCGGCGGCGTCCCCGTCTCGTCACGCGCGGCGAGCCGGGGAGCTCACGCCTCGCACGGAGCACGAGTCCTCGCGCGGCGAGGGGAGCATCATGCCTCGGGATGAGCCACTTCGCGCGGCACCTGGCGCGCACGAGGCGACTCGCGGGGGCATCACGGCCCTCGGGTTGTCCGTCGCGCTGGAGACGACGCGGGGCCTGGCTCGCGATTCGCTCGCGGAGGAGCAGGACCGCACGATGCGCCCCGCCTCGCCCGTTCGTCAGGCGCGCGCGCTCGCCGCGGCGCTCGAATCGGGCGAGGGCGACAGGGCGCGAGGCGGACAGGAGCCCCGCGCCGCACCGCCCTCCATGACGCAGGCACCGGAGGCCCCGGTCATCAACGTCACCATCGGTCGCATCGAGGTGCGCGCGGTGGCGCCCGCCGCGCCTCCTCGGGGCGTACCCGCGCGCCCCTCTGCGTCTCCGTCGCTGGAGGACTACCTCGCGCGCCGCAACGGAGGGGGCCGATGAACCGCCTCCCTCGCCGGACGATGGCCGCGCGCCACGCATTGTGCCTCGCACCGCGACGGGCGGCCTCACGCTGCGCGCACCCGACCTCATCCACGCGTCATGCGTCACGGGGGGCGTCCGGGCAGGCGAAGAGTCATCTCCTCCGACCCGGGATGGCCGCACGACATGCATCACGCCTCGCGCCTCGCCTGGGAGGTGGACGATGAGCAACTCGCTCTCCATCGCGACGGTGACGGCGACGCTGCGCACCCTCCTGTTCAACCACCTCCAGGTGGACACGCCGGACGTCACCGTCACCACGCTGCCTCCGGACAAGGCCCGCGCCCGGGACGCCACGCACCACCAGCTCAACCTCTTCCTCTTCCAGGTCGGTCACGACGCCGCGCTCCGCAACACGACCTTCCCGCCCCAGGTGAAGCCCGGCGAGTCGGGCCTCCCGCCCCTCGCGCTGCGGCTCACGTACCTGCTCACGCCCTACGCCCCGTCCGATGACGACGTGGAGAGCCACAAGCTGCTCGGCAAGGCGATGAGCGTCCTCCACGACCATCCGCTGCTCGGGTACGAGGAGCTCCGCGTCGCCGTCCCCGGCAACGACCTCCACCGTCAGGCCGAGCGCGTGCGCATCACCTCGGAGCCGCTCTCCCTGGAGGAGCTCTCCAAGCTCTGGACCATGTTCCAGACGCAGTACCGCGTCTCCGTCGTCTACCAGGTCTCCGTCGTCCTCATCGAGAGCACCCGCCCGCGCGCGACGCCGCTCCCCGTGCTGCGCCCCGTCCTCTCCGTCCAGCCGGACACCCTGCCCCCCTTCCCCCTGCTCGAGGCCATCACGCCTCCACAGCAGCAGGCCAGCGCGCGCCTGGGGGACGTGCTCGTGCTCACCGGCCACGACCTCGCGGGCAACACCGTGGGCGTGCGCTTCCAGCATCCGCTCTGGACCACGCCGGTGACACGTCCCGCCGCCGACGTCACCGCCGCGCGGCTCACCACCTCCATCCCGAATGACGCGGTCAACTGGCCCGCGGGCACCTACGCCGTGTCCGTCATCGTCACCGACACGAACGGCGTCGAGCACGCCTCTCCCGCCCTGCCGCTCACGCTCGCCCCGCGCATCCTCTCGCTCGCGCCCTCGCCCGTGCCGCGCGGCCCCGATGGCGAAATCACGCTCACCGCCACCTTCGGCCCGCACGTCCGTCCGGACCAGCGCGTGTCCCTGCTCCTCGGTGGCCAGGAACTCCCCGCGCCCGAGCGCGTCGCCGCCGTGGACAACCTCACCTTCACCGGACGCGGGTTCAACGCGGGCGACCACCACGTCCGGCTGCGCGTGGACGGCGTGGACTCGCTCCTCATCGACCGGAGCCAGACCCCGCCCGTGTTCGACCCCACCCAGCGGGTGAGCGTCACATGAGCACCTCCGCGCCGACCACCTGGCAGGAGGCCAACCAGCGTCAGCTCACCGCCGCGCTCGCGGTGGTGCGCGCGCGGCTGCTCCAGCAGGTGCGCGCGACGGGCGATGAGTCCCTCCCCGCCGAGGGGAGCGACATCGACGCCGCCCTGGCCGCGCTCGCGCAGGCGGGCTCCGCGATGCCGGCCCCGTCCGCGCTGGAGAACCTGTGCGAGACCTTCCAGCTCTCCCCCTTCGAGCGCGACATCCTGCTGTGCTGCGCGAGCGTGGAGCTGGGCACCGGCTTCGGGGCGCTGTTCGCCGCCGTGAACCGGGACCCGCGGCGCCCCTGGCCCACGTTCGGCCTGGCCCTGTCGATGTTGCCGGACGCGCACTGGAGCGCCCTCACCCCCGTGGCCGCCCTGCGCCGCTGGGAGCTGCTCACCCTCGCGCCGGAAGACGGCCTCACCACGAGTCCCCTGCGCATCGACGAGCGCGTCCTCCACTACCTCACCGGCCTGTCGTACCTGGACCGCCGGCTCCAGGAGCTCGTCTCGCCCGTCCCCGCGCAGGCCCCGCCGCCGCCCTCGCACCAGGAGCTCGCCGAGCGGATGTACCGACTCTGGGAGCGCGAGGCGAGCGCCGCCGTCATCCAGCTGTGCGGCGTGGAGTCCGAAGGCGCGCGCGCCATCGCCAGCACGGCCTGCGCGGCCCTGGGGCTGCAGCTCCACGTCGCGCGCGCGAGCCAGCTCCCCCTCGGCGCCGAGGAGCGAGGGATGCTCGCCCGGCTCTGGGAGCGCGAGGCCCTGCTGATTGGCAGCGGCCTGCTCATCGAGTGTGACGACGGCACCAGCGCCGAGTCGCTCCGCGCCGCGAGCGCCTTCGCCGAGCAGGTGCAGGGCATGGTCATCCTCGCCGCGCGCGAGCCCATGCGCCTGAGAGGCCGCGCGTCGCTGCCGCTGGAGGTGAAGCGGCCCACGCGAGTCGAACAGCAGGCGCTGTGGACCGGAGCGCTCGGGCCCGAGGGTGTCCTGCTCAACGGCGCGCTGGAGCGAATCACCCAGCAGTTCGACCTGCCCCTGCACGCCATCCGCGCCGCCAGCCTGGAGGTGCGCGAGCAAGGCCCCTTCGACGACGAGGGCGCGCTGGGCGCGGTCCTCTGGAACGCCTGCCGCGTGCAGTCGCGTCCCCGGCTGGAGGACCTGGCGCGCAGGCTGGAGCCGACCGCGGGCTGGGAGGACCTGGTGCTCCCGCCGGACAAGAAGGCCATCCTCAAGGAGATCGCCGCCGCCGTGCGCCAGCGCACGCGCGTGTACGAGACGTGGGGCTTCGCCTCCAAGGGCGCGCGCGGCCTGGGCATCAGCGCCCTGTTCGCCGGCGCCAGCGGCACCGGCAAGACGATGGCCGCGGAGGTGCTCGCGCTGGAGCTGGGCCTGGACGTCTACCGCATCGACCTGAGCCAGGTGGTCAGCAAGTACATCGGCGAGACGGAGAAGAACCTGCGCCGCGTGTTCGACGCCGCGCAGGAGGGCGGCGCCATCCTCCTGTTCGACGAGGCCGACGCCCTGTTCGGCAAGCGCTCGGAGGTCCGCGACAGCCACGACCGCTACGCCAACATCGAGGTGAGCTACCTGCTCCAGCAGATGGAGTCGTACGGGGGCCTGGCCATCCTCACCACCAACATGAAGGACGCGCTGGACACGGCCTTCCTGCGCCGGCTGCGCTTCGTGTTGCAGTTCCCCTTCCCGGACGCCGCCCAGCGCGCGGACATCTGGCGGCGCATGTTCCCCGCCGCCACGCCGACGGAAGGCCTGGACGTCGCGCGCCTGGCCCGGCTCAGCGTCACCGGCGGCAACATCCGCACCATCGCCCTCAACGCCGCGTTCCTGGCCGCCGACGCCAACGAGCCGGTGCGGATGGCCCACCTCCAGCGCGCGGTGCGCTCGGAGTTCAGCAAGCTCGACAAGCCCTTGGCGGAGGCCGAGGTCTCGGGGTGGACATGACGACGCCACGACACATCTGCCTGCACATCGACGAGCTGGTGCTCCACGGCGTCCCCGCCTCCCACCGCGAGCAGGTGGGCGAGGCCGTGCGCGTGGAGCTGACGCGCCTGCTCACCGAGCGGGGCCTGCCCCAGGGCCTGTCCGGCGCCGTGCCGCGCGTGGACGCGGGCGCCATCCACACGAGGCCCCACGCCGCGCCCCAGTCGCTGGGCGTCCAGGTGGCGCAGGCGGTGTACGCGGGCCTGGGCCAGGGAGGACCGACGCGATGAGCTCGTTCCCTCGCACCCCGCGCACGCAGCGCGGCGCCATCGTCGGGTTGGACCCGTTCAACCCCGTCGCGAGCCTGGTGGTGTTCCAATACAACCCGGACACCATGACGCGCACGCTGACGCCCCAGATGTCGGGCGAAGGCGGGGACCGCACGGAGGCGCTCAGGCTCAAGGGCGCGCCCGTGGAGAACATCCGCGTGGAGGTGGAGATAGACGCCACGGACCAGCTCGCCCAGGGGGACGCGCTGGCCGGCAGCGTGGGCATCTACCCGCAGCTGTCCTCGCTGGAGATGCTCGTCTACCCCAAGTCCGCGCAGGTCATCCTCAACGCCGTGCTGATGCAGGTGGGCACGCTGGAGGTCGTCCCCGCCACCGCGCCCTTGACGCTCTTCGTCTGGGGCCCCAAGCGCGTGCTGCCGGTGAAGCTCACCGAGTTCACCATCACCGAGGAAGCCTTCGGCCCGAACCTCAACCCCATCCGCGCCAAGGTGTCCCTGGGGCTGCGCGTGCTCTCGTACAACGATTTGCCCCTCACGCACCCCGGCTACGCCCTCTTCCTCACGCACCAGGTCGTCAAGGAAGCCCTGGCCGTCGTCGGCAGCGTCTCCGGCGTGGCCAACGCCTCGCTGCCTCGCTGAAGCCCCTTCGTCACCCGGGAGTCACCATGCTCGACCCCACCAGCCGCTACGCGAATCTCGAGACCGCCACCCTCACGCTGCCCGACGGGCGCGTGGCGGCCTACAAGCGCCGCCGCTTCATCCCCGCGGGCAACGCGCTCAAGGTCCTGGCCGAGGTCACCGTCACCGAGGGAGACCGGCTGGACCTGCTCACCCACCGGACGCTGGGAGACCCGGAGCACTTCTGGCGCGTGTGCGACGCCAACGACACGCTCAACCCCTTCGAGCTGATGCGGGAGACGGGCTCCGTGGTGCGTATCGCCATGCCGGAGTTCTGAGCGCGCGATGAGCCTGCTGGGAATCCATCTCACCTTGCTGGTGGGCCCCACGGTGGCGGTGCCCGCGCCCGCGTCGTTCATGGAGGCCCTCCAGAACGTGGAGGTCACCCACAACGACGAGGGCCGCTCGGGCTTCCAGCTCACCTTCGGCGTGGGCCGGGCGGGGGCCATGGACCTGCTCGACTACGGGCTGGTGGGCCACCCGCTGCTCAAGCCCATGAACCGGGTGGTGCTGCTGGTGACGTTCAACGTGGTGCCCCAGGTGCTCTTCGACGGCATCATCACCCACCGCACGCTCACGCCCTCCCATCAGCCGGGCGCCTCCACGCTCACCGTCACCGGTGAGGACATCAGCGTGGCCATGGACCTGGAGCAGAAGGTCCACGAGCACCCCGCGCAGGTGGAGCCCATCATCATCGCGCAGCTCGTGCTGGGCTACGCGCAGTACGGCCTGGTGCCGGTCATCATCCCGCCGCCCACGCTGGACGTGCCGCTGCCCATCTACCGCACGCCCGTCTTCCGAGGCACCGACTACGCCTACCTGCAGGAGATGGCCAGCCGCTACGGCTACGTCTTCCACGTCACCCCCGGCCCCGCGCCGCTGATGAACACCGCGTACTGGGGCCCGCCCAACCGGCTGGGCATCCCCCAGCGGGCGCTCTCGGTGAACCTGGGCGCGCAGACCAACGTGGACTCGCTCGACTTCCAGTACAACGCGCTGGCGCCCACCACGGTGAAGGGCCAGGCCATCGTCTTCGGCCGCGCGCTGCCGGTGCAGACCTTCGCCAGCCTCCGCGTCCCGCCGCTGGCGAGCCAGCCCGCGCTGCTCACCCAGTCCAGCGTGCGCACGTCGCTGCTGGAGGACGTACCGGACGGCGCGGGCTACCTCGCCGCGTTCGCCCGGGCGCAGGGGCAGACGGACGCCTCCACGGACCAGGTGCTCACGGGCTCCGGGGAGCTGGACGCCACGCGCTACGGCGACGTGCTGCGCCCCCGGGGGCTCGTCGGCGTGCGCGGCGCGGGCTTCCAGCACGACGGCTTCTTCTACGTGCGCAACGTCACCCACTCCATCCGCCCCGGTGAGTACAAGCAGCGCTTCACCCTCACGCGCGAGGGTGCCGGGGCGCTCACTCCGGTGGTGCCGCCATGAGCTCCTACTTCGGGAAGTACCGCGGCGAGGTCGTCAACAACATCGACCCCCTGATGATGGGCCGCGTGCAGGTGAAGGTCCCCACCGTCCTGGGCGACAGCCAGCTGGGCTGGGCCATGCCGTGCATGCCGTACGGCGGCAGCGGCAAGGGCTTCTTCGCGGTGCCCGCGGTGGGCGCCAAGGTCTGGGTGGAGTTCGAGCGCGGGGACTTGAACTACCCCATCGTCGCCGGCTGCTTCTGGGGCGAGGGCGAGGCGCCCGCCACGCCGGGCCTGCCCACCACCAAGGTGTGGAAGACGGACGCCGTCACCGTGAAGCTCGACGACCTGCCGGGCGCGGGGGGCTTGAGCATCGAGGTGAGCCCGCCCGCGGTGCCCATGCCGCTGAAGGCGACCTTCACGGCGGCCGGCATCGAAATCAACCACGGGGGCACGGCCAAGGTGGTGCTCAGCGCCACCGGCATCGAGCTGTCCTTCGGCGCCGCCAACATCAAGCTCGGCCCCACGGGCGTCAACGTCAACAACGGCGCGCTGGAGGTCATCTAGCCATGGGAGCCTTCGTCGTCCACGTCGGAGCCACGGTGATGTGTCCGCACGGGGGCCAGGTGCAGACGATGCCCGGCAACCCGCGCGTGAAGGTGGGCGGGCAGTTCGTCGCCACCATGGCGGACCAGTACCTGGTGACGGGCTGCACCTTCCCGCCACAGAGCGGAGGGCCGTGCGTGCAGGTGAAGTGGATGGTGCCCTCGGTGCGCGTGCGCGTGGGGGGCCAGTTCGTCATCCTGCAGAACAGCGTGGGGATGTCCCTGGGGGCCGCGCCCCTGGGGCCGCCGCAGGTGGTGATGACGCAGGTCCGCGTGAGGGGGACCTGACCATGCACATCGCCTTCCCCTATCGCCTGGATGGACGGGGCCGCACGGCGGACGCGGACCTGGACACGCACGTGCGGCACCTCATCGAGCAGGTGCTCTTCACCTCGCCCGGTGAGCGCGTCAACCGGCCCACCTTCGGCACGGGCCTGGGGCAGCTCGTCTTCGCGCCCAACAGCTCGGAGCTGGCCACCGCCACGCAGTTCCTGGTGCAGGGCGCGCTCCAGCAGTGGCTGGGGGACCTCATCCAGGTGGAGGCGGTGGAGACGCACAGCGAGGAGGCCGCCCTCCAGGTGACGGTGCGCTACGTGGTGCGCCGCACCCAGCAGCGCCAGACGGCGCAGTTCTCACGGGAGCTCTGACATGGGCGCGCGCTACGTCTGCCAGAGCGAGCAGCGACGCCGGTTGGTGGAGGCCCACCCCACCTTCAACGGCATCGACTACCTGGAGGTCCTGGACGAGGAGGCCGCCACCCTCGAGCTGGAGCGCCAGCGCACGCTGTGGGTGCGCTGCTACAAGCCGCTGCCCGTCACCATCAGCGCGGACAACGTGGGAATCACCGGCGGCGTGCGCCTGAAGGACATCGGCGTCGCGCTCGCGTTCCGCATGGACCAGCCGCCGCCGGACCCGCTCACCACCCAGGCCGAGCGCGATGAGTACGCGCGGCGCGTGGCGCTGGACGTGGAGAACGGCACGACGGAGACGCAGCAGACGCTGGTGGTGCGCACCACGTCCTCCGGCGACTTCTCCACGTACACGCTCGCGCTCCTGCGGGGCTTCCTGGACACGGTGCCCCTGGAGGGCTTCGACGCCCTGTTGTCGCGCGTGGACTTCACCTTCAAGGTGGAGTGCCCGAGCGAGTTCGACTGCGCCCCGCCGAAGTCCGCCGTCACGCCGGACGGCGTGGACCCGACCCTCGACTACCTCACGCGCGACTACGCCAGCTTCCGGCGGCTGCTCCTCGACCGGCTGTCGGAGGTGGCGCCGCAGTGGAAGGAGCGCAACCCCGCGGACCTGGGCGTGACGCTGGTGGAGCTGATGGCCTACTCGGCCGACTACCTCAGCTACTACCAGGACGCGGTGGCCACCGAGGCGTACCTGGGCACCGCGCGCAAGCGCACCTCCGTGCGCCGCCACGCGCGGCTGCTCGACTACCCCATGCACGACGGCGGCAACGCCCGCGCGTGGGTGACGGTGAGCCTCACGCCCGATGCCGAGGGCACGACGCTGGCCGGCCCCACCGAGGTGACGCCCGGCACGGTGTTCCTCACCACCGTGGACGCGCCCCGCGTGGTGGACGCCCGGCAGCTCCAGGCCGCCATCGTCTCCGGCGCGGAGGTGTTCGAGTCGCTCCACCCCACCACGCTCTACTCGGGCCACGGCCGCATCACCTTCCACACCTGGGGTGAGGACCGCTGCTGCCTTCCCCGGGGCGCCACGGCGGCCACGCTGCTCAACCCGCCCTCGCCCGCGGACCCGACGAAGAAGACCTTCACGCCGGAGAACTTCTCCGAGGGCAAGGTGCTCATCCTGGAGGAGGCGCGCGGCTCTCAGACGGGGCGCGCCGTGGACGCGGACCCGTCCCGCCGCCACGCGGTGCGGCTGACGCAGGTGGCCTTCGGCGAGGACCCGCTGCTCGGCGTGGACGTGGTGGAGGTGTCCTGGCACACCGAGGACGCGCTGCCCTTCGAGCTGTGCCTGTGGACCGTCACCGTCCCCCACGACTCCACCGGGGAGAAGGAGGACGTGCCCGGCCAGCCCGCGCCGGTGAGCGTGGCGCGCGGCAACGTGGTGCTGGTGGACCATGGGCGCACGCTGACGGAGGAGCTGCCCGCCGTGCCCGGGACAGGGGGCTACCGTCCCCGACTGTCGCGTGGCCCGCTCACCCAGGTGTCGCGGGTGGAGGGCGGCCGCGCGGTGGACCCCACCGCGTCCGCCACCGCCGCGCTGCGCTCCGCGCCGGAGGAGTCCCTGCCCGCGCTCTGGCTGCGCGAGGCGGAGAGCGGCCGCGTCTGGGTGCCGCGCCGCACGCTGCTCAACAGCGGCCGCTTCAGCCGGGAGCTGGTGGCCGAGGTGGAGGACGACGGCCGGGCCCGCCTGCGCTTCGGCGACAACGTGCTCGGCGAGCGCCCCGGCGCCGGCGTGGGGATGACGGCCACGTACCGCATCGGCAACGGCGTCGCGGGCAACGTGGGCGCGGAGTCGATTTCGCATGTGTACTCGCCCGTGGGCGGCGCGTGGCGCGACGGCATCCTCCGCGTGCGCAACCCCCTGCCGGCGCAGGGCGGCGTGGAGCCGGAGGCCGTGGAGCGGGTGCGCATCGACGCGCCGGAGGCCTTCCGCATCCAGCAGCGCGCGGTGACGGAGGAGGACTACGCGGAGGTGGCCCAGCGCCACCCCGAGGTGCAGCGCGCGGTGGGCAGCCTGCGGTGGACGGGGAGCTGGCACACCATGTTCATCACCGTGGACCGACGCGGCGGCTTCCCGGTGGACGCGGACTTCTCCGAGCGGCTCACCACCTTCCTGGAGCGCTTCCGGCTGGCCGGGTACGACCTGCGCGTCGACGCGCCCCTCTTCGTCCCGCTGGACATCGCGATGACCGTCTGCGTGCTGCCGGGCTACCTGGCCGCCAACGTGAAGGCCGCGCTGCTGGAGGTCTTCGGCAACGGGGAGCTTCCCGATGGCCGTCGCGCGTTCTTCCACCCGGACAACTTCACCTTCGGCGAGCCGGTGTACCTGAGCCAGCTGGTGGCCACGGCGATGAAGGTCCCCGGCGTGGCGTGGGTGGAGACGGAGGACGCGCCGGGCAAGCCGCAGCGCTTCCGGCGCTTCGGGCAGGTGCCTCGCGACGAGTGGAAGAACGGGCTCATCGCCATGGACCGGCTGGAGATTGCCCGGCTCGACAATGACCCGAGCCAGCCGGAGAACGGCAAGCTCGACTTCTACATGCAGGGGGGCCTGTGAGCACGTCCATCAAGGGCTCTGGGGACTGCGACGCGTGCGAGGCGCAAGGCGCGGCGGAGGCGGCGCCGCTGTACAACCGCCCCGGCCAGCCCGCGCTCGCGTACCGCATCGGCACGCACTCCAGCTTCTTCCAGCGCATGCTCGCGCGCCTGCCGCGGGAGTTCCTGCCGGACGGGGAGTTCGCCGGCACCCGGCCGCTGGCGGCGCTGTCCACGCGTGGCACCGAGGATTTGTCCATCGCGATGCTGGACGCGTGGGCCACGGCCGCCGACGTGCTGACGTTCTACCAGGAGCGCATCGCCAACGAGGGCTTCCTGCGCACCGCCACGGAGCGGCGCTCGGTGCTGGAGCTGGCGCGGCAGCTCGGCTACGAGCTCAAGCCCGGCGTCGCCGCGAGCACGCACCTGGTCTTCACCGTGGAGACGGCGCCCGGCGCGCCCTCGCGCGTCCAGGTGCCGGTGGGCGTGCAGGTGCTCAGCATCCCCGGCCAGGACGCGCGGCCCCAGACGTTCGAGACCACCGAGGCGCTGGAGGCGCGCGCGGAGTGGAACCTGCTCCGGGTGCCCAGGACGCAAGCCCAGCCGCTCTTGCGCGGGGAGAGCACGCTGTACCTGCGCGGCCTGCAGCCCGGCATCCAGCCCGGCGACGCGCTGCTGCTCGTGGGCGAGGAGCGCGAGCGCCAGCCGGGCAGCGAGCAGTGGGACCTGCGCTGGGTGAAGACCGTCACCCAGGTGCCGAACCCGAAGGAGCCCGAGCTCAACCACACCGTGGTGACGTGGGAGCCGGGGCTGGGCAGCGAGACGCCGCGCATGGACCCGGCGGACCACCCGCGCGCCTTCGTGCTGCGGCTGCGCGGCAACCTGTTCGGCTACAACGCGCCGTCCTTCAAGGCGATGCCGGACGACATCAAGCAGCGCTACAACCCGGACTACCGCCCCGGCGACGGGCGCTTCACCCAGTGGCCCCAGTTCGAGAACACCACCGCGGTGCAGGGAATCGTGGACCTGGACCGCGAGTACCCCACGCTGGTGCACGGCAGCTGGGTGGCGCTCTGGAAGTCGCGCTACGTGGAGCTCTACCGCATCACCGACATCCAGCCCTGGGCGCGGGAAGACTTCACGATGACCGCCAAGGTGACGCGGCTGACGTTCGACACCAACGAGCACCTGTCCTACTTCCCGCTGCGCAGCACCGTCGTGCTCGCGCAGAGCGAGGAGCTGCCCATCGGCGAGATGCCGCGGACGGACGCGGTGCAGGGCGACTCCATCGAGCTGGACCGCGCGGTGGCGGGCCTGGAGCCCCAGCACGTGCTGCTCATCGAGGGCAGGACGCTCGTGGACGGGCAGTCGGGCGAGTGGCTGCGGCAGGTGGTGGCGTTGGACCGCGCGGAGGCGCTCCCGGACGGACGCACGCGGCTGGTGCTCCAGGAGCCCCTGGCCGCGCCGCTCGCGCGCGACACGGTGCTCATCCACGGCAACGTGGCGCCCTCCACGCACGGCGAGACGGTGCGCGAGGTGCTGGGCGGCGGTGACGGCTCGCGCACGCATCAGCGCTTCGTGCTGCGCAAGCCGCCGCTCACCTACGTGGCGGCGCCCACCGACACCGGCGGAGAGAGCACGCTGGAGATCCGGGTGAACGGCGTGCTGTGGAAGGAGGTGCCCACGCTCTTCGGCCAGGACGAGCGCGCCGAGGTCTACATGGTGCGCCTGCAGGACGACGGCACGGTGGTGGTGACGTTCGGCGACGGCGTGTCCGGCGCGCGCCTGCCCACGGGTCAGGAGAACATCACCGCGGTGTACCGCTCCGGCATCGGTCCGGAGGGCGAGGTGGACTCCGGGCAGCTCGCGCTCCTCAAGGTGCGCCCGCTGGGCATCCGCGAGGTGGGCAACCCGCTGCCCGCCACCGGGGCCGCCGCGCCGGAGTCGCGGGACGAGGCGCGCGACAACGCCCCCGCGTCGGTGCTGACGCTGCGCCGCGTGGTGTCGCTGCAGGACTACGAGGACTTCGCCTCCACCTTCGCGGGCATCGGCAAGGCCCAGGCCGCGGACCTCACCAACGGCGAGCGCATCCTCGTGCACGTCACCGTGGCCGCGAACAACGGCGAGCCGGTGGAGCCGGGGACCCAGCTGCACGAGAGCCTGGAGGAGGCCCTGCGCGCGCACCACGACCCGGTGCGCCAGTTCGCGCTCTCCTCCTACGAGCGGCTCTACTTCGCCGTGGAGGCCCGGCTGCGGCTGGACACACGCTACCTGCCCGAGGACGTGCTCGCCCGGGCGGAGGCCGCGCTGCGCGAGGCGTTCTCCTTCGAGCGGCGCCAGTTCGCCCAGGCGGTGAGCGGCGCGGAGGTCATCCGCGTCCTCCAGGACGTGCCGGGCGTGGTGATGGTGGACCTGGAGCGGCTGCACCCGACGACGCCCTTCATCCCGGAGCAGAAGCTGTTCTCGGTGATTCGCGCGCGCGGCGCCCGCTGGGAGCGCACGCTCCTGCGGCCCGCGCAGCTGCTCCTGCTGGACCCGTCGCTCCAGGGTGAGCGGCGGGGCGTGACGCTGGTGCACGACCTGGAGGTGAGCCCGTGACGCCCTCGCCCAGGGACAGGCTGTACAAGCTGCTGCCCGCCATCCACCGCGCCAAGGACACGCTGCAGGGCGAGCCGTTGCGCGCGCTCCTGGCCATCATGGAGCACGAGCTGCTGGCGCTCGAGGAGGACATCGGCCAGCTCCACGACAACTGGTTCATCGAGACGTGCCAGGAGTGGGTGGTGCCGTACATCGGCGACCTGCTCAAGGTGCGCGACCTGGTGCCCGTGGACCCGGGCCTCTTCAGCCAGCGCGCCTACGTGGCCAACACCCTGGCGTACCGGCGCCGCAAGGGCACCGCGGCCATGCTGGAGCAGCTCGCGCGCGACGTGACGGGCTGGCCCGCGCGCGCCGTGGAGTTCTTCCAGCGCGTGGGCACGACGCAGTACCTCAACCACCCGCGCCTGACGAGCCTGCGCACGCCGGACCTGCGCGACGCCAACGCGCTGGAGCTGGTGGGCACCCCGTTCGAGAACGCCACCCGCACCGTGGACGTGCGCCACATCGACAACCAGCGCGGCCAGCACAACCTGCCCAACGTGGGCCTCTTCCTGTGGCGGCTGGAGTCCTATCCCGTCGTGCTCGCGCCCGCGTACCGGGTGCTCCCGGCCTCCGAGCCCGGCGCCACCGAGGAGGGGCTCTTCCGCTTCGACGCGCTCGGCTGCGACACGCACCTGTTCAACCTGCCGCAGTCGGAGACGACGCTCAGCTCGCTGGCCGGGGAGCTCAACGTGCCGACGCCGCTGCGCCGCCGGCCGCTGTATGACGAGCTGGAGGCCCGCCGCGCCGCGCTCGCCCGGGGCCAGACGCCCGAGCAGCGCTACTTCGGCGCCACCCCGCCCTTCACGCTCCACCTGGACGCGGGGCCCGGCGCGTTCGAGGCCATCTCCCCGGACGAGGTCCTCATCTGTGACCTGTCCACCTGGCACCGCCCGCCCGCCACGCTGCCCTACCCGCCGCTGGACCCGAGCCTGCCGCCGGTGAACCGGAGCATCCGCGTCGCGGTGGACCCGGTGAACGGGCGGCTCGCCTTCGCCGAGGGGCTGCCGGTGCCCACGGCGCTGTCGGTCAGCTACGCGTATGGCTTCAGCAGCGAGGTGGGCGGCGGCTTCTATGACCGCCAGGAGACGCTGCTCCCGCTGGAGCAGCGCGGCGCCTGGCGCGTCGACACGCGCGTGGGCCCCTACACCACGCTCGCCTCGGCCTTGAGCGCGAGCAGCGCCAGCGGGGACGCGCTGGTGGAGGTGCTCGACAGCGAGCGCTATCCGCTGGCCACGCTGGACGTGGCGGCGGGCTCGCGGCTGGAGCTGCGGGCCGCCAACCTCCAGCGCCCCGTCATCGACCTGCAGGGCGGCCGGGGGCTGATACGACTGGGAGAGGGCGCCACGCTGGTGCTCAGCGGACTGCTCGTGCGCGGCGGCGTGCTGGAGGTGCAGGCCGCGGACAACGCCACGCTGGACTTGCGCCACTGCACGCTCGTGCCCGGACAGGACCTGCTGCCGGACGGCCAGCCGCGCACCACCGAGCCGAGCCTGGTGGTGAAGGGCGAGAAGGACGGCGACTGCACCGTGCTCCTGCATCGCTGCATCACCGGCCCCGTGCGCACGGGCCGCGCCACCGTGCTGCGGCTGGAGGACTGCATCGTGGACGGGCTGGGAGGCCCCGCGCTCCAGGGACTGCCCACACCTCCGGGGCCGCTGCTCCCCGAGGAGGAGGACCTGGAGGCGGAGGGCCTCACGGGCACGCTCCACGTGCTCGCCAGCACGGTGCTCGGCACCGTGGAGACCACGGTGCTGGAGCTGGCCAGCGACAGCCTCTTCACGGGCCGGGTGAACGTGGTGCAGCGGCAGAAGGGCTGCATGCGCTTCTGCTACGTGCCGCCCGGCTCGCACGTGCCCCAGCGCTTCCGCTGCCAGCCCGCGTACGCGGAAGGGACGCCCGAGGACGTGCGGCTGGAGCTCGAGCGCCGCGTGAAGCCCGTCTTCACGTCGGACCGCTACCTGGAGCCGGGCTACTGCCAGCTCCGCGACGACACCGATTCGGGCATCCGCCGGGGTGCCAGTGACGAGGGGGAGATGGGCGTGTTCCACCACCTCCAACAACCGCAGCGCGAGGCCAACCTGCGCGCCAGCCTGACCGACTACCTGCGCTTCGGACTCGAGGCCGGGTTCTTCTTCGTGACCTGAGGAGACGCCATGAAGGGCGATTTCAGCCGGAACACCTTCCGGCCCGCGAAGCACTACTCCACCGTGCGGATGCAGCAGGGACGCGTCCAGCTGGACGCCGACTGGAACGAGCACGTCGACATCCAGCAGTACCTGGACCAGACGACGCGCCGGGACGTCATCGGCCACAGCGGGACACCCCAGGAGCCCGGCACGCCCGCCGAGCAGACGGGGTTCGCCCTCTTCACGCAGGGCACCCGCCCCTTCGTGCGCGCCGGGCACTACTACGTGGAGGGCATCCTCTGCGAGAACGAGCAGGCGGTGGCGCTGGACGCGCAGCCGGACCTGCCCGGCTTCACGCTGCCGGTGGCGAACGGGCGCTACCTGGCCTTCCTCGACGTGTGGCAGCGCCACGTCACCGCGCTGGAGGACCCGGAGCTGCGCGAGGTGGCGCTGGGCGGCCCGGACTCCGCCACGCGCACCCGCACGGTGTGGCAGGTGCGGCTGCTGCGGCTCACGGGAACGAACGCCTCGGGGCCCATCGAGGGGGTGCCCTGCCACACCTTCGGCACCCCGGAGTGGCTGCCCGAGGAGCTGACCAGCACCGGCACGCTCGCGGCGCGCGGCGAGCCCGAACAGGCCAGCGACAACCCGTGCATCGTCGCGGCCGAGGCGGGCTACCGCCGGCTGGAGAACCAGCTCTACCGGGTGGAGGTGCACCGCGGCAACACGGGCGGCGGCACGGCCACCTTCAAGTGGTCGCGCGACAACGGCATCCTCTTCACCCAGGTGGAGTCGGTGGATGTCCTCAACCGGCGCATGGTGGTGACGGAGCCAGGCAAGGACGGCTACCGGCGCTTCCAGCCCAACCAGTGGCTGGAGCTGACCACCGAGGAGCGCGTGCTGCGCGGCGAGCCCGGTGAGCTCATCCGCGTGGAGGCGATGACGGGCAACCGCATCACCATCGACGCGGCGACGTGGCCGGCCACGCTGCCCTCCGGCGCGCTCACCGTGCGCGGTTGGGACAACGTGGGTCCCGCGGGCGCGCTGGACATCGTCCCAGCTCCGGCGGACCCGGCCTTGGGGTGGACCTCGCTGGAGAGCGGCGTGCAGGTGCGCTTCACCGCGGGCCGCTACCGCACGGGCGACTACTGGCTCATCCCCGCGCGCACGGTGACGCGCAACGTGCTGTGGCCCCAGGACGGAGGGCTGCCCGTCTCCGAGCCCGCCCACGGCATCCGTCACCACTACTGCGCGCTGGCCGTGCTGGAGCGAAACTCCGACGGCTGGCACGTGCACGACTGCCGCAACCTGTTCCCCCCGCTCACCGAGCACAAGACGCTGGTGTATGCGGGCGGCGACGGCCAGGAGGTGCTGCCCGCCCGTCCGCCCGCGCCGCCCAGCCGGCTGGCCAGGCCCCTGCGCGCGGGCGTGTTCAACGGGCGGATTCCCGTGGTGGGCGCGCGCGTCCAGTTCAGCGTGGTGCTGTCCGAGGGCCATGGCACCGTGGCGGACGTCCACCTGCCGGACGACGCGCAGACGACGATTGTCGTCTACACCGATGCCAGCGGCATCGCGGAGGTCTTCTGGACGCCGGCCATCGACGGCTGGCAGACGGTGAACGACCCCCGGCACAGCCAGGTGGTGGAGGCCCGGCTGCTGGACCACGGGAACGAGGCCATCCACGCGCCGCTGCGCTACTTCGCGAGCCTGAGCGTCGCGTCCAAGGTGGCGTACGACCCGGACGACGCGCAGGAGATCCTCAACGACACGCACACCGTCCAGCAGGCGCTGGACACGCTGAGCCGGCAGTTGGTGCTCACGTACGAGGGCGGTGACGGCCAGGAGGTGCTCCCCGGCGAGCGGCTGCCACATCCGCTGCGCGTGGGCGTGGCCCGTCACCAGCGCCGCGCGGCGAACCAGTCGGTCCGATTCCGGGTGCTGAGCGGCGCCGGCGGCCAGTACACCGGCGTGCGGCTGGCGGGCTCGGGCAACCCGTGGACGGAGAGCATCGTCGTCACCACCGGCGACGACGGCCTCGCCCTGGTGGAGTGGCTGCCCAACCCCAACGACGTCACCCAGCAGGTGGAGGCGCGGCTCCTGGTGTCCGAGGGCGGCCCGCTCGTCGAGGCCCACCTGCCCCTGGTGTTCACCGCGCGCCTGAGCCTGGCGAACCGGGTGGCCTACCAGTCCGGCGGGTGCCAGACGCTGCTGAACGCGGACACGGTGCAGGAGGCGCTGGACACGCTGTGCCGCCAGCGCACGTTCCTGTACCTGGGCGGAGACGGCCAGGAGGGCGCGCCGCTGCAGGAGCTGCCCACGCCGCTCATGGTGGCGGTGATGCAGGGAGAGAACCCGGTCGCCAACGCGCTCGTGCACTTCCGCATCCTCCAGGTCGCCGATGGCGCCAGCCTCCGCCCCGCCGAGGGAACGGGCACGCCCGGCGCGTCGCTGCTGGTGCGCACCAACACGCAGGGCATCGCCGCCGCGCTGTGGACGCTGTCGAACGCGCCGACGCAGCGGGTGTCCGCCCAGCTGGTGGAGGACGCCCAGACGCCCACGCGGGTGCCGCCCATCCTGTTCAACGCGCGCTCCACCGTCTCCGTCGCGGCCGAGCCCTCGGTCAAGGTCACCCGCGTGGAGATGGCCACCAACGCCCAGCTCGCCATCGAGAACGACAGCGTCGTGGAGTTCGAGCCCTTCGTCACGCTGGCCCAGGGCATCCGCATCATCTGCTCCGAGGAGCTGGCGCCGCTCATGTCGCCCGCGGGTGCGCCGCTGCCGCTCCCCCGCCCCGTCGTGTCGTTGTCGGTGGAGATCAACTACCCGCTGACCACCCACGACTCGACGTGGTGGCGCGAGCAGATGGGCCGGCTGGTGGGCATCGTCGGTCATCAGACCTTCGAGCTGCGCGGCGAGGCGCGCATCTTCGGCTCGGACATCGTCTGGATTCCCTCGCTGGAGTCCTACCGGTGGCTGGGTCATCTGCGCAACTACGACACCGAGGACCGCGCCAATCCCCGCCTGCTCGTGAAGCTGCGCATCCGGGGCGGCTACGTCCACTCGCGCGACGGCAGCCGCGTCCTGGATGGCGAGGTGATTTCGCGCTCGCTGGCGCAGCGCTTCGCCGCCGGCCTCCCCAACCGGGGTGACGGCCGGCAGGGCGGAGACTTCGAGCTGTGGTTCTGGATTCGCAGCTTCACCTTCTCGCCGCCGGGCATCGCCCCGGGGACGCTCGGCCCGCGCACGCTCATCGCGTCCAGCACCGTGACGTCCGCGCTGGAGCAGCCGTGGGGGCTGGCGCGGGACGCGAAGCGGCAGGAGCTGCTCGTGGCGGACACCGGCGCCAACGCCGTGGCGCGCCTGAGCCTGGAGAACCACGCCGCGGTGGGGAAGCTCGAGGAGGGCCTGGAGCAGCCCACGGCCCTGGTGCTGGACGCGCGGCGCGACGAGCTCTACGTCGCCAACGCGGGCGGAGACTCGGTGGCCGTCTTCCGCCATGACGACCAGGGCGGCTTCCAGCCCGCGCGCGTGCTCGCCGGGAAGAAGACGGGGCTGAGCGGACCGCTGGGTCTGGCGCTCGACGCGGAGCACCAGCGCCTCTTCGTGGCCGGCTCGGGCAAGGGCCAGGCGACGGGGCTGACGGCCGGGCCGAAGGGAGGACGTGGGGCGTACCTCGCCCTCTTCGACGCGCAGGCCCAGGGCGACACGGCGCCGCGCGCGCGGTGGACGGGCGAGCAGCTCAAGCTCAACCGGGCCGCGGGGCTCGCGTGGGACGCGGTCCACGAGGAGCTCTACGTCGCCGACTACGGCTCGGACGCGGTGGCCGTGTTCTCGCTGGCGTCGCTGCTCGACACCAAGGCGGCGGCCGTGAAGCCCTTGCGCGTGCTCCAGGGCAAGACGACGGGGCTGTCGCAGCCCACGGGCGTGTCGCTGGATGCCTCCGGCGAGGAGCTGTGGGTGGCCAACGCGCGCACGAACAGCATCACCGTGTACGCGCGGGACGCGGCGGGGAACGCGGCGCCGCTGCGCACGGTGGAGGCGCCCTCGGAGTCGGGCAAGCGCCTGCGGGCCGTGCTGCCCTGAACGCACGAAGGGCCCGGAGCCGAGTCCCCGGGCCCTTCGCGACGACGGACCGCCGCCTCAGCGCGCGCGGGGCATCGCGGCCTTCAGCTCGGCCACGCTCCGGCGCAGCTCCGCCAGCTCCGCCCTCGGCGCGTCCACCTCCGCGTCGCGCTCGCGCAGCTGCCGGGTGCGCCGCTCCAGCGCCTGGATGGCGACCATGTTGACGCCGT
This sequence comes from Myxococcus sp. AS-1-15, assembly GCF_020037055.1. Classification (NCBI taxonomy): domain Bacteria; kingdom Pseudomonadati; phylum Myxococcota; class Myxococcia; order Myxococcales; family Myxococcaceae; genus Myxococcus; species Myxococcus sp. AS-1-15. The sequence continues at coordinate 39,198 of NZ_JAIQDF010000016.1, read as the reverse complement.
CGATGTCGAGCATGCCGATGCTGGTGTCATCCATGCCCAGCCCTTCGCGGGCGGCGCATCGTCTCCACAGCCCACGGCGCCCAGCGCCAGGGCTCCCAGCGTGGCACACCGCATTCGCGTCTTCAGGTCGCATCCTGGCTCACGGCGGCTGGCCGGCGGCTGACCGCACTCGGCTCGAGCCCTTCGGCAGGATGTGACTTTTTCACGGCGCGCTCACCGGGCAATCGGACGCACCGGAGGCACGCAGCGATTCACGCTGTACGGCCGGACCCACGCGCACCACTCGGGCTGCCCCGACGAAGACCAGGAGATATCGAGGTCCGATGAATCACCGTTTTCAACCTCACCGACCCAGGTCTCCAGCAGCTTCGAGCCTTCTTTCGGGCTCCAGCGATACAGCTCGATGGGCGCCTCACCGCGCGTCCCCGACACGATGAACGCCAGCGAGTCACCGGGGCCGCAGGACAGCCGGGGCACGGCCCTGAGCCCCCGGTGCAGCACCGCGCGCTGAGCGGCCCCGCCCGGCTCGAACCACACGGCCTCCAGCGTGGTGCCCAGCAAGCCCTGCGCGCTTCCGAAGTCCGCCAGGGGCGAGGACACCACCAGTCGCGAGTCACCGCACCACGCGCGCTTCGAGGTGTGCGGCGGGAAGCGGAGCACGATGTCCCCGGAGCGCAGGTCCACGAGCGAGCTGGAGCCAGCCAGCTGGCCGACGAGGGCTCGCGTGACGCTGGGGTTCGCCTCGACGAAGGTGACCTGCTCGAAGCGGACCTCGCCCGCGCGCAGCACGGAGTCCGCGCGACAGGAGTTGTTCTCCCAGTCAAGCCACTCGCACGAGCGCTGGTGCGTGAGCTCCGCGGGGCCCACCTTCTCGATGCGTGGGGCTTCCTGGCGCCGACAAGCGCCCATCGTCAGGAGCAGCAGCACGAACAGCGCGGAGCGCATATGGCCTCGAGGAGCCCGGAGAGCAAAGGAGTCTAGCAGGCCCTCGCCCGCCCTCGCCCCCGAGGCTCCCACCTCGAAGAGAGAGGATGACGCGCCGGGTCCTCCGCGTTGCCTTCTTCATGCGCGTCCATGAAGACACCCCGCAGCCCGCCCCCAGCCAGCCGTCTCCAGCGAGCGGTGTCACCCCGGACGTCCAGGCCATCGCTCGAATCGACGCCGTCAAGACGGTCCTGCGAGTGCTCCTTCAGACCACCGGCCTGCGGCTGGCCGTCGTGGCCCGCGTCACCGCGCAGGAGTGGCGCTGCTGCGCGGTGCTGGACGAGATGAGCTTCGGCCTCAAGCCGGGCGACACGCTCGCCATCTCGACGACGTTCTGCAACACGGTGCGCACCTCGGCCACCCCGCTGCTCGTCAACCACGCCAGCCAGGAGCCCCGCTTCGCGGGCCACCCCGCGCCCAGGCTCTATGGCGTGGAGAGCTACATCGCCGTGCCGCTGTACCGCAGGGATGGGGCCTTCTTCGGCGTCATGTGCGCGCTGGACTCCAACCCGGCCGCGCTCCCCCAGGACAAGCTGGAGGTCTTCCGACACCTGGGAGACCTCATCGGCCATCAGCTCGAGAACCAGGACGCGCTGGACCGCAGCGCGGCCCAGCTCTTCGACGAGAAGGAGGCGGCCCTGCTGCGCGAGCAGCTCATCGGCATCGTCAGCCACGACCTGCGCAACCCCCTCAACGCCATCCTCATGTCCGCCGCGACGCTGGTGCGCCGCACGGACCTGGACGAGCGGGCGCGCCGGGCGGTGCGGCGCATCGTCGACTCGGCGGACCGCGCGCAGCGGCTCATCCGGGACCTGCTCGACTTCACCCAGGCGCGCATGGGCCAGGTGCTGCCCGTCGACCGTCAGCCCATGGACCTGCACGAGCTGACCTGTCAGGTCGTCGAGGAGGTCCAGGCCGTCGCGCCGGAGCGCGTGCTGGAGGTCCGGACGAAGGGCCACGGCCAGGGGACCTGGGACGCGGACCGCATCGCCCAGGTGCTGCACAACCTGCTCGCCAACGCCATGCAGTACAGCCCCTCGGGCGCGCGCATCCAGGTGTCGAGCGAGGCGCATGACGGGGAGCTGGTCCTGCGGGTGCACAACGACGGGCCCCCCATCCCGCAGGAGGTGCTCCCCACCCTCTTCGAGCCCATGAAGCGCGGCACCACGAACGGCGCGGAGCGGCGCAGCGTGGGCCTGGGCCTGTTCATCGTGGACCAGATTGCCCGGGCCCATGGAGGGAGCGTCGAGGTGGCGTCCACGCAAGCGGAGGGCACGACCTTCAGCGTCCATCTTCCGCGGCGCGGATGACGGCGCGCGCGCGTGGAGTATAAGTCGCCGGATGGACGGCCTCCCGTCTCCCACCGCGCGCGACTGCGTCGACCCCTGGCGTCTTCCCCTCTTCTGCCTGGCCGCCGCCGTGGTGCTGGCGCTGACGCTCCAGCTCAGCAACGGCACGCTGCTGGACACGTCCCTGCGAGGCCTCACGCTGGCGCTGGGCCTGGCGCTGCTGGCCGTCGTCGGCCCCGGCGGCTCGCGCCCGTGGACGTGGGGTGAGGCGGCGCTCGCGCTGGGCCTGGGCGTCGGGCTGCTCCTGCAGCTCCAGGTGCTCCTCACCGACTACCCGTCGTCCGCGCTCAGGCTCCAGGGGCCCTGGCCCTTCGCGCTCTTCCACGAGCGGCTGGCGGCCGCGGCGCTCATCAGTGGCGCGCTGCTCGCGGGGCCCAACTGGCTGCGCAAGGTCGGCGTGCCCGCGCTCCTCGGGGTGTACCTGCTCTTGGGGCTCTGGATTCTTCGCCACGCGCCCTCGCCCCACATCGACGTGCTCGTGTTCCAGGTGCAGGGCGCGGACGAGCTCCTGCGCGGCCAGAACCCGTACGCGATGACGTTCCCCAACATCTACGGCCATGGGCACTGGTACGGCGAGGGGCTCGTGCGGGACGGACGGCTGCTGTTCGGCTTCCCCTACCCGCCCCTGAGCCTGATGTTCGCCACCCTGGGCCGCGCGCTGGCGACGGACCCGCGCCACGCGCAGCTCGTGGCCACAGCGCTCGCCGCCGGCCTCATGGCCTGGACGCGGGGTGGTCGTCTGGGCGCGGGCGCCGCGGCGCTGTACCTGCTCACGCCGCGCGGCTTCTTCGTGCTGGAGCAGTCCTGGACGGAGCCCTTCCTCGTGCTGCTGCTGTCGGCCACGGTCTTCTGCGCCGTGCGCTTCCCTCGCGCGCTGCCGTACGTCTTCGGCCTGACGCTCGCCATCAAGCAGCACACGGTGTTCCTGCTGCCGCTGGCGCTGCTGCTCCTGCCCGAGCCTCGCCAGCAGCTCTGGGGCTTCTTGTGGCGTGCCGCCGCCACCGCGCTGGCCGTCAGCCTCCCCTTCGCCCTGCCGGACCCGAAGGCGTTCTTCCACAGCGTGGTGGCGCTGCACATCCACCAGCCGTTCCGCGTCGACTCGCTGAGCTACCTGGCCGCGTGGGTGGCCAAGGGTCATCCCACCCCACCCCTCTGGATTCCCTTCGCCGCCGTGGCCGCCGCGCTGGGCTTGAGCCTGTGGCGCGCGCCCCGCACCCCCGCGGGCTTCGCCGCCGCCACCGCGCTCACCTACGCCACCTTCTTCGCCTTCAACAAACAGGCGTTCTGCAACTACTACTACTTCGTCGTGGCCACCCTCTGTCTGGCGGTGGCCGCCACGCGCCTGCCCTCGGCCCCCACGCCCGCCCGGTGACAGTTTCCCACGCGGCCGGTGTTCCAGGCCCCGGACGCGGGCACCAGGCCCGGGGGAGACATGGACATGTGGATGCGCGCGGCGGTGGTGCTGCTCACGGCGGGCTGGGTGACGGGGTGTGACGTCCACGAGCGCGGTAACGGCGACACCGTGACGGAGGCCCGGAGCGCCGAGGGCTTCGAGGCCGTGGCGTACGAGGGCCACCTGGACGTGCGCGTGCGCGAGGGCGCCACCTCCTCCGTGGAGGTGACGCTGGACTCCAACCTCCAGGACAACGTGCGCGCCTTCGTCCAGTCCGACGGGACGCTGCGCATCGAGACGGACGGCCACCTGGACCCCCAGGGCCCCGCGCATGTGGACGTCACCCTGCCGCGCCTGACCGGCGCCTCACTCTCCGGCTCCGGCCAGGTGCGGGTGGACGGCTTCGTGGGCCAGCAGTCCGAGCACGTGCGCCTGCGCGCCCAGGGCTCCGGAAGGCTCAGCTACTGCGGCGCGGCCCGCGTGCTGGAGGCCCACCTGGACGGCTCCGGGGAGCTGAAGGTGTGCATGCCGGAGTCGGGGGTCGCCCAGTCGGTGGCGCTGCACCTGTCCGGCTCCGGGGCCCTGTCCTGGTCGGGCGCCGCCGACACCGTGCGGGTGACGAGCGAGGGCTCCGGGAAGACGCGGCTTTCGGGCCATGCCGAGCGGCTGGACACCCGCCTGTCGGGCAGCGGCGACCTGGAGGCCCGGGCCCTCGGGGCCGTCCACCTGGATGTCCGGCTGGAGGGCTCCGGGGACGTGGAGGCCCGCGTCGAGGGGGGCAGCGTGAAGGTCTCCCTCGAGGGCTCCGGGGACGTGGAGCTCTGGGGGAGCGCCTCCCTGCGGGACATCGACGTGGACGGCGGCGGTCGGGTCATCTGGCACTGACGCCCGGCCGTCCCCCCTCCATCCAGGGAGGGCCCGCGAGCGGTCCTTTCTTCGAGGCCCCCTGCCGGGATATGCACCGACGGCCATGAAGGACGCTGAGACAACCTCGCCCGCGCTCGACGCCGCCCCGCCCCCCGAAGCCCCCGCCTCGCTCGACGAGGTCCGTCGGTGCACCCGCCTCCTGGAGGCCATGGCCGAGGACCGCATCCTCCTGGCCAGGCTGCCCGAGGAGGACAAGCGCGCCCTGCTCATCGCCGCCGGCCGCATCGTCATGCCGGACCGCACCGCGAAGTCCCGCCTGGAGAAGGCCCTGCGGCGCGAGAAGCGCCACGACAAGCAGACCAAGGACCGGGAGGTGCGCGCCAGCACCCGCATCCGCACGATGCGCCGCGCCCCCGTCTTCAACGCGCCCCTGCTTCCGGCCGGCGAGGTCCCCGTCGAGGAGGGCCCCGAGCGGCTCCTGGAGACGCCGCGCAAGTGCTACGTGTGCAAGGCGGAGTACCGCAAGCTGCACTTCTTCTACGACGCGATGTGCATCGAGTGCGCGGACTTCAACTACGCCAAGCGCACCCAACGCGCGCCCTTGTCCGGCAAGGTCGCGCTCATCACCGGCGCGCGGGTGAAGATTGGCTTCCAGGCGTCGCTGATGCTGCTGCGCTCGGGCGCCACCGTCATCGCCACCACGCGCTTCCCCCAGGACTCGGCGCGGCGCTACATGCTGGAGCCGGACTTCGCGGAGTGGTCCCACCGGCTGCACATCCACGGGCTGGATCTGCGCCACGCGCCCAGCGTGGAGATTTTCGCCCGGCACATCGAGCAGACGCACTCGCGGCTGGACATCCTCATCAACAACGCGGCGCAGACGGTGCGCCGGCCGCCGGGCTTCTACGCCCACCTGCTCGACGGGGAGCTGCGCCGGTTCGAGGAGCTGCCCGAGGCGGCCCGCCCGCTGCTCGCCAGCCACCGGGCCTGCCTCACCGAGCTGAACCCCGTCCTGGGCGCGGGCGGCACGGAGCCCTCCGCGATGACCACCTCGTGGCGCAGCAACGACCCGGCGCTGGGCATCCACTCCTCCGCCGCGCTGTCGCTCCTGCCGTACGCGCTGGAGAACGAGGGTGACACCAGCGCCCTGTTCCCCCAGGGCCGGTTGGACGCGGACGAGCAGCAGGTGGACCTGCGCGACATGAACTCGTGGCGGATGAAGCTCGCGGATGTGTCCACGGCGGAGATGCTGGAGGTGCACCTGGTGAACGCGGTGGCGCCCTTCATCCTCTGCGGCAAGCTCAAGCCGCTGATGACCCGCGACCGCACCACGCCGGGCCACATCGTCAACGTGTCCGCCATGGAGGGCAGCTTCTCGCGCGGGACGAAGACGGACCGCCACCCGCACACCAACATGGCCAAGGCCGCGCTGAACATGATGACGCTGACGTCCGCGGCGGACTACGCCAAGGACCGCATCTACATGAACGCGGTGGACACCGGCTGGGTCACCGACGAGGACCCGGCCGTGTTCTCCCAGCGCAAGGTGGAGGACCTGGACTTCCAGCCGCCCCTGGACATCGTCGACGGCGCGGCGCGCATCATCGACCCCATCACCACCGCCGAGAACACCGGCGACTACTCCTGGGGCAACTTCTTCAAGGACTACCGCCTCACCAACTGGTGAGGCGGGTCCTCAGGGCAGCGCGCGGCGGTACATCAGGTCCGTGCGCACCACGTACTTGAGGCCGCCCGTCACCGTCGCGCCCTCGTGGTACAGGTGGTGGTTGAAGACGAGCCCCATCCCCCGACGGGGCGTCACCGAGCGCCCCAGGTCCAGGAAGTTCGTCGCGCCGCCCTCGGCCCCGTCGTTCAGGTACACCAGGTACGTCAGCAGGCTGCGCTCGTTCCTGTCGCGCACGAAGGCGCCGTCGTAGTGCGGCGCGAAGTACTCCCCCGCCTCGTAGCGGTAGCAGCGCAGCCGCTCGTTGGCGCCGCACAGCTCCCAGGTGCGCTCCAGCCTGCGCGGCACGTGGGTGAGGACGCGCTGGTGCAGCAGGTCCGCCAGCGCCGGGTCATCGAACATCACCCGGGAGTTGTTGCGGAGGTCGGGGCGCATCACCATGCCCTGCGACGTGGTGACGGGCGCGGCCGAGGGCCCCAGCGCCTCGATTCGCTCCACCAGCTCCTGGCACTCGTGCTCGTTGAGGAGGTCCTCGAGGGTGAGGACCAGCGGATTGGCTTCCCCCAGCGCACGGTCCGGGTCCGGCAGCAGCGGCGACATGCCCGCCATCCAAGCGCCCTTCCCACGCGTTGACCAGGGAAACGAGGCGCCGGAACAACCCCGCCCGCGGAGGAGCCACACTCCCCAGGATGACTCCTCCGCGAGCGTCCCTACAGCCCTCCGCTGACGTAGCTGGAGGGCGCGTCCACGTGGAAGACGAGCTCCAAGGTCCTCGTCTCCGCGGGCGCGAGCGCCACCTGCCAGGTGGCGATGCCGTCGTCCTTCGTCAGTGCCAGGCCCGCCGTCGACTCCGGCGCCACCTCCACCTTCACGTCGTCCAGCTCGGAGACGGGGATGTGCTCGGACAGCACCACCTTCTCCTCGCGCTGACGCAGGTTGGTGAGCTGGAAGCGGTAGGCGTAGCGGAAGCGCTGCTTGCCCCCGAAGAGCCCCTGCGGGCGCTTCACCTCCTCCACCGTCGTGCGTGTCACGCGAAGGGCCTCCTCGATGCCGAAGGTGAGCTCGAAGGGGAGCCCGCTCGCCACGCGCTCCAGCCGCTGACGTCCCAGGAAGCCCGTGCCCCGGAAGAGGCTGACCTCACCCGGCAACAGCGGGAAGGACGTGGTGTTGGCCAGCCGCGCCACGCGGAAGACCACCGGGTGCAGCTTGGGCACCGTGCGCCACGAGAACTCCGCGGGCAGGCGGTGACGCCCCAGCACCACGCGCACCGCCACGCCGTCCCCCGGCACGCGCGCCGCCTCCTCGGCCTCCCACTGCACGGACACGCCTTGGGACACCGCCCGCGGGCCCTCGCCGGAGGCCGCCTCCCCCTCGACGCCGCCCTCCACGGATTGCCGCGCCTCCTGACGCGCCGTCAGCACCTGGCGCTCCTTGGGCTGCTTCAGCGCCCGGACGAGCAGCGGCGCCACCTCCGGCGGCGTGGCGTTCTTGCGAGGCAGCGCCGTGGAGAGCACGAGCTTCGCGCCCGACCAGTCCTCGCCCGTCTGCTGGCGCACCGTGGCGAGCGCCGTCAGCTCCACCGTGCCCGAGGCCTCATCCGCGCGCGCCTCGTAGCTCGGCTCCCAGGAGCTGCCGCCCACCAGATACGTCAGCGACACCCGGGCCTTCTTCCCCTCGGGACACGACAGGCGCACCTCCACCCGGTACTCGGCGCGGGCGGCCTCGGTGCTCAGCCGCGAGAGCTGCGCGGAGACCTCGTCGCGGCGCTGCTTCAGCGCGCGGCGCTTCTCCGCCAGCTCCCACGCCTCCCTCACCGCGCGCATCCGCACCGACAACGCCGCGTCGAACGCCGAGGCCCACGCGCGCGTGTCCGGCTTGCGGCCCGTCAGCTCCCGCGTGACGTGGTCCACGGCCACGTCCGTGTAGCCCTCCGACAGCCGCTCCAGCCCCGTCACCCGCGCGAGCGCCGCGTCCAGCGTGAGCTCCTCCTGGGTCAGCGCGTCCCACCGCGCCCTCCACTCGCGGCGCTCCGCGGAGAGCTGCTGCTCGAGCGTCTGGCGCTCGGCGGTGAGGCCCTCCAGGTCCGCGCCAGGGGCCCGCGCCCGGAAGCTCTCGCGCGAGGCGGCCTCCGGCACCTGCTCGAAGACGGCGGTGGTGGGGCCACGGCACGTCACGTCCTGGGTGCGCGTGACGTGGGCCCGGTCCGGATAGACGACGACGGAGGACACCTGGGGCGCGGCGGCGAGCACCAGGAGGGACAAGGGGAACAAGGTCATGGTGGCTCCTCGCGGCTACTGGGTGAGCTTCCAGTTCTGGGGGCGCTTCAGGCGGTACTCGAAGGTGAGCGTCTTCTTGCTGGAGGCGGGAATCACCACGTCCCAGCGCAGCACCCCCGTCTTGGGGTCCTGGCTCGCCACGGGCTCGGTGCGCACGAGCGTCGCCTCCACGTCGCCACCCCAGCCCAGGGGCCACTGGTCCACCACGTGCGTCTGCATCGCGAAGGGATAGGGGTTGGAGACCTCCAGCGTGACTTCGTACGTGTTGAGGTCGTCCTTGGAGATGAAGCCCTCCTTTGATTGCACCAGCCGGACGTCGCGCGCGGTGCGCACGGCCGGGTCCATGCCCAGGGGCAGCGTGAAGGGCTCGCCCGGGACGATGAGCGGCAGCGACGCGGTGCCGGACGGGTCGTCTCCCACGAAGAGCGAGGCGGTGCCTCCGGGCAGCGCGCTTCGCGACGGACTCTTCAGCCGCGCCACCAGGTACGCCTCCGACGCCAGCGCGGGGAAGACGCGGCGCTCCACCTGCACGGGCCATGACTCCAGGAGCAGCGGGATGGTGCGCTCGCCCTGCCCGCTGGGCACCGTCTCCGAGCGCGGCGCGGTGAAGGCCAGGTCGTGGCCTCCCGCGAGCGACGCCGGCAGCTGCGAGTCCAGCGCCGGACGACGCCAGCCCGGAGGCGGCGCCAGCCCCACGTAGCGGTCCACGACGGGCTCCGGCCGCCAGTTGGACATGGGCGCGCCATGCAGCGAGAAGCCCACCCCGGTGTGGGTGCTGCCCACGTCGACGGTGGGCGGCGCGCCCACGATTTCGACGACCTCGCCCAGGCTCTCCGGGAGCAGCTCCACGTTCATCCGGACGGTGCGCTGCATCCACACCTGGATGTCCGCGCGCGCGTACGGCTTGAACTGCTCCTTCTCGAACCGGAGCGTGTAGACGCCGGGCGGCAGGGGCGGGAGCCGGTAGTTCCCCTGCGCGTCGGTCACGGTGGTCTCCTCCCCCGGCAGGCTCGGCGAGGTGGCGGTGACGACGACGTCGCCCACGGGAGTTCGCGACTGGGCATCGATGACGTTGCCCAGGACGAAGGCATCACCGCCCGGTGCGACGCGCGCGGTCGGCGAAGGACGGGAAGACTCCGGCTCCGGGCTCCGGGACTCGGTCGGCGTCGGCGCCGGCCTCGACGCCTGGGCCACCTTCTGCGGGGCACGCGGCGCGCCCTTCCCCTGGGCTCGCGTCTCGAGCTCGCGGCGCAGCAGCGCCACCACGTCCAGCGGGGCCACGGGCCGGGGCAGCGGCGGCGGCTCGCTCGGGAGCTCGTCGGTCCTGCGCGCCGTGGGGATGAAGCGCTCGGCGGTGCCCAGCCTCCACGTGGTCAGCTTCGGCAGCGCGGTGAAGGTGGACGGCAGCGCGGTGCTGAGCGTGAGGCGGGCCTGGGTCCAGTCCTCGCCCGTCTCCTGGCTGACCAGTCCGGAGAAGGCCACCTGCACCCGCTGCTGCGCCGGGTTCAGCTGGAGCTCGTAGCGCGGGTACCAGCGCGCCTGCTGGAGCACCACATAGGACAGGCGCACCTTCGCGGCGCCCGAGCCGGTGAGGGCCACCCGCACCTCGAAGCCCCGGGGCGAGGGCAGCGCCCCCAGGCGGCCCGCCTCCACCTGCCGGGCGTCCAGCTCGTTTCGCAGGACCTGCATGCGCGCCTCCAGCTCCCGCATCCGCACCTCGCGCTTCGTGCGCAGGTCGACGAGGAACGCGGCGGCCTGGCTCCAGCCCCCGGGCGCCAGCGCTCCGCTCGCGTCGTCGGCGTCCGCGCCCGGCCCCTTCGGCTGGATGCGGCCGAGCGCGGCGACCTGGCGCTGGTTGGCCACGTGCTCCGCGTTGACGCGGGAGAGCTCGTCCCCCAGCCGGTCCAACGTCGAAAGCAACGCGGTGGCCTCCGCGACGGGGAACGGCGCCGGCTGGGCCGCGCGCACCTCCACGGACGCGACGCGGGCCCCTTCCGCCTCCACCTGGATGGAGTCCGGGTCCACCGCCTCCGGCAACAGGGGCAGCTCCAGCCGCTCGGTGCCGGAGACCTGGAGGGAGGCGGTCCGCACCACCCGCGCCCGGTCGCTGTAGACGGTGACGTCGGTGATGGGAGCCTCGGTGGAGGCGTGCAGCAGCTGACTGACGGCCCAACCCAGTCCAAGAAGGAGCATGCGGCCAAGGTACGTGTCCGGCTGTGCTCACATCTTCACGAAGTCATCACGGCGCCCGCACGATTGTCTCAGCCCCGGACGCCTCGGGTGGCACGCTGGCCTCCGGACCGACGCCTCATCGAAAGGAAGTCATGCAGCTCATCACCAGCGCGAGTCAGGGAGCCAAGGTGCGGTTGGAGAAGCTCTCCACCACGCCTCCGAAGCACGAACAGAAGGTCGACGCGAAGGCGGAGTTCGAGGCCCTGGGCGAGGAGCTGTTCGACCTCCAGGACCTGATGTGGGGCTCGCGGCTCAACTCGGTGCTCATCGTCCTGCAGGGCCGCGACACCGCGGGCAAGGACGGCACCATCAAGCACGTGGTGGGCAGCCTCAACCCCCGGGGCGTCTCCGTCGCGTCGTTCGCGGCGCCCACGCTGGAGGAGCGCGAGCACGACTTCCTCTGGCGCATTCACCGCCACACCCCGCGCCTGGGCGAGTTCTCCATCTTCAACCGCTCCCACTACGAGGACGTGCTCGCCGTGCGCGTGCACGAGCTGGCGCCCCCGTCCCTCTGGAAGGAGCGCTACGGCCACATCCAGGACTTCGAGGAGATGCTCGCCGAGCACGGCACCATCGTCCTGAAGTTCTTCCTCCACATCAGCCAGCAGGAGCAGGAGCAGCGCCTGATGGACCGGGAGAAGGAGCCGCGCAAGGCGTGGAAGATCAGCGCCGGTGACTGGGAGGACCGCAAGCTCTGGGCGGACTACACCCGGGCCTACCAGGACGTCTTCGCGCGCACCTCCACGAAGCAGGCGCCCTGGTGCATCGTCCCCTCCGACGCCAAGTGGTACCGCAACCTCGTCGTGGCCCGCGCCGTGGTGGCCGCGCTCAAGCCACACCGCGAGCGCTGGCAGGCGCGGCTGGACGCGCTGGGCGCGGAGAAGAAGGCCGAGCTCAAGGCGTGGCGCCGCAAGCGCTGAAGCCCCGCTGGGAGGCCCGCACGGCCACGCACGCCACGTCGCCTCGCCGGGCCGCTCCGATGTCCGCCGCCACGCGACACCGCGACACTCAACGACACGCCTGTCACCTGGTTCACGGGTCGGGTGCGACAAGCCCCCTTGCTCCAGGCGCCATACCGACATCGTGCCTTCCATGCGCTCCGACGGCTTCCGCCCAGGGGACATCCCCCGGGAAGCCCGTCGGTGAGCGATTGGAATGGAGCGAGACATGGAGTTCAGTCGAAGGGCCACGACGTGGCGCGCGCTGGGCGCGGTGTTGCTGTGCACCGTCCTCGGTGCTTGTGGTGCGAATCCCCAGGACGAAGAGACGCTGGAAGGCGAGTCGGAGACGCCACTCGAGGACGCCCAGTCCGAAGAGAGCGCGGAGCTGGCGGTGGTGGACCCGTACGCGGACGCGGCCACGCCCAGCGGCCTCAACGTCGTCCTCAACCCCAACAACGCCGTGGGCGCCCCCGACGGCCAGCGCGCCACCGTGCTCTCCATCCTCGGCGGCTCGCTGCTCCTGGACATGGGCCAGGGTGAGGAGGGCCGCGGGCCCCTGCGCATCCACTACGGCGGCCTGACGCTGACCGTGCTGTTCACGGTGGACTTCCTGAGCGCCGACCGCACCGTCATCGCCACCGGTCAGGCGAACCTCATCCAGCTGGGCGTGGGCCGCTTCTCCGTGGACGTCCCCTACTCCAACGCCACCCCGTACCGCTACGTGCGCCTCAACCGCGCCCTGGCGGGCCTCTACCTCATCGACGCCGTCGAGACGACCGGCCCCCTGTGCGGCGATGGCCGCGTGGGCACCGGCGAGTCATGTGACGACGGCAACCGCACGGCGAACGACGGCTGTAGCACCATCTGTCAGGTGGAGCCCGGCTACACCTGCCAGGGCAGCCCCAGCGTCTGCACCGACGTCAACGAGTGCACCAACGGCACCTCGCAGTGCTCCGTCAACGCCACCTGCACCAACACGCCCGGCAGCTACACCTGCACGTGCAAGGCGGGCTACTCCGGCAACGGCCGCACCTGCAACGACATCAACGAGTGCACCAACGGCACCTCGCAGTGCTCCGTCAACGCCACCTGCTCCAACACCCAGGGCAGCTACAACTGCACCTGCAAGGCGGGCTACTCCGGCAACGGCCGCACCTGCAACGACATCAACGAGTGCACCAACGGCACCTCGCAGTGCTCCGTCAACGCCACCTGCTCCAACACCCAGGGCAGCTACAACTGCACCTGCAAGGCGGGCTACACGGGCAACGGCCGCACCTGCACGGACATCAACGAGTGCACCAACGGCACGCACACGTGCACGCCCGGGCAGCGGTGCGTGAACCAGCCGGGCGGCTTCGACTGCATCCCGGGCAGCTGCCCGCCGCCGCAGGTGAAGTGCGGCTCCTCGTGCGTGAACGCGAACACCGACCCGGCGAACTGCGGCTGCTGCGGCAACACGTGCGGCGCGGGGAAGACGTGCACCAACGGCGTCTGCGGGGCTCGCGCGCCCCTGGGCACGCCCCTGGGCGTCACGGCGAGCTGGGAGCGGGCGCAGGACCAGGACCTCATCGTGCGCACGCCCAACGGCGAGCTGCTCGCGTACGGCCCCGCCAAGGCGGGCGCGCTGGCCCCGTCCGGCCCGGAGGGCACGCCCCCGAGCGGCACCTACTTCATCTGCCTGAAGAGCACGAGCTTCGAGGCGTCCCCCACGGACGACACGCCCGTGCCCTACTCGCTCACCGTGAAGCGCCAGGGCCAGGCCGACCACGTGCTGCGCGGCGTGTTCCTCGGCGCCGACGCGGATTCCCTGTGCGGCGCGGACCACCCGTCCCTCATCGAGGCCATCACCTACCCCTGAGGCCGTGCCTGGATGACCTCCGGGCGCGCGGGCCGACAGCTCGCCGCGCGTCTGGAGGACACCGGCTCCGTCACCCGTCGTGACGGGGCCTCGCGGGCGCCCGGTGGCTCATCGCCGCCGGGCCTCGCGGAACACCTCGGTGAGGCGCAGCATCTCCGCCTCCACCGTCGGAGTGGTGGCATCCCCGAGCCGGGGCGTGGTGACGACGAACAGGCCCTTGCCGCCGTCCACCCACTCCACGCGCTCCGGTGGCAGCCGCGCGAGCACCGCGCGGTCGAACTGCTCGACGTGCCCCTTGCCCAGGAAATTCGCCCAGAAGACGCCCGCGAACAGGGGCCGCAGCGTCACCGCGGAGTCGTACTCGCCGGTCTCCAGCGCCTCGTAGCGCGCCAGGGGATGGATGGCGGCGAACTCCGTGGTGTCGGGCGAGTGGGCCGCGTGGAAGGCGGCGAGCAGGAGCGCGGAGCCCGCCTCGTCCTCGTACGCCGCGCCGTCGAACTGGAAGACGAAGGTGTTGAGCCCCGCCACCCGCCCCTCGTCGGCGACGAAGCGCGAGATGCCCACCGTGAGCGTCCACGGCGAAGGCGTGCTCCCCCAGGCCTTGAGGAACGGGTGCTTCTCCTTCTTCGGAATCTCCGCCATCACCCGCGCGCCCACGCCAGGCCCCTGGAGCTTCACCGCGCGGCGCGTGGCGTCCTCGTCCCAGCCGCACACCCCCTCCACCGTCCCCACCAGCCCCGCCTCGGCGAGCGCGTCGATGAAGGCCGCCGGCGCGCGCCGGTCATTCCAGTCATGGTGCTGCGAGCTGGCGGTCCACTTCACCTCGGCCATGGCGTGTCCTCGCTAGAGCTTCGTCAGCACGTTGGGCTGCTTCACATACCAGACGGTGATGCCGCGCGCCTTGAGCGCCGAGTTCAGCTTCGCGGCCTCCTCGGTCGGGAACAGGTAGTTCAGCGACTTCACCTCGGCGCCGGAGCTGTTGCCCTTCGTGCCGAGGAAGGAGAGGTAGTCGTCCACCTGGCCGGGCGGCACCTTGTCGGTGAGCTGGTGCTTGACCTCCCACAGCTCGCCCTTGTCCGCGAAGAAGCGGTCCGCGGTGCGGCGCTTGCCTCCGGGGACGGTGAAGGTCTCGCGCGTGAAGGCCTTGCCGGCGAACTCCTGCAGGTGGGTGCGCGCGAAGGCCTCGAACATGGGGCCCTTGAGGGCGGCGCCCTGGCGCGGGTCCGCCTTCACCACCGCCTCCACGATTTTGTTGAACGCGCCGATGTCTCCACCCGTCTTCGACGGCACCACCAGCGTGAGGTAGCGGGTGAACGTCTGATACGCCGTCTTCGGGTTGAGCTTGTCCGCGTCGGTCATGAAGTCGACCAGCTTCGCCAGGTCCAGGTCCGTCAGGTCCGCCTTGCGGATGAGCTCCATCAGCGCCGGGTACTCGTCGAGGTACTTCTTGATCTTCCCGATGTTCAAATCCTTGGGCAGCGCGACGAGCACGCTCTCCGGCGTGGTGAGCTTCTTCGCGCCGGTGGCGCCCTTGGCGGCCAGCTCCGCCAGGTACTTCTGGATGGCGCCCAGGTCCACCTTGCACGGCGAGGCGCAGCCCAGCACGCGCGCCTTGGCCACGTCGCTCAGCTCGCTGAAGCGCTCGATGGCCCACTGGGGCAGCCGCTTGAGCCGCTCGAGCGCCTCCGCGGAGAGGTTCTGCAGGATGTGGCCGGGCACCTTGAGCACCCGCACGGCCCAGTCGCGCGCCGTGGTGAGCGCCTTCATGCCCTTGCGCAGGGACTCGGCCTCCTTGAGCCCCTTGGCGGCCTCTCCGGCCTTCTCCAGGAACTTCGCCGCGCGCGGCATCTTGGCGAGGAACTGGGCGAACTTGCCCGCCTTGCCCGCGCCCTTGAGCGCCGTGAGCGCGCCGCCGCTGAAGAACAGCATCACGATCTCCGCCAGCGCGTAGCCGGTAATCCAGCCCCGGAAGTGCCAGCGCTTGAGGAGGCTCGGGTCGTTCCACTTCTTGTCCAGCGCGTCGAGCCCCGCGGCCACCAGCTGCTTGAAGTCGAGCTTGGACAGGTCGCTGAAGAAGCCCCGGATGTCGGAGAGCAGGTTGCCGGTGACCAGGCTCCACACCAGCTTGCCCGCGAGCTTCGCCAGGTCCACCAGGCCCACCAGCGTGTCCCAGAGCGACTCGAGCACGCCGTGCAGCAGCCCCGCCACGAAGGCGATGGAGCCGGCCAGGAACTCACCGATGGCGGTGATGACGTTCTTGACCTTCTGGTAGGCCTCGTAGGTGATGGAGCCCGAGGAGACCTGGCCCTTGAGCGTCTTGGCGAGCTCGACGCCCGGTATCCATATCTGCGAGCCCGCGTGCGTCTGGGTGGTGTCCCAGTCCCCCTCCGGGTCCGGCTTGAAGATGCCCTTGCGGCCGCGCTCCGCGTTGACGAACACCAGCACGTTGACGAAGAAGCGCTCGTCCTGGCCCCACTTCGTCGCGTCGGACTTGTAGAAGCGTTTGACGATGTCGAGCGCCGTCTCGCCGGACGCGATGCGGTACAGCCTCGCCTCCGGGTCGGGCATGTCCACGGTGACATGCGACTTGGCCACGTAGCCGAAGCGGCCATCCACCAGCATCACGAAGTACCAGCCGCCGGACTGCTCGCGGCTGACGAACATGCGGGTGTTCTGCGGGAGCCGCTCCAGCGGGGCAGAGCCGGTGTCGGGCGAGGCGCGCAGGTTGACGCCCTCCTCGGCGGCGACGAGCCCGTTCTTGTTGACGGGGGTGCCCGACTGGGTCGGCGGCACATCCGACGTCGTCTGGACGGGCGCGGGCGGCGGCGGGGGCGGCGCCGGAGAGGGCGGCACCGTGTACTTGGACGCGGGCGCGGGGGTGAAATCCCGGGCCACGCCCAGGCGGTGGCGCCCCGGCTCACGCGTCGCGCCGTCCGCCATCACCGCGTCCGCCATGGACTCGGCCTCGCGCTCGGAGGCGTCCCCTGGGGAGGTCACCGACAGCCCCCCGGTGGCGAAGCGGGCCAGCCGAGCGCCGGAGGTGGCGCGGCCTCCGGTCTGCTGCAGCACGTGCGTCAGCTCATGCGCGAGCAGCCGACGTCCCGCGTGGGTGGACGGTGAGTACGCGCCCTCCTGGAAGGCGATGTCGCTGCCCACCGTGTACGCGCGAGCCTGGAGCGCGCGCGCCGAGTCCGCCGCCCTCGCGTCGGTGTGGATGCGCACGCCCCCCAGGTCCTGGCCGAAGCGCGGCTCGAAGAAGGCGCGCGCGGAGGACTCCAGGGGCTGCCCGGAGCCAAGCCCACGGGCGACGTGCGCGGACACATTCTCGGAAGGCCCCGCGCTGGAGACACCGGGCTGCGCGGCCCGGGCCACCTCCTCCTGCTTCTTGTCGCAGGACGAGCAGGAGCAGGAGCCCCCCGCGCACGCGACGCGCTGCACGCTGGGGGTGAGCGCGAGCCGGCTGAAGTCGAACCGGACGCCCGGCGCCGTGGCTCCGGGCTCGGCCACGGCGTGCGCCGAGACCGCCTGCCTCGCGACCGACGCGAGCGGACGCGACGCGGGGGTGGCGCCCCGTGTCTCGGACGAATGACTCGCATGAACCCGAGCCGCACTGCGTCGCATGGCTCCCCCCTGGTCTGGAGGCGCGAGTGTACGCGAGGGCGCGTCACATCGACGAGGGACACAGCGGGCTACATCTGGACCTCCGCGTCGCATCGGCGCGGGACGTCAAGAATGGCCTCGACGTCTACATTCACCCACGGTCCGCATTTCTTTGAGCGCACGTGCGGGTTCATGGTCGGCTCCCGCGCGCAAACCTCATCCAAGGAGTGGTCGACCATGAAGCGCATCCTGACGCTCGTGCTCTCCGTCTTCGCCCTGGGCTGCTCGGGGTCCGTGGGCGAGCGGTTCTGCAAGCCCAATAGCCAGGCGTGCAATTGAGGTCGGCCGCGTAGCACGCGGCAACCCCAGTCATCGCGGCCTCAGGGCCCCCGGCGGCGCGGCAGCCACACCTTGAAGCAGGTGCCGCGCTCGTTGGAGAACACCTCGATGCTGCCGCCATGTCCCAGGACGATCTGCCGGGAGATGTAGAGGCCCAGGCCGATGCTGCCCTGGCCGGCGCGCGCCTCCGGCCCGCGGCGATAGGGCTCGAACAGCGTGGGCAGCAGCCCCGCCGCGATGGGCCTGCCCACGTTGTGGACCTCCAGGAGCACACCGTCCCCGGCCTCGCGCAGGTGGACGCGGACACACGAGTCCGGAGCGCTGTGCTGGAGCGCGTTGCCCACCAGGTTGGAGACCACCTGGGCCAGCCGGTCCGCGTCCGCCTCCAGCCGCCCGTCCCCCCGCAGCTCCACCTGGATGTCGCGCCGCGGGTGCGCGAGCAGCACCTCGTCCACCACCTTGCGCGCCAGCACATGCAGGTCCATGGCGCACGGCCGGATGGGGATGCGCTCCCCCGCTCTCGCCTGGGTGAAGTCCAGCAGGTCTCGAATCAAGCGCGAGGCCCGCTGCGTCGCCTCCATGATGCGCTCCAGCCCCTTCACGCCCCCCTCCGGCAGGGTGCCCTTGCGCAACAACGACGTCGCCGTCAGCTGGATGGCATGCAAGGGGTTGCGCAAGTCATGGCTGACGATGGCCACCACGTCCTCGCGCACGCGCACCGCGTCCCGGGCCTCGCGGTACAGCCGCGCGTTCTCGATGGCCACCGCCGCGCGGTCCGCCACGCCCCGGGCCAGCTCCACCAGCGCCTCCATCTCCAGCGAGTCATGCGGCCGCGTCCACACCAGGTGGATGAGCCCGAGCGCGCGCCCGCGTGACACCACGGGCACCAGCGCCGCGGAGCGCGCCCCCAGCGCCTCCAGCAAGGCCCGGTGCGCCGCGTCGCTGGAGACCGAGTCGAGGAACCGGGAGGTCACCTCCGGCACGACGATGGGCTGCGCCAACGCCAGCGCTCGCGCCAGCGGGCCGTCCTCCTCCGTCCGGGGCGCGAACGCCAGGAGCTTCCGGATGAGGTCCTGTCGCTCGGGCTCCCTCGCGGCCGCCTCCTGTCGGACGAGCCGGCCGCTCGCCTCCAGCAGGTCCACCACGCAGTAGTCGGAGACGTGCTCCACGACCAGGCCCGCGAAGGCGCCCAGCGTGGTCTCCAGGTCCAACGAGCCCGCGAGCACCCGCCCCGCCTCCAGCAGGAAGTCCCTCGCCGTCTCGCTCTGCTTCTTCGCGGTGATGTCGCGCGCCACGTTGGCGAACCCGCGCAAGCGGCCCGCCTCGTCGCGCACGGCGGCGATGTCCAGGTCCGCCCAGAAGCACGAGCCGTCCCGCCGCTTTCGTCGCAGCTCTCCCCGGAAGTGACCGCCGTCCGCCACTTCGCGCAGCAGCCGCTGGGGCTCTCCCCGGGTCACCTGCTCCTCGGGCGCGAAGAGCGCGTAGTGCCGCCCGAGCACCTCCTGCTCCTGCCATCCGGTGAGCCGCTCGGCGCCCGCGTTCCAGCTCACCACGCGGCCCTCCGGGTCCAGCAGGAGGATGGCGTAGTCCTCCACCGCGTCCATCAACAGGCGGAAGCGCTCCTCGCTCTCGCGCAGCGCCTCGTGGGTGCGGCGCGCGTCGGTGATGTCCGTGGAGATGCCGCAGATGATGGGCCCCTCCGCGCCCACGGTGGGCAGCGGGAACTTCATCGCGAACCAGGTGCGCACGCCCTGGACGCCGGGGATGTGCTCATCCTCCGTCACGGGCCGAAGCGACTGTCGCACCCGCTCGTCGTGCTCCCGGTTGCGCCGCGCCACGGCGGCGGGGAACAGGTCGAAGTCCGTCTTGCCGAGCACGCTGGAGCGCGACCTCCCCAGCGCCTCCTCGAAGCTCCGGTTGACCAGCACGAAGCGCCCTTGCGCGTCCTTGGCGAAGATGACCGGAGGCGCGTGGTCGATGATGGCCTGCAGCCACCCCTCGCTCCTCGATGCCACCGTGCTCGACGCCAGGCGCCCCACCGCGTCCGTGCTCGCCGCATGGAAGACCGCGGCCAGCATGCGCTGCTGTCGCGGCGTGGCCGTCACCCCCGCCTCCTCCATCAGCTCGAGCAGGCAGTCGTGCAGCAGGCCGTACTCCTGGACGACCCCGCAGGCCTCCAGGCCGTGGCAGGCATGCCAGCGCTCCGCCTGTCCGGCTCGCAAGTACCGGAGCACCTCGGCCGAGGGAGGGAGCGCGTCGTCCTGGAGCGCCCGGGCGAGCGCCGCCAGGAGCACCGGCAGCACCTCCTCGAGCCCGCTCTGGACGAGCCCGGCTCGCTCGCGTCGAAGCCCATGACGCGTCCGCAGGACGGGCCCCCACCGCGCCAGCAAGCCTCCCCATGAGAGGGAGACATCCTCCTCGAGCGCCAAGGCTCGGCTCCTTTCCGGCCGACGGACGCGGACGGTGACGCCCCGGGCAGCCCCTCGTTCCGCTCACGCGCCCCACGTCGCGTCTGCCTCCCGGTTTGACGGTGGGGCTCGTCACGACTCCGCGCATGGGCGGCAAGGTACTCCTCCCGGGTGGGCCGACTGGCCGGTCCCACTGCCGGGTCCTGCGTCCAACCCTTCACGGGAAGAGGTGCCAGGAGAGAGGCGCCTCGTTAAGAAGGCCGCCATGACGCCACTCGCCGACCTCTTCCCGACCGAAGCGCAGCTCCCCTCCAGCGTGCGGCTCCCGCCCTATCTCGAGCAGCGGGAGTACCTGGTGGGTGGCGAGCTGAAGACCTGGGAGGGAGACCTCAGCCCCGTGCGAAGCCCCGTCTTCCTCCGCACGCCCGAGGGGCTCCAGCAGCGCGTGCTCGGGGCCACGCCGCAGCTCACCTCGAAAGAGTCGCTCGCCGCGCTCGCCGCGGCGGTGAAGGCGTACGACTCGGGCCGGGGCGTGTGGCCGACGATGAAGGTGGCGGAGCGCATCGAGGCGGTGGAGCGCTTCCTCGTGGCCATGCGCGCCCAGCGCGCCACGGTGGTCAACCTGTTGATGTGGGAGATTGGCAAGACGCAGCCGGACTCGGAGAAGGAGTTCGACCGCACCGTCGACCTCATCGTGGAGACGGTGCGCGCGCTGAAGGAGCTGGACCGCACCTCGTCCCGCTTCGTGCAGGACCAGGGCATCATGGCGCAGATTCGCCGGGCCCCCATGGGGGTGGCGCTGTGCATGGGGCCATACAACTACCCGCTCAACGAGACCTTCAGCACGCTGTTCCCCGCGCTGCTGATGGGCAACACGGTGGTCTTCAAGCCGGCGAAGTTCGGCGTGCTGCTCATCCGGCCGCTGCTGGAGGCGTTCCGCGACTGCTTCCCTCCGGGCGTCATCAACATCATCTACGGCAAGGGCCGCGAGACGGTGGGCGCGCTGATGGAGAGCGGGCAGGTGGACCTGTTCGCCTTCATCGGCACCCACCGGGGCGCCAGCGAGCTGAAGCGGATGCATCCCCGGCCGCACCGGCTCAAGTCGGTGCTCGGGCTGGACGCGAAGAACCCGGCCATCATCCTGGAGGATGCGGACCTGGATAACGCGGTGAAGGAGTGCATCATCGGCGCGCTCTCCTTCAACGGCCAGCGCTGCACGGCGCTCAAGCTGCTCGTGGTGCACCGGAGCATCGCGGAGGTGTTCCTGAAGAAGCTCACCGCCGCGGTGGACGCGCTCAAGCCCGGCATGCCGTGGGAGCCGGGCGTGGCCATCACCCCCCTGCCGGAGCCCGGCAAGGCGGACTACCTGCAAGGCCTGGTGGACGACGCCGTGGCCAAGGGCGCGCGCGTGGTGAACGCCACCGGAGGTCAGTCGTCGCACTCGTTCTTCGCGCCCGCGGTGGTGTACCCGGTGACCAGGGACATGCGGCTGTCGAGCGAGGAGCAGTTCGGCCCCGTGGTGCCGGTGATGGTGTTCGACCGGGACGAGGAGGTCATCCAGCTCGTGGTGGAGTCCCAGTTCGGCCAGCAGCTCAGCCTGTTCGGCCAGGACCCGGCGCGCATCGGCCGGTTCATCGACGCGTTCTCGAACCAGGTGGGCCGCATCAACCTCAACTGCCAGTGCCAGCGAGGGCCGGACACGTTCCCCTTCAACGGCCGCAAGGACTCCGCCGAGGGCACGCTGTCCGTCGCGGACGCGCTGCGCGTGTTCTCCATCCGCACGCTCGTCGCCACCAAGACGACGCCGGCCAACACCCACCTGGTGCAATCCATCCTCACCCGGCGGGAGTCGGACTTCCTGACGACGGACTTCCTGTTCTGACCCTGGGGTTTCCCCTGGGTCTGGTTGAACTCGTTGCCCACCCGCGCGCGTCATCGTTCGACGCAAGCGCGTCTCGAAGCAACGCCCGAGGCCCAGGGGATGTGGCGGGGCCCACCTCTTCCGGGCGGTTGGCACCTCTCCCCTCCCCGGGCCCCTTCCTTGCAGTAGCCCCGCGCGCCTTCGTCTCCTCACACCCCGAGGTGATTCATGCGCGTCGTGTCTGCCTTCGCTGGGAAGCTGCTGGTGGGCGGTGTGCTGGCCTCTGCGGCCATCATCGCCTGTGCGACCTCCTCTCCCAATCCGGGCCCCATCGGCTCCACGGAGGCTCCGCCGCTGCCCCAGGCGTGCAACCCGGACCCCACCTGTCCCGGCTCGACGTGCGCCACCGCCATCACGCCCGCGCTCGCCGTCGTCCCCGCCAACGCGTGTCCGCGCTTCGGTGAGTTCCAGTCCGACGTGGATGTGTATTCGTGGAACACCTTCATCGCGCTCAACTGGCCCGCGAATCCCTCCTCGTGCACGGCCAATACCCAGAGCAGCATCCTCAGCGGCCAGGGGCCCACCGTCTGGGAGACCTACCCGGATGACCTGGACATGTTCGTGCCACCGGGGAGCAAGCCCGGCGCGTGGTGCAGCTTCAACACACCCGCGGCCTTCGAGACGAAGCTGCGTCAGCGCACGAAGCTGCTGGAGACCGGTCGCCTCCAGGCTCTGAACACCGGCGTGCACAAGCTGCTGCTCAGCACCTCCAAGGCCTCGGCCGCCATCGGAGAGAAGCTCCCGGACATCGAGCAGGCCGTCGGGGGTCCGCTGACGGACCAGAACGGGCGCTTCGTGCGCTACGAGAAGCGCCTCAACCAGGACGAGTACAACTACCTCATCACCAACAACCTCTGGAACGCAGCCGGACAGAAGGGCGTCACCATCTCCTTCCCCACCGGCGCCAACCAGAGTCCGGGGCCGTGCAATGGCAAGCCGTGCGGCCCGGTGGGCGCCATGGAGGTGAAGGCATCGTGGAAGGTGCTCTCCGCGGAGGAGATTTCGGGCAAGCGCTTCTTCATGCGTCAGGCCTGGGTCTTCAACGATGACGCCGGAGACCCGAGCCCCGGCGCCAACCCCGTCACCGTGGGCCTGGTCGGCCTGCACATCATCCACAAGACGGACACGCAGCAGACCTGGTTCTGGTCCACCTTCGAGCACGTGGACAACACGACGTCCTCGTTCTTCAACCCGCACTGCACGGGGAACTGCACGCCCAATACCCAGACGGCGAAGGAGCCCTACACGGAGCTCGCGCCCGACGGCGGGCCGCTCAACGCCCCGGTCCAGGTGACGCGCACCACGCCCATCCAGGCAGACCCCGGCCTCAATGCGTACTACCGCGCGCTGCTCAAGGGCTCCGTCTGGGAGAACTACCAGCTCATCAGCACCCAGTGGGCCACCGGAGGCGCGCCGCAGGGTACCCCGCCCGTGCTCGCCAACACCACGATGGAGACCTACATCCAATCCACCGCGAGCTGCCTGGGCTGCCACGGCCAGGCCCCCAAGGCCAGCGGTGACGGCTCCGCGGACTTCAGCTTCCTGTTGATGGAGGCGCAGTAGCGCGCGAGCTCGTCAATCGAGCCCTGGGTCCAGCGCGAAGCCCCCGGACGTGCTTGGATGTCATTCACTTCCAGGAGCTGGAGCCACACATGGGTCTCTCATCGGGTGTCGCGCGTCGTGTCTTCTCAGGGATGAAGTGGGCCTTGCTGCTTGGGGGAGCGGGCTGCGGGGCTCCCCTGGAGCCAGGGGTTGAGGATTCGATGGAGACCCAGTCGCGGCCCCTGACCTATCCCAGTGGCGGGGCGAGGACGGTGGTGTCCCGGCGTGTCGTCTACAAGAATGGCTCGGGCGCCTACCTGGCAGCGGCGGGCTTCGAGCAGTTCCGCGCGGCGGGCGCCCCTGACCTCGTGCTTCACAACATCCGCATCGCGGAGGTGGATGCTCCCGGTCCGCGCGAGGCGCTGGTGGTCATGTCAGCGGGGCAGAAGATTTCGAGCAGCGGGCACTCGAGTGGTGTCACGGGGCAGTCGTCCAATTGGGACGCATCCTGTGACAGCGTCTCGTGCCCCAATGTCACGTTGGATGGCCGCTCGCTGGCGATGAAGCTGGACACCCTGGGGTGGTTTCCTCGGGGCAGGACGTACCTGTCCGTGGTCAACGACAACAACTTCGACCACTTGTTCGACAGCGACACGAAGCAGCGAATCGTCAATGGCTTCTCAGGCTGGCTCCAGGCACAGGTCCGTCCGGAGACACGCTCCATCTACCTGGCGGGCAGTTCGCGAGGCGGCTGCCTGATGATGCGGCTGGCCCAGGCGCTTCGCGCGAACGGGGCACTGGATGGAATCGACCTCTACGTGTCGTCGTTCGACGGCGTGTGCCGCAACAGCCAGGGAGAGTTGGGCACCCACGACACCAAGATCGACAATCCCGTGCGGCCCTGGGGCACGTTCTATGGCGCGTGGGCCACGGACCTGAGTGCCCAGTTCCCCCGGCGGCAGCGGCTCCATCTCTTCCAGGTGGTGGGCGGCCAGGAGGTGGCTCCGGCCACGGGCATTCGCGCGTTCTCCGGCTACGCGGGTGCCTCGCCACCCTCGACGGGGACGAATCTTGACTGGGGTTGGTACAAGCAGACGTGGGTGAAGTGGAAGCACAAGGAGATTGGAAATCCATACACCGACCCCAGCGCCTCCGAGCAGGCGCAGGCCGTGGCGGACACCCTCGACGCACACCTGACGTGGCTCGACGCCCGACTCCCCTGAGGCCTCGAGTACGGGAGTCACGCCTCGGCCGGGGCGCGATGCGCGGAACGGGCGATGCACAGCTGCGCCGCCCAGTACGTCAGCATCACGACGTAGCTGCCTCCCGTCACCGGCGTCACGAACAGCTTCACCGCGAGCACCCCGTCGCTGAGGGCGAACAGCAGCGCCCCCGCGAACGCGAACCCCTGCTCCCGTCGCGTCAGTCCGGACGCGCCCAGCAGCGCCGCCGCGCGCCAGGTCATCGTGCAGATGACCACGACATACGCCGTCACCGGCCCGGCCATGGCGCCCAGGTGGGGGCCCAGCACGACGCTGGCCCCCACCGCCAGCACCAGGAACGGCAGCGCCCTCCCCCACCGGAGCTCGCGCGTCGCACAGAGGTACGCGGCCGTGTAGCTCACATGGGCCAGCAGGAACGCCCCCAGCCCCGGCAGGAACAGCGCCTTGCTGGCATCCAGCAGCACGTCCCCCAGCAGCGACAGCCCCAGCCCCGCGAAAATCAATCGCGCATAGCGTCCCCGCGGCGGCCACAGCCACAGCAGCAGGCAGAGCATCGGCAGCGACTTGGTCACCAGGCGGACCTCGACCGGGCCCGTGTCCAGGCACAGGAGGAACCCCGCCGCGCCCAGGACACCCACTCCCGCGAGAATCCTCGTCCCTACCGTCGAAGCACCACGCATGCGGCCACCTTACCCTGGCGGCTCGCGGGGACGACGCCTGTCCCGACCTCAATCCGTGGCGGGCGGCGCGAGTCGCTGCTCCATCCGGTACCACCGGTAACCGTACCCCTCCAGCGTCACGCGGTGGCGTCCCGTCTTGCCGGGCGACGAGTGGTCCTCCGAGAGCAGGTGGACGAGCCGCGCCGGAGGCCCTCCCGGTGAGAAGCTCACCTCGCAGGCCTTGCCGGACAGGTTGTGCAGCGTCACCAGTGTCTCGCCCTTCCAGTCGTACCGCAGCGCGAGCACGTTCTTGTTCCTCACGCTCAACAACCGCCACGCGCCCCACCCCAGCTCCGGACACTCCTTGCGCATGCGCACCATGCGCTCCATCCAGTTGAGCAGCGAGCCCGGGTCCCTGCGCTGGTGCTCGACGTTCACCTGCCGGTAGCCGTGGGGCGCCCGCTCCACCACGGGCCGGAAGGGCTCCTCGGCGCGCGTGAAGCCACCGTGCGGCTCGTCGGCCCATTGCATGGGCGTGCGCACGCTCTGGCGCTCATGCAGCGACAGGTCCTCGCCCATGCCCAGCTCGTCGCCATACCAGAGCACCGGCGTCCCCGGCAGCGACAGCATCAGGCTGAACGACACGTCCAGCCGCCGCCGGTCCCCCGCCAGCATGGGCGCGAGCCGCCGCCGCAGGCCGCGCTCGTACAGCTGCATCCTCGGCTCCGGGCCCAGCTCCGCGAAGACGCGCTTGCGAGCCTTCGCGGGCAGGCGCCCCAGGTCCAGCTCGTCATGGTTGCGCAGGAAGTTCGCCCACTGCGCCAGGTGCGGCAGCCTGGGCGCCGAGCGCAGCGACTCCACGAGCGGCGTCGCGTCCTCCGTCACCAGCGACAGGAAGTAGCTCTGGTTCGCGGCGAAGTTGAAGACCATCTGCATCCGGTCTCCCTCCTTGCCGAAGAAGTTCATCACCTCGTCCATGGTGACGTTGGCCTCGGCCAGGAGGATGGCGTCCCCGCTCCTCCACGAGAGGAACTCGCGCATCCGGTCCAGCAGCTCGTACGGGTCCTCGATGCCGTGGCTGCGCAGGCCCTTGAGCTCCACCAGGAAGGGCACCGCGTCCACCCGGAAGCCGGACACGCCCAGCTGCAGCCAGTACCCCATCACCTTGAGCAGCTCCTCGCGCACCTCGGGGTGGGCGATGTTCAGCTCGGGCTGGAAGGGGAAGAAGCGGTGGAAGTACCAGCGCTTCACGCCGGGCGCGTACGTCCACGTGGTGTGCTGCGAGCCCGGGAACACCATGCCCTTGTGCGCATCCTTGGGCTTCTTGTCGGACCACACGTAGAAGTCGTGGAAGCGGCTGTCCCGGTCCTTGCTCGCGGCCTGGAACCAGGGGTGCTGGTCGCTCGTGTGGTTGAGGACCAGGTCGATGATGACGCGCAGGCCGCGCTGCTTCGCCTGGTGGGTGAACTCCACGAAGTCCCCCAGGCTCCCCAGCCTCGGGTCCACGCCGTAGTGGTCCGTGATGTCATACCCGTTGTCGCGATTGGGCGAGGGGTGGAACGGCGTCAACCACAGGCACGTCACGCCCAGGCCCGCCAGGTAGTCGAGCCGGCGTTGGAGCCCGCCGAAGTCGCCCACGCCATCGCCGTTGCCGTCCATGAACGTCTCGACGTCCAGGCAGTAGATGACCGCGTTCTTGTACCAGAGGTCCTGAATCATCCGTCTCCCCTGGGGCGAAGGTGGAGATGCTGGACGAAGGACGCACCCGGGGGCGCGTCATGCGTGCGACAGCGCACAGTCATGGACACGAGGGACTCGCGACGGCACGCGGGCGGCACCAACGTGCGCGCGCATGCTCACGCTCGGTTATCACGCCTCCCATGAGCAGTTTCCTCCCAGTGAGTTGTTGCGCCTGGTGCGCCGGGCCGACGCCGCGGGCTTCACGGCCGCGCTCAACTCGGACCACTTCCACCCCTGGAGCGAATCGCAGGGACACAGCGGCTTCGCGTGGAGCTGGATGGGCGCGGCGCTCGCCACCACGCGGCTGTCCAGTCTGGGCGTGGTGAACGCTCCCGGACAGCGTTATCACCCGGCCCTCATCGCGCAAGCCCTGGGCACGCTCGCGGAGATGTTCCCGGGTCGCGCCTGGGCCGCCCTGGGCAGCGGGCAGTTCGTCAACGAGGGCATCACCGGGGAGCCCTGGCCCCCGAAGGACCTGCGCAACGCGCGCCTGCGCGAGTGCGTGGACATCATGCGCGCGCTCTTCCGCGGGGAGACGGTGACGCACCGGGGCCTGGTCCGGGTGGAGGAGGCGAAGCTCTACTCGCGGCCCCAGCAGGCGCCCCTGCTGGTGGGCGCGGCGATAACGCCTCAGACGGCCGAATGGGTGGGCGGCTGGGCGGACGCGCTCATCACCGTGAGCAAGCCCCCGGACGAGCTGCGGAAGATGGTGGAGGCCTTCCACCGGGGTGGCGGCGAGGGCAAGCCGATGTTCCTCAAGGTGCAGCTCTCCTGGGCGGAGGACGAGCAGGCCGCGCTCCAGGGCGCGATGGAGCAGTGGGCGACGAACATCTTCGCCAGCTCCGTGCTCACGGACCTGCGCTCGCCCGCGCAGTTCCAGGAGCTGGCGCGCACCGTCCAGCCCAAGGACCTGGAGGGACACGTGCGGGTGTCCTCCAGTTTCCAGCGCCACGTCGACTGGCTCGCCGAGGACGTGAAGCTCGGCTTCAGCCACCTGTACCTGCACAACGTCAACCGCGGACAGGAGCGCTTCATCGGCGCGTTCGCGGAGCACGTGCTCCCAGCCCTGCGCACGGCGCGCTGAAGCCGGGGCCCGCGCACGAGGATGACACGGGTGTCATCCCCGCCACTGTGCGAAGAGGTTGTTCACGACAGGCCTGTCAGCCGCCCCTCGGAATTCGGGGATACTCACGCGAGACGCGGGCTCTCACCAGAGCAGCCGCCAGCCGATGCCCAGGCTGAGGTAGTCCGCCTCCCTGTCCGTCTCGTAGGTGTAGTTGTGGAGGTTCTTGTGGAGCCGGCCCTCCAGGGCGAGCGGCAGCCACGGCGTGGGACGGAACTCCAGCTCCGCGCCCACCGAGTAGCCCAGGTTGCTGACGGTGCCCTTGTTCCAGCCCGCGCCGAAGAGCACCGCGGGCCGGACGCCGCCCAGGTCCACGCCCAGCCGTGCCACGCCTCCGAGCTGGAGGAGCGCCCGGTTCCGCAGGTCATAGTGGTGCTGCGAGCCATCGAAGGTGACGTCCATCCGGGAGCCCGCCCTCGCGTACACGGCGAGCTCCGGACCGATGGAGAAGAAGCGCCCCAGGTGCTTGAGCAGATGCAGCCGGACGCCAGGCCCGCCATGCGTCTCCCCTTCCAGGTCCTTGCCTCGGGCGTAGCCCACGCCCACGCCCAGCTCCGCCCCCGTGAGACGGGCCTCGTCCTGTGCCCAGGCGCCCGTCGACAGCAACAACGCTCCCGCGACCACTGCCTTCATGTCCAAGCCTTCCGCGTGTCCCGGCCCCCCGACGACTGTGCGGTCTTCAAGATCCGGGCCCGACGCGTCCTTCACGAAGTGGGTGGGCGCGGTTCGCGATGACGCGGCTCGACGTCGGCCCACGGAGCAGCCGCGACGACCACGCCGGTGTCCATCCGCCCCGGATGACTCCCGCGCGCCGCGAGGCGAACCACCGACGTCAGTCCGACTTGGGCGTTCCCTGTGCGCCGCGAGACTCCGGGCCATCGCGACGGGGGACCGGGCGCGTCCCCGTGTGTGCGGACGGGCCATGCGTGCCCGCCTTGTCCGGGGCCATCGAGGGCGCCTTCCCTCGTCGTCGGCGACGCCGCCGCTTCGACGCGGTCCCCGGAGGCGCGCCCCCCAGCTCGCGCAGCACCAGGGCCCGCGCACCACCCTCCAGGCGCAGCTCGCGCGTCAACGCCTGCACCTCTGCGGCACCGCGAGGATGGCGCAGCGCCTCGCCCAGCCGCTCGACCAGGTCGATTCTCAGCACCACCGGCCCCAGCAGTTCGTAGCCGAAGGCTCGCGCGTCGCGCACATTCCATCCGGCCGCGTCGAGCACGGGCTCACGGGGCACCCCGCGCGGCGCGGGCTTCTGGAGGAACAGCGCCGTCAGCATGCACCGGCGCTCCAGCGCCTGCGGAGCGAGCGCGCCGGCCACGTAGACGAAGCGGCGGCCCTCGCGCACGCCCACGGCCTTGAGCCGCTCGCGCGACTCCTCGTCCAGCAGCGCCCACTGCTCGCGCGCCTCGCCCACGGTAATCAGTCCGACACCCTCGGCCAGCCGGTACGCCAGCCCACGCGTCGGCGGCGAGCGCCCCGCCCCGGTGAGCGACTCCGCCGGGAACCCGCCCATCGCCTCCGTGACCAGGTCGCGGGCCAGCGCATGGAGCCGACGCTCGAGTCGCCGCCTCGCGCCGCCCGTCCACACCTCCGGCTCCGCGAGCGCGACCTGCGGCGAGCGCCGGTCCGTGCCGCGCACCAGCCGCCCCAGGGGCTGGCTCTCGAAGGAGATGTTCCCGGACGCATCCACCTCGAAGACCTCGTGCGTCGCGTCCACCACGCGCTGCACGAACTGCTCCTCGGTCATCAGTCCCTCCGCGGAGCCGGTCTCGCCCAACAGCGCGCCGAGCTTCGCGAACGGGTTGTCCGAGCTCGCCGCGGGCGTGGCGGAGGCCCGCACGAAGCGCCGTGCGCTCCTGCGCGCGGCCCGCTGGACGAAGCGCTCCACCAGGCGCTCGTGCAGCGCATCCCCCAGCGCGTCCTCGATGTGCCGCGTGCGCTCCTGCCACTGCTCCGCGTCGCGCAGCCAGCTGGAGCGGTGGCTGATGTACGTCCAGATGCGGATGGCGGCCAGCCGGTCCATCAGCGTGTGGATGTCTCCGGAGACGTCATCGAGCGGCGACACCTGCTTGGCCAGCCACGTCGCGTCCAGCATCCCGTCCCCCGCCGTGAGCTGGAGGAACGTCTCCCGCAACAGGCTGACGTGCTGGCCGAACAGCCCCTTGCGGAAGTCGGGGATCTGGCAGACCTGCCACAGCAGCTCCACGCCCGCGCGGTCCGTGACGACGTCTCGGACGGCCGGCAGTTGCGAGAGGTCCTTCAGCGCATCGAAGTCGTCGGCGCGTTCCACCCGGACGAAGGCGTTGTGGCGCGGGGCCCGCGACAGCGAGTCCAACAGCGCCTCGGGGCTCGCGAAGTCGAGCTCGGCGTTGCGCCAGATGAGGCTGCGCACCGCGGGGAAGCGGTGGGTCTCGATGGCGGTGACGACCCGGGGCGGCAGCTCGTCCAGCGTGTTCAGCGTGCCAAACGTCCCGTCGTTCAGGTGGCGTCCCGCGCGGCCGGCGATCTGCGCCAGCTCGTCCGGGAACAGCTCCCGCTGCTCGGCCCCGTCGAACTTGGAGAGCGAGGCGAAGGCCACGTGGCCCAGGTCCAGGTTCAGCCCCATGCCGATGGCATCCGTCGCCACCAGGTACTGCACCTCCCCGGACTGGTACATCGCCACCTGGGCGTTGCGCGTCCGGGGCGACAGCGCGCCCAGCACCACGGCCACCCCACCGCGCAGCCGGCGCAGCGCCTCGGCCAGCTCATAGACGCGGTCCGCGGAGAACGCGACCACCGCGGAGCGCGGCGGCAGGCTCTTCAACGAGCGCCGGCCCGCGTAGCGAAGCTGGGACAGGCGCGTGGCCCGCTTGAGCGAGACGTGCGGGATGAGCGACTGCACCATCGGCCGCATCGTCTCCGCGCCCAAAAACCACGTCTCCTTGCGGCCTCGCGCGTGGAGCAGCCGGTCCGTGAAGACATGCCCCCGCTCGCGATGCGCGGCGAGCTGGATTTCGTCCACCGCCAGGAAGTCGACGACGCGGTCCAACGGCATCGCCTCCACCGTGCATATCCAGTAGTCGGGGCGCGGCGGCAGGCGCTTCTCCTCGCCCGTCATCAGCGCCACGCGCCCCTCGCCCACGCGGGCGGTCACCCGGTCGTAGACCTCGCGGGCGAGCAGGCGCAGCGGCAGCCCCATCATGCCCGTGTCGTGCTCGAGCATCCGCTCGATGGCCCGGTGGGTCTTTCCAGTGTTCGTGGGCCCCAGCTCCGCCACGACGACGGACGAACGGCCGGATGCGCTGGAGTTCATTGCGGAGAGTCTAACCTCGCGCCCGGCCTCGCGCCCTGCGACGGCTTTCCAACCCATCCTCGGCTGCCTCCTGGGCTGGGCACGCACGCGCGGGCGCGCCGCGTCCTGACCTGGGCCCCCTGGAATGGACGACCCCGGCAAAGCCCCCTAGGGTCGCGCCCCATGGCGAACCCCGTCCGAGACACGCTCCTGGGCCAGCTCGACATCGCGTGGGCCCTCACCCGCTACCACCTGGAGGGGCTCACCACGGAGGACTGCCTGCGGCGCCCCGCGTCGGTGGGCCTGCACGTGACGCAGGACGCGCAGGGACACTGGCGCGCCCAATGGCCCGAGCACGAGGGCTATGACCTGGGCCCCGCGAGTGTGGCCTGGCTGACGTGGCACCTGGGCTTCTGGTGGTCCATGGTGCACAACCACTCGTTCGGCGACGGCACCCTGACGCGGGAGGCCGTCGTCTGGCCCGGCTCCGCGGACGCGGTGCGCGCGTGGATTGTCGGCCTGCACGACACGTGGCGCGAGGCCATCACCCGCCTCACCGACGAGGACCTGCGGTCAAGCGCGCGCACGCGCTGGCCGCTCACGGGCAAGCCCTTCGGCGACATCGTCGCCTGGGCCAACGTGGAGCTGATGAAGAACGCGGCGGAGCTGGGCTACGCGCGCTTCGTGCTGGCCGTGCCCCCTACTTGAGCGCCGGCGCGTTCGCGTCCCGCCGCAGCACGAAGAAGTACGGCGACGGCATGCCGCGCGCGTCCATCAGGCCCAGGAGCGTGTTCTCGTCGGCCTGACGGAACACGTCGAGCGTGGGCCAGTCGTCGTAGATCATCGTCGCGCTGAGCTGGCCCCGGTACTCCACCTTGCGCAGGCGCGCCTTGAACTTCGACGTCTCCACGTCGGCGCGATGCGGCCCCACGGGGCCACGAATCGTCGGGGACGGCCACTTCCGCGGGTCCACTGGGAACACCGCCGCGCGGTCCTCCGTGTAGAACAGCAGCGGGTGCACGCTCTCGGCGTCCAGGAACTGCTTGCCGTACCAGCCCGTGGCGCCCAGCATCCCGTCCATCGGGTGTCCGGTGCGCAGCTCACTGCCCTTCCACGTGCCCACCAGGGACTCAAGCTCCACCGGCCCCAGGCTGTCGAACAGCGCGAGCGCCTCCGCCTGGCTCAGCGTCCCCGCCTTCACCACCTCGTCGAAGCTCATCGTGCCGCTCCTGTGTGCATGCGCAGCACGGGCTTGATGGCCGTGCGCGACTCCATGTCGTGGACCGCGTCGTTGATGGCCTCGAAGTCGTACGAGCGGCTGAGCTTCTCGATGGGGAAGCGTCCTTCCGCGTGCAGCGACACCAGGCGGGGGATGAAGCGCTTCGGGTCGGCGTCGCCCTCGAGCATCCCCACCAGCCGCTTGCCGAACAGCAGCGCCGTCATCGGGATGGAGACCTGTGCGTCCGCGCCCGGCAGGCCGAGCAACGCGCACGTCCCCAAGGGGCGCGTCACGTCGAACGCCTGTCGCAGCACCTTCGGAGAGCCGACGCACTCCAGCGCGAAGTCCACCCCGCCCCGCGTCTTCTTGAGCACCGTGCGCGTCAGCTCCGGCTCGTCCGCGAGGAAGGTGTCGGTGGCGCCCAGCTCCCGCGCCAGCTCCAGCCGCCGGGCGTCCAGGTCCACCGCGAAGATGCTCGCCGCGCCCGCCACGCGCGCCGCCATCACCGCCGCCAGCCCCACCGCGCCCACGCCGAAGACGGCCAGCCGCTGTCCGGGCTGCAGCCGGAACGACTCCAGCACCGCGCCCGCGCCCGTCTGGAAGCCGCAGCCCAGGGGCGCCAGCAGCTCCAACGGCGCGCCTCTCGCCACCTTCACCGCGTTGTGCTGGTGCGCCAGCACGTGCGTGGCGAAGGACGACTGGTGGAAGAAGCCCGAGCGGATGGGCTCGCCGCGCCAGCGCATCGGGTACGTGCCGTCCGGCCGCGCCCCCGAGAAGTTCCCCGCGTAGCCCTGCTCACAGTACGCGGGCTGTCCGCGCGCGCAGGTGCCGCACGCGCGGCAGGAGTAGTAGCTGAGCACCACCGCGTCCCCAGGCTCGAAGCCCGCGACGCCCTCACCCACCGACTCCACCACCCCCGCGCCCTCGTGGCCCAGCACCGCGGGGAACGCGAAGCGCCCCTGCCCCGCCCGGTAGCTCAAGTCCGTGTGACAGATGCCACTGGCGTGCACCCGGACCCGGAGCTCCCCCTGGCGGGGCGCGTCCAGCTCCACCTCCTCCAGGACGAAGGGCGCATTCACTTCCCGCAGCACCGCGGCACGGACCGGAAGCGTCATGTCCGGAATTATTGGCAGACCGCCAACAAAATCACCAGGGCTCCGAGGCCCGGTCAGAACGCGTCGCCGGGCCCCAGCTTGAGCAGGAAGGTGTCGGTGGCGTCGGGGACGAGGGAGCCCGTCCCGAAGTCCTCGGTGTGGGAGAAGTGGCCGAACAGCAGCGTGCTGCCGTTCCCCTCGCCGGAGGGCACGGCGCTCACCACCTGCTCGGAGAAGAGGTTGGACGGACCTCCGGAGCGAAGGAAGAAGCGGTTCCACAACTCGCGGCCCTCCAGGTTGAAGCGGCGCGCGAACAGCTGCGGGTTCTGCGCGGGGTCGCTCGCGCCCGGCGCGGGGTGCGGGAAGTCGCGCGACAGGCCGCTCGCCACCACGCGTCCGGCGGGCTCCACGGCGATGACGACCTTCTCCGAGCGGCCCAGGCTCTTCACCCAGCGCGGTGTGCCCGCGGCCTCCGCCACCAGGAGGAAGGCGAGCCTGTCGCGCAGCGTCTGCGAGCCCCAGCGCAGCTCGCCGGCCTCCATGCTCCCCGATGCGACCAGCGTGCCCTTCGCGGTGGTGCCGAGGCTCGTCACCCAGCCGTTGGCGCGGGGAAAGGCGTTGAACCAGGTCAGCTGTCCCTCCCGGGAGAACGTGGCCAGGAAGGGAGACTGGCCCAGTGCGGTGAAGGTCCCCTTCGCCGTGCGGACCGTGCCGAAGTAGGAGCCGCCCAGCGCCACACCGCCGTCGGGCAGCACCGCGAGGCTCACCGCCTCCGCGCGGTAGTTGCCGCACTCCGGCTCGGAGACGCGCTGACGCCACACGACGGTGCCCGAGGCGCTGATGCGATAGAGCGCGTTCTCCGTCGGAGCGCACCGCAGCGCCTCCGAGTACGGATGGGAGGCGCGCACGCTCACGTAGGCGCCATCGTCCCGGCTGGCCACGAGCGCGAGTCCCACCTCGTTGAGCCCCTGCAGCGGCAGGGACCACTCCCCGCGCCCCTCCGGGTTGAAGCGGGACAGGGCCAGGCCGCTGAGCGGCTGGCTCGGCGTGTCCATCGACACGGTGCCATGGCGGACATCCGTCATCAGATAGAGCCGGCCCGTGGACGACACGCTCATGGCGACCGTCCCCGAGACATCCATCGGAGATTCGCCATCAAAAGGATGCAGCGCGAAGGAGCGCGTCCACACGCGGGCGCCATCGGGCGTGTAGCGCTTCAGCTCCAGATGGGACGAGGCGCCGTCAGCGCGCCCGAACGAGGTCGACGACCCCTGGATGGAGGCCGTGTAGATGGACGCCCCATCCCAGGTGGTGCCGACGCTCGCGGCCATGTCGTGGAGGGGTTGGCGCTCATGGTTCAGCCAGAGTGTCTTGCCGGGTGTGCCGGGCTGCGGCGCGGTGCCACCGTCCTCGGGCGGGACGGTGCCGCCGTCCGACTCACCGGGAGCGCCGCCACCGTCGGGAGCACCTCCGCCGTCCGGAGTCCCCGCGTCTGGTACGCCCGCATCCGGAGTGCCCGCGTCGGGAGGGACTCCCGGAGCCGGCTCGCAGGAGGCGGTGGCCTCACAAGAGGCCACGGGAGGCGATGAATCATCTCCATCACAGCCGGCCATCCCCAGACACAACACGAGCCATGCGCCAAAGCCACGCCAGTCAGCCACGGTGTCTCCCTCCCGAAACACACCCGGGCGACAGGTTGGGCACGGCGCACGGGGCCGCCAAGACACGAGGCTCCAGCCTGCCTCCCTCCTCTGCATGCGTGCGGCGCGGAGGCCCCGCCGAAGCGCTCGTTCACTCCGGGACACGGCGCACGCGAGCGCGGCCGTCACCCGTTGGGGCGCGAGTGCTTCCGGATGTACTCCCACGCCTCGATGATGCGGCGCGTCTCCTCCTGCGCCAGCTCCTGGAGCTTCGGTCCGAGCTGCGCCACCTTGTCGGGGTGGTACTGGGCGACGAGCGCGAGATAGGCGCGCTTCACGTCCGCCAGCGGCGCGCCTCGGACGACGCCCAGCACCTCCCACGGTGACGGAGGTGGAGCCTGGGGCCGCGGCGCGGGCTCCTCCTCGGCGGCCTCCTCCTCGTCGTCCTCGGGGGGCGCGTCCTCCTCCGCCTCGGAGGGCTCGGGGTCGGGCTCCTCGGGCGCGCGCGTGTCGGCCACGGGCTCGGCGCCCTCGCCACAGCTCGAGCACAACAGCCGCTCCCGCGACTCACCTCCGGACGCGGTGACGACGACGTCACAGCACTCACCGCACACCACGTGCTGACACTGCTCGCAGCGCGCGGCGGAGGCGGCTTCGTCCAGGCCCACGCCACACCGGGGACACGCGTCGGGGAGCGGAGCCTCCTCACCGCACCGCACGCAGAACGCCCAGCCCCGGTCCACCTGGACCTCGCAGGCCTCGCACTCCAGCGCCCCGGGATGCTCCCAGTGCTTCTCCTCGCCGCACCACGGACAGAACGGCATCAGCCACGCGAGCTTCCCCGCGCAGTCCTCCGCGTCACAGTCGAAGTCGAGCCGGTATCCGCGGGCGACGGACTGGGGGACGTTCTGCTCGTCGAACGACTCCCCGCAGTTCCAGCAGCAGTTGAAGAACCGATGTGACGGCGCGCCGCAGGCCTCGCACGCGGGGTTGCCGTGCTCGCTCTTCCAGACCACCTCGTCGCCGCAGGTGGGGCAGAAACCCATGCAGGCCTTCACCTCGGCATGCGTACAGGTCTCCCGAGCGGCGCGGCGCGCGCGCTCACGTTGCCCGCGAGGGGCGGCGAAGGAAGGTGTGCGCCCCTCCTCCACCAGCGCCTCCCACAGGCACGAGCGGCACACCCGCCCCTTCACCTTCCTGGACCCCGCCTCGGAGGCGCCCGCGCGCTTCTGGAACACCGCCGCCGCCAGCGACTCGACGCTCAGGCACGACTGGCAGACGGCGTCGCCACACGCCTCGCAGTGGCCCGCGAGGCGCCGGCTCCCGAAGCCCAGCAGACCTGGCGTCAGCGTCTCCAGGCAGCACGGACAGGCTCGCATGCACTTCCTTCGCCGGGTGGGGCCGCCAGAGCGAATCCCCGAGGTGGAGCCCTCCGGCATGCCCGACTCCCACCCGGAGGTCCAGAAACCCACCGCACGTCACGATTCGGTGTCATCCACCGGGCCGGAGTCGCGCGCTGGTGACACTTTTCTTGTCATCACAAAATTTCATCTGTCTCACGGATTGCCTGCTACCCGAGGGCCTGGGTAAGGGAGCACCTCCCTCGCTGTCCCCACGGGTGTCCTCGATGCGTCGTCTCGGCTCAGCCCTTCTCTCCATGAGTCTGCTGGTTGGCTGTGGTCCCACCGAATCCGCTCCGCCGGCCGAGCCCTCCGCGCCGGCCGACACGGTCCAGAACGAGCAGGCGCCGCTCACCACGACGGACGTCGACGTGGCGCCGGAGTGTGAAGGCATCCTGCAGTTCGCGAACACGGCGAGCTTCTTCAAGCTGGACCGGTATCTGCCCAGCGACGCGGCCAACAACATCATCGCGGCTCGCACGGTGGCGCCCTTCACGACGCTGGCGCGGCTCTCCGGTGTCTCGGAGATGGGCCCGGTGCGGCTGAAGCAGCTGGAGCACGGCGCGCGCGCCGAGGAGTACATCGACCAGAGCTGCCTGGGCATCTACGACGAGCTGGCGCTGTCGCAGGATGACGCCGCGGCCATCGTCACGCTGGTGAACACGGCGAGCACGAACACGCTCTACGCCGTGCTGCCGTATGCGTGGAACGGGGCGACGAGCCTCATCAACCTGCGTCCGTTCACGAGCGTGCTGGGCATCTCGAATGCGTTCGGCATCGGCTCGGTGAGCCTGCGCAACCTGCGCAACGCGGCCACCATCGGCTACTCGCTGGACATGCTGGTGTCCGCGGTGAACGCGCTGCCGGAGGACGAGTGGGAGGTGAAGATGAGCACGGGGTTCAACATCGAGACCATCCTGGACGGGGCCTACGGCACGGACCGGCTCGCCTCGGCGGACTGCTTCGGCATCGACCTGACGGGCCGCTCGGGACAGTTCGAGGACCGGGGCTACCTGGCGGACGCCACCGAGGTGCGCAACTACGTCCACAGCGCGGTGAGCACGGCGAACCGGTACAACGCGATTGACGCCGACATCGTCACGGACGGCAAGGCGGACCTGGCCGCGCGCACCGCGGGCCGCACGTTCAAGGGCTGCCACATGCACTACGAGAACGGCCCGTGGGCGGGCGTGCAGGTGCACTTCTTCGTCGACACCGCGTCGGACTTCCGCATCCTGACGGTCCAGCACTGGGTGGAGTGATTCACGGCTGAGATGCACCCACGGCGGCGACTTCCCACGCGGAGGTCGCCGCCGTTTCGTTTGGGAGGTTGCTAGACCTCCGTGAACTTCACCCCCGTGGCATTGACGTGCTCCAGCGCGAGCTTGAGGTCCTCCGAGACGATGAGGGCGCCCGTCCAGCCCTCGGGTCTGAACACCCTGGCGGTTCCCACCTTCGACTTGTCGATGCGCAGGTCTCTCACGGAAGCGTAGTGCCCCACCTTCTCGGGCACTCCGTCCTCGTGGGTCCAAAGCCGGATGCGGGAAGCATGCTCGTCGATGCAACGGATGAGACGGGTGGCGACCAGCAGCAGGTACTGGTCTGCGTGCCCCTGGATATCCACGGGGATGAGCTGAACGTCTGCTGGGGCCAGCTCCGCGAAGAGCTCGGCGACCCTGACCTGGACGACCGGGATGCGCAGCCCTGCCTCCGTGAAGTCCAAGGGCGTTCCTGGTGCTTCGACAGGGATTCCCAGGCGCCCCTCGACCTGGACCGGGGTGCCCTGCCGGAACCGGTCCGGCGCATGCACCTCTCGGCCCATGCCATCAACGGGCGTATCCAGGTGCCACCGTCCTGGGACCTGGACATCGTCGTGCAATTCGCAGAAGCGCTGCCCCATGGTCGAGAACCTACGGCGCCGTTCCTCGCGTGACGAGCATCTTCAGCTCCGTGCCGCGCATCGTGACTTCCCGGGCCAGTCGTCTGATTCACGCCTCGGGTGACTAACAGCCCTTAAAGCACACCCTTTACCTGTTCCGGCCACCAGCAGTCTGCCGTGTCTGCCTGCTCTCCCGAGGGGGCTCTACACCATGTGAGGGAGAGCCACGAGACTGGAGTAATTTCATTCTGTCCGCAAGCGCACTCGCGCGCCAACTGGGTCTCCGTTGCCGCCGCGAAGCAAAGCGAAAGTTGGAGTGCCGGCGTGTCACTCGGGAAAGTTGGCGAAAGTAGAACCTCCGAACGCTGGCGAGGGTCAAGTCCCGAATCGTGTGTAGTTGGTTCGGAGGGGGTTCGGGGGAGGAATGCTCCTTGGCGGTGTCAAGCAGCGGCAGTGTCTGGGGTTGAGTTGAGCAGGGTCATGTCGAGGTAGCGGCGGTCGTCCCAGATACCAGTCACTTCGAGGGCGACGGCGGTGATGAGACGCAGCGCGCTGG
>NZ_JAIQDF010000015.1:0-309217 GCF_020037055.1 Myxococcus sp. AS-1-15 | reverse complement strand
GGTTGGTTTCACCGAGGAGCTTCCCTCTTTCCCGCTCGTCCCTGCTCGCCGACTACACACTTATAGGGACACGACCCGCCTTCCCTACTCCCCTCGTCAAGCGGGCACTCCGGCTCTTGGTGAGTCTCTCTCTGGGCGCAGAAGACTGCCTCGGAGAATCGCTCCGTGCCTGCACGTCTCTGTCGCCGCCCGCAGACAGGGACTCTCCAGCAGCCGCTTGTCCACGCCTTCCGGCGCGGCGCGCTCGAAGTCAGAGCCCACCCTCTTGGTCCATACCACCCAGGGGTGAGATCCGGGCGACCGGTAGCTCCTCGATGCCCCATGGAGGGTTCGCTACTTTGCCCACGATGAGCGGCAGCTCTTCCATGCCGCGCAGGGAAGGCCCAATGCCCAAGAGGGTCCAAAGCGAGCTGACTGGCAGGGCGTTCGAGGCCGATGACTTCCGATGGGCACTGCTAAACCTCCTCCGGGAGCGGATGCTGACCGACGCCGAAATGGCGGCACCCCCAGCCCAACTGCAAGAGTCTGGCGGCTTGGCCGCGTGAGCGTGGACCGAGGGGCTGGTGCCCGTCCACGTACTGGCGCACCCAGAGCGGCCCAGTACGAATCACGAAGTTGCGATGGATGAATGCCGCCAGCTGGCAGGTGCGTACCTCTTGCGGCATCGCTACTCGATGGCGCCTCCTCTAAGCAACGTCGGATGTTAATCCCACTTGAACGACGGGGAGCCGTAGTATCCGGGTCAGGAGGAGAATGAGTCATGCCCAGCTTCGAATCGAGGCACTGCCTCAAGTGCCCCTATCTTGACCAAGTGCATCTGCCGCCAGAGTGGTGCCAAGCCCGGGAGACTGTCCCCCTCGATGTCGAGGACAATGAGAGTGACATCCTCCTGGTTGCTCAGGCTCCAGGAGAAGCGGAATGGGAAATTGGGAAGCCGCTGCAGCCCACCGTCAAACAAGGCGGAACTGCGGGAAGCCGTATCGCGCAGTCGTGGGAACGGACGAATAAGGAGCGCAAGTCCTTCAACATCACGAATGCTGTTCAGTGCTTCCCTGGAAAGGAGGACCCCCGAGAGAAGGCCCCACGGGACTTGGCCCCAGTCCCCGCTGCGGTGCGCGCCTGCTCAGGATGGTTGCGAGATGCGATGTGCTCTCGCAGGTACCGAAAGGTGATCGCCTTTGGCGAGGTCGCAGCCCTGGTCGTAGGCATCATTGCCACGCTTGAGGATCTGCCCTGCGAGGTCCAGTACGCGCGCCACCCGAATAGTGGCGTGTCAAACGAAGAGTTGGACAGACTGTGGGAGTAATGTGCCGCCCGTCGAGGCGGCTCGTACCAGCGAGTGAGGAAGGAAGGAGCCACCAAGCACGCGCACCGACGCGCGCCCTGGCTCCTCCAGTTCCTTTCTCGATTCCGACAACCCCACGCAGCAGCCGCTGCCGTCAGGGTCGGTACCGCTCCACCTCGTGGAAGAACTGCGTGAGCGAGTAGTCCAGCAGCGACTGGCGGGACTGCATGTACCGGCGGGCCCGCAGGAAGGG
Source organism: Myxococcus sp. AS-1-15 (assembly GCF_020037055.1). Taxonomy (NCBI): domain Bacteria; kingdom Pseudomonadati; phylum Myxococcota; class Myxococcia; order Myxococcales; family Myxococcaceae; genus Myxococcus; species Myxococcus sp. AS-1-15. The sequence continues at coordinate 307,679 of NZ_JAIQDF010000015.1, read as the reverse complement.
CAGCCAGACGCGCTTGCCCACTCGCACCTGGGACTCTTCCATCTTCTGCCGCAGCACCCACGTCCCTCCCAACCGCCGCACCAGCACGTCCCCCAGGTAGGCCCCCAGCGCAGGGGCCGTGTGACTGTCGATGAGTTCGCGCCTGTACCGCTCGGGGAAGTTGTCCCGCCAGAAGTAGAAGTCCAAGTCCGTGAGGGACTCGGCCGTCTCGTCTATGATGGAGGGCACCTTGGTGTGCAGTGCTGCCACGAGACCTTCGGACAAGTCTCCGTAGGACTCGAGGACGCGCTCCGGATTCTCCACGTCCGATGGAAGGGCAACCGGCAACCACTCTTCCGACTCAGGAGGCCGGAAGGCGTTGAGTTCAGCAATCTTCCGTTGCCGCTCGCTGATGGAGAACTCGTCTGGCAGCCGCGAGAGGAATGGCGCCACGTCAGGGTGGAAGCGCGGCTCGACGGGCACGAGCGCGGCGCTGCGCTCCCGCAGCGTGCGCAACACCGTGTCGAAGTCGAGGTCCGGCCGCAGGTGGACGTGCGCGCGGGCCTGGGCCACACGCGCATCGTCACTCGCGAATTCGGCGGGAGTTGGCCACAGCACCAGGAGGACGGAGCCGTGGGGAAGCTCCTCCACGAGGTACGCGGGCGTCGAGAGCATCCGCTCTCGGCCGACGGATTCCACCAACTTCGAACCGAAGATGTTCAGCCAGAATACGTCGTAGACCCTGTCGGTCCCATACCTCTCGCACGTCTCGTCATCGCGGCCAAACCGAGGAAAATCAGCCAACTGCCTGTCCGCTGCACTGTGCGCCACAGCATAGGGAACCGGATAAATCGAACCCCATCCGCGAACTGCCTTTACGAACTCCTGGCAGCGCTCCTGTTCCGAAAAGAAAGATACGGGCTGCACATCAAGCCAGATGCGTATTTTCGCAGGAGTGAGCGCAAGCCCAAGATCAATCGTCAACGAGACGGCCGGGAAAGCCGTGCGATACAAACCAACTGTCGAACCGTACCGATCTTGGCGCTCTTTCAGAGCCATCACGACAGCATCACGCGAATATCTACGCTGCCGACTGCCCTTTACAACGTCGGGCATCCAATCACCCGCATGCGACTCAAGCCCTTGAAGAAAGGGCTCCAACTCACGCTCTAACGCATCATGATGGCTGAATGACCCGTCGAACGAAAACCTCAGCGTATCTTCAACGTTCAGGTCTTTAAGGGTCAGCAGCTTCATTGAAACAAGACCTCCACTCCCTTGACATCCTCTTTGACGTTCCTTACCGCACTCGTCAGCATGTCCGTATCGCTTGGCGCAAGCTTGCGTTCATAGACGAGGCGGACCCTTTCGACCTTTACCGGCATACCACGGAGCTTGAATTCAGGCCGCCTAATGTCCACCGTCTCTCCGTAGTACAGTAAGGCGTCGCCTGCATCTGCTCTCATCTGCGCCGTCAGCTCACTCCTCCCCAGGCGATTGAGTTCCCGGCTCTTGAAGCTGAACGTCTCCACGCGGGGCGTCGGGCCAGCAGCGGGGCCCTCCTCGATGACGAGCACGTCTACGAAGCGCAGGTCCGCCTTCGCCACCCCTACATGCGTCTCGATGCGCGGCTGGTCGAAGTCCTTGAGCCACCTCCGCTTCGCCCGCGGCAGGGCCGCGTCCGCCTCCAGGATGGCAACCATAGTCCTCTCGAAGTCCAGGCCCCGAGCGTACCTGTCTCTCAGCACCTGGTAGCCAGCCCACTTCAGGGGCCCCTTCTCCGCGATCCCCTGCTTGATTTCTGCGGCCCTCGTCTCCAGGTACGCCACGTAGTCGGCCCAGAGGGGCTCCGCAGTGACTTCGGCAGGAGCCACCTTCCGCAGAGCCTCGCGGTGCCTCGCCAACTCCGCCACCTCCATCGACAGTCGCTCTCCCGGGAACTCCGCCTCCAACTGCTTGAACTTGGCCTCCGCCACTTCGGCCGGGAGGCCTGCCGCCTCAGGAGGCACGGAGGGCCGGGGACCACCCCTTCTCTCGGAGCCCCCGCCGGTGGACGCAACACTGGTGGGCTCGCGATACCGCACGGCCAACGTGGCCTGTGCCTGAGCGACGTTGCCTCGCGCCTCGTACAACGCCAGCGCGCCCGCCTCGCCCCACTCCCCCACCAGAATGGCTGCGTCCCGGTCCTGCTGGAGGTAGCGCGCCAACTCCCCCACGACGCTCTCCCCGACTCGCGCCTCCAACCTCTCCAGCACCGCTTTGAGTGCCTCGACGCGGGACACCACCGCCTGGAGGCGAGCGCGCTCCAGCCGGGAGACGCCAGCTTCACGAAGCGCGCGCGCCCCCTTCCCTCCCGCATACAGGCCCACCATGAGGGCCGCGGGCGCCAACTGGCGCGTGGCCTCCTCGTACTCACCCTTGGCAAGGGAAGCCCCGCCCTGCGCCGTCCCCGCCGCCAGGTGGTAGAAGCCTAGAGGCACACCGAAGGTGAGGTGGTCGAAGGAAGCCAGTGCCACGTTGCCCGGTGCGAAGGCCCCCAGGAACTGGGCGTTCTCCACCTCCCGGTACGCTTCCTGGTAGGGCGGTGGAAGCTGCAGGGGCAGCGCGGACGCATCGATGCTCCGGCTTCCTCCGACGAGAGGAATGGAGGCCGCGACGTCATCCACGGCCCGTCCCAGCCCACGCGCGATGTCGCCGCCGCGGAAGTCCCGCTCCGGGAAGTCAGCGAGGGCCATGCCTCGCTGCTTCAACTCCTCGCGCACCACCTCCATGGCGCCCAGGGCGCGCTTCAGCAGCTTGTCCTTGGCCAGCAGGCGCATGAGCTGCCGCACCTCGTCGTCGTGGGAGGTGTGCAAGACGAAGAGGGCGAGGACCTCCGCCTTGGCCAGGCCGTGCTTCTCGACGGCAGTGGAGAGGAAGGCCGCGCGCTTCTTGAGGAGGACGCGGGCAGCCTCGGCCTCCAGGGGGCCCAAGGCGCCCAGCCTGACGGCGTTCCAGTTTGAGAGGGCCTCCACCAGCCGGGGCATGTCCGCCTGGCGCTGCAAGGCCAGGAAGGCCGCTGGCGTGGTGCACTCCAGGAAGGGCGCCAGCACCTCCTCCTCCGAGTCCAGGTAAGGCCAGCCCGAGGGGACGTCCCCGCACACACCTTCCAGGGCCCCCACCACACGCAGGGGCGCCGTTTCTCCCCCTCCGGGATTCGGGGGAGACGGCGTGGCCCGGCGGCGGTGCAGAAGCGGTCCGTCCGCGGACTCCGCGTCGAAGTCCTCGTGGGCGTCGTCCTCGGGGAGACTCGCGACAGCACCGCGCCCCAAGGCCACCAGGGGCGTCGCGCCCGAGACGGACGCCAGGGTGCCTCCAGGGCCCGCCCGTGAGGGTAGCGAGGCACATCCCGACGTCAGGAGGGCCAGGGACAGCACCAAGCCCACCACGCCGCACGGCCATAGCTCAGCGCGCATTGTCCACCCCCAGCCCCACGGCCGCGAAGGCTCCCGGCCGCAGCGTCCCTTCCGGAGTGGGAAACAGCAGCGTGCCGCCCTGCCCCAACGCGTAGACGTTGCCCCCCAGGAAGCGCCACCGGGCCTCTCCCGAGACGACGTAGCGCGCCCCTGGCTGGCCCATGGCCGTCGCCAGTCCGCCGACGCCCACCGTGAGGTTGCGGTGGAAGAGCTGAGCATCCACACGCCCGTCCACGTCCACCCGGCCCCAGGAGAAGGCCTCCACCCCCAGGGAGAGGAAGAGGTGTCGCTGGCGCATGCCACTCAGCCGCACCGCGTCCCAGCCGAGAATCACCTCCCCGTAGGCCGAAGCCCCCTCCGGGAAGGACACTTCCGCCAGCGGCACGGAGGCCGGGCCCGCCACCTGGAAGCGCGCCAACTCGCAGTCCGGGCCGAAGGCGCCCTGACGGAAGCCTCCTCGCTGAAGGCGGCCTTCCAGGCGCGCGCGCATGTCCACCGTCGGCGTCAGCGCATCCACGCCCACGCCCACCACCGCGCCCCAGGCTCCGCCCTCGCTCGGGCGTCCACCCCACCCGCCCAGCAGGTGCGCCTCCAGCCTCTGCCCCTTGCGCCCGCGCCGCAGCACCACGGCGGTGGCGTCCAGGTGCGCCAGCGTCATGGGCCGCGCGGTGCCGCCTACCCTCCCCCAGTCATGCACCGCCGACAGCGCCAGCGTGTACCGCCCCGGGACAGGGGGGCGGCCGAAGAGGACGTGCTGCACGTCCAGGGCTACTTCAGTCCCCGCCAGGCGCGCGCTCAGCACGTCCGAGGCGAAGGCCTCCGCGTACACCGGCCCCAGCGTCCCCGTCGCGATGACGCCGGCCGGGTGGTAGTCGGGGTTGACGCGGTTGCCGTAGCGCCGCACCAGGTGCCCGGACAAGAGGGAGTAACCCTCCATCATCCCCAACCACATCGAGTTGGGCGTATCCCCTCCCACCATGAAGAGGCGCACCACCTGCCCCCAGTCGGACAGCGTGTCCCAGTCCTCCTTCCTCACGAGGCCCGCGCCCTCACCTCCACCCCACAGCCGCAGTCGTACCGGCGCCCCGAGAATGAGGCGGAACGACTCCCCCTTCCCCAAGGCCACCATGGGCTCCACCTGCAAGAAGCCTTCTTCGGTGCCCGCGCCCCTCCGGGGCAGCAACGTCCACGTCGCCGCGTCCATGCGCAGCAGGTTCGTCATCGGAGGTGCCGAGTCGGGCGCCGCGGGTGCAGAAGCCTCCTCCTCGGGCTGAGCCTCTCCCTCTTCCTCCTCGTCGGAAGAGTTGTCGGAGATGGCCTCCTCCAGCCTGCGCACGGTGGCGTCGAAGTCCTCTGGAGTGTTGGCCTCCTGCGCCCCTCCGGCCCCGGGCAACAGCAGCAGCAACGAGACGACGGCCCAACTCCCATGCATTCCCATGGACGCCTCCGTGGCAGGCCCCAGCAGGGGCGCTCAGCACAGAGGTTCCCTGTTCAGTCCGACAGGTCGGCAAACCGGGTAGGGAAGTTGACTGCAAGAGTCAAAGGCGACCCGGCCCGTTGGGAGTATGGACAGACGTGCCACGCCCCGTCGGGGCGCCAACCGAGGAGCTCAATGCCGAGAGCGAGAACTCCCGCGCCGCTTCTTCTGAATGCCTCGCACACCAGCGATGCGCTCCGCACTGCGGTATGAATTCGCCCAGGCTCCCGCCGTTCGCGGCACCATACGAACAGGCCCGCACTGGGCGAGGTAGCAATGCAGCCGAGGTGGTCTGACAGCCCCCGCTGTCACCTTCATCAGGAACAGGCAGCCATCGACACCTGTCACCGCTGCGGGGCGTTCGTGTGCCTCCAATGCGTTCGAAGTGCCGTGGCTACCGTCTACTGTGGCCCGTGCCTCGAGCTGCGGCCGGCCGTCCCGCAGAAGGTCTCGGCTCATGCCTGGGGAGTCCTTGCCCTCTCCTGCCTCGGACTCGTCCTGTTCCCATGCGCACTCGCGGGAGCCTTCCTGGGATGGAAGCACCTACGCGCAGTCAGGGCCGGACAGGCGCCGGATGTTGAACGCCGCCATGCCTTGGCTGCGGTGTTCCTAGGCGCACTGGGGTTTCCGTTTTCATTCGCGCTGGACGTGTTCGTGCGCAGCCGCTGGTAGGCCACATGGCAACGTCATGCGGCCTCCTTCTCGCCCAGGCCGCGAGCACGGAGGAATGCCTCCATTCGAGGCCACTGGGCGCCAAGGTAGTTGAACTTTCCAGGCCGGACTGGCTCCAAGCCCTTCAGCTCCTCGGGCGGGGTGCCGCCCGTCTCCATGGCGAGCGCGTCCCAGGAGAAAGCCCGAATAACTCGAAGCTGATTGCGGATAAGGACGCCGGACTTCTCAATCGCCTCTCGACGGTCGTCGAGCAAACGCACCGTCGCACCGTGACGTTCCTCTCGGCACAGGATGAGCAGTTCCCCTAACGAGAAGCTCGCAGCGCCTGGCCCGCGGCGACGATGGGCTTCTTCCAGCCATTGCCGCGCCTCGACCAGGTCTCCTTGGAGGGCGAGACATGCCGCCAACATGTCGGGGGCACGAACGTAGACGTCGGGCACTTCCTTGGTACGCCACCCACGAGAGAGCGCCAAGAGTACCGCGTGTGCGGCGTCCACATGCCCTTGGAACAACGCACACAACGCAAGGTGGAAGCGCGTCAGTACGCGCTCCGGAGGGCGGAGGGCGTAGCCATCGGCATCTTCGAGCGCGCGTTGGGCAGCTCCGAGGTCGCCAGCATCAAGCAGCGCGGCCCCCCGCTCACAGAGCGCCGCCCACTTCCGGAATCTCCATGACTTGTAGCCAATGAAGGCGATGAAGATGGCGAGAAGCAACGCGGTCTGGACCCACGCCATCGTCCGCTCTTCAGGCTTCCACGCGAGCCAGACTGCGCCCATGGAGCCTGCGACCATGCCAACAACAGCCGACATCCCTGGATGTTTCACACTCAACCCCACGCAAGAAACGACAGTCATTCACACCGTGGTACCCACCGCGTCTCTCAGGAACCGTCTCCCCACAGGAGGGCTGGGTGGGTGAATGGTCCAGCAGCAACGCGCTGGACGTCGTGTACCGGCGCGTGAGGCAGGAGCCGCCAGGCGCGCCTGCGGGCACGCGCCCTTGCTCCTCCTGCTTCTGCCTCGATCCCCATAGCCCGACCCAGCCGCCGCCGTCAGGGCCGGTACCGCTCCACCTCGTGGAAGAACTGCGTGAGCGAGTAGTCCAGCAGCGACCGGCAGGACTGCATGTACCGGCGGGCGCGGAGGAAGGGCAGCCAGACGCGCTTGCCCACCCGCACCTGGGACTCTTCCATCTTCTGCCGCAGCACCCATGTCCCGCCCAACCGCCGGACCAGCACGTCTCCCAGATAGGCTCCTAGCGCCGGTGCAGTGTGTCCATCGATGAGTTTCCGCTCGTACTTCTCGGGGAAGTCTTCCCTCCAGAAGAAGAAGTCGAGATCCGTGATGGACTCGGCCGTCTCGTCCATGAGGGAGGGCACCTTCGTGTGCAGCCCAGCCACGAGACCTTCGGACAGGTCTCCGTAGGATTCGAGGACGCGCTCCGGATTCGCCACGTCCGATGGAAGGGCGACCGGCAGCCACTCATCCGGCACAGGAGGCTGGAAGGCGTTGAACTCGGCAATCTTCCGTTGCCGCTCGCTGATGGCGAACTCGTCCAGCAGCAGAGAGAGGAACGGCGCCACGTCAGGGTGGAAGCGCGGCTCAACGGGCACAAGCGCTGCGCTGCGCTCCCGCAACTTGCGCAGCACGGTGTTGAAGTCGAGGTCCGGCCGCAGGTGGACGTGGGCTCGGGCCTGCACCACACGCGCCTCCTCACTAGCGAACTCGGCAGCAGTCGGCCATAGCACCACGAGGACGGAGCCGTTGGGTAGCTCCTCCACGAGGTGCGCTGGCGTCGAGAGCATCCGCTCTCTTCCCACTGATTCGACCAGCTTGGGACCAAAGACGTTCAGCCAGAACAGCTCATAGATCCTGTCGAACCCGTCCCGTTTCCATGCCGCATCGTCACGGCCGAATGCGGGAGAGTCCGCCAACTGCAAATCTGCCAAACCATGAGCTACCGAATGATGCGTAGGGTATCGAGAGGCCCAGGCACGCACCATAGCCACAAAATCGCGACAGGCCTCCGCCGCAGCAAAAAACTTGAGCGGCTGTATAGTGAGACTGACGCTCAGGTCGGACGCCCGCTGAGTGAGCCCGAGGTCGAGTGCCATCGAAACAGCAGGACTCTCCGCGCGAGACAGCCCAATGATTGAGCCATACTCATCGCGTCGCTCCTCTAGCGCGCGCAGCACAGCGTCTCGGGAGTATTTGCGTTTCCGATTGCCTTTGACAGTCGTCGGCATCCAACTGACGGAATGCCTCTCAAGGCCATCAAGGAAGGGAGCCACTTCGCGCTCCAATCCATCCTTCGGCTCGAAGGCCCCATCGAAGGTGAAGCGAAAACTATCTACCTTGCTCAGTTCATCCAGCCTCATTGAAACAACACCTCCACCCCCTCGATCCGCCTCTGCGTCCTGGTTACCGCATCGTTCAATATGGCGGGGTCGCTGGGCAGAAGTTTTCCTCCCTCGTACACAAGGCGCACTCTCTGAACCTTCGCCTGCTGTCGCAGTCCGTCCCGAACAATCTTCAACGTTCCACCGTAGTATTTCATCGCATTGCTCGCATCCGTATTCAACTGCACGCGTAGGTCCTCGGCCTCGAAAGGCTTGAGGTTTCGACTCTTGAAGCTGAACGTCTCCACCCGAGGTGGTTGGCCCGGTGGCGGGCGCTCCTCGATGACGAGGACGTCGGCGTACCGGAAGTCCACCTTCGACACGCCCACGTGCGTCTCGATGCGCGGCTGCTCGAAGTCGCCGAGCCACCGCCGCTGTGCGCGGGGCAACGCAGCGTCCGCCTCCAGGATGGCGATCATGGTCCGCTCGAAAGCCATGCCCCGAGCATAGTAGGCGCGCATCCCCCCGTAGCCCTCCCACTTCAGGGGGCCCTTGACGGCGTCACCGTCCCGAATCTCCTTCAGCCGCCTCTTGCGGTAGGCGACGTACTCCTGCCAGAGCGGAGCCCCCTTCTCGACTCCCGGCGGTGGCTCCTCCAGCTTCGGAGCCATTTCCCGCAGTAGATTCACGTCCTTCGGGAGCCGTGGGCCCGAGGCCTCCAACTCCGCCTGGAACAGCTTGACCCTCGCAGACTCCGTTGCGCCTACCTCGGCGTCCCGGGCGAAGAGGTCCAGGTTGTCGAACTGCTTCCTTCTCGCGGCAGACCGGGCGGGCTCGCGATTCGCCTCGCCTCTCGTCGTTGCAGCTTTGGAGGTCTCCCGGCTTGCCGCCTGCGCCTCCGCAGCGGACACCTCGGCGTTCTGCTCGAAGAGGTCCAGGTTGTCGGACCGCTTCCCTGCCGAGCCCCTTGTGACCACGGGCTTTGCGGACTCTCGGCTGGCCGCCTCCATCAGCAACGCCTGAGCCTTCGCGGGGTTTCCGCGGGCCTCAACGATGGCGACGACGCCAGCCCGCCCCTCCGTCAGCGCGGCGAAGGCGAGCTTCCTGTCGCCCCGCAGGATGGCGAAGCCCTCGCGGATGGCGTCGGGGCCGAATTCCTCCTCCAGCTCCTTCAAGACGGCCTTCAGCGCTTCGACTTCCGAGGCCGCGAGCCGCCGCAGACTCGCCCGCCCACCAGCGTTGGACTCCACCAGCGCGCGCGCGCCCTTGCCCCCGGCATACAGCGCCACCATCAGCGCGGCCGGCGCCAACTCGCGCGTGGCCTGCTCGTACTTGCCCTGCGCCAGCGAGTACGCCCCATGCCCTGTGCCGGCCACCAGGTGGTAGAAGCCCACCGGCACACCGAAGGTGAGGTGGTCGAAGGCCCCCGCCGAAACGCTTCCCGGCGAGTAGTGCCTCTCCATCAACGCCTTCTCCACCTCGTCGAGGGCGGACTGGTAGGGCGGAGGCATCTGCCCACGCATGGCCATGAGTTCCGTGTACCGGGCCTCGCCACTCACCAAGCTGCTGGAGAGCATGTCCCTGCCCGCGCGCCCCAGCCCGCGCAGCACATCGCGGCCTTGCTCGCCCCGCTCCGGGAAGCCTTCCAGCGCCAGGCCCCGCCGCTTCAGCTCCTCGCGGACAGCGGCCATGGCCCCCAGCGTCTCGCCCAATTGCTTGTCACGGGCGAGCAGTTGCACCACCTCGCGTAGCTCGTCGTCGAAGGCCGAGTGGAGGACGAAGAGCGCGAGCACCTCGGCATACGGCACGCCGTACTTCTCGGTGGCCGTGACGAGGAAGGCCGCGCGCTTGCGACTGAGGACGGCCGAGGCGTGTTCGTCCAAAGGACCCAGGGCACCGAGGCGGACTGCATCCCAGGGAGTGAGGGACTGAACCAGCGCAGCCATGTCCACCCCGCGCTGCATGGCCACGAACTCCGCGGGCGAGGCACACGCCAGGAAGGGCGCCAGCACCTCCCGGCTGTGGCTCAGACGGGGCCAGCCCGAGGGCAGGGCCTTGCCGCCACAGGCGAAGGCTCCGCCCTCCTCGCCCGAGCCCCGCGCCCCCTCCTTCCCGTGGACGGCGTTGCCGACGGGCACCCGCCGATAGCCCATCGGGGCCGTCTCTGGCGTCCCATCCGCGGCGCCTGACTCCTCGCCCCGATACACACCTGCCGCCGCACTCCTCGCCGCATGAGAGGGCGCGGAGAAGGGACTGAAGGCTAGAGCCGCCCCACGGCCCGCCTGGCCCGGCCTCGCCGGCAACGAAGCGCACCCGGAGGCCAGGAGGGCCACCACCAGCGCGAGGCCCAACCCGCTGCCCCAAGGCTGCTCAGCGCGCATTGTCCACCCCCAGCCCCACCGAAGCGAAGGCGCCTGGCCGCAGTGTCCCTTCCGCTGTCGGGAAGAGCAGCGTGCCGCCCTGCCCCACCGCGTACAGCTTCCCGCCCAGAAAGCGCCACCGCGCGTCACCCGAGGCGAGGTAGCGCACTCCCGGCTGGCCCGCACCCACCGCCACCCCGCCCACCCCCACCGAGAGGTTCCGGTGGAAGAGCTGCGTCTCCAGCCGGCCGTCCACGTCCACCCGGCCCCAGTTGAAGACCTCGGTACCCATCGTCAGGCGGAAGTGACGCTGTCCCAAGACACTCAGGCTCTCCGCGTCCCAGCTCAAAATCAGCTCGCCGTAGGCCGAGTACCCGTCTGGAAAGGGAGCGTCCGCCTGCGGCACGGCGGCCGGGCCTGCCACCTGGAAGCGCGCCAGCTCGTAGTCCGGGCCGAAGGCCCCCTGCCGGAAGCCTCCACGCTGAAGGCGGCCTTCCAGGCGCGCGCGCATGTCCATCTTCGAGGTCAGGTACTCCGCTCCCAACCCCGCCACCGCGCCCCAAACACCGCCCTCGCCAGGGCGTCCGCCCCAGCCCGCATTCGCCTGCAACTCGAAGCCACCTTCGGGGTTGCGGCGCCGCACAAGCATGGCCGTCCCATCCAGGTGGGCCAGCGTCATCGGCTCCGACATCCCTCCGGCCTTGCCCCAGTCATGCACCGCGGACAGCGCCAGCGTGTACTGCATGGGGTAGGGAGGGCGGCCGAAGAGGACGTGCTGCATGTCCAGGGCGACTTCCGCTCCCATCAGCCGCGCGCCCAGCACGTCCGAGGCGAAGGCCTCCACGTACAAGGGCCTCAGCATGGCCGTCACCACCGCGCCGGCCGGGTGGTAGTCGGGGTTGCCCCGGTTGTTGTAGCGGCGCACCAGGTGCCCGGACAGCAGCGTGTAGGACTCCAAGGCACCCACCCACACGAAGTTCGGCGCGTCCCCTCCCACCATCAGGTTCTGCACCACCTGGCCCCAGTCGGAGAGTTCGTCCCAGTCCTCCTTCCGCACCAGACTGGCACCCGCCTCTGCGCCCCACATGCGCAACCGCACCGGGGCCCCGAGGTCGAGTTGGAGGATGTCCGGCTTGACGAGCTCCAGCCGCGGCTGCACCTGAAGGAAGCCTTCGTCCGTCCCCGCTCCACGGCGAGGCAGCAACGCCCATGTGGTGGTCTCCAGGCTCAGCCGGTTCGCCCAGCCAGAGCCCGAGTTGGACGAGTCCGGCTCTTCCTCGACCAGGGCGTCACCCTCGTCCATGGAGGGCTCGAGTTGCTCGTCCACCTCTGGCTCAAGGAGGACGGTGTCTTCCTCGACCTTCGCCAGGTCGTCCTCATAGGCAATCTCCTCCGCCCACCCTGTTCCGGGAACCAGCAGCGGCAGCAGCACGACGGCCCAGCGCATGTACATCGATGTCTCCTGTGAAGGCCCCGCAGGCGGGGCAATGGACAGAGGTCTCCCATTCAGTCCGGCAGGGCGCCGGGCTGCAGGGTGGATGCATTGCATTGCGGGAGTCGCCAGCCGGCCGGTTGGGCCGAGCCATAGGCAGACGTGTCACGTCACGGCGCTGGGAAGCCCAGCCCCGCCCCAACAGCAGGCAGACGTGTCACGCCACGGCACCGGGCAGGCCCGGCTCCGCTCATGACTCCAAACGCGAATAGGGATGACTGAGGAAGGGCTCCTCAACGCTCATCAGGCACGCGGCCCGACGAAGTGCAGACGGCTACTCGGCGCACGAGGACCACCAGCACGCGCCTCACATGGCGGTGCGGGAGGTCCTCGACGCAGCGCGAGAGCCCAACGCCTGTTTCGAGGTGGAGCTAGGAAGGTGGCTCAGGCGCGTCGCCCTCCGGGCGCCCTCCGCAGCCACCAAGGAAGCGCGCAGTTACGCGCGCGCACTCCAGCACAGTGAGGAACACATCGCCCTCCAGGGCACGCCAGAATGAACTAGACTAATAGGTACAGTCCATTGGACCCTAGATTAACATTCGGCACAAGCCCCCAATGTCGGAAACCCACGAAAGTGCTTGGAGGCAGTGCTCGCAAGGTTAAGGGAAAGTGACGTTGCCCAGGGTGACGGTGCGGCGCCCATCCGCGTCCCAGAGCTTGAGCGTGAAGCTCCCTTGAGGGGACTCAGATGCAGCCTCGGCCTCAACCACCACTCGCTGGAACGTCGAACCGGGGGCCATGGGACCGGACTGCCACACTCGAAGCACCCTCAACTCCTCGTTGGCCTTGCCCCTGAGCATCGCCCCCACTGCTGTCCACGGTTGGTCGTCCCCCCGTGACATGAGGATGACCTCAACAGCCACCCTGCGGGCCGTGCGGTATGCAGCGACATAGTGTTTGGCGGCTGCCGCTCCTGGGCCTTCGGTCACCCCCTTGGTCACGTCGCGGAAATCAACGCCTCGCTTGCTGAGGACTTCCGTCGAGATGAGTCCTGTCAGCCCATCAGGAGCATTTCGCTCCGCGCGCAGACGCTCATTCTCCTCTCGGCATTGCTCAGCCTCGATGCGCGCTTGGCGGACTTCCTCCTGGTATGTCTCGACGCTCCTCTTGCGCCGGTAGACCTCGACGAGCGCTTCTGACCGTGCGGGGTGCGCTACCAGGACAAACGTCGCACTCGCCGGGGCCGCACCATCCTGAAAGCGCACCGTCAACTTGAGTCGGTCACCCGGATTGAATTTCTCTGAAGGAACCAAGCGCAGCATCGTACTGAGGCCAGCATCCACGACCGAGAAGCGCTCGCGCCCCTCGAGCGTCACCCCTTCTCGACTCACCTCCGAATCGAAGATAAACACCGTCGAGAGCCCTGGGCTCACTGCTACTTCAGGTGCTGGCTGAACATCATCCGAGACCAGCTCGATTCGGCGAACGCTCAGTCCCACGGTGGAGGCGGGCGACTGCGCTAGGGCCGTTCCCTCCCCTGCGAGGAGGAGGAAAAGCAGCACGGCCGACACAGAATGATGCACGCGACGTCTCCCCTACCAAGCCAGCGGCGACGCCGCTGGCGACTCACGGGCGCCTGCCCAACAACGACAGGTCATTCAAACTCACTCACTGCCTTGACAAAAACGGCAGAGTACACGCGCGCCTTTCCAGACTCCCCTCCGCCACCCTCTATCTCCAGTCCGCGGTTGTCCGAGGTGTCTCGCACCTCCAAGCACACGGGGAGGCTCTCTCCGCGAAATCGCGCTCGAGTCAGTCGGACATAGACGCGCTCGGCGATAATGAGTCGCCCAGACAGAGTGGCGTAGTCCGACCCCACAATGATCTGCGCAGTACCTTCCTTCACCGTTACGTATTTTTGCGTTCCCCGAACGAAAGTAGCCGCCTCGTCGTCTCCAATCTCCATGCCCAGCTTCTTCATGCCTTTGGTGGCGCCTGCCGGGCACGGCTCAGGCTCCGGAGCCGGGCGCACCTGGGGACCGGAGCACGCGAACGTGGTGCAGAGGGCCGCCGTCGCCACGGCACTGCTGACGCTCCTCGTGGCCTTCTTGGAAGGCACCGGCAGGGAGGTCGGGGAGTCACTCTTCGTCGTCGTCACGGTGGCAGTCACCTCGGGAAGCGTCGCGGGGGGAGCGACGGCCGCAGGTGTGGCCTCCGGCCCGATGGGAGCTGCGGCCTGGCCAGCTTGAGGTTTTTCTATATATGGCGCTACTTCTTGGCCGGTGACGGCCTGCGGCTGCGGTGAGTCCGTCCGCAGTGAGAAGTACGCCCCATACGCGAGGGCCATGGTCAGCAGCCCCGCCCCCAGCATACGCCCCATCCTGAGTCGCGAGAGGAACGAGCGCCGCCCTGCCTCGACGACGGGGGCCACAGGCGCCATTTGCCGCGCGGCGTCCGCCTCCATTGCGGCTTCCGCCCCCACCCCGCCCTCAAGCGCCAAGCCCGGCCCATGCGCCTCCACGGGCCAGGGGGCCGCAGGCGCCAGCGGGGCCTCGAGTGGCAATGCTGCAGGCCTGCCTTCGCCCAGCAGCTCCGGCCCCTGCGCCTTGCCCCGGCGCATCTGGCGCAGGGGCCGCTTCGCCCACCGAGCCAGCTTGTCCACCTCACCCTCGGTGGTGGCCGAGTTCGGGCCATACGAGTCAAACAAGGGCGTGTCCCACGCCTCCCCTTCCGCCCCGGCCAGGAGCTCTTCCAGGGCTGCACAGACAGTGCTCGCGGCAGGACGTGCAGCAGGGTCCTTCTCCAGCAGCCGCATGCACAACATGCCCAGCGGCTCCGGGACGAAGCGGTTGACGTGGTGAGGGGGCACAGGCGAATTGCCAATGACACTCCGGATGTAGTCCTCTTCCGTCCCCACGTCGAAGGGCAGCCTCGCCGTCAGGAGACGGTAGAGGAGGGTGCCCAGGGCCCACATGTCATCCGAGGGGGCGGACACGTAGCGGAAGCCTCTCTGGCCAAGGTGCTCCCGCAGGAAGAGCCAAGCCTCGGGGGGCCGGAACTCCATCGTCCCCGGCGGCAGCAGGGATTGGGTGACACCGGAGGGGGCGCCCGCGTAGTCCCCAATGCCGTAGTCCACCAGCACCGCCAGGCCGTCCGCGTCGCGCACCATGACGTTGGCGTCCTTCACGTCCCGGTGCACCACTCCCGCCTCGTGCGAGGCTGCCAGCGCCCTCGCCATGTCGAGCGTCACCTTCGCAATTCGCCGGGCCGAGGGGTTCTCATCCTTCACCCACGCGCTCAGCTTCCGCCCCTCCACGTACTCCATGGCGATGAGGGCGAAGTCGCGCTCCTCGGCTTGCCAGTAGGTGAAGCCGCGAATGCCCACCACGTTCGGGTGCGTCAAGCGCAGGAGGATGGAGACTTCCTTCTCCGCCCGCCCCTCCACGCGCTGCCGCTCCACGAGCTTCAGTGCGCAGGGCTGCCCGTCATTCGTCGCGAGGTACACGGTGCCGAAACCACCTCGGTCCAACTGCCTCACCACCGTGTAGCCCTTCACCACGTCCCCAGGGGACAGCACGGCTGGGGGGCCGTTGTCCCTCATGGCGACGTCCTCCTGGCGGCTCTGTAGGACGGCAGGACTGCAACCACGCGCATGCGATTCCCTCCCGGCGCCGGCCCACGCTACCAGAAGCCCAGGGAAATCGCGCGAAGTCTTATCCCACCTCCCACCACCACCAACCACGACAGGTCGAGCCACAGTCCAGGTGAATTCAACTAGACTATAGGGTATAGTTTACTTGGAATGCATATCCCCCCTGACGCCCTCACCTTCGCCCCGCCGAAGAGGCGCTCGCGCCCTTTGCCTGCCATCCTCGGCGAGGCCCTGCGCGCCGCCCGCCTCCGCGCGGGCTTGCAGCAGACAGAGGTAGCGAGGCTCATCGACATCTCCCGCAACGCCTACAGCCGGCTCGAGCGGGGACTGATGCTTCCCAGCGTCCCGACGCTGTTCCGCCTGTGCACCGTCGTCGGCACCACCCCCAACGAGCTGCTGGGCTTCTCCTACGCGCTGCCGCCGGGCACGAGCGCTACCGCCAAGGACGCCCTGCGACGCCGCGTGCGCCAGTTGGACGGGCGCCAGGCCCTTGCCCTCATTCAGCTCCTCTCAGGCATGCGCTGATGGAATCGCACTCCCTTGACAACGAGCAACTCAGGTATACTCCCTTGTACCTATGAACGAACAGCTTGCTGCGCACCTTGGAAGCATCGCCCGCCTTGCTCGGGAGCAGATGAGTCTGACGCAGGTCCAAGTCGCGGAGCGCGTGGGGCTGGCCTCTGCCGTCTACAGCCGTGTCGAGCGCGGACACATGATTCCCAGCGTCGAGACGCTGAAGAAGTTGTGCATTGAGCTGATGGTCTCCCCCGAGGACATGATGGGGCTCACCGAATCCCCCAACAGCGGGAGTCCAACGCGGGCGGACGACGACGTCACCCTGCGGCGGCTGCTCTTCCTCGCACGGAAGCTCGACGCGTCGAAGCTGGACGCCCTCGTCCGCATCACCACCGAGTTGGCCCGCTGAAGCAGTGCCCCGAGGGCACCCGCCCCTCCAGAAGCAGGCTGCGTGCGGCTGGCGCCTCGAGCAGGGAGCAGGCTTGGCGGGCAGAGCCCCATGCCTCGGGGCCCTGCACCGGAGTACGCGCGCCCCCAACCCGAACGGACTCCGGCGATGACGGAGCGCCTCCCCGTCCGAAGGAGGAGGCACCCCGCTACGCCGCGCCGCGCTCCGCCAACTCCTCATTCACGTCGGCGAGCTGCGCCTCCAGGGCTTTCTTCCTCAGTTGGAGGCGGGCCACATCATCCAGCCCCGCCTCCTCGTCGAGGCGTCTCTCCTTCGGAGGGTCAGGCTCCAAGTCCTCACGCACCTCCACCGTGAGGACGTCGCCCGCACGGATGTCGTTGGCGTAACACCACCTCAGGCGCTCGCGGTACTCCCTGCCCACGGAGCCCCCAAGGTGGAGGTCCACCTCCGGGTTGTCGCGCGTCTCATCATCGGGGCGGCGCACCCACGTCAGAATGGTGGAGACAACACCGAAGCCCGACACCCCCGCGGTTGCGACGTGCCGGCCATTGCGCAGTAGGCGAAAGCAGAGCATCGGCGGCCTACTCCTTCTTCGGGAGCCCCAACTCGTGCTTCTCCAACCCATCCGGGTAGAGGCCGGCCTCGCCGAACTCCACCTGGTCACGGAGTACCCCACCCTCGGACACCACGAGGGCGGCCTCCTGGGCGGCCTCCGCGCGCCCATAGGGCTTGCGGAGCTGGGCGTGGGCGACACCGCGCAACGCATCCCTCATGTCCGCCGCCGTCGCGAAGCGCTCCTCGGGGTTGAGGCGCAGGGCCGTGTGCAGCACCGCCTTGAGGTCCTCGTTGAGGTGGGCCACCGCCTTCTCGACGACGGCCGGACCGAACTTCTCCATGAGGGCCTGCATCTGCTGCAGCGGCAACGAGGGATGCGACTCCGCGACAAACCGGCTCTCCTTCGCCACCACCGGGACGTCGCGCACCTCGAAGAGGTGCTTCCCCGTGAGGCATTCCACCAGCAACACCCCCAGGCTGAAGACGTCGGAGCGCGGTGTCAGCCCTTCCTTGCGGAGGTATTCGGGAGAGGCATAGGCCACATCCCCTCGCAGCAGATTCTCCGGCGACTCCTCCCGCCCCACCAGCAGCGAGAATGCCGAGCCGAAGTCCAGCACCTTCACCTCCCCCTGCAGGCCCAAGGCGATGTGCCGGGGACTCACGTCACGGTGGACGATGCCCAGGGGCACGCCCTTCTCTGACGTCAGCGTGTGCGCGTAGTGCAGCGCGTCCGCGACCTCCGCCCCCACGTACAAGCCAAAGCCCTCCGAGAGGGGCTTGCCCCGCACCAACGCCGCGCACACCAGCGTCTCCAGTGAGGGCCCGCCCACGTACTCCATGACGCTGAAGGGAACGTCCTCTTCCTCATCCACCTGCATATGGAAGACTTGAGCGATGTTGGGGTGATTGAGTCGGAAGGCCAACTGCACCTCTTCAATCATCCGCTTGCGCATCATGTACGTGGAGGGGCTGGCAATCTTGCGGACCAGACACGGACCGGACAGCGCTCCATCCGCCACACGCCGCTCCGCCTTCAGGAGCTTCTCGCCATTCGACCGCACTTCGATTTCCCGCACCGCCTCGTAGCGGACGCCCTCCACTTCGAAGAGGAAGCGTGGCGCACTGGGGCTGGGCGGAGCGGAGGGCTTGGGCGGTAACTCCTCCGTCGACACTTCATCTTCCGAACGCTTCGTCATGGCTGTGAATCCTCCTGAAAGAAGGGGCGCGGCCCCACGGACACTGAGATTCGCCGTCGCGGACAACTCTCCGGAATCTGCTAGGTACAGTTGACTGGACCGTCGAATTAACATGACCTTTGGGAGGCTGTGAAGCCCTCTGCCCCTCGTAGCGGACAGGCCGCCTCCCATGAGCGCCTATCCCCGCCTGGGTGCAAGCGGCCCCAGCCCCGGCTTCGCAGAGAGGCATGGGCTGCTCGCAAAGGAAAAATGACGCATGAGTGAAACCGTTGACTGGGGTCCGATTCGCGAACTGGCGCGTCGTGTCTCCACCACAGGAGGGCGCCTGGCCCTCACAACTGAGGCGAAGGCGCTGCTGAGGCGCACGGCCTCCGAGGTGGGCATCAGCGACAGTGAGGCCGAGAGCGCGCTCGCCACGGAGGAGGGTGCGTTGGGCCTCTTGAGCGAGGAGTCCCGGCGCATCCGAGAAGGCTCCCATCGGCTCATGGATGCGCTGCACCGGATGTACCAGCACAAGGACAAGGGGGACTTCGGCCGCGCCCGCCAGGAGATGCAGGACGTCCTCAAGGTGGAAGTCGTGCCCCACTACCGCGCCCTCGCCGAAGGGCAGCTCGAAGACATGGCCGACGCGCCGTAGCGACGAGCGCCTTCCAGCAGCGGTGTTCCGGGCGAAAGTGTCACTTTCGCCTTCGAGCTACTTGCCGCAGGAGCGCCCTCCAGAGAGGGCGCTTCGCGGCCCAGACTCAGGCTGGCGTCACCTTGTCGAAGGGGCGCACCACCTTCCTGGCGTCGGAGACGCGCTCCAACGTCACCGTCTTCGCCTTCTCGTCGACGGCCTTCACCTTCGCATTGAAGGCGCCCCGCCCCTGCTTGTAACGCACCTCCTGTCCCACCTCGTATGCGACGGGCGTCGCGGGGCTAGGGCCAGGGCTGGAGCTGGGGACGGCGGCCGTCGCGGTGCGTCCCGCCGCACTCGGACGCCCTCGGCGCTTCTGGGGTGCAGCCTTCGTCCGCGTGGGCTTCGGCGCAGCCTCCGGCCTTACATACTTCCGCACGGGCACCGAGGGCGTGCGCTTCGGCGCGGACGCGGGTATGCGCTGCGACGCGGGAGGCGGTACGGGGGCCCGCTTCGGCGCGGACGCCGCATGAGCCGAGCCGGACCCAATGCCCAGGAACTGAGCAATCTTCCCCAGCAGCTCCAGTTGCCGCTCCTGCAGCTCCACCTGCCGGCCCATCGTCTTCTCCACCGCCTCCGCCACCGCAGTCTGGATGATGCCCTTCATGTCGTTCTGCATGTGCTTTCGCTCACTTTCGTCGCGGGACGTACAACCCTCGCGCTCTCAACACGGACAACAATTCAGCCTCTTGCACTCACGCTACACCAAGGAGTCCAGGCATCCGGACTCCTGTCTCAAAATGAAGCCTTCACCTCGCGCCAACGCTCGCGCTGCACCGCCCACGTCCCCGCGTGTGCAATGGCCCGGAGGCTTCGCTCGCTGAGGGGCTCCTCTCCATCCACGGCCTCGAGGAACAGCACCTCCTCCTGGATGTCGGGCGCCAGCAACTGCAAGTCCAGCAGGTGCGTCACGCGCGCGCGGGTGAAGCCCAACTGGGCTGCGACGTCCGCCGCGCTCCCCACCAACCCTCGCGCAATAGCGGACTCCACGTGGTGCGCCAGGGCCAGCATGCGCGCGACGTGCGCTGGCCGGCGCGCCGCCTCTCGCGGCGGGGGGCGCACGCCCTCCCGGAAGCGCACCTTCGAGCGCCGCACGCGGTGAAACTGCGCGCTGACGAGGCCGGCCTCCGCCGGCCGAGACTCGGGACTCGCGCTCACGCCGCCACCTCGCGCGCGGGCGTTGCGGAGGCACCGGCATGGGCAAGGTGCACATCCACTCTGTCCGTCTCCTCGTCCACCACGACCCGGCCGACGAGGGCCTGCAGCAGGCGCCCCCGGTTGGCGGCCGTGAGGGCGTCCCACACCGCGTCGAAGTCCGCCAAGGCCTGGGCCACCCAGGCCGCCTCCAGCTTCTCCCCCTCCATGGCGTCCAGGGCGCGCTCCACCTCCGCCAGCCGCTTCTTCATGCCGACGGACTCTTCTTCAGCGGCCGTCAGCTTCTCCTCCAGGAGGCGCCGGGTGGGGCCCTCCAGCTTCGAGAGGGAGTCCACCCACTTCGCCGACTCCCCGGCGCGCTTGGCCAGGTCCTTCGGGAGCTGCGCGCGCTCGGCGCGCAGGGCCTTGTGCTTCTCCTCCAGCCGCGCCGTGAGGCGGGCGTGTACCTGCGTCGCGAAGCCCCCACCTACCGAGACTTCCCGCAGCCGGGCGACGACGAAGTCCTCCAGGGCGGCTGCCGGGAGGGGCGAGGCCCGGCACCCCTCCTTCCCCTGCTTGTCCCGGGTGACGCAGCGGTAGTAGCGGTACTCGCGCGTGCCCTTACGCGTGGAGCCGGGCGTCATGGCCTCGCCGCACAGGCCGCAGCGAAGGAGGCCTCGCAGCACGTAGTCCGGGTTGCGCCCGTGGTACTGGATGCCAGGGCCGCGACCCTCCAGGATGTCCTGCACCTGATGGAAGGTGGCTCTGTCCACGATGGGCGAGTGCTCGCCCGGATGCGCCTCGTCGCCATACGGCACGAAGCCCGCGTACAAGGGACTCCTCAAGAGGCGCAGCACGTCCTGCGTCGTCCATTTCCGAGCCGCGCGCGTGGCACCGCTCTGGGCCTCGTGGCGCTTCGTCTTGCGCCCTGTCTCGTTGAGGAGGCGCGAAACCACCGAGGCCTGCTGGTGCTGGAGGTACAACGCGAAGGCCTCCCGCACCACCACCGCCTCGTACTCATTCACCACGAGGCGCTTGTCCTTCACCTCGTAGCCCAGTGGTGCGCGTCCTCCCGTCCACTTCCCCTTGCGGCGCGCGGCGGCCACCTTGTCCCGCGTGCGCTCGGAGATCATCTCGCGCTCGAACTCAGCGAAGCTCATCAGCATGTTCAACGTCAGCCGGCCCATCGCGTCCGCCGTGCTGAAGTTCTGCGTCACCGAGACGAAGGAGGCACCCGCCGCGTTGAAGCGCTCCATGACTTTCGCGAAGTCGAGGAGGCTGCGAGAGAGGCGGTCCACCTTGTACACCACCACCACGTCCACCCGGCCCGCGTCCACGTCCTGCATCAGTCGCTGGAAGGCGGGCCGCTCCATGTTCGCGCCGGTGAAGCCGCCGTCGTCGTAGCTCTCGTCCACCAACACCCAGCCGGGCTGGCGCTGCACGTAGGAGACACAGGACTCGCGCTGGGCGTCCAGCGAGTTGAACTCCATCTCCAGGCCTGCAGCCGTGGACTTGCGCGTGTAGACGGCGCAGCGCTTCGCGTCCGAGGGCGCTGGCTTGCTCTTCCTCATGGCCCCTCCGCCCCCTCTGTTGTCGATACCGGCTCGACGCTCGGCGACGGCTTCTGTCCGGAGAGTTGCTCCGCCACGGCCACCAGTCGCTCCACGTTGTCGTTGAGGCGCTTCAGTTCGCGGACGAGGCTCGGCATCGTCGACTCGAAGAAGCGCTGGCCCATGTGCGTTTGAAAGAAGGCGGGGCCGCTCATGACTTCACCGCCTTCGAGCTGCCGGCCTTGAGTCCAAAGAAGCTGAAGCCATTCCAGGCCGTGCCAGTAATCAGCTTGGCCACGCTGGAGAGGCTTCGGTGAAGCTGGCCTTCGTACTCAATTCCGTCCGCGCGCACCGTCACCCGGTGCTGCGTGCCCTTGAACACGCGCGTCAGCACCGTGCCCGGCGGGGGCAGGCGCGCGTCGCGACCGTCCGCAGTCCCTGCGCGCACGTCCGCAGGGGCTGGAGGAGGCGTCGCGGAGGGCTTCGCCTCCTCCACCTGCCGCATCCTCCAGCGCTCGGGCAGCTTGTCGCCCAACTCTGAGATTCGTGCGACGGCGCGCGCGGAGAGTCCCCCTTCGGCCAGCTCCTGAATCCGGAAGGCCAGGCGCTTCTTCAGGTAGTCCCGGTTGCGGCTGCGCGTGGGCTCGCCGTACAGCTCCTGGTACTTCTCCGCCAGCTCCGGCACCGACATGCTGGCCAGCGCAGCCAGTTGCTGTGGCACGTCCGCCAGCTCCTTACGGGCAGCCCACGCAATCCCCTTCTTCGCCATGGTGGTGTCTCCTTCGTCCGGGGCAGCACGCCCTCGGGCGAAAACCATGGACGCTCTGTCCCCAGAAGAAGACAAGTCGAGAGTCTGCGGCTCAGCCATGCGCGCTCTCCTCTTGGTGCAACTTCATTACGTGCGGCGCATGCTGCGAATGGCGACGAAGCAACAACTCCCAGAGGGCCTCCGAGAGAATCTCCACTGCGGCCTCGCACTGTTGCTGCGGGGCGCGCCGGGTCACTACTCCGCCCATGGGTCGACCTCATCTACCTCTGCGGCAGCCATGTCTGCATTCACCTCCGGCTCGCCTCCCAACTTCTGGAGTGCGTACATCGTCCGCTTCTTGCGGTCCTGGTTCCGCACCACCACCCGCAAGTCCCCAAAGACTCTGTCCCTCGCCGTTTGCAGCGCTCGGCCCAGCCGGCTCTGCTGCGAGCGGGAGCCGCCCTCGCCTCGCACCTGAAGCATCAGCTCGTCCTTCTCGCACAGCTCGTTGAGGCTCGAGACGAGCACCTCCGCCGTGCCATGCGCTCCCCACCAGGCCTGGACGAATTCGCGCCAGGACTCCCCTTCGACGTCCGCATTCGCATAAAGCTCGTCGAGGTTGCCGAGGAAGCCCTCCACCCCAGCCACATTGAGAAGGCCGCCCATGACGGCCGCCCAGTGCTCGAAGGAGCCCAGCCGCTCGCGCCCCAGAGGCCTCCCCGCAGCAATCCACGCCTGCACGAGCGTCAGGGCCGCACGCACCAACTCGCTCCGGTGCTCCTTCACCCAGAGGATAATCGGGTCATGCTTGAAGCGACTTCGCGTCCAGGCCCTGTCCAGCTTGGGGTCGATGCGGATGCGCACGGAGCGACGGGCAATGTCCTTTGAAAGCTTCGGGTTGTTGCCGGTGAGCATCCACATGGCGGTATTGGGCAGCGTCAGCTTCTGCGTCTTGCCCAGGAGACGGTCCGTCCAGGAGGTACTCGTCAGCATGGCGGCGAGGGCCGCGGAGGAGAGCGTCGCCTTCTCATTGGCGTTGTCGAGGAGGATGAGGGGGCGCGCCAGGGCGAGCTCGGCGGTGAGCGTCTTTCGAATCTCCTCTTCATTCTCAGGCAAGGTGCCAATGGCGAACGCCCTGCCCGTCGCCACCCACGAGACGAGGTCGCACAAGAGGCCCTTGCCGGAGCCGACAGCGGGCGCCTCTACGACGTGGAGGGGGGTGCACCCCTCAATCATCCGCCGGACGAAGGGGAGGAGGACGGCGGCGAGGGCATGTGCCTTATCGCTGGGGTGGGCAAATGGGAAGTCCACGAAGACGTCGTCAGAGAAGAGGGCACGTGCGGCGGCAACCTCCTCGGGTGTCGGCCGCTCGGACACGGCGCCGAGGTGAAGCGCAGGAGCGGGCTCCAGCCAGAGTCTGTCCTCCGGGTGCAGCCCAGGCGTCAGGAGGAGCTTCCCGTCCTGTCCGAATACCGGCGTGGTAATGACAGCCTCCACTGAGGGAAGGCCCGGAGGCGGGTACGCGAGGAAGTCCCGCGCGACGTCTTTCGGCGGGAAGACGGAGTGCGGCCTGCCCTCGACTTCCGCTACCCACGTCGCCTCCCGGAGGAGGACTCCGTAGACGGCGGCCTCCGTCATCTCCGAGAGAATGGGCGCCTCCTTCTCGGGCTGCGCGAGTTGCACGAGGGCGTTGCCTCGCACAAAGAGTGGCGCCGCCTCGTTGGCGAAGCCCTGCGTGCTGGCAGCCCGCATGCGACGCGCATTCGCCTGCACCACCGCTTGGCGCGCCTCGGTGACAATGGCCCAAAGTTGGCGGTTGCCCACGTTGATTTCCGGGCGCGCGGCGGACGCACGGCGCTGCGCCATGGCCGCCGCCTCCTTCTCCGCCACCACCCCCTTGAGGTTGGCGTTGAGTGCCCGCCTCCGGAGGCCAAACTTCGCCGAAATGGCGTCCAGCACCACGTCGGCTCGGACTGCCGTGCATTGCTGCAATGAGGCCAGGAGGGGCGCCAGCGCCTTGTCCAAGTCTGCCTTGGGCGCACTCTCTGGAATGCCATCCAGCAGGTACTCCGGGTATGCCCTCGCGCGTCCGAGGACTTCGTGAAGCGTCGCGGCGCCCTGCGACGCGACAAGCGCGTTGACGTCCACCTTCTCGGTGCCCTGCGGACGTGGAAGCAGGGCGACGCACGCCTCTCGGCCCTCGGCCCAGAGGGCTGCGGCAGTCTCCCGCGCGCCCGCCTCTCCGGCGCCGCTGGCCTCGGCGTCATTGCAAATGACGACGCGCCTCGCGTCGCGCGTGAGCTTCAGCAGCCGAGGAATGTCCTGCTTGCGAAAGCGCGTCGTGGCGGGAGAGAGACAAGGAATGCCCGCCTGCATGGCGCTGATGCAGTCGGTGACGCCTTCCGTAATCAGCAGCGTGTCGGCCTTGCGTGCCGCGTCCTCGTTGTAGAAGTAGTCGTTGCGGACGGTGGGTGAGACGTAGGGGTGCCGCTCCGAATGGGTGAGGAGCTTCTTGTACTTCGCCTTCTCCCACTCTTCGTCGCCCGTATATTGCGTCGCGCGGGCGATGAAGTAGACGACGCGGCCATCCTTCCAATATGGGAAGACGAGGCGCTCCCGGAAGAAGTCCTCGACGTGGCCGCCCGGCAGTTGGACGAAGAGGCCCGTCTTGAGGGCCGCCTCGCGGCTCGCGCCCATACCCTCTCTCAGGTGCGCGAAGAGGCCGCCGTCTGCCCACCCCAGCTTGAAGCTGTCCACCACCTCGTCGGTGAAGCCGTAGTGCTGTTTGAAGGACTCCTCGCGAATGTTCGCGGGCAGGTGGCGGTGGTAGTAGTCGGCGGCGGCCGTGAGGAGTCGCTCGACGTCGCGGCGCTCCACCAGCGCCTCGAGCTCACGCGCGTGGGACTCGTCATGGGGCGCGGGCAGGGGAATGCCGGCGCGCCCTGCCAGTCGGAATACCGCCTCCTTGAAGTCAACCTTCTCCCTCTCCTGGACGAAGGTGAAGACGTCTCCCCCCAGGCTGCCGCCGTTGGAGAAGTCGTGCCACGTCTGCGTGGCGGGCCACACGACGAAGGAAGGCGTCTTCTCGGGGTGAAAGGGTGAGAGTCCCTTGAGGGTGCTGCCCGAAGGGCGCAACTCGACGTGGGCGCCGACGACGTCGGTTATGTCCGAGCGGCTCCGCACCTGCTCCACGAAGACGCGAAAGCTCATGGCGCAGGCACCTGGGGGCTGCGCCTCGCCGCCGCGGAGTCCAGCCCTCGACGCACAACGGGCTGACGCGCACGCCACGCCAGCATAGCGCCGGGCTGCATCTGCCCAATGACTGTTGGGAGGCCGAGGACATGAGAGGCAACGCGCCCCTCGTCCCCGCGGCTCGCGGAGAAGGAGTCCTGCATGGGTTTCTTTCCGGGGACGTGTAGACGTGCTGCCTCGCAGCACGCCCTCGCTTGGAGGCTCAATTCACCTCGGGCTGGCGCTCAGCAGTTTCGTTCCCAAAACGCCCGGTACTCGACGGCAACCGCTTCGACGAAGGTTTGCCACTCCTCGCCGCGCATGGCTGACACGTCCCCAACCTGCTGCATTCCGAGGTGGTGGTGGAGGAGGCGCTCCACCCTCTTGCGCGGCATGGTTTTCAGTACGTCAGAGAGGTACTGCACGAGGCGCGCGTTGGGTGGCCTTGCGCCCGCGTCGCCGCGGCGCGCCGCTTCGGCTTGCGTCGCCGCGTCCACCCGGAGCCTCGCCAAGTCGTGAAGCGGCAGCCCCTGGAAGGCCTGCTGCTGCTCCGGGGACAGGCGGCGCTCGGGCTGCAGGGAGTAGCGCGTCTGCCACCAGTCCTTCGCGGCCCCGTGACGCTGGACTTCAACAGCCCACGTCTCAAGCCCAAACGTGTGCCGCATGCGCAGGGCTTCCTTGAAGAAGGCAATCCCGTACTCCAGCACCTTCACCTCGCGCGTCTCGAAGAGGGCGACGTTGTGGGTGAATCGCAGCACGGGCTTGTGTCCCTCCACCTTCAGCCTCCGGGTGAAGGGGACGAACTTGTTGTCAATGAAAGCCACGTCGCGCGGGTGCGGCTCCCCGAGGAAGACGACGACGGCGCTGTCTCCGTCATTCTCCAGCTTCAGCCAGGCGTCCCCGGCCTCCTTGGGCTGCTTCGCCAACTCCTGCGTGCGGCAGTCCTCCCTCAAGGACTGGGCTGGGGCAGGGCTGGGCGTCTGGGTAACTGGCCTGGGGGAGTCGCTCTCGTCACGCATGTGTGCCTCGGGGCCGGAGGAGGTTGTGGCCGCTGCTGCTGAGAAGCCGCTCCGTCCCTGCAGGGACAAAGGCTCGGGGCCCGCAATCGGGGACATGCTGACGCGCCCGAATTTCCACCGGGGCCTCCGACTCGCCAGGTACTCAGGTTTTGCGGGAGTCCTGGTGGCTTGCCCGGCGTCCGGCAGCACCATGAGGAGGCTGCGGCGGGCCATCCCGCATGGAGGGGCGCTCCTTCATGAGGGCGGCGATGGCCTCTGCTGGGCGGGCCTCATGCCCCTGCCTTGGACACGGGCGGAGTTCCCACCTCCTCCATTCGGACGCCCACGCTGCGCTCCAAGGGAAGAGGCCACGAGCACTCCACGAGGGGCTGGCCTACGACTGCTCGGAACGAATGAGGAGTGCGTGGGCGAGGCAACCTTTGCGCCGAAGGGCCTGGACAGCCGCCTTCCCCAGAAGCCGCTCTCGCTCGAACCAGGGCAACCCCAGCAGGACGCACGGGGTGGTGCTCACCGGTGACGCGCAACCGGCGGCCCCAGCACGACGCGAGGGCAAATAGGACGATGAAGGCGGGGAACAGGAGAGTGAGTCGCCTCACCACCTACATTCTCCCCTCCGACTCTCGCATTCCTGCCGGACTGCCGGACTTCATGCCGGACTTCCCCCGCTGAAGTCCGGCACCAAAAATCGCTGTAACTGCGAGGGGTTAAACCATCCTGCCGGACTTGCCGGACTTCCTCCCCCGTCCCGCCCCTCTACGGGGAAATATTTTCTGCGCGCTTCCCTCCCAAAATATTTTCCCTCGCGTACGTAAAAGTGGCTTTGAAGTCCGGCAAGTCCGGCAGAGTGACTCAACCCCATGAAGTTGTTACGGAAATTACTGCCGGACTTCATGCCGGACTTCTGCCGGACTTTGGAGAAGTCCGGCGGCTGAAGTCGGGGTGTTGGTGCCTTGCTTCAACTGGAGGTACAGGGCGCCTGGGTGAGACCTCGGCACCTCCGGCTTCCCTGCCCTGGTTGCTCTGGACGCCAGGGACCGGCTCAACGGATCGCATCCGGGTCGGCCAACCAGCTCGCGACTCCTGCGCTCTCAGGACTGGCCACTTGCGCCCGGTTGCCCTTCGCCTGCGCGAGGAAGGCGGGGCAAGGGCGAGAACCGTTCAGGCTTCAGCGAAGCGGCCCTTTGACGCTCCTGAGCACCCGGGCTGCTTGAGCGGAGCTGGACTTCGATTCGCGCAGGTGCCCCACAGTAGAGGGCGGCCCATGACAGTTCGAAGGCGCGGCTGTCTCGGCGGCTGCGCGAAGCCCGAAGCTGTTCGTCCAGGTGGGCCCTGGGCCAGCGACACTCCCGCGCTCGGGACGATGCCCCTCCAGCAGGCTCTCTTCCCCCCACGCCCCCCTTTGGGGCGAATCCCAAGAAAGTGAACGGGCTTCATTCCCGAGCTTGTTCACTTTCAGGCCCGTTCACTTTCACCGGACCAAGCCCCACCAGGCCAGGCTCCGCCGTGGAGCTCACCTGGCGCGCGGAAGCACACGCCTGGCGCCGCAGGTCTCGTAGTTTCGCGGGGTTGGGGCGCCAAGCCACCAGGTGCTCGAGCACCGCGGTCCGAGTCCGAGCCTGAACTCGCGCCCGGAAGTACACTCCGTCCAGCGGGCCGGACTCCAGCGCGCCATTCACTTCCCCGGCCCACCTGCCCCCTCCCCGCTGGGGTCCGCTTGCCGCCCCTGGCCCCTAGCGCGCGCCCCCGATTCAGCCCCGCGCACCAACGCCTCCTCTGCGTGGCGCCCCGTTCGTGCGCGCGTGTCCTCCAGCGCTTCGGGCCGCAGGGCTTTGTGCTCTCCGTGAGGCCCACGACTCCCCGCGACCGCCCTCGAAGCACCGGCCCGCCGTCCCGCGCGCAGCTGGGCGCGCGTGCCGTTACCAGGGCCGAGCCGAATGGCCGAAAACAGGTAAAGGCGGCCATTCGGCGTCACGGACCCCACGCTGTTTCGCGCGCTTACGAGGCCTCATAAAGGGCCGAAGCGCCGAGGCCGATTGCCGCTTTCCGCTGGTTGGGGCCGCCTGCCGCGCACCCTCGCGGCCCAGCTCCTCCCCCGTCACCGTCACTGCCTGCCCCTGCCGGGCGCCACCATGCCTACCGACGACGCCAGCACGCCTACCCCGCCTACCCCTGACGCCAGGGTGGGGGGTGGTGCGTTTTTTCGTGCGGGCCTCGCCGCCGGGGCGTGTACCTGGGGCCCTTTTCGAGAGAGTCACCTCTGAAAAAGTGAACACCCCGCGCCTGTTCATTTGCACCCGGTAAGTGAACGCCTCGCGCTGTTCACTTTCGCCGGCCGTGCCTGGGGCAGCCCGCGCGATCTCCGCGCACAACTGCCCTCACCGCCTCCGCGCGGCACCCCGGCCCAGCCAGGGGCTCTCGCGGGCGCTCAGCGCGGAGGCGGCATTCCCCATCAGCAGGGCAAGTCCTGCGTCACGCGCACCAGCTCGTCGTCCGAGGGGTGCGTGTAGATGACCGTGGAGTCGATGCTGCGCTGCCGCGCGAAGCGCTGGGTGAGGCGAATGTCCTTCGTCCGCCGGTACACCCCGGTGCACGCGGTGTGGCGCACGGCGTGGAAGTTGAGGTGCCGCTCCAGGCCCGCGCGCTGCTGCCACACCGCGAAGCCATGGCGCACCTGCCGCGTGGAAAGGCGCAGGCCCTTGCGGCTCAGGAAGAGCGGAGCCTGGGGGCCCACGTCGTGCCCCAGCGAGCGCTTCAGGCGCAACAACTTCTCCAGCTTCGCGCGCACCGTGTCCGAGAAGACGACTTCCTGGGGGCCCGGGTGCCGGCGGCAACCCTTGAAGACGCGCAGCGGTACGTGCCGGCGTGCGCGTCCGCGCTCGTCGAAGATGTCGCCGACGTTGAGGGCCACCAGCTCGTGCTCGCGCAGGCCCGATGCCAGCGCGAGGCTGTAGAGGCAGTGGTCCCTGAATCCCTCCTTGTGCAACCCCGTGGTGCGCAGCAGCAACGCCACCTCCTTCTCCGTGAGAGTGCGGGGTGCGCGCGCGACAGCAGCATAGGCAGACATGGAGACTCCTTCGTGAAGAGGACGCGGCCATGCACGCTCTGTCGCCCCCACAAGACAAGTCATTAACCACGCTGCGCATTCTTGAGTCGGGCCCCGCGCGGCCTCGGCGTTTCCCCGAAAGGAGTCGCTGTGCATCCGCTGGCCCATTTCAACTTCGAGACACACCGCATCCGTGTCTCCATGGACGAGCGGGGTGAGCCATGGTTCGTCGCCGCCGACGTCTGCGCGGCCCTCGGCATCGCCAACAGCCGGGACGCCCTGAGCCACCTGGAGGCGATGAAAGGGGTGTCGGCCCTACCACCCCCCTGGCGCTCTCCAGAGCCATGGTTAAAGACGTCGCAGCTGACCTTGAGCATCGTATGTCCAGCCCCCCATACGGACGCTTGGCCAGAGGACGAGGTCGATACGCACGTGGTGCGTACCAAGGAAGGCGGCTCAAACGGTACCCATCATCAACACCATGCATGATTACGACCACCTCGTCGCGACGTACTGGCTCGGCGCGTACACCGCTCTCGCGTGAGGACTCGAACGGCCCTCTACGAAATCACCTCGACTGAAGTCCTGCAGCGCGGCATCAGGTGCGGCAGAGACAACCGCCTTGCCCTCGACCCTCAGGAGGTGGGCGTCGCCCGGCGAGGGGACGCGGATGACAGCCTCGTCCAACTGCCCCCCTGCCCCGCCTGCCGATCCACCGAGTTCCTCACCCGCGCAGCCGAGCGCGAGCCGGGGCACCCCGTCCCAGGCAGCTTCGGGCACCTGCACCGGCTCCTCGTCGCCCACCTCCATGCCGAGCTGGTCCAGCGCGGGCGCCTGCACACGGTGCTCAAGCCCAAGGGGGGCAGCGCCGGCAAGGTGCTGATGCGGCCCCTTTCTCAGGAGGCTCGCGAGCGCTGGCTCCCCCAGGGCCTCCGAATCGCGGTCCCCGCCGACGAGCAGCCCCGCGCCCCTGAAGAGTCCAGTCAATAGACATACACTGTCGGCAAAACAGTCCCTCGCGCCGCGATGCCCCGGGGCGTCGCGAATCCCTCGTTCCTCGACTTGCTATGTCCCCAAGACAGAGCGTGTATGTCTTCACGCGCCGCCTACTGCGCGCCAGGGAGACACGCATGTTTATCGGCACTGACACCACCTACATCGGCAATGAAATCCCCGGGCTCCGGGGGCAGAGGGTCCGCATCTTCGCGGTGTTGCGAGGCAGCCTCCGCCCCGACGCCAACCCGGACGCGGACGACTACTACGTGAATGACAACGAAAAGCTGGCGCGCCTCGGGGGTGTAACGGCCGAGGACTGCATCGACGCGGCTCCCATTCACCCGGACGGAACCACCTCCTTCGTGCATGTCGACCCGCGCGCCATCGATTTGGAGTGCTTCGCGCACCTGAGCAAGCCCAACGAACAATGACTTGTCATACGCGCAAAACAGAGCGCGTATGTCTCACGCGCGCCTCCGAAAGCGTACGAAAAGACGAAACAATGACACCCCGCAAGCCCCGCCCCGCCACCGCCGCGAAGCCCACCCGGGCGCCCGAAGAAGTCCTTGAGCGCATTGCACGCCAATCGCTCAACATCGAAACCCTGAAGACACGCAACAGCGACAGCCTCGACTTCCACGACGTGGCGGTGTGGGGCCTGAAGGAGGCCCTCGAAGCGGCCTATCAGGCCGGCCTGAGCGCCGCCAACAGCGCCCGCAGCAAGTAGCACCTCCTCTCACCACCCACGCCCCGCCCAGCGGGGCACCAGCGCATGAGGGACACCGGGCCGCCCTCGTGAACGGCAGACGTGTACCCACGGCCCGGAAAGGAAAACAGCACCATGTCCCGCACCACCGCCCCGAAGAAGAAGCTGGAGTCCATGAACCTGACGGAGCTGCGCGCCCGCTACCGCGAAGTGGTGGGCGAGGAGACGCGCAGCCCGAACAAGAAGTTCCTCATCCGCCGCATCGAGGAGTCTCTCGCCGCCAAGAAGCGGCGCAGCCCCTCCCGCCGGGCGACGGCCACCGCCCCCAGCGCGCCTCCGGCGCCTGCCGCACAGCCCCCCACGTCGGTCGAGGGCACGCAGTCTGCCAACCAGCGCGGGCGCTTCGCCGGCATGTCGCTGGAAGCGTTGCAGGCGAAGTACCGCGAAGTCGTGGGGCGCCCGACGGGCAGCAGCGACATCCCTTATGTGGAGCCCGTCGATATGTGGAGTTGCGTCTCCGCGAGGCGTGTTCTCCCTCGGAGCGCGACGCGGATGACTCCACATAATCGTGCCGCGTTCAGCGGTGGAATAACCTTGAGGTTCCTGCGCCCGGAAGCCTGTATGGCGACGGGCGCTGCTTCATGGCGCTCACAAGGAGAGCGAGCATGAGCAAGGTCAAGATGAACGAGGAGTCCCTCAAGGCGTTGCGGCTGCCGGAGCTGCAGGCGAAGTACGCCGAGGTCGTCGGCGAGCCGACGCGCACGCCGAACAAGGCGTGGTTGGTTCGCAAGATTCTCCAGGCTGCGAAGGCGCGCACGGTGACGGCGAAGAAGAAGTCGACCGCGCCGAAGACGATCACGTCGACGAAGGGGCTGTCGGTCGAGGAACTGAAGGCGCGGCACCAAGAGATCATCGGGAGGCCCACGGGCTCGACCGATGTCGCGTATTTGCGATGGCGGTTGCGGCAGGCCGAGCGCGGCTTGCTCCGCGTCGGCTCCGAACCGCGTGTGGCTCACGGTGACGATGACATCTTGGTGCTGCCGCTGCGGATGCCCGCGCCCGTCGTCGAGCGCGTGGACGACGCCCGGCGACGGCTCGGTCTGTCGAGCCGCGCCGAGCTGTTTCGTCGTGCGCTGCACCGCTACTTCGTCGAGTCCGGGGAGCGCGAGGTCGCCGACTTTCTCCTACTGCGCGGCGATGGCGGCACCGGCGCGGGCGCCGTTCCCATGAGCGAGGCGAGGAGCTGATCGGGCGGGCTGAAGTTGCCCTTGCGCAGCGTGGGCAACTTCACCGCGTCGAGCGCCTCCAGCTTCTCGGTCGGGTCGGCCTGCAAGTAGATCTCGGTCGTCTGCTGGCTCGCGTGACCGAGCCAGAGGGAGACCTTCCGAATGTCGCCGGTCGCTTGCAGCAGCGTCATCGCGCACGTGTGACGGAGCACATGAGGAGACACGCGGCGCTTGGCGATCGACGGGCACTTTATCGTCGCGGTCTCGACGTGCTTCTTGAGGACGTAGTCGCAGCCCCATCGAGAGAGCGTCCCGCCACGCGCGTTGAGGAAGACCTCAGGCACGAGCGTGTCGCCGCGCACAGCGAGCCACGCACGCACGGCATCCGCGACCTCCCTCCACAAGGTGAGGCCGCGCTGCTTGCGACCTTTGCCTCGCACACGCAGCTCCAAGTACGCGCCGTCGAACGTCAGCTCGTCGAGGCGCAGCCCGATGATCTCCGAGACGCGGAGTCCACCTGCGGTGCCCATCAGCAAGATCGCGCGGTCGCGAATGCCCAGACGCGTCGTCGGGTCGGGCGCGTCGAGCAGCGCCTTCTCCTCGGCGCGGTCGATGTGGCGCACGAGCATGGTGTCGGTGCGCTGCATCGGGATCGCCAGCACGCGGCGGACCTGCTCGATCGCCGAAGGGACGCGGTACTCGACGAAGCGCATGAACGACTTGATAGCGACGAGCCGCGAGTTGCGCGTGCGCGCGCTGTTTCCTCGCTCGGCTTGGAGGTGCGCGAGGAACTCGAGGAGCAACGGCGCATCGAGCTGCTCCAGCGTCAGCGCCGAGGGAGCCACGCCAAGCCGCTTCGTCGTGAACGCGAAGAGCAGCTTGAACGTGTACGCATATGCGTCGACGGTGTGCCTGCTGGCTTGGCGCTCCTGCGGGAGCCGCTCGCGCAGGTAGGCCGTCAGATGGGGCGCCAGGAGCGTCATCGTGCGCCTCCGTTTCCAAGGGACTCGCGCACGCGATCGGCGATTCCGCGCATCAAGCGCGGCGTCGCCTGCAAGTACCAGTACGTGTCGGTCACGTGCGAGTGCCCGAGGTAGGTCGTGAGCGCGAGCATGTGCTGGGTGACGCGCTCGCGGCCCTCGGGACAGGCTTCGAGCGCACGCACCGCAAAGGTGTGCCGGATGTCGTGGATGCGAGGAGCACGGCCGTTGGCCTTCTTGACGTCGGCGACTTCGAGCATCTTCTTGAACATCGGGCGAACGCTGTTGTGGGCGAGACGACCACCGCGAAAGCCAACGAAGAGGCTCGGCGTCGTCTTCGCAGCGCGGCGGCGCTCGATGTATCGGGCAAGGCCCTGTCGTGCGGTCTCGTGCAGCGGGACGAGGCGGGTCTTCTTGAACTTCGTCTGACGGATCAGCAGGCCTTCAGGCTTCACGTCGTCGAGGTCAAGCGCAAGCGCCTCCGAGATCCGAAGCCCCGTCGCGAACATCAGGGCGAAGAAGCTCTGCGCCGTCAGCACTCGCATCGACTCAGGCGGACCAAGTGCCGTCGTCGCCGCGAGGAGCCGACGAGCCTCGTCGTCGGTGTAGATGTGAGGCACCAACTGGCGGGGCACGGCGGGGAACACGCGACTGCTCGAACCTCGTGGCGAGGGTCTTCCGCGCGCACGTGGCGGGCGAAGAGCGCAACGGCTTGGAGACGATGGTGGCGCACTCCGGCCGTGTTTCCCTTGGCGGCCCAGTCGATCGCGGTCGCCGCGAGCACATGGGACTCACCACGTTCCTTCCCGAACGCTGCGAAGTCGTTGAGCATGCGCTCCGGAGCATGGAGCTCGAAGCCGAGGGCTCGACGAGCCGCGAGGTAGTCATCGACGAGCGGCTTCAGCACGGCGACACCTCCGCGAACCAGGGCCGCAGGAACGTCTGCATCTCGGGCGTCGGTGTGCTCGGCGGCTTTGGTGACGGGGACGGCGCATCGCTGGACAACCAGGGCTGTGCGACCTGCGTGAGCAGACGCTCGTCGACGCGCGCGTAGATGACCGTCGTGTCGATCGACCGATGGCGCAGGATGGAGGCGATGCCGTCGAGCGAAGCTCCCTCGCGCAGCATCGAGGTCGCGGCCGAATGACGAAGGAGGTGCGATCCGAAGGACGGCGCGTCGACGCCAGCACGAAGGATCGCCCGCTCGACGAGCTGCGAGATCGTCGAGTTGTTTCGAATAGGCGCCCAGGGCGCGCGCGCCGTCAGGAACAGGTGCTTCTCGACGATGCGAGGTCGCCCCTTGTCGATGTACGCCAGCAGAGCGTCACCGACCTCCTGCGGCAGAGGAAGCCTCGACTCGTGGCGCCCCTTGCCGACCAGGCGAATTGTCGCCGCCTTCCAGTCCACGTCGACGAGTCGGAGCCTGAGCACATCATCCGCGCGAAGACCGAGACGCGCGAGCAGCAACATCACGGCACGATCGCGAAGACCCGTCGCCGTGCTGACGTCGCAGGTGGCCAGCAGCTTCTCGACGTCCTCCGACGACAGGTGCTTCGGCAACGTCGTCTGCGACCACTGGGCCGGGCGCGGGATGCCGTCGGCGAGATCGATGCTGCAATGCCCTCGCACCGCGAGCTGTCGGAGAAACGACCTCGTCGCCGTGGCGACCTGCTCCGCCGTTGCATCGCCGTGTCCCTCCGAGAGCGCGACGACGGCCTTTCGCAGCGCGTGGCTCGTGTACGTGCTCGGCTCGTTGCCGACACGGGAGAGCAGGCGTCGAACGACGCGCGAGAACGCCTTGATGGTCTGCTCACTCGCTCCGCGCTGGCTCCGCATCCACGTCACGAAGTCGGTGACGAGCGGATCGTCGACGACGGTC
Organism: Myxococcus sp. AS-1-15; assembly: GCF_020037055.1. NCBI lineage: Bacteria > Pseudomonadati > Myxococcota > Myxococcia > Myxococcales > Myxococcaceae > Myxococcus > Myxococcus sp. AS-1-15. The sequence goes on along the minus strand of NZ_JAIQDF010000015.1, from coordinate 272,450 downwards.
AGGGGCGGACGTGCGACCACCCCAACGTCCTGAAGGTAGCGACGGAACACCCGCACCCGCGCGAGGGCACGCTCATGGCTGCCGACGCGCTCGTCGTAGCAATCGCAGGCCGGGAAGTGCCCGACGAAGGACGAGCTCACTTCCTCGTCGAGCGCACTCAGCGGCACGCCGCGTGGATCCATCCAGCGTCCGAGGTGAACAGCGTGGCGGAGGCACGAGCCTCCTGCCTGGAACGAGTACCCCTGCGCGAGCAGCGACGTGGCGAACCCGTCGAGGTGCGAGCCCACGGGGCTCGCGCGAAAGCGCTCCAAGACGAAGCGCTTTTCGAAGAACGTCTCCAACATGTTGTCTCCTTGGTGCTCGACCGGGAGGAGCCCCGGTCGCCGGAGACAACGGCGCGATTATGTGGAGTTGTCGAGCCGCTCCGCGCGCTCAAGTTGCTGAACTTCCACGGCTTCAGGCGGCAACCCGCACCCGACTCCACATATCGACGGGCTCCACATAAGCGACGTTATGGGGAGCACACCATAACGTCTCCTACCTCAAGTGGAAGATTCGGGAGGCGGAGGCCGGACGCGTGCCGGTGGGTCCCCGTCCCGAGCGCGAGGTGAAGGTGCGCGAGGACGGCAAGCGCGTCATCCCCCTCTCCTTCGACGCGGAGGACTTGGCGGCCCTGGACAAGGCCTGGCGCGACGCGGGCATCCCGAGCCGGACTCGTTTCTTCATGCGCGCGGTCCACCGAGAACTCACGGCCATGGGCGCCACCGAAGCCGCCGCGCGCTTCGCCCCGAAAGAGGAGGAGTGAGGCCCGCATCCACTCGCCCCAGCAGGACAGCGAATAGGCCGAGAGGCCCTCCCAACCCGGACGCGCTCCGCCCCGCCGTCCACACGCGAGGCGGGCGCCAACATCGCCGTGAAGTGAAACACCGCCCGAGACCTTCGACCGGCCCCTCCTTCAACGCAGTCCCCACGGGAACAACATGAAGACACGCGAAGAATTGGAAACGATGACCGTCAAGAAACTGCGCCGCTACGTCATCGACACCGGAAACAGCTTCCCCTACTTGGGGGAAACCAAGAAGGCCAAGATCATCGACAAGCTCATGAAGATTCGAGCAGAGCGGGAGGACACGAAGCCCACGCCGACCGCCAAGGGTGCAACCTAGCCGCAGCCCCTCGCCATTCGAGGGCCTTGCCGGGCTGCGACAGGCACGTCCGGCAAGCCACTCGAAGCGGCCGAAATAGGCCCCAAGCGCGCACGCCCAGCCTCACCACCAGACACACGCTCCATCGGGAACAGCGCCCCAGCCAAACGCCAACGCCCCGCCACAGAACATACACCCCAAAGACAGCAGAGAGGACTTGATACACCCGCCCACAAGAGCGTGTATGCCCCTCGCGACGGGCACAAAAAAGCACCGCGCAATCCCACAGGAATACCGACCATGAGCGCGACGGCCATCCCTTTTCACGTTATCCCGATGAAGGTGATTGACTTCAGCAACGCCAAGCTGAGCCTCGACCTCGGCAAAAGCCGGTACGGCACGGCCCAGCCCCAACTGGACATCTTCCTTCCGCCCAGCGCAACCCACCGGCAGATGAGCGCGTTGCTCCACGCCTTCGCCGCCAGCCTGGAGCTGAGCACCCCCGCCAGCGAGCGGTGGATCGTGCAGAGCGAGCGCCTCTCGGAGCCGAACCATGGCCGCATCTACCTGGAGCTGGCCGAGGGGGACCATGCCGAGGCCATGCGCGGGATGATGCTCCTCAACACCCTGCTGGGCTGAGCGGAGAGGTCAGCGGGAGTCCGCGCCGCAGCACCGCGCAGGTTTCCCCGTCCATCCTCACCCAGTCAATCACACACACTGGAATTCCCCCACCAGCCGCAACCCAAGCGCCTGAAACACGCGCCACCCGTCGAGAGCGGACGAGAAACCCCGCATATTCTCGCGAATACTCCAGACGCCCAAATCCGCCCTTCCGGCCGTCGAAGTGGACTTGCTTCATTCGCATACAAGAGCGTGTATGTGTTTCGCAACGGGCGCCACAGCCCCGCGCGAACGCGAGAGGCAAACTCCATGAAGACGCTCCGGTTTGGAATTGAGATTGAGACGGTTGGCGCCAGCCGCCAGAAGCTGGCCCACGCGATTCAGGGCGCGGTGGGCGGGCACGTTTCCGGCGACTACCGGGGCTGGCAGGTGATGGACTCCCAGGGCCGCGCCTGGAAGGTGGTGCCGGACGGCTCGCTGAGCGGGGGCGAGTACAGCGGCGAAATCGTCTCCCCCATCCTCACCTACCAGGACCTGGAAGCCTTACAGCAGGTGGTGCGCGCCGCTCGCGAGGCCGGCGCCCGCGCCGACGCTTCCACCGGGGGCCTCATCCACGTCGATGGCAGCCGCTTCGACGCCAAGGGCGTCACCAACCTCGTCAAAATGGTGCACAAGCAGGAGCGCCTCCTGGAGACCGCCCTCGGGGTGAGCGCCGCGCGGCTGAACCGCTTCTGCAAGCCCATCGACGGGGCCTTCCTCCAGCGGCTGGAGGCCCGGCGCCCGCGCACCCTCCAGGACGTGAATGAGGCTTGGTACGGGCGCCGCAACCTCGCCCCGCAGCGCTACGACTCCAGCCGCTACCACGGCCTCAACCTCAACAGCCTCTTCTTCCGGGGCACGATTGAATTCCGATACTTCAACGGCTCGGTGCACGCGGGCGAGGTGAAGGCCTACGTCCAACTGGTGTTGGCCCTCGCCGCCCGCGCCCTGGCCTCGAAGGCCGCCTCCAGCAAGCGCCGCGACTTCAACCCCGCCACCGCGAAGTACGACTTCCGGGTGTTCTTGCTCCACCTGGGCCTGATTGGAGAGGAGTTCAAAACGGCGCGCCTGCACCTTCTCAAGCACCTGGAAGGCAGCGCCGCCTGGAAGGGCCAGCGTCGCGACGGGCGCGGGCCGGGTGGGGAAGGCACGCCCGGCAGCGAAGGCGCGCAGGGCGGCAGCGGCAGCGCCCAGGGCGGCACGAACGAGGCCCTGGCGGCCGCCTGAAGCGGACTCAACGCCGGGGCCCTTCGGGGCCCTGGTTGGCACTGACAACGGCGGGCCGCGCGCCTGCCACCCACGGGAGAATCCCCATGCTCTACTTCGCCTACGGCTCCAACCTCGACAGGGCCCAAATGCGCGTGCGCTGCCCCAACGCCACTGTCGAAGCCCGGGCCACTCTCTCCGGCCACACCCTGGTGTTCGGCGGATACAGCCGCCGCTGGGGCGGGGCCGTCGCCAGCCTCCAGCGGGTGCGCGGCGCCCACGTCGAGGGACTGCTGTACCGCCTCACTCCCGAGGACCTGCGGGCCCTCGACATCTTCGAGGGCCACCCCTTCGCGTACCGGCGCGCCATCCGGCTGGTGATGGACAGAGCTGGCCTGCGCCGCCGCGCGCTGGTGTACCTCCAGCCCGAGACTGGCTTCGAGGCCTGGCCGCCCGCTGGCCGCTACTTCCGCGTCCTCTGGCACGCCTACGGGCGCCTGGGCTTCAACCGCGCCGCGCTCGCGGGCGCCCTCGGAGGTGTGGCGTGACGCGCGCGTCGACATCGACACGCGTTTTCGTCTACGGAACGCTGCTGTCCGGCGAGCCCAATCACCGCCTCCTGCGCGGCGCACGCCTCATCGGCCCCGCGCGGACGCGTCCGCGTTTCACGCTTCACGACTACGGGCCCTTCCCCGCTCTCGCCTCCGGCGGCAAACACGCCATCGAGGGCGAAGTGTACGAAGTCGACGCGCTCATGCTGGCGGCGCTCGACAGGCTCGAGGGGCACCCTCGCTTCTACGAGCGCACGCCCATTGCCCTCGACGGTGCCGGCCGCGTCGAGGCATACCTGTTTCCCAAGGGGCGGTTGGCTGGCCGCCCCATCATCGAGTCCGGTTGCTGGCGCACTCACCTGAAGGAGAAGAAGTCATGATGATCATCATGCGCGACGGACGTGTCTTCGAGGGCACGGCCGTCCAAATCGTGAAGGGAATGCAGGACATCGCCTTCGGCGTGGAGCGCCTTTCCATTCCCGAGTACATCGACTGGGTGGTTGCCAATACCCAGCGTTTCGAGTCCGTCGCGCTGCGCGTGCAGGGCGCAACCGCCGAGGAGAAGGCCGCGTCACTCGTGGATGAAATGCTGCGCGAGGGCCTGGCGACGCGAGGGTGAGCCGGGCCGGTATGGCATGCCTCTCAGGGTATGCCCATGCGGCCCGGGCCCGTCCGCCTGCCGAAGCGCCCTGTTTCACCTGATGGTTCACGCACGTCCAGGAGGCGCGCCCCTCATGCGTGGTGCTCGCCACTGCGGAGGGGCAACTCTCTCGCCCCGCGAGTAACCCACTCCCGCAGTGCTTCCTGCTCCGGGGCGTGAGCGCACGCCGAGTCATTCGCCTCCACCAGAGCCTCAACGCATCCTCGGCGCCCAGCGCGTGCAGCGCCGCGGCCTCTGCCGTTCGGTACTCCGCCTTCGCCCTGGCCATCCGCGTCCGCGATTCGGCACTCCCGTCCATTGTCGCGTACGCTCGCTGCAACGCCACCTCCACCCGCCGCAGTGCTTCTGCGAGGGCCTCCCGCTCGCTCATCGTCATCCGCACTCCCCATAGCACGCGACGTGCCAGTTCGACGGGCGACGCATGCCAACAACCATTTCCGTGAGGTCGCTTCGTATTGTCACCAGAGGCGGGCGCTCCCTTCCTCCACTCAAGCACTGCTCGACTACGACACATGCCCAGAGGATGGTAATCATTACCCGCCGTCCCAACGCGCATTCGCCCCGAATACACAGCAATGCGAGCAAAGCCACACATGCCCAAAATCCCACGCACTCCTGCTTCGAAGGCTCACGGCACATCCTCTTCCACGAGGGAGCCGCTCCGCTCGTCCGCTCCGAAGCCCACGGGCTCTCTTGAGTCGGCCTTCCGCTCCGCCCTTGATGAGGAGTTGGCGCGCCCACTCGCCAGCCTCGTCGCGAGACTGGCCGGGGTGGCGAGGCGCCTCGCCCCGGAGCCCCAGCAGGAAGTGTCGAGCCAGCGCCCAGGCCCCGACGCGAGGCGTCCTCCCCCTACGCAACAGCAGCGCCGGCCCCCGCTCCCGCCTCCCGCGCAACAACAGCACCGGCCTCCGCTCCCGCCTCCCACGCCTACAGCCAGGGCATGCGCCGTCATCGGCTGCAAGCGCCCCCACCGCAGCCAGGGCTACTGCGGGGCGCACTACCAGAAGCGGCGCCTCATGTTGGCCACGGGGCGCCTGCACGCCGCATGGGTGGAGGACGCCGCGCCCCACAGCATCCCCGAAGTCATCCTGCCGCGCGGGCGCAGGCCCAGGGCTGACGCCGCGCCTGCTACGCCGGCTCCCGCCGTCACCCCTGCCCCTCGCATGTGGGTGCGCAAGAAGGGGGCAACGGGGGCGGACGGCGCCGCCGGCCCTGGGGCGCCCACGCCAGCCGGGCAACCCAACGCGAGTTCGGAGCAGGAGCGCGCCAAGGCCACCGTCCAGCGCTGGGCCAGCGAGTTCCGCTCGGGGAAGCGGCGCGCCTGAAGCGGCCCCGTCCGCGCCAGGCCCCCTCCTGCCCCAGGAGGGGCGCCCTTCCTGCGCGGTGACGTCAGGGCCGCCCGTCCGGTTCGACGGGGGTCAGGCGCCCGTCCATCGTGACGCGCAGCACGTGGGCGGGCGCGGACACACCAGCCCGGCCGCAGAAGACTTCGTCGAGTCGCTGATTCGTCGTCCCCACCACGAGGCTCCCCGCCTCATCCAGCGCGTGTGCCAGCGGCGCGCCTGGGAGTTCCACCCAAGGCGTGGCGCGCCACCGTCCCTCGGACGCGTCGACACGCACCAGACGCCCGTCTCCACCAAACAGGTGCGCGAGTCCCTCCACCACCACGAGGGTGCCGTGCACCCGCACGGCCAGCAGGGGGTTGGCATGTGGTTCCTCCAGCACCGTCACCCGCCCTGCCTCGTGCACTTCCAGCGTGCCGCCAAACTCCCCGGAGTCCCGGCCGACGAGGCAGGCCTCCCCCATGGCTTCGAGGACGGACGCGAAGTCCGCTCCAGGTACGTGCGCGCATGGCCCCTCTCGTGACGGCGCCTTCGGCTTGTCCCAGTGCAAATGGATGGACGTGGGGCTCTGGCACATCTGCCAATCCGGGCCGCGCCCTGGAAGCACACTGGGGGGCTCAGAAGGCGACGCCGGCTGCACCTCATCACCGGAGAGAGCCTGCAGGGCCCACCTCGCGTGGCTCCGCGCCACAGGAGAGGCATGCGTCGTCAGCACCTGATGGAACAGCGGCTCCAACTCTTCCCTATGGGCCCGGAAGGTGGAGCTGCCCAGCGCCCGGACAGCAGCGGCCTGAACTTCGCTGTGCGGCGCATACACCGCCTGGCGCAACGCATCGAGAGCGGCTGGGTCTCCCACGCGTCCAAGAGTCTCCGCCGCCCGCGCGCGCTCCCACCCCTCCTCCCCCGTGGCCAGCAGGCGCAGCAGCGGCCCCGTCGCGACTGGCCGCGCCACCGGCCCCAGGGACGCGAGGCTCGCGAGGGCCCGGGCGCGGCATTCAAGCACGGCGAGCTGCTGGAGGACCTCGGGCACCGCAGCAGGGCTGTTGAAGGCCACCAGCGCCTGCAGCGCCACGGGCGTGAGGCGCACGTCCGCCCGTTGTAGCCCCTGGAGTACCTCGGGCTCGGCCTTCGCCCCCTGGCGCTCGTAGGCCGCCAACACCGACGCCACGTAGGCCGCTCGCGGGGTACACCCGTCGAAGATGGCCTCGCAACTTGGCGCTGGAGCTGCCGGGCAGGACATCCCTGGCGGGCGCCGGAGAGTGGGCTCCGCCAGCTCTCGCGCAAGGAGCGTCCGTAGGCGCGGGACGAAATTCTCAGTGAGCATGGAGGCGCGCCGGGCGAGCACGTAGCGCACCCGCACCAGCGCCTCCCAGCTCGATTCCGGGTTCTCCAGCACGTCCAGCAGCACCGGAACCAATTTCGGCCCGAGGTGCTCCAGTGTCGACGTGGGCGACTCCATGAGGTGTCGCACCATGGCTGGAGCTGCTCGCGCGTCATCGAGTGAGGAGAGCGCGTGCAGAGCCATTCCACCGGGCTCGCGTTCATAGGCTTCGAGGAGCGCAGGCACAGCCTGCCTGGCCTTCTCTTCCATCGACGCCAGCGCGAGTGCTGCACCTCCGCGGACCCGACGCTCCCCATGGCAAAGAAGCGGAATCAGCCGGGGGACGACGTCCTCCCCCTCTCGCCCCAGCTTCCACGCAGCACACTGCTGCTCCGGCGGCAGCCATCGCTCCCCACTGTCTGGGCCGTGGACTTCCTGCAGGAGCGCAAGGCACGCGTCGGCCCCCTTGCAGCAGCCCTCCCACGTCATGACGTCGTCCCGCCTCCACGCCTGCCGGGCACACCCCAGCGACAGCGCCACCACCGCGCACACGAGCCCAGCCAGCCAGCGGGGGCGCCCGGACCTCACCTCTCCCTCCATGTCATCGCCTCTCATTCTCCCTTCGCGGTGAAGGGACTCCGAACCCAGCGCTTCAGCCAGTCACGAGCCGCGCAGCGAAGGAGCGCTGTGCGCGAGGGGCCTTCACGACGCGGGTGCCGGCCATCCAGTCGTGAAGACACCGCCGGTCCTCTCCAACGCAGAAGAGCGCGTCCACGAGGCCGAACCACCCGCAGTAGCCGCAGAGCGCAATCGGGAGCGCGTTCCTCAGCAGGGCGATCCTCCACACCTCCGCTGGACGGCCATCTCTTCGGACGACGCGGATTCCCAGGAGCCTCTTGCCGAGACTCGCCCCCGTCCCTCGAATCAGGCTCGCCTGCACGAACAACACGAGGAGCGCCGGGGCGTAGACGACCGGAGCCTTCATCGCCGCCTCGTCCGGAATGGCCAGACACCGAAGGACGCCCAGGAGCAGGGACGGCAAGAGGAGCGCGAAACCATCGACGAGGCTTGCCGCGAGCCGGGCCCTGCGCGTCGCCAACTCAGGAGCGGCGTGAAGGCACCCGAAGCACCGGCCCGCCCAGGACAAGGCACAGAAGGCACAGACGAAGGTGCCGCAACGGGTACAGGCACCGGCAACGGAGAAGCCTGGGTGCTCGGAGCATTGGGCTTCCGAAATCGATTCAGCGGCCTCGCGGAAGTCGGACATGGGGAGCCGCAGCACAGCTACCCCGCCCCAAGACGGCAAGTTCCTTCAACGAGAAGTTCCCCTTGCACCCACAAATGCAACCCAACAGGTTTAGTCCACTCGACCTTCCCAACATTCTCCTTGCCACCCACGGGTTACCGCGACGCCTGTTTCCACTGATTGGGGGAGCGTCCCGCTCAAGAAATGAACCCTTGAAGCGCACTGCTCCAGGGAAGATCCACGGCGGAGGGACCCTATATTTGGCGGGCGGAGCGACCAACCTCGATTGCTGCGCCTCGATAGCGTCAAGGCTACGCGAGGACCTGTATCATCATGGTCCAGCGAGGCGCGTGGAGAGCATTGTCGGCTTGGCGCGTCCACGGGGGCGACAACATTCCTGCCCCAAAGGGCCACTCGTTGGCACTCGCAAGGCCTCGGTGCAGGAGTCTCGGGGTAAAGAGTCAAATTCTACGCCACGGAGAGGGACACGTTATAGACCGACGTGTCCCGCAAGCCGGTGTCAATGGCGTTACGAGGATGAGCCGGGCTCGACCGGTGCCGGTGCATTCACGTCGATTCCGTCCCGGCGAAGCTCGTCCGTGCCGGCCGCAATCGCCAGTGTACCGGGCGGGTTGTCGTACCAGCCCGGGTCCGCGTAGCTCTCCAACCTTTCGCGAACCTTGAGCACGGTGAACATACCACCTGCGGTTATGTAGTCGTGCTTGCCCCGGGCCCCCAGCATGGGAATGGAGTTGGGTGGAACGGGCATCCCCATTTCGGCCATCTCCGCCATGCCCGTCTGTCCCATCGTCATGTAGCCCGGCAGCAGCGAGCGTACCTTCGCGTCCAGAGTCCCCGGATTCACGCCAATCATGTTGGGGAACTCATGGCCCATCTGGTTCATCATGTGGTGGGTCATGTGGCAGTGCAGGGCCCAGTCACCGGGCGCGTCCGCCACGAACTCGATGACACGTGTGCTGCCCACGGGGACAAGCACCGTCCCCTCCGGCTGCCGCGCAGACTCGGGGACGCGTCCGGCGTCCGTTTCGGTGATTCGGAAGTGGTGGCCGTGAAGGTGGATGGGATGGTGGTTCTGCGGGCTCAGGTTGCCCAACCGGATGCGCACCCGCTCGCCCTGGCGCACCACGAGCGGCTCCGTGCCTGGAAACGCCTTCGCGTTCATGGTGAGCACGTTGAAGTCCGTCATCTCGTTCGGATTGGGCCGCCCCGTGCCGACGTCGATGCGCCATTCATGCAACAGGATTGCGAAGTCCCGGTCGACGCGGGGCCCCGCAGGCTGGCGAGGATGGATAATGAACATCCCCGTCAGGCCGAGGCCAATCTGCGTCATCTCGTCATGATGCGAGTGGTACATGTTCGTACTCGCTTGGCGCAGGGTGAATTCGTACCGGAACGTCTCACCCGGGGGGATGGACTTCTGGCTGAGGCCCCCCACGCCGTCCATGCCGCTTGGAAGCAGGATGCCGTGCCAATGGATGGTGGTGGCCGCTGGTAGCCGGTTCGTGACGTAGATGCGCACTCGGTCACCCTCCACCGCTTCGATGGTGGGTCCGTGGACCCGGCCGTTGTAGCCCCAGCAAAAGGCTTTCAGTCCCGGAGCAAACTCGTGCTCCACCTCCTCGGCCACCAAGTGGAAGACCTTCACGCTGTCCACGACCCTCCATGGCAGCTTGGAGCCATTGGGCACCACCACGGGTCGGTAGTCCCGGTTGGGCATTCCGGGGCGCAGCCAGTCCTGCCGCGTATGGCGCTGGCCGATGTCTGCGGCGGAGCCCTCGCGGGGCCCCTGGGCCCTTGGGACGTCTGACTGAGCGCGAGCCGCAGAGCCGCTCAGCAGCAGCGCGCCTCCCGTGAGCGTGACGCCGGCCGTGGCCAGCATGCTCCGCCGCGTCAGCGTTCCCTCGGCTCCAGTCTCGGGAAGGTTTCCAGGGGGGCCCCTGCGCTCCGGAGTCCGAGGAGCGTCATCCTCGCGGCCCGGTGCGTGCTCGGTCTCAATCGTGCGGGTTCTCATGGGGAGTCTCCGTGCCGTTGGCGGTGTCCTGTCCATGCCCGGTGTGCGTCCCAGGCTGTGCTGGCTGCGAGGGTTGCGCGGGCTGGATAGGCGGCCCGGGCTGCGCTGGTGGGGCGGGCTGCACCGGCTGCGTGGGTGATGGCGTGGATGTCGCACGACCCTCCCGAAGCCGGCCGCCTACGAGCCGCTCGAGTTCGGCCCGCGCCATCCAGTAGTCGCGGACGGCCTCGATGTAGCCTCGGTACGCCTCCACCTGCTCGCGCTTGGCGGAGAGCAACTGGAAGAGGCCAATCTGCATGGCGTTGTACTGGAGTTGCGACTGCTCGACGACCTTCTCGCGCAGCGGCAGGACCACCCGCCGGTAGCGGTCCGCCACCCCGCGGAGCGCCAGCAGCCGGGCGCAGGCGGCGCGGACCTCCGAGCGGGTGTTGACGGACAGCTCCGTGAGCCGCCGCTCGCCCTGGCGGTGCTGGGCCTCCAGGCGGGCAATGAGGGCTTGGCGCTGGTCGAAGATGGGCAACTCCAGGGACAAGGTTGGGCCGAAGAGCCTCGGGCCGTCCGCGTCCTGGTGCGTGTGGACGCCCACTTCCACCCGGCCGAAAAAGCGCGTACTCCGCGCTAACTCCAGCGCGTTCCAGAGCAGCGCGGCCTGCTTCCGGGCTGCGTCGATGTCCAGCCGCTGGCGGATGGCAAGCGACTCCAGGTGTTCCAGTGGGGCTTCCTGCTCGGGCAGCGGCGGGAGCTTCTCGGACACGGTCCACTGCGTGCGTGGGCCCCACAGTCCCATGAGGCGGTTAAGGTGCTCCCGGGCCTCCACCCACGCGACCTCACCCTCCGACAGCTCGAGCCGGGCTTCCTCGGCAGCAGCCTGCTCACTGGCAAGGTCCAGTTCGGTGATGTTACCTGCGGAGCGCAGCCGCACAGCGAGGTCCGCCGCCGCTTCAGCCGCCTGAAGCGCCATGCGTCGCAGTTCCACGAGCTGCTTGAGGGCCTGCACCTCACTGTAAGCCTTCCGCACCTCGGCCGCGGTGGCCAGCGCTTCATGCGCCACGCGCAACGTGTCGGCCATGAATTGTTCCCGGGCGACGCGCTTGCGCAGGGGAAGCGTGAAGAGGTTCACGAAGTCCTGCACCAGCGAGACCTCGTACTCTTTGGAGCCAACTCCGGAGATGGGAAAACCGAAGCTCCCGTCCAACGTCGGGTTGGAGAGCAGCCCGGCCTGCACCATGTCGGCCTGCGAGACACCCAGTTCCTCGTAGGTGCCCTGGAGCGCCGGATTGTTGAGCAGGGCCACCTCCACCGCATGGTCCGAGGTGAGGTCTTCCTTCAGGAGCGCATCGAGATGGCGGGCGACCTCGGCATCCTCCGGGGTGCCCTGGTTCCAGCGCGTCTTCCTGCCCAGCCGCTCCTCGACGAGAGCCGCCACCTCCGCGTGGCCACGCTCCTTCTGGATGGACGCGCAGCCGCCCGCCATCAGCGCCGCGCCAGCGAGTACGGCCAGCCTCACGGATGCCCTCCGTGTCCATGCTCATGGCCCGCAGGCGCTGAGCCTGGCTGCCCCGCATCGGTGGCCTCCGCGCCCGAGGGCTTCTCCGGCACCAGCTTCATGCCGCACTTCGGGCAAGTGCCTGGCTTGCTGGACCGCACCTCCGGGTGCATCGGACACGTGTAGACGGTAGTCCCAGCATCCGAGGCAGAGGCTGGAGAGACGGCCCCGTGCCCGGCGTGCCCCGCGCCTTCTGGCGCCTTGGCGGGCGCGGGCACTTCCGGAGTGGGGGCCGCGAATGCGGTCGGCTGGGCAGCAGGTGGGGCCTCGGGCGCATCCGGATTCGAGGGGTCCATCGCAGCGGGAGGCCTCTTCTGCTCGGAGACGCAGGCCGCGAAGGAAAGGATGCTCGCCAGCACAACAAGGGTTCGGCGCATGGGAGACCTCGGGGACATGCAGCCATGGCATCTAGGAAGAGGCCCAATGTCGATGGCCCAGTGGTTCATGGGGTTCACAACCTCACGGCTCCGTGCAACGAGGCCGCTTCACGTTCCACCTGTGACCGAGCCGGTTACAGCGAAACCCGTCTGGGCACTCCGGACAGGGGCCTCGCCAAGACAACTCCGCCTGAACGGGCGCGTTCAGCTGCCGGCACGCGTTGTGCTCTAGCGAGCCGTACCCACAGGATGCCGGACGTCCCCGAAGGCATCCTCACTCCGGAGCAACCAACCGATGAAGAAGAGCCTGATGGGAGTCCTTGCTGCCCTCCCCCTGTTCGCCGCGGCCCCTGCGGTCGCGTGTGAGGAGCACGCCAAGCAGAGCGAGCACGCCAAGCACGGCGAGCATTCCGCACACGGAGGCACGGCCAAGGCCGCAGCGTCTACGCAGAAGCCCACCTCGGCCCCTGCCGCCAAGAACGGCCTCCAGACCGTGGCTCTCACGGTGACCTCCAAGGGCTTCGAGCCCGCGAACGTGAAGGTGAAGGCCGGCCAGCCAGTCCGCCTCGTGGTCACCCGCAAGACGGACAAGACATGCGCCACGGAGATCGTCGTGGCCAACCTGGGCATCAACCAGCCGCTCCCCCTGGACACGCCAGTGACCGTGGAGTTTACCCCCAGCGAGTCGGGCACGCTGCGCTACGCCTGCGCGATGGACCACATCAGCGGGCTCGTCACCATCCAGTAGTCCGCCGCGCCGTGGCGCGGGCCTCGCGTAGGGCCGCGCCGCAGCTAGGCATCCAGCCGTTCCGGGACGACGTTGCGCCGGGAGAACATGGTCTCCAGACAGCGTCCCCGCGCCGGTTCAGCACGCAGCTCGCGGTGTGATTCCCGGAGTTACACCGTGACTCCACGGGCTCCGACTTCCTCGGGCCCGCACGCGAATCTCCCCTGGCGCTCCGTCTCACCCACGAGGGCCTACCCATGGCACAGGCCCTGCAGCCCTCTCTATCGTGCAATCAACTCTCGACATGTCCCAGCCAGCCCTCTCCCCTGTGTGGCGATGCGGCTCGATGAGGCACGTGGCTCTCATGCTGGCGCTGCTCTCTCCGGTGGCGGCGCTGGCCCAGGAGGACGCCCGCGCGCCAGCCATGCAGGCCACCTCCATGCCGGCGCTGTTGACTGACCCAACGCTTGCGCAGCTCCTCACGGAAGCCCTTGAGGCGCGCCCTGAGCTGCGTCAGGCCAAGGCACAGGTCCAGGCGGCACAGGAGCGCGTTCCTCAGGCGGGTGCCCTTCCGGACCCGGTCCTGCAACTGGGCATCCAGAACGACGGCTTTGGCGAGCTGATGATCGGCGAGATGGAGGGCAGCTACTACAGCATCATGGCCTCACAGGCCGTGCCCTTCCCTGGCAAGCGTTCGCTGCGTACCGAGGTCGCACGCCTGGGGGCCAAGGCCGCGTCAACGCAAGTCCTGCGAGCGCGGCTGTCTATCGAGGCTGAGGTGTGCCGTGGCTACCTCGACCTGGTGCTGACGCGCGAGCGGCTCAGGCTGTTGGACCGGCTTGAGGCGCTCTGGAAGCAATCCGCCGAGACAGTCCGCATCCGCTACGAAACCGGTGAGGGCGCCCAATCCGACCTGCTGCGCTCCCAACTCGAACTCAACCGGCTGCGTCAGCGCCGGGTGGCACTGAACGCCGACGAGCGCACCCGGGTGCAGACCCTGAACCGGCTGAGTGGCCGGCCTCTTGATGCGCCCCTGCCCACCACTCTGCGCGTGCGCGACCTGGGGGTGCCGGAGTTCGGTGACGCCGAATCAGCGACGAAGGACGCGCTCGCCCGCAGCCCCGAGCTAGCCCAGGCGCGCGCAACGGTGGAGCAGGCCAGCCAGCAGGTGGCGCTGGCGCGACGTGAGCGCCTGCCCGACTTCACCGTGAGCGCGGGAGTCATGCCCCGTGGCGGCGACTTCCCACCCATGTGGCAGGCCAATGTCGGCGTCACCCTGCCCATCTTCTCCGGGAGGAAGCAAAACCGCGCGGTAGCGGAGAGCCGCGCCAATGCCGAGGCCACCACTCAGGCCACGGAGGCAGTGGAGCAGGTGCTGCGGCTGCGGGTGCTGGAGCGCCTTACCGCCCTGGCCGCGCTGCGCGACACGGTGACCCTCTTCCGCAGTGGCATCTTGATGCAGTCGTCAGCGACCGCCGAGAGCACCCTGACGCAGTACCGCGTCGGACGCGCCTCGTTCGCCTCGGTGCTGGAGGCCAACACCGGCATCATCCGCGACGAGGAGGAGTACCTGCGGACGCTCGTGGATGCGCAGCGCCTCGCCATCGCCCAGGCCGAGGTGAGCCTGGAGCCCGTCGGCTCCATCGCTGCGGGCGGCCTCGGCTCGGGCGGCATGCCCGGAGCGGGCAGCACCCCGTCGGGCCCCGCCCCCGCCGCCTCGTCTGGTGGCACTGCCGGCGCCGCTCCCGCCGCCGCCTCCTCGTCTTCCATGTCCGGAATGTAGTTCTGGAGAACCCATGTCTCTTGAGAACCCTTCGCCGTCCCCCGCGCGCCGCCGCTTCGGAGCCGCCGCGCTCGCCGCCGCGGCGCTGGCCAGCGCCGTCCTGGGCGGAGGCGCCGTGCACCTGCTGTCCCACCAGGATGAGGCGCATGAAGCCCTCGCGCCGGCTCCCTCGGCCAGCTCCACCCCATCCGCCTCCGAGCCAGCCGCCACTCGCTACCAGTGCCCGATGCACCCGAGCATCGTGCAGGACCACCCGGGCAAGTGCCCCATCTGCGGCATGGATCTGGTGGCGCTTTCGCCGGCTGCTCCCGGAGGCGAGGGAGCCGCAATGGTGCAGGGGCTGGCCCCCGTCACCATCGACGCCTCGCGCCAGCAGCTCATCGGCCTGCGCACCGCTCCGGTGACGGAGGGCAAGGTCGGGGGCACCTGGCGGACCAACGGCCGCGTGGCCGTGGACGAAACCCGCGTGCGCCGCGTCAACATGAAGGTCGCCGGCTTCGTCGAGCGCGTGCACGCGGACTTCACCGGCAAGCCCGTGCGCCAGGGTGAGCCGCTCCTCTCCCTCTACAGTCCCGAGTTGCTCGCCGCGCAGGAGGAGTACCTGCTGGCCCTGCGCACCCGCCAGGCCCTGGGCGAAGCCGAGGGAATGGCCACGGACGGCGACACGCTGGTCGCGGCGGCCCGACGCAAGCTGCTGCTGTGGGACGTGCCGCCGGCCGCCCTGGAGCGGCTCGCCCGCGCGGGCGAGGCCACCCGCACCCTCACCCTGGTGTCGCCCATCTCGGGCGTCATCACCAAGAAGGATGTCGTGGAGGGAGCGCGCCTGGAGATGGGTGCCACGCCCTATGAGGTCGTCGACCTGTCGCGCGTGTGGGTCCTCGCGGACGTGTACGAGAGCGAGCTGCGCCACGTAAAGGTGGGCATGCCCGCCAACCTCCAGCTCAAGGCCTTCCCCAACCGGGTATTCGCCGGGAAGGTGGCCTTCCTGGACCCTGTGCTGGAGCCGGCCACGCGCACCGTCAAGGTGCGCCTGGAGTTCCCCAACCCTGACGGCGACCTGCGCCCCGAGATGTTCGGTGAAGTGGTGCTCCGCGGCATGACGCGGGACGCGCTGAAGATTCCGTCCGACGCCGTCGTTCCCACCGGCACCACCCAGGTCGTCTTCCTGGCGCTCGGCGACGGGCGCTTTCAGCCCCGCGAGGTCCGCCTGGGCGAGTCGGATGGAAAGAGCGTGGAGGTGACGTCGGGCCTGAAGGCCGGCGACCAGGTCGTCACCGGCGCCAACTTCCTCGTCGACTCCGAGTCGCGCCTGCGCGCGTCGCTGGCCGTGCTGGCCTCCTCTTCATCCGGCAGCGCCACGGCAGAGCCTCCCCCCTCCTCGCCTCCGGCGAATGCTCCCCCGGCCCCCTCCGGCCACGAAGGTCACTGAGCCATGATTCGCGCCATCATCCGCTTCTCGGCGGAGAACAAGTACCTGGTCATCGCAGCCACCGTGGTGGCGCTCATCGGCGCTTGGTGGACCATGCGGAACATGCCGCTGGACGCGCTGCCCGACCTGTCCGACACCCAGGTCATCGTCTACGGCCGGTGGGACCGCAGCCCCGACATCATCGAGGACCAAGTCACCTACCCCATCACCACCGCGCTGCTGGGCGCCCCCAAGGTGAAGGCGGTGCGCGGCTTCAGCGACTTCGGCTTCAGCTACGTGTACGTCATCTTCGAGGACGGCACGGACATGTACTGGGCACGCACGCGGGTGCTTGAGTACCTGTCGAAGATAACGCCCCAGCTTCCGCAGGACGTGAAGGTGGAGCTGGGCCCGGACGCCACCAGCGTGGGCTGGGTGTTCCAGTACGCGCTCGTGGACAAGAGCGGCAAGCACCGGCTGGACGAGCTGCGCTCCTACCAGGACTGGTTCCTGCGGTATCAGATTCAAAGCGTACCCGGCGTCTCCGAGGTGGCCACCGTGGGCGGCCAGGTGCGCCAGTACCAGGTGACGGTCAACCCCAACACCCTTGCCAGTTACGGGCTGTCGCTAGACGCGGTGGTGCGCGCCGTCCGTCAGGGCAACAACGACGTGGGTGGACGGCTCGTGGAGGTGGCCGGGCGCGAGTACATGGTCCGGGGCCGTGGCTATGTGAAGAACGTGGAGGACATCGAGAAGCTCGTCCTCAAGGCCCAGGGCGGCACCACCGTCACCATCAAGGACGTGGCCAGCGTGGCGTTGGGCCCCGAGCTGCGCCGTGGCGTGGCCGACCTGGACGGTGAGGGGGATGCAGTGGGCGGCATCGTGGTGATGCGCCAGGGAGAGAACGCCCTCAACGTCATCGAGCGCATCAAGGCGAAGCTCGAGGAGCTCAAGCCTTCGCTGCCCGAGGGCGTGGAGGTCGTCACCACCTATGACCGCTCGGACCTCATCGAGCGCGCCATCGACACGGTGACGCACAAGATGGTGGAGGAGATCATCATCGTCTCCATCATCATCCTCATCTTCCTGTGGCACGCGCCTTCGGCCCTCGTACCCATCGTCACGATTCCCGTGTCGGTAGCGCTGGCGTTCATCCCCATGTACGCGATGGGGCAGAACGCCAACCTCATGTCGCTGGCCGGCATCGCCATCTCCATCGGCGTGCTCGTGGACGGCGCCATCGTCGAGGTGGAGAACGCGTACAACAAAATCCACCACTGGATTAAGGACGGGAAAAAGGGCGACTTTCACCAGGTGCGCCTGGAAGCGCTGATGGAGGTGGGGCCGGGCGTCTTCTTCAGCCTGCTCGTCATCGCCGTGGCCTTCATGCCCATCTTCACGCTGGTGGACCAGGAGGGCCGCCTCTTCCGCCCGCTGGCGTACTCGAAGAACCTGGCCATGGCCATCGCCGCGCTGTTGGCGATTACGCTCGACCCCGCGATGCGGATGCTCTTCGCCCGCGTGGAGCCCTTCCGCTTCCGCCCGAGGCTCCTGGCGTCGGTGGCCACCACGGCCCTGGTGGGCAAGTACTACTCCGAGGAGCGGCACCCCATCAGCCGGCTGATGCACCGGCTCTACGAGGGCCCCTGCCGCTTCGTGGTGCGCCACGCCAAGGCCACCATCGCCGTGAGCGTGCTGCTGGTCGCCACCACCATCCCCGTGTACCTGCACCTGGGCAGCGAGTTCATGCCGCCGCTCAACGAGGGCACCATCCTCTACATGCCCTCGGCGGTGGAGCCCGGCATGTCCGTCGCCGAGGCGCAGCGCGTGCTGCAAGTCCAGGACAAGCTGCTCATGCGCTTCCCCGAGGTGGAGCGCGTCTTCGGCAAGGCCGGCCGCGCCAACACCTCCACCGACCCCGCCCCCTTCACCATGATGGAGACGACGGTGCTGCTGCGCCCCGAGTCCCAGTGGCGCGAGGTGCCACGCTGGTACAGCAATTGGGCTCCCGAGTGGCTGAAGAGCGTCCTGCGTCCCTTCTGGCGTGACCGCATCACCCAGGCGCAGTTGGAGTCGGAGATGAACGCCGCGCTCCAACTACCGGGCATCTCCAACGCGTGGACCATGCCCATCAAGGGCCGGCTGGACATGCTGACCACCGGCATCCGCACCCCCGTGGGCATCAAGATCATGGGCGCCGACCTGGCCACCGTGGAGCGCATCGCTCGCGAGACGGAGGCCGCGGTAGCGAAGGTGGAGGGCACCCGCAGCGCGTTCGCCGAGCGCGTGGCGGGCGGCTACTTCCTGGACTTCGTCCTCAAGCGCGACGAGCTGGCTCGCTACGGCCTGAGCGTGGACGACGCGAACATGATGGTGATGACCGCGGTGGGGGGCGACAACCAGTCCACCACCGTGGAGGGTCGGGAGCGCTACGGCATCAACGTGCGCTACGCGCGGGACTACCGCGAGGACCTCCAGGCATTGAAGCGCGTGCTGCTGCCCCTCCCCGGCGGCCAGGGCCAGATCCCCATGGAGGCCATCGCGGACGTGGTGCTCGCCCATGGCCCGTCGATGATCCGCAACGAGAACGGCATGCTCACCGGCTACGTCTACGTGGACTTCGATACCTCCAAGTACGACGTGGGCGGCTTCGTGGAGCGCGCCAAGGAGGCGGTGGCCAGCGTGAAGGTGCCCCCGGGCTACTCCATGACGTGGAGCGGGCAGTACGAGAACATGCTGCGCGTCCGCGAGCGGCTCCAGCTCGTCATCCCGCTGACGCTCGTGCTGATTTTCGGGCTGCTGTACATGAACACGAAGTCAGCCTTCAAGGCGGGCCTGGTGATGCTGGCGGTGCCCTTCTCGGCCATCGGCGCGGTGTGGCTGCTCTGGGCGCTCGACTACAACGTCTCCATCGCGGTGTGGGTGGGCATGATTGCCCTGATGGGACTGGACGCGGAGACCGGCGCCTTCATGCTCCTCTTCCTCGACCTCTCACATGACGAGGCGAAGAAGCGCGGGATGCTTCGCACCGAGGGCGACCTGGTGGAGGCCATCATTCACGGGGCCGTGAAGCGCGTGCGGCCCAAGGCGATGACAGTCATGGCGGCGATGCTCGGCCTGCTGCCCATCATGTGGTCCACTGGCACGGGCGCGGACGTGATGAAGCGCATCGCAGCGCCCATGGTAGGCGGCCTCGTCACCAGCTTCCTGCTGGAACTGCTCGTCTACCCGGCCGTCTACTTCCTGTGGAAGCGCCGCGAGGTGGTTCCAGGGCCGGCAACTTCCGAGCCGGAGGTCCCTGGAACCGCAGCGGTCGCGGCCTGACGCTGTACCCGTCACAGTGTGACCATCCCAGTTACGCTCCCCACATCCCTCTCCACAGGGCCGGGGCCTGTGTCAGGAACGAATTCAGGCACTTGCTGCGAGCGCGGTGTTGGCCTGCGCATTGCTAAACTTTCATCTTCGTTCGCTGGGGGACGCTGTGTCCGGAACTGCTCGCAGGCTCCTATACGCCTTCTCGCTCCTCGTCCTGGCCTTCGGCGCAGCGGCCTATGCCGCGCTCGAAGGCATGGCGGAGATCCACGAGGCCCTGCACAGCGTGCGGAGGCAGGAGACCGCCGTGCGCACCACGTTGTCGCTCGCGACCGCAGTGCGAGACCTCTACGCTCACCTGGCCCATACCCTCATCCTCGGCAATGCCAGCCACCTGCCGCTCTACGACGGTGCCCACCGCCGCGCTCTGGCGCTCCTTGAGCAGGTCCAGGCGCAGGCGATCACCCCCGAGGAGCGAGCCCAGGTAGACACGATGCGTCGCACCACTGCGGAACTGGACCTGCTCTTCCGGGAGGCACTCGTCCCGGCCGTCCTGAAAGGGGACCGCACCACAGCGGTCCGTGAGCACTCCCGGGCACTGGAGCTCGTCGGCGTCATCCAGGAGAGCGCGGACACCCTGGCTTCGCACTACGAGCGCGCCATCGGGAATTATGAGGAGCACGCGAGCACAGTCCAACACGGCAGCTTCCAATGGACCGTCGTGATCCTGGCCGCCGCGGCCCTCCTTGCGGCGGGTGTGGGCCTCTATATCGGCCGTTCGGTAGCCCGTCCTGTCTCCCTATTGGAGGCCGGCGCGGCCCGCATCGCTGCGGGCGACCTCACCACCCGCATCGCGCTGAACCGCCCGGACGAGTTCGGAAGACTGGCACAGCAATTCAACCGGATGACCGCCGCGCTTCGTGAGCACCAGGAGCGTCTGGTGCAGAGCGAGCGGCTGGCGGGCATTGGCCGCCTGGCAGCGGGCGTGGCGCATGAAATCAACAACCCCCTGGGTGTTATCCTGGGCTACGTGCGCCTGCTTCAGCGCAAGGCGGAAGGCGCGCTGGCCGATGACCTGCGCATCATCGAAGAGGAGACGCTGCGCTGCCGTGACATCGTGGAGGGGCTGCTCGACCTGTCGCGACCGCTCCAGGTTCCGGGTGAAACGCTGGAGCTGCGAGAGCTGGTGGAGGAGGTCATCTCCCGGCTGCGAGAGTCCGCCCAACTCTCCGACGTCTCCTTGACGGTGGAAGGCGAAGCCCAGGTGGCCGGCCACCCGCAGCGGCTTCGCCAGGTGGTCACCAACCTGCTCAAGAACGCCGTGGAGGCCGCAGGGCCTTCGGGACAGGTGACGGTGGCCATTCATGCGCGCGAAGGTGAGGTGGCGCTCACGGTCCGCGACACCGGACCAGGCCTTGCTCCCGAAGCGCACGAGCGGCTCTTCGAGCCCTTCTTCACCACCAAACCTCAAGGCACCGGGCTGGGGCTGGCCGTGTCACAGGCCATCGCCCAGGCCCATGGAGGCCACATCCAGCCACGCAATCTCCCCGGACATGGCGCGGAGTTCACCCTGCATCTCCCCCGGAGTACGCCGTGACGAACAGACCGAGCGTTCTCGTCGTCGACGACAAAGAGAACATGCGTCACCTCTTCACCCGGATTCTGGGTGACGCCTACCAAGTGAGGACGGCTGAAGACGGCGGCCGTGCGCTCACTCTCATCCAGACCCAGGAGTTCGACCTCGTAGTGACGGACATCCGCATGCCGGGGGCAGACGGCTTCGAGGTGCTAAGGGCCGTCAAGCAGCACTCGCCGGCCACCGAGGTCATCATGATGACGGCGTATGCCTCCGTCCCCAAGGCAGTGGAGGCCATCAAGGAGGGGGCCTACGACTACCTGCCGAAGCCCTTCGACCCGGACGAGGCATCCCTGGTCGTGGCTCGCGCTCTTGAGCGCAAGCGGCTCAAGGAGCAGGCGGCCACATTGCGGCGCGAGTTGGAGGGCATCTACAGCTTCCAGAACATCATTGGCAGGAGCCCACCAATGCGCACGCTCTACGGCCTGCTGGAGCGCGCCGCCGAGTTGGACATCACGGTGCTCATCACCGGAGAGACGGGAACGGGCAAGGAGTTGGTGGCCCGGGCCATCCACCACCACGGCCCGCGGAAAGACCGGCCCTTCGTCGCCGTCAACTGCGGCGCGCTGCCCTCGGAGCTCATCGAGAGCGAGCTGTTCGGTCACGCCCGGGGGGCATTCACCGGCGCGGTGGAGACCAAACCCGGCCTTTTCGAATCCGCGTCGGGGGGGACCATTTTCCTGGACGAGATTGGCGAGCTGCCCCTGGCTGTCCAAGTAAAGCTCAACCGAACTCTCCAGGATAAAGAGGTCCGACGTGTCGGTGACTCGGTGGCGCGCCGCATCGACGCACGCGTCATCACCGCCACCCACCGCGACCTCAAGGCCGACGCCGCCGCAGGCCGATTCCGCGAGGACCTGTACTACCGGCTCAATGTCTTCCCAGTACATCTGCCGCCCCTGCGCGAGCGGCGCGAGGACATCCCGTTGCTGGCGATACACTTTGTGCAGAAGGCGGCGAAGACCTACCACCAGTCGGTGGACGGCTTGGAGCCGGACGCGCTACGCGCGCTGACCGGGTACAGCTGGCCCGGCAACGTGCGCCAGTTGGAGAATGCCATCGAACGCGCGGTTGCCATCGCCACGGGCTCCCGCCTGGGCCAGGGCGACCTTCCACCGGAAGTCGCGGGGGCGCCCCAGGGGGCACTGCCCGCGAGCCAGCTGGTAAAGATGCCCTTCCGTGAGGCGGTGGACCTGGCGCGGGACCACGCGTCCCGGGACTATCTCATCGCCCTGCTGAGGGAGTTCGGGGGCAACGTGACTCGAGCCGCGGAACGGGCGGGCATGGAGCGCGAGAGCCTCCATCGACTCCTCAAGCGCTATGGCCTGCGTTCCGATGACTTCAAGGAGCCAGATTGAACGTCCAGCTCACGCACGCCAAGGAACGCTTCGCCTCCAGCAACGCCACAGCAGAAATTAAATGCAACCGAGTTGCACAAACACGCAAGCACGTCTATTAGGTCCCCCCTGGTCTGACTCTTCACGCGGACATTCCGAAAGGCTCGACTGATGGAACTCCTCAAGCGGACGCTGTGGGCACTCCCTTCCCTGGCGTTACTGACCATAATCGGCTGTGACGACGACTCGGACACCTTCCCCTCCGCCGAGAAGGACGTCGTGTTCGTTGTGAATGGCGGGAGCCACTCTCTCAGCGTCATCGACGTGGAGCAGTTGGAGGTGGCGAGCACCCTCCAACTGGAAGATGTGAGTTATCCGCACCACGTCAACCTGAGCCCGGATGGAACCTCGCTCGTGGTGGCCGTCCCTGGCATGGACCTGAGTGGAGGGCACGGCGGCGGCCACGCGGGCCACACCATGCCGGGCAAAGTCCTCCTCCTGGACGCGAAGACGGGCGAGACCCGGGCCATACGGCAGTTCGACGCGATGCCCCACAACGGCGCCTTCTCGCCAGATGGCACCGAAGTCTGGACGGCGTTGATGTCGGAGCCGGGCACGGTCCTCGTACTCGACAGCCGGACGCTGGAACCAAGGCAGACGGTCACCGTGGGGGACATGTCCGCGGAGGTGACGTTCTCACAGGATGGCCGATATGCCTTCGTTGCCAACGGTGACTCCAACAGCGTCACTGTCATCAACGTTGTGACCAAAGCGGTGGAGAAGACAGTGCCCGTCGGTGCCAACCCCGTGGGGGCCTGGCCGGGGAACGACGGCCTCATGTACGTGGACAACGAGGACGGGAAGAGCCTGACCGCTATCAACTCCGGGACGCTGGAGGTCGCGCGCACCTACGGATTGGGCTTCACGCCGGCCATGGCCGCCACGGCCCCCAACGGCGACCTCTGGGTGACGGACACTGACAATGGCAAGCTCATCTTCTTCGCGGCGGGAACCACGACGCGCCAGGGGGAACTCGCCACAGGTGCCGGCGCTCATGGCATCACCTTCTCCGCCGACGGTGCCACCGCCTTCGTCACCAACCAGGCAGCGGGGACGCTGAGCGTCGTGGAGGTTGCGACCCGTACCATTCGGAAGACGCTCACTGTGGGCACCAAGCCCAACGGTCTCGTCTTCCGCAAGAACTGATTTCTTCCAACAGCAGCCCTGGCCTGAAGTCGCAGTGCGCGTTGGCTCGCCAAACCGCACAAGTAAGCCTCGCGGGCCAAGCCTGTAACCTCGCCGCTCACAGCTGACAAGGAACTGCTCCGTGCTCAGTTTCTGGTCCTGCGAGCGTTCCTAGTGCCTCGGCTCGGCGAGGCGTACAGGGCGTCGAGCGTGGAGGTTGCGAACATATGAGTTCCCCTATGCTGTGCCGCGCACTGACGGTCGTATTGCTCATGGTGGTGGCAGGCTGCGGAGACGACGAGTCGAGTTCCCATGGCATGTCCATGGGCGATGACGTCGCCCCCGAACAGCTCGTCGTGGACGGCAACTACTCCGACGAGCGGTTCATCGACATGATGGCCGCGCACCACCAGATGGCCACCGAGATGGCCATGGTCGAGGAGCAGCGCGGGACGCGCCAGGAGCTTCGGGCACTGGCGACGAAGATGATCCAGGATCAGCGGCAGGAGATTGACGAACTGAAGGCCCTCAAGCAGGCCCATTTCGGCTCCTCGGACGTGCCGACCATGATGAGCGAGTCCGAGATGCAGAACAGCGGCATGCTGATGCCCGACGAGCTTGCGCAGAAGCCGGACGTCGACAAGGCGTTCATCGACTCGATGATGCCTCACCACGCGGGCGCCATTCAGATGGCGACTGTCGCGCTCCAGCGGAGCAGCATCGCGGAGATCCGCGCCATGTCCCGGAGAATCATCGACGCGCAGGCGGAGGAGGTCGGCCAGCTGATTGAGTGGCGTAAGGCGTGGTACGGCAGTCAGCCATAGGAGAGCCGGGCGTGCTCAGGGTTGTAGGCGGCAAGCCACCGCTTACACCGCCATCCCACTTTGGCTCGGCCAAGCCATCCTCCAGCTCCGGCAGCAGCTTTTCTTTGGGGAAGCTCGAGTCAGGGAGGAAATGCCATGAGGAATTTTGGGTACAGCCTGCTCATCACCACGGGACTGCTCTTCGGACCACTCGCTGGAGCCCAAGGCACCAGTCAGGCGCCGAAGGCGGAGCGCCAGACGGACGCATCCGCGCAGCAGCAATCCGGCTGTCCCTGCGAAATGATGGGCGGCGGAATGATGGGTGGCGGCATGATGGGCCAGGGCATGGGCGGCGCGGGAATGAACTGCTCCATGCGCGGAATGGCGGACGTGAAGGTGGAGCAGACGCCGACAGGGGCCATTCTGCGGCTCACCGCAAAGAACGCCGGCCAAGTCGAGGAAGTTCAGCGCATGGCGCAGGGGATGCAGCGCTGCATGAGCGGAAGCGGCACCCAGCAGCAGGGCCAACCGGCCTCGCCCGGTCAGTAGCAGCGCTGACGACAGCGTGCTGTCTCGGTCTGGAATGTAGTGTTCCTGAGAGGCACGCTCACGGATGGAGGCGGCGAGCCACCGCCTGCACGGCCTTGAGCCCCTGCCCGAAGCGGCCCATCGCCTCGCGGTGGCGCTCCAGCTCACCGTAGGGAAGGTAGCGCACGTCGAGGTCCGCGACTCGGCGGAAGGCTGGGCGCGCGAGTTGCTGCCGGACATCCTCCTCGCGGCCGTCTGGCGCGACGAGGAACAGGCCCCTCGTGGCGGAGCCCGGGGCCCCCAGCGCCAAGTCTAGCAGCCGCACGATGCCGGAGTAGATGGACGTCGTGTGCTCCACCTCGAACGCCGCGGCCACCGCGGCGCGTCCCTTCTCCAGCCAGAGCACGTCGATGAGACGGACCGCTTCGCCCCCTGGTGCCGTCGCCACGACTGACGGCAGCTCCGCGAGGCACCCATCTCCGAGCAGGCCCGTGCCGCAGCGGCGTCCGCGGTCATTGGCGGCCACCCACACGTCGTAACCGAGTGCGGCGCCCAGGTCTCTCAGCCAGCCCTGGACCTCGGTGTGGGTGAGGTCCTCGGCCTCGGCAGCCTCGCGGGCCTTGCGTGCCCCCGCTGCCTCGGTCCGCACCTTGGCCAGGTCCGCCTCCCAGGCAGCTCGCGCCTCGACGTCCTCCTCCCCGGGCGGTGGCGCATACCGGCCACTGCCGATGTCGAAGAGCAGCCCGCCCACGGCGCCCAGGTCATTGGAGAGCAACTCGCGGTGGGTCGCATTGAGCCGGAGGACGCCCTCGCGCATGGCGAGGTACTCCTCCCACTTGCCCAGCTTCACCTTCGCACCGGTGAGCGCGTTGTAGCCGTTCACGATGGCCGTGTTGAACGGCGGCATCAGCGTGGGATGCAGGAAGTAGAGCAGGTTCGCCGCGGCGGGCCCGAGCCCCTTGATTTTCCGCTCATCGAGGGCGCGGATGGCCGCCACGAGCCCCTCACCGTCACCACAGCAGGCACACGCGGACAGGAAGCGGCCGAAGGCGCGCTGGTTCTCCGGGGACTCGTAGATGTCCGGGATGCGCAGCTTGGGCTTCCACAGAAAGGCGTGGTCCGCGCCCTTGAAGATCTGCCGCTGCTCGGACACCGAGCCCACCACGGTCTCCAGGGACGAGCCCTTGTACACGTTGCCGAAGGTGCCCTTCTCGATCTCCTCCACCACCGTGGCCAGGCCGCGGCGGATGGAGCGGAAGTTCTTCAGGCGCTCCTCCCAGAGGAACCAGGAGCGGTAGGTTCCGCCCGGGTCTTCGCGCCACCGAGAGATGAGGGAACGGAGCGGTTCGGACATGCCCTCATGTTCCAGCGCGCCCGCGGGGTTCGCAAACCGGGTGTGACCGACCTCATCAGGGTGTAACAGCACCGGTTACGCCGCGAAAGCGTACGCCTGAGCAGAATTGCGGACTTACCTCTCAGGCATGGCTGGCCTCCGGGTTGCTTGTTACCGGGATGGGGAGGCCTCCTCATCGAGAGCATCCCTCCGAAGCGGGCGGGCAGCCGTGGGCCGCCTCCAGATTCACCCGGAACTGTAAGAGGGGATGGGGTGCTTCGTGAGCACCGGTGAAAGGAAGCGCGACGATGACGACGCATCACCCCCCAGATGTCCACGCCGGGCACCACCCTCCGCACCTGCCGGAGGACAAAGTGAAGGACCCCGTCTGCGGGATGTTCGTGGACCCCCATGCCGCGAAGGGCGGTAGCCACGTGCACGAGGGGCACACCTACTTCTTCTGCAACCCGAAGTGCCGCGAGAAGTTCAAGGCGGAGCCGCAGAAGTACCTCTCCCCCGAGACCCAGCCGCCACCGGCACCTGCCCCTGCTGGCACCGCGTACATCTGCCCGATGGACCCGGAGGTGCGGCAGGACCACCCGGGCACCTGTCCGAAGTGTGGAATGGCCCTGGAGCCCGAGCAGCCAGCCGTCCAGACACGCACCGAGTACGTCTGCCCGATGCACCCTGAGATTGTTCGGCCCGAGCCCGGGACGTGTCCCATTTGCGGCATGGCGCTTGAGCCACGGACTGTCACCCTTGAGGAAGCGCCGGACCCGGAGTACCTCGATATGCGGCGGCGCTTCTGGGTGAGCCTTGCCCTCTCGCTCCCCCTGTTCGTGCTGGGTATGTCCGAGATGATTCCCGGGCAGCCCGTGCAGCGCCTCGTTCCAGGGCCGCTCATGGCCTGGGTGCAGCTCGCCCTGGCGACGCCCGTTGTGCTGTGGGGCGGCTTCCCCTTCTTTCAGCGGGGTTGGGCGTCGGTACGCAACCGGCACCTCAACATGTTCACGCTGATTGCACTGGGAACGGGCGCGGCCTACGGCTTCAGCGTCTTCGCCACCCTCTTCCCCGGCCTCCTGCCCCATTCCTTCATCGGCCACGGGGGCCACGTGCCCGTGTACTTTGAAGCCGCAGCGGTCATCACCACTCTGGTGCTGCTGGGCCAAGTGCTGGAACTCCGGGCTCGTCATGCCACCTCGGGAGCCTTGAAGGCGCTCCTCGGGCTGGCTCCGAAGACGGCACGGCTGCTGCGCGAGGACGGGCGCGAAGAGGACGTGCCGCTGGAGCGGGTCCACGTGGGTGACCGCCTCCGGGTCCGCCCTGGTGAGAAGGTGCCCGTGGATGGCATCGTCCTGGAGGGCGAGAGCGCCGTGGACGAGTCCATGGTGACGGGTGAGCCCATTCCCTCCGAGAAGGCGCCCAATAGCCGGGTGACGGGCTCGACTGTCAATGGCACGGGCAGCTTCGTGATGCGGGCGGAGCGCGTCGGCCGCGACACCCTCCTCTCACAAATCGTGCAGCGGGTGGCCGAAGCCCAGCGCAGCCGGGCCCCTATCCAGCGCATCGCAGACACCGTCTCCGGCTGGTTCGTGCCCGCAGTGGTGGGAATCGCCGTCCTGACGGCGTTCGTCTGGGGGCTGTGGGGGCCGGAGCCCCGCCTCGCCCACGCGCTGGTCAACGCGGTGGCCGTCCTCATCATCGCGTGCCCGTGCGCCCTGGGCCTGGCCACGCCCATCTCCATTGTGGTGGGCATGGGTCGCGGCGCGCAGGTCGGCGTCCTCATCCGAGACGCGTCGGCACTCGAGGAGTTGGCGAAGGTGGACACTCTCATCGTCGACAAGACGGGCACGCTCACGGAGGGCAGGCCAAGCCTCGCCACGGTGGTGCCGGCCCCCGGCTTCGACGAGGCGCGGCTGCTTCACGTGGCCGGCAGCATCGAGCGCGGGAGCGAGCACCCGCTCGCGTCCGCCATCGTGAAAGGCGCACAGGAGCGCGGTGCCGTCCTCACGGAGGCCACCGGCTTCAAGTCCGTGACGGGCCAAGGAGTGACAGGCCACGTGGGCGGTGCACAGGTGGCGCTGGGGAATGCCAGGCTCCTCGCGGGGCTCGGCATCGACGCCGAGCGACTCGTGCAGAAGGCGGAGTCCATGCGGCGGGAGGGCCAGACGGTGATGTTCGTCGCCGTGGATGGCAAGCCTGCGGGGCTATTGGGCGTGACCGACCCGGTGAAGGCCACCACGCCCGAGGCCATACAGCAGCTGCGGGCCGACGGGCTGCGCCTCGTGATGCTTACCGGCGACAGCCGGACGACGGCGGAAGCGGTGGCCCACCGCCTGGGCATTGACGAAGTTCATGCCGAGGTGCGCCCCGAGGAAAAGAACGCGTTGGTGAAGCGCCTGCAGGCCGAGGGGCAGGTGGTGGCCATGGCCGGAGACGGCGTAAATGACGCGCCCGCGCTCGCCCAGGCCAACGTGGGCATCGCGATGGGCACGGGCACCGATATCGCGATGGAGAGCGCTGCTGTCACGCTGGTGAAGGGTGACCTCCGCGGCATCGTCCGCGCCCGGCACCTCAGCCGCGGTACCGTGCACAACATCCGCCAGAACCTCTTCTTCGCGTTCATCTACAACGTGCTCGGCGTCCCCATCGCCGCTGGGGTCCTCTACCCGTTCTTCGGTCTGCTGCTGAGCCCCATGATTGCCAGCGCGGCGATGAGCATCTCGTCCGTCTCCGTCATCACCAATGCCCTGCGGCTCAGGCGGCTCGACCTCTGACCACCGCCCCCGCCAGCTTCAGGAGGAGAAGCTACCGTGAGCATGCGCCGCAACGTGGTGGGAGGACTGGCCGTGATAGGCGCTCTGGCGCTCGCCCTGGGCGTGGGTGGCGGGGTGTATGGGCTGGCCATGGCGCGACGCGGCTTCTCGGCCCGAGACGAACCCTCGGCGCTCGAAACAAAGGTGGCACGTGCGGCACGGAGCCTCAGCATGCCTGCCGGCGCACGGGAGGTGAACAATCCACTCGTTCCCGTCCCGTGGCAGGCGCTCGCCGACGCACGTGCTCATTGGGGTGACCACTGCGCCATCTGCCACGCGGCGGACGGCAGCGGACAGACCCCCATCGGGCAGGGGCTCTATCCACGCGCCCCCGACATGCGCGCGGCCCCGACCCAAGACCTGAGCGATGGCGAGTTGTACTGGATCATCCAAAACGGCATCCGCCTGACGGGTATGCCCGCCTGGGGGCAAGCCCACGACGAAGTGGGCAACAACGACAGCTGGGCTCTCGTCGGGCTCATCCGCACGTTGCCGCGCCTCAGCCCGGAAGAGTTCGACGAAATAAAGGCCGCCATGCCCCAGTCCCAGCACGAGTTCAACGAGAAGCGCATGGAGGACGAGTTCCTCGACGCGGAGTAGCGCCCAACTACGCAAGGAGAGCAATGCCATGAGAACTAAACTCCATCGTCCTCCCCTCACCGTCCTCACCGTACTGAGCCTCGCCCTGCTGATGCCGGCCATAGCACTCGCCCACGGCAAGGACGGGGCGCACGTCATGGGAACAGTGAAGGAGGTGAAGCAGAACACTCTCGTAGTGGAAACGAGCGACGGGAAGCAGCAGGAGGTGATGACGGACCCCAACACTCGTTACGAGAAGAGCGGCGTGGCAGTCACCGCTGCCGACCTCAAGGCAGGTGAGCGCGTCGTCGTCCACGGCATGAAGATGAACAACGGACAGGTGCATGCGCAGTTGGTGAAGTTCGGCAAGCCGCACGCCAATGGCCCTGAAAAGCAGAAGGGCGATACCAAGAGAGCCGAGCCAGCCCCCACTCCGCCGGCGCAAGGTGAAAGCCACGAGCACTCAGGACACTGAGGCCTGCGTCTATCTGGCGCTCGCGACTTCGAAACCTGGGCCGAACCTCGCAACAGACCATGAGGGGGCCGACCGTCCCTCCCCCCATTCAATCGCTGCGTCAAGAGCGCGGCATAGCCACCTTCGGCACCGCGTCAATGCGAGTGAGCGAGGCGCGCAAGGGGCCAGCGAGTTCCTCTGCAAGCGCGGTGGCGCCGGAATCACCAAGCGCACTGCAAACAGCCTTGAGGGTGGGGCACCGGCCCTCACCCCGCCCGAGCGAATTCGAAGCAGCGTTGAAGTCCGCGTCCTCGCCCATGGGACCAGGCCACAGCCCCAAGCCTGCCAACCGAACCGCACCCGCTCACCCCCCCACGGGCTCTGAGGCGGCAGGGAGCGCGGGCGGCCGGCCGAAGCGCCGGAAGAGGACTGGCACCACCAGCATGTTGAGGAAGGTGGAGGACAGCAGTCCCCCGAGGATGACCACGCCCATGGGCGCCTGAATCTCATTGCCCGGCTCGTTACCCGCGATGACGAGCGGCACCAGGGCCAGCCCCGCGCACAGTGCCGTCATCACCACGGGCGCCAGCCGCTCCAGCGAGCCCTGCACCACGGCCTCGGCGAGCGTCTTCCCTTCCTCCTTCATCAGGTGCTCGTAGTGGCTCACCATGAGGATGCCGTTGCGCGTGGCGATGCCAAATAAGGTGATGAATCCCACCAGCGACGCCACGCTCACCACGCCGGAGGTGAGCGCCACCGCCACCACACCACCGATGAGCGCCAGCGGGAGGTTGATGAGCGTGAGCAGCGAGTTGCGCACTGAGCCGAAGGCCACCACCAGCAGCAGGAATATGCCAACCACCACCCCTACGCTCAGCCAACCAATGGTCCGCGAGGCCTCCTCGGCGCTCTCGAACTGGCCGCCGTAGTCCACGTAGTAGCCAGTCGGCATGGGCACTTCGCGGGTGAGGCGGGACCGCAATTCGTCCACCACCGAGGTCAAGTCTCGGCCCGCAACGTTGGCCTGCACTACCATCTTCCGCTGCACGGCTTCGCGGCTGATGGTGTTGGGACCTGACTCGCGCGTGAGGCTCGCCAGCATCTTCAACGGGATGCGTTGGCCGCTGGGTGTGTCAATGAGCGTGGAGGAGATAGCGTCCAGGTCCGCACGCGAGGCGTCATCCAAACGCACGGCGATTTCCACCACCCGCTGTCCCTCCAGCACGGTGCCCACTGTCTCCCCGGCAAAGGTCCGCTCCACCGACTCGGCCACCTCGCCCGCGGTGAGCCCGTAGCGAGCGACCGCATCCCGGTCCATGCGAATCTCCAGCTCGGGGATGTCCACCTGCTGCTCAATCGCCACGTCCACCGCGCCAGGGGTGCCCTCGGCCACCTTCTTCACCTGCTCCGCCAGCGTGCGCAGTCGGTCCAAGTCATCGCCATAGATTTTCAATGCGATGTTGGCCCGCGTGCCCGACAGCATGTGGTCGATGCGGTGGCTCAGTGGCTGGCCGATGGTGACGATGACACCGGGCACCTGGGCCAGGGCCTTGCGCATCGCCTCCAGCACCGCTTCCTTGCTCCGCTCTCCCTTCGAGAGGTCCAGCCCTACGTCCAGTTCAGCGGCGTTGACGTCCTGCGCGTGCTCGTCCAGCTCAGCGCGGCCGGTACGCCTGGAGGTAGATGCCACCTCGGGAAAGGACAGCAGCACTTCCTCCACCCGTCGGCCCAGTTTGTCCGACTCCTCCAGCGACGTACCCGGCAGCGTGACGACATTCAGCGTGAGGGTGCCCTCGTTGAACTCGGGGAGGAAGGAGCGTCCGAGGAACGGGACAACGGCCAGCGTGGCAAGCAGCGCCAGCGCTGCCCCGGCGAGGATGGCGCGAGGCCGTGAGAGTGCCCACAGCAGCACCGGCCGATAGCGCTCCTTCAGCCAGCGCAGAACCGGCCCCTCATCCGCGCCCAGTGCCTTGGCCTTGGGCAGCAGGTACGCACACAGCGCGGGCGTCAGCGTTACCGCCACCACCAGCGAAGCGGCGATGGCCACGATGTACGCCAGGCCCAGCGGCGCCAGCATCCGCCCCTCGAGTCCCGACAGGAAGAAGAGCGGCAGGAAGACGAGGATGATGATGAGGGTGGCGA
Organism: Myxococcus sp. AS-1-15; assembly: GCF_020037055.1. Classification (NCBI taxonomy): domain Bacteria; kingdom Pseudomonadati; phylum Myxococcota; class Myxococcia; order Myxococcales; family Myxococcaceae; genus Myxococcus; species Myxococcus sp. AS-1-15. The sequence continues at coordinate 240,319 of NZ_JAIQDF010000015.1, read as the reverse complement.
AGACGATGGCCTGGCGTACTTCCACCGAGGCCCGATAGATGACCTCCAGGGCGGGACGGCGCTGACCTTCTGGCAGGTGAGCATTCTCCCGCAGGCGCCGGAAGACGTTCTCCACGTCGATGATGGCGTCGTCCACCAAAGCGCCGATGGCGATGGTGAGGCCGCCAATCGTCATGGTGTTGAGCGTCACACCCATGACCTTGAGCGCCAGCACCGCGGCGACCAGTGACAGGGGGATGGCGGTGAGGGAGATGAACGTCGCCCGCGCGTTCATCAGGAAGACGAGCAGGATGAGCGCGACGAGAATGGCCCCGTCTCGCAGCGCCACGGACACATTGCGCACCGCAACGGAGATGAAGTCCGACTGGCGGAAGATGTTGCGGCCCACCACCATGCCCTGCGGCAACGTGGCCTGCACCTCGTCCAACGCCGCGTCCAGCCGCTCCGTCAGCTCCAGCGTATTGGCATCCGGCTGCTTCATCACCGCGAGGATGACGGCGGGCTCTGCGTTGGCACTGCCCTCCCCGCGCTTGAGGCGAGGCCCTACTTGAACGTTGGCAACCTGCCCCACGGTGATAGGCACACCCCCACGGACGGTGACAACCGTGCCCGCCAGGTCCTCGACACCCTTGGCGCGCCCCACGGCTCGCAGCAGGTATTCCTGCCCGCCTTGCACGTAGAAGCCGCCGGAGGCGTTGTGGTTCGTCGTGCGCAGGGCGGTGGCCACCTGCTCGAAGGAGACATTGAGCGATTGCAATGCCTCCGGGCGCAGCAGGACCTGGTACTGCTTCACCACCCCACCAATCGGCACCACCTGGGAGACGCCCGGAACGGACAGCAGGCGCTTGCGCAGCACCCAATCCGCCGCCCCTCGCGCTTCCATCATCTGCGCCTCGCGGCCCGCCGCGTCCGCCGCCAGCGCGTCCTTCTGCCAGGAGACGGAGAGGAAGAGGATTTCCCCCATGACGGAGGAGATGGGCGCCATGGAGGGCGGGGGCACGTCCGGCGGGAGCTGCGCGGCGACGAGTTGGAGCTTCTCGTTCACCACCTGCCGGGCCGTGTAGATGTCCGTCCCCCACTCGAACTCCACCCAGACGATGGAGATGCCCACGCCCGAGGCCGAGCGCACCCGGCGCACACCCGTGGCGCCGTTGACGGCCGTCTCGATGGGGAACGTGACGAGCGTCTCCACCTCCTCGGGCGCCAGGCCATGGGCCTCGGTGAGGACAGTCACGGTAGGTGCAGTGAGGTCTGGGAAGACGTCCACCGGCATGCTCCGGGCTACCTGAAAGCCCAGCACCAGCAGCAGTACGGAAGCGGCAACCACCAGCAATCGATTGTCGATGGCCCAGCGAATGAGGCGATTCATCGTCGTCGTGCCTTTAGTGCTGGTGGCCATGCTCCGGGATGGCCCCGGTGGCGGTAGACAGCTTGAGCTCGTAGGCGCCACGCGAGACGACGCGCTCGCCCTCTTTGACTCCGTCCAGCACCTGCACCCAACCGCCGGAGCGCACTCCAGGGCGGATGACGCGCTTGAAGAAGGACTCACCACCCTCCATGACGAAGACAGTGGGACGCCCGTTGTCGTCCACCACCGCTGCCTCCGGCACGGCCAGCGCGCGCACCGTCTCGCCCGTGAAGAGCGTCACCTTGGCGAACATGCCCGGCTTGAGGGCGCCATCCGGGTTGGGCAGCTCGAAGAGCACGGGCACTGTGCGCGTAGCCGAGTCCACGACGCTACCCACCGCCACGCGGCGGCCTGACTTCTCATCCACGGTGAACTCGCGCGTGAAGCCCGCCACCGTGAAGGCCGCGCCGGGCGAGCGCTCCACCTTCGGCGCGTCCGCCTCGTACACCTTCGCCTCCAGCCACAGTCGCGAGGGGTTGATGACGGACACGAGCCGCGTCCCCGCGACCACCACCGCGCCTGGCATCACCTCCGCGAAGGACACCACTCCGTCCAACGGAGAGCGCAACTCGAAGGCGGCTCCGCCCACCCCACCGCCCGACCCGCTCTGCGTGCTGCGGTACAGGGTGAGCTGGCGCTCTGTCGCGGACACCCGCGCAATCGCCATTTCCCGCGCCACCCGGGCAGCATCGAGCTGCTTCTCGGGGATCGCCTTCGCCGAGAACATCTCCTCGGCCCGAGCCACCTCGCGCTCCGCCAACCCCTGCTCGGCCCGGGCCCGCGCGGCCTCCATCTCCACGGTAGCCAGGTCCATCGCTCCTGCCACCGTGGTGGGGACCACCCGCACCAGCACCTCGCCCTTCTTCACCACCTGCCCCAGGTGCGGCACCGGCCCGCCCACGGGGATGCGCCCGGCTACAGGCGCGGACAGCTCCGCGGCCTGGCCCGCCACCGGCTTCAACTCGCCGTTTGCGCGCACGCCTCCCTGGAGGACGCGCACCTCAGCGGGCGCCGTGGCATATTGCGTCTTCCACTGCTGCTCTTTGAGGAATGGAACCGAAGACTCACCAACCGCTTCGGGAGGAGCGGCAGACACGGCTGCGGCCACGGTGGGGTACACCGTCACCTTGCCTGCCCCCACCGTCCCGGCGACTTGCTCTCCCTCCAGCCGCAGGGTGAGCGTGGCTTGGCCTGATTTCGTGGGACGCACCTCTGGCTTGAAGATGCCGTCACGCAACAGCTTCTCGGCAACGAAGCGCTCCTCGGTGCCATCGGCGTAGCGGAGGGCGGCCGTCACCTTCCCCTTCGTCACCACCTTGAAGCCGTCAGGGGCGCGTGCGTCTGTGAAGTGAGCCACCAGCGCGGAAGGCTGCCCCACCACCAGCGCCGGGTATTCCATGAACAGCTCCAGGCCGTCCTGATAGGCAGTCACGGAGAGGTCCGGACGCTCCGCCTCCGCGGCACCATGCGCGCCACCCTCGTCGTGGCCGTGGGCGGCCTCCCCCTCGTGGTCATGACCGTGCTCCTTGCAGGACACCGCGAGGACAGACGCGAGGACCAGGGAGAGAAGATGCAGGCGACTCATGGCTGGACACTCCGAAGTTCGGCGCCGTCCCAGGCACCCAAGAGAAGGAAGAGGTCTGCTTCGCCCTCAGCGACGCCGAGGGACAGGTCCACTGCCGTCAGCTGCGCCTCGCGGGCAGTCCGCTCGGCATCCACCAGGACAAGGAGGTCCGCGCTTCCACCCCGGTAGGCCACCTGGGCGATGCGGCGCAGTTCCTCCGCGCGGGTGAGCACGCCCTGGCGCTGCCTCACGCGCCGCTCCCGCCGGCCCGCCACCTCCTCCAACACCGTGGTGAGGCGGGAATGCGCGGTGTGCAGCAGCGCGGCGCGGCGGGCCTCGGAGAGCCGCTGTCGTGCTTCTGCTTGGGCCTCCTGCCCCTGTCTCCGCTCGAAGAAGGGCAGCGGGATGGCGAGCCCCACCACGTACCCTCCTCCTGCCCCGGGCAGGCCCACGTCGAGGAGTTGAATGCCAGCGTTCACCGTAGGGTCCGGAATCCACCCACGCGATGCCGCCTGGCGGGCCAACTTCGCGCCTTGCGCCTCCAGCTCCAGCGCACGCGCATCTGCACGGCGGGCCTCCAATTCAGCCTGCAGTTGGCTCGAGGCGGGCAGCGAGCGTTCCGGAGCCAGGGGACCCTCGAGCGGAGGCAGCACACTCACCCCGGGCCCCAACAAGCGCAGCACCTCGGCCCGCGCCCGACGCTCTTCGAGAACAGCGCCACTCAACCCGTCCTCCACTGCGGCGGTCTCCGTGTCGATGCGCAGTCGGTCATAGCCCGCGGCGTCGCCCGCGCGCTCTCTCGTAGCGATGGCTTCCGCCAGGCGCCGCAAGGCGGACAAGGACTCCTCGAAAATGGCCCGTCGCTCCTGTGCAGCCAGGGCCGTGGCGAAGGAACGGGCTGCCTCGTGGCGCAGTTCTCCCCGAGCCCGCGCAAGGTTTGCCTCCACGGCCTGGGCACTGCGCCCAGCGGCCTCTGACTCCAGGGCCAGACGGCCAGAGAGCACCAGGGGAATGGAAACGCCCACGATGTCCTGGCTCGCCCCATCCGCCACGCCGGAGGTGGCCTTCTCACGCTGCCACTCCAGTGTCGGATTGGGCCAACGTCCGGCCCCCACAGCCGCAGCCCGTCCTACCGCTGCCTCCGCGTCGGCGACACGCGCCTCCAGGCTCGCGGCGACCACCTGCTCCACGTACCGCGACTCAGTGAGCGGCGACTGGGCCGCCGCACCACCGGCCATCAGCACCAGCAAGATACTACTTGCGATAGTAGGTGAGGACGAAGAACAGCAAGGCGCGCGCATGAGCATGGCCATCGTTCAGGAGAGGATGTGAAGGGCGGTCTCTACCGCATGGTGGAGGAAGGCCGCGTGGAGCAGCGCGAGAGTCAGCACCCCAGACGCAGCGCCCACCGCGAACAGGAGCGCGCGCGAGGGGAGCGAGGGCGGTGCGTCCTCGTCCAAGAGGCGTCGCACCCGCTGCTCGAGCGCCAGTTTGCCGAAAGCAGGCACGCCAGCCACGTCGCGCGCCCTCCGCTGCAGAGCCGCCATCTTCACCAGCGCCCCCGCCACCACCGTCCCGTCACCGACGATGCGCACCGCTTCCGCGTCGCAGGCCTCCTCGGCCGCCGTCTGGTAGGCAGAGAGGAAGACGCGCGCCAAGGGCGGAGGCACAAAGAGGCCCGAGACAGCGAGCAGCAATGCCGCCAGGGGGTCTCTGCGTCGCAGGTGCGCCTCCTCATGGGCTAGCGCTCCGCGCAGCTCCTGAGGGTCCAGGGCTCCTTCCAAGCTGGCGGACAGGAGGATTCGCCGGTGGAACACCCCAGCGGCATGGCAAAGCCGCGGCGCTCCCGGAACGGCCACCACTGGGAACACACCTGGGCGAGCGGAGCCCAACGTTTCCAGCGCGGCCAGCCGGGCCCTCGTATGCCGCACGCGCCACAGCAGCGCACCCGCGCGGAAGACGAACACGGCGAGCGCCAACGCCCCCACCACCGCGAGCACCGGCCTCAACCCCGACGAGTGCAGGATGCACAGATGGAGATGGTGCCCATGACTGCCACAATGGTCATGGCTCCAGCCCAGCATTGCGGACAGGGACGGCGCGGCAGCGGCGGACACCACCGCCAGCGCCACCACTGCGGGGAGGGTGCCCACGACAAAGGCCGCATCTGCACGGAGCGCCGGGCGCATCCGTGACGCGGGCCACGGCAACAGGGTGGCGACTCCCACCAGAAGCGAGGCCAGCACTCCGGTGGCAGCGGCCACGGCTGCACACTCCAGGAGGAACGCCAGGGCCGCTATCACTTGTGCCCTCTGCGCCGCTCGGCGATGAGCTGAGAGAGCCTGTCGAGCAGCGATTCGTCCACCTCAGCCGCGGCGTCCACGAACGCGGCCAGCGCCGCATCGCCATGCGACTGGAGAATGTCGGCCGCGAGCCCGTCCGCCAGCGCCTTCTCAAACTCAGGCTGGGAGAGGGCCGGGTTGTAGCGCCAGGCTAGGCCGTCCTTCTCGCGCACCAGCAGGCTCTTGCGGTGCAACCGGTCCATCGTCGTCATGATGGTCGTGTATGCCCGCTCCTCGCGGCCAGTCATCCGGTCGCAAACCTCTCGGGCTGTAACGGGCGCCTGCGTCCAGACGACCTTCATCACGGCCGCTTCCAACGTGCCCAGCGGCTCCCAGGTGCGCTTCTTCACGAAGACGGTTCTATCCTCAGCCATCTACTATCGTCAATAGTACCTACCAACAGTCCAGGCGCAGGCATGATTCGAGAGGAGGAAGCGTGACGGTGTCTCCACGTGTGAAGGGCGCGGTGCTTGGACTGTCCGCCGCGGCCCTCTTCGGGGTCAGCGCGCCCGTGGCGAAGCTGCTGCTGCCCTCCAGCACTCCTCTGGTGTTGGCCTCGCTCCTCTACCTGGGAGGCGGGCTGGGGATGGCCTGTCTGGAAGCGCTGCGCCGACTGCGTCCGGTGGGAGCCCCCAGCCGCGAGGCACGCCTGGGGCGCAACGACGGCGCCCCGCTGCTGGGGGTCATTCTCTGCGGCGGGGTGCTTGGCCCGGTGCTGATGCTGATGGGCCTGCAGCGGCTCTCCGGAGTGGCAGCCTCACTGCTCCTCAACCTGGAGGGCCCCTTCACCATCCTCCTGGCGCTGCTCGTGTTCGGCGAACATCTGGGCCGGGCGGGCGCCTTCGCCGCTGGGTTCATCATGGCGGGCGCCGCGGTTCTCGGCTTCCAGCAGGGCGAGTTGCACGGGGACGTGCTCGGCGTGCTGGCCCTGGCCGGCGCGTGCCTGGCGTGGGCCGTGGACAACAACCTCACGCAGCGACTCTCCCTCAAGGACCCGCTCGCACTTGTGCGCATCAAAGCGCTCGGCTCCGGCACGTGCACCCTCGTACTGGCCTGGCTCACCGGGCAGCCCTTCCCCTCCTTGCACATCTTGAGCGCGGCCCTGCTGCTCGGCTTCGCCAGCTACGGGCTGTCCATCGTCCTGGATGCCTATGCCCTCCGCCTGCTGGGCGCGGCCCGCGAAGCCGCCTACTTCGCTACGGCTCCGTTCGTGGGAGCCCTCGTAGCGGTGCCCCTGCTTGGCGAGCGGATGCAGCCACTGGACCTGCTGGCGGGCGCACTGATGGGCGCGGGCGTCTTCCTTCTGCTGCGCGAGCGGCACGGCCATGTGCACACGCACGCTGCACTGGAGCACGAGCACCTGCACACCCATGGCACGCACCACCAGCACTCGCATCCCCCTGGCGTTGATGTGACCGAACCACACAGCCATCCCCACCGGCATGTGCCGCTCACGCACGACCATCCGCACGTGTCGGACCAGCACCACCGCCACAAGCACTGACTGCCTCGGCTCGTTGTGCCCACCCGAAATTCGCCCGCTGCATCATCGGTGCGTCAAAGCCACGCCAAGCAGTGCGTCAAGGCGAGCGAGCGATGCGCGCGCAGGGCATCGTCAGCTCGGTGCGTCCGCCGAGCCGACTACTTCCCTGATACAAAGGGCGAAGGCTGGCGCCCCATGACGCGGCACATCACGACCGCGCTCGCAGGGCATGCTCCACGGAGTTCCTCGGAGGCATGCAACTCTGGGGGGAGGGCAGCGCGGTCGATGCGGACAAAGCCGAAGCGCGGGAAGTAGTCCGCAGCAGTGGTGGTGAGGAGGAACAAGGCCTCGAGCCCATCTGCGCCGGCTCGCTCAACGAGCCGTTGGACCAACTCTGCCCCCACGCCCTTCCCCTTCTGGTTCTCGTTCACGACAACGGAGCGAAGGAGGGCGCACGTCCCGTACAGCTCCAACCCTGCTGCAGCCACGAGCGTGCCTTCGCTCTCTGCCACGAGGAAGTAAGGCAGGTGGTCGGCCACTCCTTGTCGGGGCAGGTCTGCGCCAGCGAGGAGTGCTTCAACTGCGCCGAGGTCGGCGGGGCGGGCGGGCCGAAGGGTGGGCATCATCGCGTCCACCCTTCGCTGGTCAGGAGTTCAACCACCCGGGCGCGCACGTCGTCGCGAATCTCGCGCACGCGCTCCACCGACTTGCCCTTCGGGTCTTCCAGAGGCCAGTCGCCGCGCTTCAGCCCCGGCACGTACGGGCAGGCATCGCCACAGCCCATGGTGATGAGCCACTGAGCGCCCTGGGCCAGCTCATCGGTGAGGCGCTGAGGCTTGGCGCCCGACAGGTCGATGCCCACCTCCGTCATGGCAGCCTGCACTTCGGGGTGAACGCGCTCTCCCGGCTGGGTACCAGCAGACACGGCGCGCGCCTTGGCTGGGTCCGACAGGGCGTTGAAGAAGGCCGCCGCCATCTGCGAGCGGCCGGCGTTGTGTACGCAAGCGAAGATGACCGTCTTCATCGTGACGACTCCTTGGAAAGCCGGCTACTGCTCACCAATGCCGCGGGTGAGCGCCGTCAGGCGCAGCCGGTCTAGCTTCTCGATGGGTAGTGCGAGGAATAGCTCCAGCCTGCGGGAGATCTCCATGGACACCTTGAGGAAGGCCGACTCCTTCTCCGCCTCGCCACCCTCTACTGCCGCCGGGTCCGCACTTCCCCAGTGAGCGATGACGGGCTGATACGGCCACACCGGGCAGGACTCACGCGCCTTGTCGCAAAGGGTGATGACGAAGTCGAAGCGCACGTCCCGGAACTCCTCCCAGGACTTGCTGCGCGCGTCGGCAGCGGGAATGCGGAAGCGCTCTCGAAGCAGCCGGAGGACGAGGGGATGGACGTCACCTTTCGGCGCAGCACCCGCGCTGTGCACCTCGAAGCGCTCGCCCCCCAAGCGCTTGAGCAGGAACTCGGCCAGGATGCTACGGGCAGTGTTGCCCGTGCAGAGGAAGAGCACTTTGAAGGGCGTTGGAGGAATCACGGGGCCTCGAGAAGGAGCACCTAGGGGACGACGTCGGCAGCCGGGTCCTACGGGTGCGCTTCGCCAGGCCCGGACGCAGGCGCCTTCCCCTCGAAACGACGAGGCAGCACAGCTTCACCGGCTCCGGGGAAAAGCCGACGCCTGAGCCAAAGCGACAGGTAGACCAAGGCGATGAGGGCGGGAACCTCGATGAGCGGCCCCACTACGCCCGCCAGCGCCTCTCCCGAGGCCATACCGAACACGCCCACCGCCACGGCGATGGCCAACTCGAAGTTGTTGCCCGCGGCGGTGAACGACAACGACGCCGTTTCCTCATAGGAGAAGCCCAGCTTCCTGGAGAGGAAGAAGGCACTGGTGAACATGATGACGAAGTAGACAATCAGCGGGAGGGAGATGCGCACCACGTCCAGCGGGAGGCGGGTAATCTTCTCCCCCTGCATCGCGAACATGAGGACGATGGTGTAGAGCAAGCCAATGAGCGCGGTAGGCCCCAAGCGCGGCAGGAAGCGCTGCTCGTACCATGCCTCTCCCTTGAGCCGAGTGAGGCCGATGCGCGTCAGCGCGCCAGCCACCAGGGGCACGCCCAGGAAGATGAGCACGCTCTTGGCGATGCTCCACATGGATACGTCGAACGCCGCCACATCCGCGCCGAGCCAGCCAGGAATGACGGTGAGGAAGAGCCAGCCGAGCACCGAGTAGAAGAGAATCTGGAAGACCGAGTTGAGCGCCACCAGCACGGCGGCCACCTCATTGCTCCCGCACGCGAGCATGTTCCAGATGAGGACCATGGCGATGCAACGGGCCAGGCCGATGAGAACCAGACCGTTGCGGTAGTGCGGAAGGTCCGGAAGGAAGAGCCAAGCCAGGGCGAACATCAACACCGGCCCCACAACCCAGTTCAGCACCAGGGACGTGGTGAAGAGCTTGCCCCGCGCGCGCAACCGGCCCAGTTCGCCGTAACGCACCTTCGCTAGCACCGGGTACATCATCCACAAGAGGCCAATGGCGATGGGCAGGGACACGGTGTCCAGCCTCACCGTGTCCAGCCTAGCGCCCAGGTCCGGGAAAGCTCTGCCCAGGCCGATGCCCAGGCCCATGGCGGCGAAGATCCACACCGGCAGGAACCGGTCGATGACGGAGAGCTTCTTGACGATGCTGTCTGGAGCAGTGGTTGCGGTCATGAGAAGGCTCTTGGGTCTACTTGCAGGCGTTGGGGCCGCGGGACTTGAGGAGGCGCGCGACGTCTTCCCGGAGGACATCCCTCTTGGTGAAGGCGGACACGAGCGCCTTGAGCTGGGCCTTGCACACCTCGTCCAGTTGCGGAGCCAGTCGGTAGTACACCCAGCTTCCGTCTCGGCGGGCCTCGACGATGCCTGCGTTCTTCAGCACGCCGAGCTGCCGGGAGGTGTTGGACTGGGTCAGGTCCAGGGCTGACTCGAAGTGGCAGACGCACAGCTCCCCATGACTGAGGAGCGCGACGATGCGTAGGCGAGTCTCGTCTCCCAACGCCTTAAAGAGGCGGGAGGCGGACCGAACATCTAAAGAGGCGGCGGCAGGTGCCATGAGGATATTACGATATTCGAATATCCTATGGCCCACCACAACATCGGCCTCTGCAAACTTCCTGTGACACCCCAGAAGCGATGACCAGGAGGAGGGTGGCAGGGCGGCGAGCGCAGGCCTGGGAACAGACCTCAGCGCGTCAAGGCGGGTGGGCGAGGCGCGCACGGTCATCGCTTTGCCTGGGCTGACTAGAAAGGGGGGAAGTTGCCCCGGTTTCGTGGAGTCCCACCCGCTGTGCGAAAAGGGTCCCACGATGCCGAAGTCACGCCCTCCATACCCGCCGGGGTTCCGTGAGCGGGTCGTCGATTTGGCTGCTGAGCCGCACACATCGTGGCGCCCTAACGTCGGACCGTGAGATAGCGTCTGGAGTGATGCGCATCCATCGTCCCCCATGTCTGCTGGCGCTCATTCTTCTGGCAATGACCTGTGCCTGCCGGAACGAACCTCCGCCCAGCTACATCCGGATTGATGGACCTGCACCGATGCTCGCAGATGCACCGGGCCCACTCGCACTGCTGGTAGTCTTCTGGGCTTCCTGGTGCCCTCCATGCCGGGAGGAGACGCCCCATCTCCTCTCCCTGGCCGAGTCGCCTCCCGAGGGACTTCGGGTCGTCGTCTTCAGCCACGATGCGGACCTCAAGGCAGTGGAGTCATTCTTCGAGGGCCCTCCCCCGCCGGAACTCCGCCTGCGCCTGGATGTGGGCGAGAAGGTCGCCCGCGAGTATGGGGTGGAGCAGCTCCCAACGAGCATCCTCGTCGTCGAAGGGCAGCTGGTCGCCCGCTTCCCTGGCCCACGGGACTGGGACTCCAGAGCCATGCGACGCCTCCTGGAAAGGTTGACCCGCGAGCGTGCCACCCGGGCGACCGGCTCGGCGGATTGACTCTTCCCCTGGGCCTTTGTAAGCCACCTACTGGATGCAGCTCCTCTTGCGACTCATGGTCGTGCTCCTCGTCCTGACGACGGGCGGCGTCTTCCAGACGCTGGCCTTCGCTTCGGACACGCACGCCGACTGCATGGAGGATGAAGGCGATGACTGCACGGACTGCGCCCCCAGCTGCGTCCTGTGCCCATGCTGCCCGCTGAGAGCAGCCCCCGCTCCGGTTCCCGTCATGGGGGACCTCGCGGCCGCGCCCACACCGCCGCTGGTGCCCAGCCACGTGGACGAGCCGGTCCTCTCCGGGACCGCTACCGACATCTTCCAACCGCCTAGAGCCTGACGCCTCCCTTCACGGGAGACGTGTGCCGTGCGCGAGCCCTGCCGGGTCCGTGCGTGCGCATGCGCGTCCTCTTCGCCTGAAGCCCTGTCCATCCTCCCCGCGCACTCTCGCGCGGGAATTCACCGCCATGGGCGACTGCCCCGGCTGGAGTTTCCTCATGCGTTCGTTGCGCACCCTGTCCATCGTCGTCTCGCTTCTCACCCTTCCCGTCATCCCCGCGCTGGCCGAGGAGACCAAGCCCACCGAGAAGGCCCAGGCCGCCGAGGCCGAGAAGCCCAAGTGTGAGCACGGCATCCAAAAGTCCCTGTGCACTCGCTGCAACCCGAAGCTCGCGGCCGTCTTCAAGGCCAAGGGCGACTGGTGCGCGGAGCACGAGCGACCTGAGTCCCAGTGCTCTATCTGCAACCCAGAACTCTCCAAGAAGGGCGTGAAGTAGATGATGCCAGCCTCCCGCGTCGGTCCGGTGATGCTGTTGGCCCTGCTCGCCCTGGGCACAGCCAACTGCTCGAAGGGGTCGAAGCCCGCCGTGGCGGAGAAGTCCTCCGCGCCTCCGGCCGCCGCGGGAGGCGCTTCCGGCCCCTCCCAGTCCCTACATCTGTGCGAACACAAGGTGCCGGCGGAGCTGTGCACCCGGTGCAATCCGGACCTCATCGACGTCTTCAAGGCGCAAGACGACTGGTGCGAGGAGCACGGAGTGCCAGAGTCCCAGTGCCTCCAGTGCAACCCGAACCTCGCCTTCACCGCACAGGCCACCGCGCCAAAGGACTGGTGCAAGGAGCACTCGGTCCCCGAGTCGAAGTGCACCAAGTGCAACCCGGCGCTCGTCGCGAAGTTCATCGAGGCGGGCGACTACTGCCGGGAGCACGGCTTTCCGGAATCCGTCTGTCCGTACTGTCACCCTGAGCTGGTGAAGGCGGCGGGCGCGGAGCCGCCCACCTTCCCCGAGCCAGGAACGCGCGTTCGGCTCGCCTCCGCCGAAACCGCTCGAGAGGCCGGCATCCAGACACGTCGCGTGGAGAAGCGGCCCTTTTCTCGCACCCTGGACGTTGTTGGTCAGCTCGCCTTCAACAACAACCGGCTGGCTCAGATGTCGGCCCGAAGCGAGGCGCTGGTTCTGGAAGTCCGTGTGGACGTCGGCGACGAGGTGAAGGCCGGGCAACCCCTCGTGGTGATGACCTCCGGCGCCGTAGGCACAGACCAGGGGCGCCTCTCATCGGCCCAGGCACGGCTTGGAGTCGCGCGCGCCGCGCTCACACGCGAGCAGTCGCTCGTCGAGCGGGGCATCAGCGCACGCAAGGACCTGGAGCAAGCCCAGGCGGAGGTGGCCGAGGCCGAGGCCGAGCGCGACGCGGCCCGCGCATCCCTGACCGCCGCAGGGGCCTCCGTCCGCAGCCAGCAGGGGACCTACGTGATGACGGCGCCTTTCTCCGGCACCGTGGTGGCACGTGACGCCGTCCCCGGCAGGCAGGTGGGTGCGGGGCAGACGCTCCTCCAAATCGCTGACCTGGACACCATGTGGGCCCTCCTAGAGGTGCCCGAAGCCGACGCGGGAATGGTGCGCGCGGGCCAGCGCGTCACGCTCTCATTCGAGAGCATGCCCGGCGAGACGCGTGAGGCAACCCTCACCCGCGTGGGCGCCTCCGTGGACCCGGCCACCCGCACCGTGCGCGCCCGCGTGGAGCTGCCCAACCCGGACGGCGCCCTCAAGGCGGGGCTCTTCCTCCGCGCCAGGGTGCAGGTGACCGCCGAGCAGGAGTCCGTGCTGGTCCCCCGCGAGGCCATCCAACGCGCCGAGGGCCGCGCGCTCGTCTTCGTGAAGAAGGGCGCGGGCCTCTATGAGCCCGTCGTGGTGGAGCTGGGTGCCGGCACCCGTGAAGAAGTCGCCGTGGTGAAGGGACTCTCGGCTGGTGCGGAAGTCGTCACCACTGGCGCGTTCCTCCTCAAGACGGAAATCCTCAAGGAGTCCATCGGTGCGGGCTGCTGCGAGACAGAGGGAGGCGAATAGTCCCATGCTGACCCGAGTCATCGACTGGTCCCTAGCACACCGCTGGGCCGTCCTCCTTGGCACCCTGGCCCTCGTCATTTCGGGCCTGCTGGCCTTCCGGGCACTTCCCATCGACGCCATCCCTGACACCACGCCCACGCAGGTGCAGGTGAACACCATGGCCCCGGCCCTCACCCCTATCGAGGTGGAGCGGCAGCTCACCATCCCCATCGAGCAGGCGCTGGCGGGCCTGCCCCACGTCAGCGAGCTGCGTTCCATTTCCAAGTTCGGCCTGTCCCAGGTGACGCTCCAATTCAGCGACGGCACGGACCTGTGGTTCGCGAGGCAACAGGTTTCCGAGCGGCTCGGCCAGGTCTCTGTCCCCGCGGGCATCGAGCGCCCGACGATGGGGCCGGTGGCCACAGGCCTGGGCGAGGTCTTCCACTACCTCGTCAAGAGCCGGACGAAGAGCCTCGAGGAGCTGCGCACGCTGCATGACTGGGTCATCGCTCCACAGTTGCGCAGCGTGTCCGGCGTGGCAGAGGTGAATGCCTGGGGCGGCCAGGAGAAGCAGTGGCACGTCGTCGTGGAGCCGCGCCGCTTACAGCAATTCAATCTCTCGCTGCAGGACGTCTACCGCGCGCTGGAGGAGAACAACGCGAACGTGGGGGGCGGCATGGTGGAGCGCGGGGGCGCGGCGAGCCTCGTCCTCGGCGTGGGTGTCCTGGAGGACGGCAAGGCCGTCGAGGACGTCGTCGTCGCGGCGCACAACGGCGTGCCCGTGCGCATCCGGGATGTGGCCCGTGTGGAGGTGGGCCACGAAATCCGCCGGGGCGCCACCACGGCGGATGGTGAAGGCGAAGCCGTCCTGGGCCTGGGCTTCATGCTGGTGGGCGAGAACTCCCACACAGTGACGAAGGCATTGGCGCAACGGCTCGAGGAGGTGAAGCGCACCCTACCCCAAGACGTCTCCGTGGAGCCCGTCTACGAGCGCACCGAGTTGGTGGACCACGTGCTGCGCACAGTGCGAACCAACCTCCTTGAGGGTGCGCTCCTCGTCATCGCCGTCCTCTTCCTCTTCCTGGGCAACTGGCGCGCGGGGCTCATCGTCGCGGCGGCCATTCCCCTGTCCCTGCTGTTCGCCTTCAACGCGATGCTGCGCTTCGGCATCGCCGGCACCCTCATGTCGTTGGGAGCCATCGACTTCGGGCTCGTCGTCGACTCCTCCGTCATCCTCGTGGAGAACGCGGAGCGGCGGCTCGCCGAGGCCAGGGGGAGTCGGTCCATCCTCGAGGTGGTGCGCGACGCCGCCGTCGAGGTGCGCGGGCCCACCCTCTTCGGTGAACTCATCATCATGGTGGTGTACCTGCCCATTCTCGCGTTGGAGGGCGTGGAGGGAAAGCTGTTCCGCCCCATGGCGCTCACGGTCATCTTCGCCCTGCTGGGCAGCGCGCTGCTCTCCATGACGTTGATGCCGGTGCTGGCGTCCTTCGCCTTGAAGCGTGGCGGAGGGCACCACCGCGAGCCGCGCCTCGTCACCTTCCTCAAGCGCTGCTACCAGCCGGTCCTCGACTGGGCCCTCACTCACACTCGGGCCGTCCTCGCCGGCGCGGGGCTCCTCGTCGTGGGTGCACTCATCGCCGCCACGCAGCTCGGCAGCGAGTTCGTCCCACGCTTGTCCGAAGGCACGCTCGTCATCAACACCGTGCGCCTAGCCGAGGTCTCCCTCACCGAGTCCGTCCGCTATGGCACCGAGATTGAGAAGGTGCTGCTCGCCCGGTTCCCTGACGAGGTTCAACGCGTGTGGACGCGCACTGGCACGGCGGAGGTGGCCACGGACCCCATGGGCATCGAGCTGTCCGACGCCTTCATCACCCTCAAGCCGCGCGAGGCCTGGAAGCGGGCCGCCACTCAGGACGAACTCGTGGCGGAGATGAAGGCGGAGCTGGCGGACCTGCCCGGGATGCGCATGGCATTCCTCCAGCCCATCGAGATGCGCGTCAACGAGATGATTGCGGGCGTGCGCAGCGACGTGGGCATCAAGCTCTTCGGGGACGACCTGGACGTGCTGAAGGCCAAGGCCCGTGAGATTGAGGGCCTGGTCAAGGCCATCCCAGGCGCCGCCGACGTCACCGTGGAGCAGCTGACGGGCCAGCCCGTGCTCGAGGTGACAGTGGACCGAGAGGCCGTGGCCCGTCACGGCATTTCCACCCGTGCGGTGCTCGACATCGTCGAGGCGGTGGGCACCCGGAGCGTGGGCGAGGTGCGCGAGGGCGAGCGGCGCTTCGACCTGGCCGTGCGTCTGTCCGAGGAGTACCGGGATGACCCGGCGAAGCTGGCCACGATACCGGTGACGGGGCCCGGGGATGCACGCGTGCCGCTGGGGCGGCTTGCCCGCATCCGCGAGGTGTCCGGGCCCACCACGCTCCAGCGAGAGTGGGGCAAGCGCCGCATCGTCGTGCAGGCCAACGTGCGCGACCGAGACCTCGGCGGCTTTGTCGAGGCGGTGCGCCACGCGCTGGACGAGAAGCTGGAGCTGCCCGCGGGCTACTACCTCCGCTTCGGCGGACAGTTCGAGCACCTGGAGCGTGCCCAGGCGCGCCTGCTCATCGTGGTGCCGCTAGCCCTGGCCCTCATTTTCCTCCTGCTCTACCTCACCTACCGGCGCGTCCTCGACTCCGTGCGTATCTTCGCGGGAGTGCCCTTCGCACTGGTAGGCGGAGTGCTCGCGCTCCTGCTGCGGGGACTGCCCTTCTCCATCTCCGCCGCAGTGGGCTTCATCGCCCTCTCCGGGGTGTCGGTGCTGGGAGACATGGTGCTCGTCTCACGCGTGCGCTCCCTCCTCGATGCAGGCCACGCATTGAGCGAAGCTATCCGCGAAGCGGCCCTCTCACGCCTGCGGCCCGTGCTGATGACGGCCGCCGTAGCCGCCATCGGATTTCTGCCCATGGCGCTCAACACAGGCGTGGGAGCGGAAGTCCAGCGACCTCTCGCCACCGTGGTTATCGGCGGCATCCTCTCCTCCACACTGCTCACCCTGGTGGTGCTTCCGGTCCTCTACTCCGTGTTCGGCGGTGGGCGGCAAGCCCCCCTCCTGAGCCCCCCTGCTCGGGCAAGCGTTACGCAGGCACCCGAGGGGGAGTCAACCCGTGCGGCGAGTTGAGAGGCCCAGCCCATGAGCCCAGAGACACTCACGCTCCTGCTCCAAAACCGGCAGCGATTCCTCGCCTTTCTGACGCCACGCATCGGCAGTGCCGAGGGGGCCGAAGAGGTCCTCCAGTCCGCGC
Source organism: Myxococcus sp. AS-1-15 (assembly GCF_020037055.1). Classification (NCBI taxonomy): domain Bacteria; kingdom Pseudomonadati; phylum Myxococcota; class Myxococcia; order Myxococcales; family Myxococcaceae; genus Myxococcus; species Myxococcus sp. AS-1-15. Next base: position 223,933 of record NZ_JAIQDF010000015.1, on the reverse strand, counting down.
TCCTTAAGGGAGTAGAGAGTGGGGCCACCCTGCGCCATGAGGAGAGCGCGGTGGCCTGGTTCTATCGGCTGCTGCGCAATGCACTCATTGACCGCCACCGGCGCCAAAAGCGCGAGGAGCACGCCCGGCGCGAATGGGTCGGTGACAGCCTGCTGTCCACTGAGGATGCAAACGAGCTGGAGAGGACTGTCTGCACATGCATCTCTGCCCTCGTCACTACTTTGAAGCCGGAGTACGCGGAGGCCCTGCGCAGGGTGGATCTAGAAGGTCAGAGCCTCGCGGCGCTCGCCGAAGCGGCTGGCATCACCCCCACCAACGCCAAGGTCCGCCTCCACCGGGCCCGGCAGGCACTGGGCAGGAGGCTGGTGCAGTCCTGCGGCCCCTCCTGCTGCGAGCGAGGCTGCGTGGACTGTCCATGTGAGCCAGCCTGAGATGAGAGCCCTGCATCGCACCCGGGACCGGACCAGCACATGCCCACCCCTATGATGGAACGCCTCGCGGATGGCGACGCTGCAGCCGCCTTCATCGCCGTTGCGGCGCTGGGCCTCTGCGGCGCGATGCTGCACGAAGGCTGGCGAGGCACTAAAGCGCGCTGGGCGCGCACCGCGTCCATATTCGTGATGGTCCTCGTGCTCGTGCTGGCTGCCCTACCCGCCCTCGAAACAGTTCTGCCTGGGCAGCCACTTGCTGCCGTCGAAGTGACGGAGAAGGGACAGAGCATCCCCCTCCCTCCTTCTGTGAATGGAAGGGTCCTCGTCGTGGTGAGGGGCAGGCTCGCCCAAACAGGCGACACCGAAATCCTGTTTTCGATAGCGGGAATGGAGGAGATGATACGTGGGACGCTGGAGCGGTCGCGTACCTACATCCGGGCGAAGCGCGGGCGCACCCATGTCTGGCGCAACCGATTGAGCTTCCATCAGCGAGGCTCCATCCCGCGAGGCGTACACGCGCTGACGGTGGAGCAGTTGGAGGGGAGCCTTGAAGGCCCTTTGCGCGTGGAGTTCTACCGCAACCGGTGGCCCCCCCTTCTTGTATCCTGGGCTGCGGGCCTCGTGCTGCTCACAGCCTCGGTGCTTCAAGCCCGCCTCCAGCTCCGCCGATACGCGCTCTGGGCTGGTACTGCGCTCGGAACGAGCCTGTTCATCTACAACTGGGGCGAACCCCGCGCCGACATCACGTTCGCTGCGGCCTGCCTCTTCTTGGGATTCACAGTGGGCGCTCCCATAGGGTGGTTGGCGTCCCAAGCACTGCGGGCGCGGTCCCCTTCGCCTGCTCGACGGCGAAGAAACCGGAGCTGAGCTCCAGGCAGCCATGAGAATTCGGAGGTCGGGGAAGGCGTGCACTCCCATCGGGCGCTGGCGGGGCCGCTTCGTCAGCGTCCGCGCGCGACAAAAACGTGGAGGTGTAACCCTGGGCAAATCCGTTCGTCAGCCCAGGTAGATTTCAGGAAGTCCCTGCTGGCACACCGGAAAAGGAGTGTGCAGCGGAACTGTTTTCACTCTGGAGGCACCCACGCCCATGTCAGGTTCCCACAGTCACGCACCCGATTCACCCGGACGGGCATTTGCCATCGGTGTAACCCTCAATTTGGCCTTCGTTGCTGTCGAGGCCACCTTCGGCGTCATCTCCAACTCTCTGGCGCTAGTGGCGGATGCCGGCCATAACCTGAGCGACGTCCTCGGGTTGATGCTCGCCTGGGGGGCGAGCATCCTGGCTAGGCGAAAGCCGACAGCCCGCCACACCTATGGTCTGCGCAGTTCGTCCATCCTGGCAGCCCTCCTCAATGCCCTCCTCCTGCTCGTCGCCGTGGGCGCTATCGGATGGGAGGCTGTGCAGCGCGTCGGAGAGCCCGCTCCTGTCTCCAGCGTCACCATCATGGCGGTAGCCGGGGTGGGCATCATCATCAACACCGCCACGGCCATGCTCTTCTGGAAGGGCCGCAAGGACGACCTCAACATCCGGGGTGCATTCCTCCACATGGCTGCGGACGCAGGAGTGTCGCTCGGTGTCGTCCTGGCCGGCGCCCTCATCCATTTCACCGGATGGGCATGGCTCGACCCCGTGGTGACGCTCCTCATCGCAGTCCTCATTTTCTGGGGGACATGGGGACTACTCAAAGACTCCGTCAATCTCGCCTTGCATGCAGTGCCGCAGAACATCGACATGACCTTGGTACGGGAGCAGCTGAGCCGAGCACCTGGCGTCGTCGACGTGCATGACCTGCACGTCTGGGCCATAAGCACTACCGAGGCGGCCCTCACCGCGCATCTCGTCGTTCGGGGGATACAACTGGACGACCCGCTCCTCGACCGCATGAAGCGGCAACTCCACGATGAGTTCGGCATCGAGCACGTCACGCTCCAGGTGGAGGCGGGGCAGCTTTCCAACTGCTGCAACATCGCGCCCGCCGAGGAGCCTGTCGTGGCGCACCCTGGAGAGGAAAATCATGTCTGAGACGGCCACCTTCCCCGACGGAAGACTGCCGATTCTCAAACGGGCCAAGGCATTGACGCTGGTCACCGTGGGATGGAACCTCATCGAGGGCACCATCGCCGTGGCCGCAGCCCTCGCTGCCGGCAGCGTGGCGCTACTCGGCTTCGGAGTGGACAGCTTCGTGGAGAGCACTTCCGCAGCCATCATGCTGTGGCGCCTCTCGGCGGAGCGGCGAGCTCGGCGCACTCCCGGGGAACTGGAGCAACTGGACCGCCGCGCGCACCGGCTCATCGGACTGTCACTCTTCGCGCTGGCCGCATTCGTGGCATGGGAAGCATCGACATCGCTTCTGAACAGCGAGCGGCCCAAGACGAGCCTCGTCGGCCTCATTCTTGCGACTGTCTCACTGGCGGTAATGATGTGGCTCGCGCGCGCGAAAAAGCGGACCGCCGTGGCCCTGGGCAGCCGCGCCATGGAAGCCGATGCCCTCCAGACCACTGCGTGCTGGTGGCTGTCCCTCATCACCTTGGGTGGTATCGGCCTCAACGCGGCTTTCGGTTGGTGGTGGGCGGACCCAGTGGCCGCCCTTGGGATGACGCTCTTCCTTGTGAAGGAAGGCCGGGAAGCGTGGCGGGGCGAGGACACCTGCGCTGCGTGTCACTGACGCATCAGAAGGAGGCGCCTTGATGGAACCGAAGTTGCGAATTCATTTCGAGAAGGAACTGCGACAAGCCTCCGAGGCCGAGGCCAAAGGCCACCTCCAACTGGCGTGGCATTCGCTGGAACGCGCTCACATTCTGAGCCAGGCTCACGCGTGGCCTCATCTTCAGGTCCACCTAGCCATGTTCTGCTTCGCATGGAGGAGAGGAAACCTGAGCGAGCTGGCCGGACAGTTGCCCCGATTGCTGCTGGCCGCCCCTGGCTCCTGGCTCGGGCGCGCTCCCCTCGGCAACACCGGAGGCGCCAACGTGGGCATCTTCACGCCCATGCCCATTCCAGGGGACCTCCAGGCCATCTTCCAAGAAGCTGCCCGGCAGGAAGGGCAAGGGCCCCCCAGGCAGGCCCCCTGAACGAGGTGAATCCGTGCGCCAGCAAACCGTGACCACCAGCCGTATTGCCTTCTTCCACTAAAGTCACTACGAAGACACCGTGCTGCGCCTTCTGATGTTCATCGTGCTGGTCAACGGCCTCGTGCCTTCCTTCGGGGAGGCCGTCGAGATGGCCGTTCACTACGCGGCGTCCGGGCATCTCGCGCACTCCATTGCGGACGAGTCAGACCTGGGAGAGTCCAGCCGGGAGCACGGCTGTGGCCCAACCGAGCACCATTGCGGGTGCTGCCCCAGCCAGTCCGTCATTCCTGAATCCCTGCCGTCACCGGGTTGGGCCATCACGGTCAAACCGCCGAAGATTGTCGGGCAGAACCAGGAGGCGGCCGAGGAAGTGCGTCCCCGCCTCCTGCGTCCGCCTATATCGGCCTAACGGCCGGTTCGTGCGCCCCTCCACCTCCAGCCGTGCTGTGGCCGTGACGTCCCGCGGCCATGCGCGTGCGGCAATTCTCGCACGCTTACGGGGACTCTCGCTTCGAGAGACCGGGAGATAGGCCGCGCCTTCGCGCCGATGACGCGCGAACGGACCGGACGCATGTGCCTGCTCAGGCGTGCCCGGTACCGCCATGCGCGGCGCCGGCCTTGGGCCATCTCTCATCCACTCATCAGCTGCGGCTGACGCTGCAGGTGTGCTCGCGTCCTGACGGTCTGACTCCGCCGGTTCCGCACATCCTCCAGCCCAGGCGCGGCCCTACCTCTTTTCAATTTGGTGAGCGTCGTGTCTCCATCAATCCGTCTCATAAGTCTGCTCCCGCTCCTGCTCGTCGCGGTGCCGGCCTTCGCGGCCCGCCCTCTCACGATGGAGCAAGCTGTGGCACTCGCACTCGAACGCAGCCCCCGACTCATTTCCACCCAGGCCGATGCCGCCGCAGCTCGAGCTCAGCTTTCGGGAGCATCCCTCCTGTTCCAGACCAATCCGGACCTACAAGTCGCCGTCGGCCCACGCTTTCGCGCGAGTGGGAACAACGTCGACGTGGGCGCCGGGGTGAGCCAACAACTGGAACTCTTCGGCCAGCGCGGAGCGCGCAGGGACGCCGCAGCGGCGACACTTTCCGCGAGCGAGTCGCGCCTCGCGGTCTCTCAGGTAGAGCTCGCGGCCGAAGTGCGCCAAGCCTTCGGCAGGGCCCTCGCGGCCGAGCAGGAACTGCAACTGGCCAATGATGCACTCGTACTCGCAGAGCAGGGCCGGGATGCCGCAGAGCAGCGACTGCAGGCTGGAGCCGCCTCTCGCATCGAAGTGAACACCGCGCGGGTGGCGCTGGGCCAGACCCAGCGTGCCCGTGTTCGCGCCGTCCAGCGCCGGACGCAGGCCCTCGGAGAGCTGCGACTGCTGCTGGGCATCGAACCAACTGAGGACATCGCACCCGAAGGGAACCTGCGCGCGGAGGCGGCCGCGCCCCCAATCCTTTCCGTCCTCCTGGAGCGAGCGGCGGCGCAACGCGCGGACCTCAAGGCAGCCAAGGCCGAGTTGGAGGCAGCCCAGGCAGAGGTCCGGCTCGCCAGCCGGGGGGCGCTACCCCGCCCTCGATTGGGGGTGAGCTACAGCCAGGAGGAGGACGCCCAAATCGTCCAAGGCACACTCGGCATCGACCTGCCCCTCTTCAACCGCAACCAAGCGGCGCGAGGGATTAGCACGGCACGGGCGGCCCAGGCGGAGCGGGCGCTCGCCGCCACCGAACGCTTCGTGCGTTCCGAGGTGGTGCTCGCCCTCGAGCGCTACCGCACTGCCCTGTCAGCCGCGGAGGTGTTCGGCGGCGATGTGATGGCGGCCGTGCAAGAGAACTTAAAGCTGATCAATGAGGCCTATCGGGCCGGGAAGGTGGACTTCCTGGAGCTGCTCATCATCCGGCGCGAGGCCCTCGATACGAGCCGTAGCTACATCGAGGCCCTTGAGGAACTCAACGCCGCGGAGGCCCAACTCAAGAAAGTGGTGGGGAACATCCAATGAACGTTCACACGAATCTGTCCATCGTCCTGGCGGCGGCCCTTCTTCTGGCCAGTTGCTCCGACAAGAAGGCCGCCCCCCCCTCCGATGAAGCGAAGACGGCCCCGTCCGGCAAGGAGACGAAGGGCAAGCCCCACGCCGAAGAAGAGGGCCACGACCACGAGAAGGAAGAAGGCGAAACCCATGGTGAGGGGGGAGAAAAACATGACGAGGTCATCACCCTCACGCCAGAGGCGCTGCGCTCGGCGCAGCTCCAGTTGGCCCAGGCAGAGGCAAAGCCCCTCGTAACCGGCCTCATCGTGCCAGCGCGTATCACCTTCACCCAGCAAGGCGTAGCCAGAGTGGCCTCCCGCGTTCCAGGACGACTCGCCACCATCCAGGTAGCTCTCGGCCAGAAGGTGAAAAAGGGGGAGGTGCTGGGCCATCTCGAGAGCCCTGAGCTTGGCCAGGCGCGAGCGGACTACCTCTCCGCCGCGACCAAGGCGCGCGTGGCGGAGCAGAACTTCCGCCGGGAGAAGGATCTGCTTGCTAAAGGAATCACCAGCGAGCGGGACATGCGCGAGGCGGAAAGCACCTTCGTCACCGCCGAGGCGGAGCGCAACGCCGCCGACGGCCGGCTTCATGCGCTCGGCCTTTCCGACGGAGAAATCAGCACGCTGCGTAGCAACGAGCACTACAGCTCGCGCTTTCCGGCCATCAGCCCACTGACAGGCACGGTGGTGGAGATTTCGGGCACGGTGGGCCAGGCGGTGGAGGCGGCCACGTCCCTCTTCACGGTGGCGGACCTCACGGAACTCTGGGTGCAGTTGGACCTGACGGAGTCTCAGCTCCCGCAGGTCCATGCCGGTCAGCCGGTGGAAATCACCGTCCAAGCACGGGCGGGCCAGCGCTTCACGGGCCGCGTGGACTACATCGGAGACGTCGTTGATGAGAAGACTCGCACCATTCCGGTACGAGTCGTGGTGTCCAACACCGATGGGGCGCTCAAGCCGGGCATGTTCGCCCAGGCGGAAATCGCCACCACCTCGGGAGAGACACGAGACTCTGGCTCCGCCTCGCCCACACGCATCGTTGTCCCACGAGAGGCCGTGCAAAAGGTCGGCGAAGAGCAGGTGGTCTTCGTCCCAGCCGGCGAGAACCGCTTCCGCCCCGTCGAGGTCCAGACTGGCGCCAGTTCCGCCCAGGACGTGGAAATCCTCTCAGGTCTTCAGCCCGGTACCTCCTTCGTCACGCAAGGAGCCTTCATCCTCAAGTCCGAACTCTCGAAGGAGAGCATGGGCGAGGGCCACTCCCACTAGGCGGGCGCCATGTTCGACAGGCTCATCCACTTTTCCATCAAGAACCGCATCCTCATCTTCATCCTGACGGCGGTGCTCGTCGGCTTCGGCCTCAACGCGCTGCGCTCACTGCCCATCGACGCGGTACCGGACGTCACCAACGTGCAGGTCCAAATCCTCACATCCTCGCCGGGCCTTGGGCCCGTAGAGGTGGAGAGGTTCATCACCGTGCCCGTCGAGACCGCGATGAGCGGCTTGCCGGACACCGAGGAAATTCGCTCCGTCTCCAAGTTCGGGCTGTCCGTCGTCACCGTCGTCTTCAAGGACGAAGTGAACATCTACTTCGCGCGGCAGCTCATCCAGGAGCGGCTGACAGCGGCGCGCGAAAGCATCCCCGAAGGCTACGGCTCTCCGGAGATGGGGCCCATCTCCTCGGGCCTGGGAGAAATCTACCAGTTCGAAGTACGGGGCGAGGGTCAGGGCCCCATGGAGCTGCGCAGCATCCTGGAGTGGCAGGTTTCCCCGCGGCTACGTGCCGTGCCCGGCGTCGTCGAGGTCAACGCCTTCGGCGGAGAGCTCAAGACTTATGAGGTGCAGGTGGACCCCTCCAAGCTCACGGCCTACGGCCTGTCTCTGGGCCAGGTGTTCCAATCCCTGGAGGAGAACAACGCCAACGCCGGAGGCGCGTACATCGCACGCGGCCCGGAGCAGGTGCTCATCCGTGGCGAAGGCCTTGTGGAGACACTGGATGATATCCGCAGCATCGTCCTCTCCACGTCTCCACAAGGAGTCCCGGTCTATGTCCGAGACGTTGCCAACGTGGCGTTCGCTCCACAGGTCCGCCAGGGCGCTGTGACGCGTGACGGCCGGGGCGAGGCCGTCACGGGCATCGTGATGATGCTCATCGGGCAGAACTCGCGCGAGGTGGTCAACGACGTGAAGGCCGAGGTGGAGAAGATCCGCCCCACCCTGCCTCCTGGCGTCACCATCGACACCTTCTACGACCGCACGGACCTCGTCCGGAAAACCATCCAAACGGTGGCGAAGAACCTCGTCGAGGGCGGTCTGCTCGTCATCGTCGTGCTCTTCGTCATGCTGAGAAACCTGCGCGCGGGACTCCTGGCCGCCGCGGCCATTCCCCTGTCCATGCTCTGCGCCTTCATCGGGATGCGGGCGCTGGGCGTCTCCGGAAACCTGATGTCCCTGGGAGCCATCGACTTCGGCCTCATCGTCGACGGCGCGCTCATCATCGTGGAGAACGCGGTGCGGCACATTTCGGAGCAGAGCCACACGCTGGGCCGGGCCCTCACGCGTGAGGAGCGCGACGAAGTCGTCTATCGCAGCGCGGTGGAGGTGAGACAGGCGGCCGCGTTCGGTGAAGTCATCATCGGCGTGGTCTATCTGCCCATCCTCGCCCTGAGCGGCATCGAGGGGAAGATGTTCAAGCCCATGGCCATCACGGTCATCTGCGCCTTGGCGGGGGCCTTCGTCCTGTCACTCACCTTCATCCCGGCCCTCGCCTCCGTCCTGCTTCCCCGAAGGGCGAAGGAGCAGGAGAGCTTCATCGTCCGCGGGGCGCGCCGTGTCTACGAGCCCGCGCTGTCCTGGTGCCTCCGGCGGCGCGGGGTGGTGGTGGGCATCGCGGGAGGCCTGCTCGCGGTGAGCCTGGCCACGGTGCCCTTCCTGGGTGCGGAGTTCATTCCCCGGCTGGATGAGGGAGCCCTCGCGCTGCAGGCTTGGCGTGTGCCCTCGGTCTCGCTGGAGGAGTCGGTGCGACAGACGGGCCTCATCGAAAAGGTGCTCAAGCGATTTCCCGAGGTCACCACCGTAATCTCCCGTACGGGGCGCGCGGAGATAGCGACAGACCCCATGGGCGTGGAGATCAGCGACATCTTCGTCATGCTCAAACCGCATGAGGAGTGGACGACGGCGGAGGACCGCGAGGGGCTCATCGCCCGCTTCAACGAAGCGCTCACGAAGGAGGTGCCCGGCACCCTCTTCAGCTACTCGCAACCCATCGAACTTCGGGTCAGCGAGCTCATCTCCGGCGTGCGCTCGGACGTGGCACTCAAGCTCTATGGCGAGGACCTGGACGTGCTGAAACAGACGGGAGACAAGCTCGCCGCCGCGCTGGCCAAGGTCCCAGGCGCCGCAGACGTCAAGGCCGAGCAGGTGGCGGGGCTCCCTGTCGCGCGCATCCAGATAGACCGGCAGGCCATCTCCCGCTACGGCATCAACGCCCGGCAGGTGCTGGACACCATCGAGGCCATCGGTGGCAAGGAGGTGGGAACGGTGCTGGAGGGCCAGCGGCGCTTCGCGCTCCAGGTGCGCTTCGCACCAGGCGCTCGGCAGAGCGTGGAGCAACTCGAGGGAATCCGCGTGGCCAGCCCTTCCGGACAACTCATCCCGCTCTCACAGCTCGCGCGCATTGTCGTGGAGGAAGGCCCCGCCCAGGTGAGCCGGGAGAACATCCAGCGACGACTCACCATCGAGGCCAACGTGCGCGGGCGAGACCTCCAGAGCTTCGTCACGGAGGCCCAGTCGGTCATCGCGCGCGAGGTCAAGCTGCCGACGGGCTACTGGGTGAGCTGGGGCGGACAGTTCGAGAACCTCCAGTCCGCGTCGAGCCGGCTCGCAATCGTGGTGCCCCTCACCCTCTTCCTCATCTTCGTGTTGCTCTACACCACGTTCAACGCGGTGCGGCCGGCCCTCCTCATCTACCTCAACATCCCCTTCGCGGTGACAGGTGGACTGCTGGCGCTCTTGGTGCGGGGAATGCCGCTGTCCATCTCCGCGGCAGTGGGCTTCATCGCCCTCTTCGGAGTGGCGGTGCTCAACGGACTGGTCCTGGTGGCCTACATCCTAAAGCTGCGTCAGGACGGCCTGTCGCCGGCCCAGGCCGCCCACGACGCGGCCCACGTGCGCCTTCGGCCGGTCCTCACCACCGCGCTGGTGGCCTCGCTGGGCTTTCTCCCCATGGCATTCTCCACCGGGGCCGGCGCGGAGGTGCAGAAGCCGTTGGCCACCGTCGTCATCGGCGGGCTCTTCAGCTCCACGCTGCTCACGCTGCTGGTCCTGCCCACCGTCTACACCTGGTTCGACCGCGGCCGCCCCAAGGTCGTCCCCGTCCCCCCAGAACAGTCCCCTGCACCCACGGGACACTCTCCGGTCGCCGAAGGAGGGGCCGCATAAAGGGCTGTGCCTACCGAAAACTCGGTCGCTGCGTCATGGGGGCATCTGTTCAGCATCCGGCAGTGCGACAAGGCAGGCTAGGTCATCAACCCAGCCTGCCAAGACCACGGCCCAGCCTGCCCCCTGCTTCAGGCTGGGCGCCCTCCCCGTGAACGGCCACCGGCGCGCGGCTTTGAGCGACGCCCACCACCGGAATGCACGGCCGGCAGGGCTTCCGCCGGGGGCCACAGGCAGGACCGAACCGTACCGGCGTAGGTGGTAGTCGAGCATGGGGCAGCACCAGGACCCGCATGTCCCGCCCAGACCTGTGCGAGGCATACCTACTCCCTCCCCTTCTGAAGGATGCTGGACGCCATCCCCAATCCGCGCTACTCGGGGAAACAGCCGCAGGGAAGTTTGCGGAGACTCAATCGGCCCCCGAATTTTCCCGACTTCGCCTAACCCCAGGATTTTTCTCGTGTTTTCCGTCGCAGTCTCTGGAGAGGGCGCAGAGAACGAGTTCGCGCAGGGCTTCGTTCGGGGAGCTGAACGAAGGGTCCTATCGATTCCGATAGGGCCCTTTTTTCTTTCCAGCATCACGCGTCGAGCCACGGGCCTGGGGCCTGGCGCCGGGCGGTTGCTGGGTCGGAGGAGGGGCGCCGCGAGCGACCAGGGAGCCGTGCTCCGACGGACACCTGGACTCGAATCCCAAGGCCCCCCGTGTCCCGGGTGGTATGAAGCGCCCGTGCGTTGGCTCAAGCCCCTCCCGCTCCGCCCCCGCGACACCGTCCACGTCGTCGCCCCCGCAGGCCCCTTCGACCGCCCGCTGTTCGAGGCCGGCCTCGCCTTCATCGCCGAGCGCTACACCCCCTCGCTCCGCCCGGACATCTCCTCCGTCCACCGCTACCTCGCCGGTGACGACGCCCGCCGCGCCCAGGAGCTCGGCCACGCCCTGACGGACCCCTCCGCCCGCGCCATCTTCTGCGCCCGCGGCGGCTACGGCAGCGCCCGCCTTCTGCCGCACCTGCCCCTCGCCGACGCCGCCCCCAGCCTCTTCACCGGCTTCTCGGACCTGACCTCCGTCCACGGCGCCCTCCAGGCCCTCGGCCGCGTCTCCATCCACGGGCCCGTCCTCACCCAGCTCGGCAAGCAGCCCCCCGAGGTCCGCGAGTACTTCTTCCGCCTCCTCGAATCCCCCGAGCCCCCGCCACCCCTCACGGGCTCGGCCACCTACGTCCCCGGCTCCGCCGAGGGCCACCTCGTCGGCGGCAACCTCTCCGTCCTCGCCTGCCTCCTGGGCACCCCGTACCTGCCGCCCCTCGATGGCGCCGTGCTCCTCCTCGAGGACGTCACCGAGCGCCCCTACCGCCTCGACCGCATGTGGACCCAGCTGCGCCTCGCCGGCGTCTTCTCCCGCGTGCGCGGCATCGTCCTCGGTGACTTCACCTCCTGCGAGGAGCGCAACGCGGAGTACTCCAGCGCCGACGTCCTCCGGGGGCTCGCGCAGGAAGCGGGCCTGCCCTGCGCCGCGGGCTTCCCCATCGGCCACGGCACCCTCAACTACCCCGTGGCTCTCGGCACCCAGGTCCACCTGGACGCGGACGCCGCGCGCCTCACCTTCCTCGAAGGAGCCGTGCGCCCATGAGCGCCCCTCCCGAACAACACCCTGTCGCCGTCCTCCAGACGCTGCTCGACGAGGCCGTGGGCATCGGCGTCTTCCCCGCCGCCCAGGCCGTTGTCCTCCACCGCGGCGTCCAGGTCTTCGGTGGCGTCGCCGGCAAGGCCTCGGGCGACACCCGCTTCGACCTCGCCTCGCTCACCAAGGTCGTCAGCACCACCGCCCTGTTCCTGCGCCTGTGGACCGAAGGCAAGGTGGGCCCCGACACCCTCGTGTCCCGCTTCTTCCCAGGCTCCCCCGTGGGCGACGCGGGCGCCACCGTCTCGGACCTGCTCTACCACCGCTCCGGCCTGCCCCCCTTCGTCCCGTTCTTCGCCCAGGCCCTCACCCAGCACCCCGCGCTGCTCGATGCCGCCTGTCCCTCGGCCACGCGCGTTCAGGTCCGTGAAGAGGTCCTCCAGGCCGCCGCCGCCACGCCGCTCGCCGCGCCGCCTCGCACGCGCACGGCCTACAGCGACGTGGGCTTCATCCTCCTCGGCGAAATCCTCTCGCGCGCGGCCAACGCCCCGCTCGACACGCTCTTCTCCCGCCACGTCGCCGAGCCCCTCGGCCTCCAGGCCCGCTTCCACCGACTCACCGACTTCCCCGCGGACTCCACGCCCGCTCCCACGGGCGCGACGCGCCCCCGCGAGCCCGCGCCGGGACAGGAGACGCTGTGGAAGGACGTGCCCTCCGCGCCCACGCGCCTGGGTGAAGTCGACGACGACAACGCCTGGGTGATGGACGGCGTCGCCGGACACGCGGGCCTGTTCGGCACCGCCGTGGACGTGGCGCGGTTCGGCCAGGCCGTGCTCGAGGGCTGCGCGGGGACGAGCCCCGTGATTGCTCCCGGGCCCCTGTGGTACCGCGTGCTCGCCACGGACCCGCTGGTGGCGGGCAGCACGCGCTCGATGGGCTTCGACTCGCCGTCTCAAGTGGGCTCCAGCGCGGGCCGCTTCGTGGGCGACTCACCTCCGGGGGCCGTCGGGCACCTGGGCTTCACTGGAACGAGCCTCTGGGTGGACCTGCGCCGCTCGCTGGTGGTGGCGCTGGTCACCAACCGCGTGGCGAATGGCCGCCAGGAGCTGCGCATCCGCGACTTCCGACCCGTCTTCCATGACTTCGTCGTGGAGGCGCTCGGCCTCACCGCCATCTCGCAGGGAACGCATGGCTGACGACAACGGTAACGTCCTCGACACCCTCGAGCCCGGCAGTGTGCGCCGCGTCCACCTGGTGGGCGTGGCGGGCACCGGCATGGGCTCCTTCGCCGGCATGCTCAAGGCCGCCGGCTACGAAGTCACCGGCAGCGACGAGAATGTCTACCCACCCATGAGCGACATGCTCAAGGCGTGGGGCATCCCCGCCGCCTCGCCCTACCGTCCGGAGAACCTGGACGCGGCGAACCCCGACCTCGTCATCATCGGCAACGTCATCCGCCGCGTGAATCCCGAGGCCACCGCCGTCCGCGAGCGCGGCCTCCAGCAGATGAGCTTCCCCGCCGCGCTGGGCTCGCTCTTCCTCGCGCGCTCGCACTCCATCGTCGTCGCCGGCACCCACGGGAAGACCACCACGTCGTCCCTCATGGCCCACGTGCTCGTCGAGGCGGGGAAGGACCCGTCCTTCCTCGTGGGCGGCGTCACCCAGAACTACGCGGGCAACTACCGGGTGGGGAAGGGCGCGCACTTCGTCGTCGAGGGCGACGAGTACGACACCGCCTACTGGGACAAGGGCTCCAAGTTCCTCCACTACCGCCCGCGCACCGCCATCCTCACCAGCGTGGAGTTCGACCACGCGGACATCTTCCGCGACCTGCCCCACTACGAGGCCACGTTCGAGAAGTTCGTGCGCCTCATCCCCGAGGACGGCCAGCTCGTCGTCTGCGCCGCGTACCCCAACGCGGTGAAGCTCTCGCGTGAGGGCTGCAAGGGCCGCGTCGTCACGTACATCGCCAAGGAGGGCGCGGACGCGGACTACGTCCCCAAGAGCGTCACCTTCGGCCCCGAGGGCGCGCGGTTCGAGGTCGTCGAGCGCGGCGCCGTGCTCGGCACCGTGACGCTGCCCATGGGCGGACTGCACAACGTGGAGAACGCACTCAGCGTCATCGCCGCCGCGCGGGGGCTGGGCCTGTCCTTCGACGAAATCGCCAGCGGCCTGGCCACGTTCCGCGGCGTGAAGCGTCGGCAGGAGCCTCGCGGCGAGCCCGGTGGAATCCTGGTGGTGGACGACTTCGCGCACCACCCGACGGCCGTGCGCGAGACCATCGCCGCCATCCACCACCGCTACCCCACGCGCCGGCTGTGGGCCATCTTCGAGCCCCGCTCCAACACCAGCCGCCGCAACATCCACCAGGAGGACTACGCCCACGCCTTCACCGGCGCGGCCCGCGCCAGCCTCAAGGTGCCCGAGCGCCACGACAAGGTGCCCGTGGGCGAGGAGCTCGACGTGCGCAAGCTCGTCGCGGACCTGCAGGCGCAGGGCATCGCCGCCGAGGGCTCCACCGACGTGCAGGCCATGGTCGACCTGGTCGCCCGCGAGTCGCGGCCCGGGGACATCCTCCTGGTCATGAGCAACGGCGCCTTCGGTGGCTTCATCGAGAAGCTGCTCGCGGCGTTGAAGGCCCGCTTCGGGGAGGGGACCTGACATGCGCCTGTGCCTGCCCGTCGTCCTCGGTGCCCTGTCGCTCGCCGGCTGTGCCCGTGCTCCGTCGATGCCGCCCCTCACGCAGCCGGCGCCCTCGGGCGTCGACGCGAAGGGTGCGGAGGACCGCAACGCGCCGCTCGTCTTCCAGGTGAAGCGCTACCCGGGCGGCGAGCCGTATGACCTGGCCAGCGACAAGGGCAGCGTGGTGCTGCTCGACGTGTGGGCCACGTGGTGCGAGCCCTGCAAGGACGCGCTGCCCTTCTACGAGAACCTCCAGCGCGAGTACGCGAACAAGGGCCTCAAGGTCTACGCGCTCAACATCGACGAGGACTCGCGCGCCATCCCCGCGTTCCTGAAAGAGGTGAAGGTGGGCCTGCCCATCCTCCTCGACGAGAACGCCCAGGTGGCCGAGCGCACCCTCAAGGTGCGCGGCATGCCCACGACGTACTTCATCGACCGGCGCGGCGTCGTCCGTCATGTCCACGAGGGCTTCAACGAGGAGTTCCTCACCAAGTACCAGTCGGAGCTCGAGGCGCTGCTCGCCGAGCCCGCGCCGTGAGCCGTGGGAGTCCGAATGTCTGACGACAGCCCCGCCGAGCTGCGCCGCACCGCGGAGGAGGGGGCGCGCCTCGCCGGTCGAATCCTCGCCGACCGCTTCCTCGGCGAGCGCGTCATCGAGCTCAAGGGTGGCATCGACCTGGTGACGGACGCGGACCGTGCCTCCGAGGAGGCGCTGCTCGCGTTCATCCGTGAGCGACACCCCACGCACGCCATCCTCGCGGAGGAGAGCGGCGCGTCGGCGGGCTCGGACGGACTGCGGTGGCTGGTGGACCCGCTCGACGGCACCACCAACTACGCCCACCGCGTGCCGCACTTCTGCGTCAGCGTCGCCGTGGAGTCGAAGGACGGCGTCGTGGCGGGCGCCGTGTACGACCCGATGCTGGACGAGCTCTTCTCCGCCGCGAGAGGGCAGGGCGCCACGCTCAACGGACGTCCCCTGCGCGCCAGCGCCGTGGACCGGTTGGACCGCGCGCTGTTGTGCACGGGCTTTCCCTACGACGTGCGCGAGAATCCCGAGGGCCCCGTGGGGCTCTTCACCCGCTTCGTGCTGCGCGCCCAGGGCATGCGCCGCACGGGCAGCGCCGCCATGGACCTGGCCTACGTGGCCGCGGGCCGCTTCGACGGGTTCTTCGAGTTCGGGCTCAAGCCCTGGGACATCGCCGCGGGCTCGCTGCTGGTGGAGGAGTCCGGAGGCGTCATCCGCCACGTCACGGGGGCTCCCTTCAACGTGATGCGCGGAGACGTCATCGCCTCCGCGCCCGCCCTGGCCCCGGAGCTGCTCTCCGAGGCCAGTCACTTCATCGACGAGCTGGGCTGGACGCCCCGCCCCTGAGGCTCAGCCGCGCAGCTCGGACAGCGCCCGCGCGAAGGCGCTCGTGGTGGCCCCCTGCGCCCCCACTTCCTTGCCGTGCTTCTTCGACTTGTCGTTGTTCATCTTGCGGTGGGCCTCATCGCGGGCGGCCTTCTCCTGCTGCGTGGCCTTGTCCTCGATGTCCTTGCCCTTGTCGGTGAGCGCGTCCGCCGCCTTCTTGCCCAGGTCGGACGCCTTCTTCGCCGAATCCACCACGCCCATCAGCGACCACTGCTCCGCGAGCGACGCCTGCACCGCCTGGCGCAGCTCCTCCGCGCTGTGGCCCACCGTGGGCGCCGCGACGTGGCCCGCCTCGGCCAGCTTCGGAAGATCGCTCGACGAAATCAGCCCTGCCTCGGTCGACAGCTTCGACATGTGATGCCCCCTCGCTGCTTCCTGGGTTTCCCATGGCCCAGGAAAATTACAGCGTTATCAGTTTAACGAGGCGTCGAGGAAATCCGCAAGATGCCGGGAGATGGGCAGGCCGGTGTGCTGCTCGAACCACATGAAGCCCGGGCAGGTATTCACCTCCAGGCAGACCCAGTCCTCGGGTCGAGAGGAGCCACCCGGAGGCTCGATGACGTCGATGCCGGCCAGGTCCAGGCCGAGCGCGCGGGACAGCTGGCGGCAGGCCTGGGCGACGGGCTCGGGCAGCTCCGCCGCGTCCAGGCTCACCGCGTGGCCCGTCATGTCGGGGTGGCGGTAGTCCAGGGCCTGCGTCACCGCGCGGCAGGCCAGCACGTGGTGGGCGCCGATGACGTGGGCGCGGACATTGTTGCCGGGGATGCGCTGTTGGAACTGGTGCGGCGCCAGCGGCTTGCCGGGTCGGGCCGAGGCGCGGGTGGCCTCCCACGACACCTGCTTCACGAGGGAGCGCTCGTCGCTGACGGACTTGATGACGGGGTCTCCGTCCAGTCCTCGCGCGAAGTGCTCCCAGCGCTCCCAGGTGCCTCCGGCGAGGGTGTCCGGCACGCGCAGGCCCGAGGCGAGGATGGCGGCGTACTGACACGGCTTGCTGCCATTGGAGAGCATCGCGGTGGCGCGGTTGGCCACGGGCCCGGGGAACAGGTCCAGGAGCGCCGCGGCGTGGGCCTGCTCGGCGCGGACTTGGGGCGTGGGCGCCTGCTCGAGGTTGCCCGTCCCTAGCCGCGAGTAGATGCCGGAGATGCGCTCCAGCCCGACACTCCACGTGGGGAAGCACACCGCGCCGCGCAGACGGCCCAGTCCCGGAGGTCCCTGCGGCAACTCCAGCTCGAGGCGAACGTCGACGCCCAGGTGGCGCTCGTCCACGAAGAGGTACTCGCGTCCGGTGTCGGTGAGGTGCTTCAAGAAGAACGCCGTGAGCAGCTCGTCCACGGGCCCCATGACGAGGATCATCGCGCGACCTCCGTGCTCGTGAGCCGCTCGGCGAGGAAGCGCTCCACCTGCGCCAGGGCCGCGGCGTCCTCCTGCGCCAGCAGGCGCTCCAGGCTCTCGGGCGACGTGCCCAACTGGAGGGCCGTCCAGCGCGGAGCCTCTGGTGTGCCCGACGTCACCAGGAGGACCTCGAGGACCTCCGCGCCGCAGTCCGCGGCCAGTCGCGTGAGGTCCGCTTCCAGCGAGGGAGAGAGGACGGGCGGCGACTCCTCGAACTCCAGCGGCCAGAGCGTGACGTGCGAGCCCATCACCAGGGCCTGCCTCAGCGGGCCGGGCTCGGGCACCGTCCACCACACTTCACCCTGCCGCGTCCCCACCTCCTCGGGCCAGCGGGTCCACCGCTGTCCGTCCTCGGGCGGTGTGCCCAGGTGGAAGTGGGGTGGCGCGAGGACACTCGTGGCCTCGGGCAACGGCAGCTTCTGTGCAATCACCCGCCACATCGCCGTCGTCCACAGCGGTGAGAGCAGACCGCGTCGGTTGATGACCCGCGCGGGACAGCATGTGTGGAAGCCGTCGCGCAGGGCCTCGTGCTCCGAGCGCAGGTAGTCGCTCTCCGCTGGCGGCAGCGCGCCCTCGGACAGGCACCAGAGGACATCCTCGGGCCCCAGCTCCAGCTCACCCCACGGGCCGATGAGCCCCGCGTGGAAGCGTCCGCCGACCACCTCCACCCACGGCGTGACAGCGCCGCCCCATTCCTCCAGCGACACTTCGACGACACGCACGTCCGCGTGAGTGGCCTGTGCGCGGAGCACGTCACGCACGAAGGGAAACGACTCGGAGCCGATGAGCACGAGGTGGCGCATGCACCTCGCAGTCTGCACCGCGCGAGCACACCGCGACGAGACGGGTGCGAAGCGACCTGAGCAGGTCCGCGGGAACTCGGAGCCGAGTTCCTTGAACGAGACCGCGGCGGGTCGAGTCTTGCCTAGAAGAAGCTCTCCGGCACGAAGACGATGTCGCCGGGCTGGAGCATGAAGTTCTTCTCCCGCCCCACGCCGATGTCCTCGACGGGCACGCGAATCTTGCGCTCCTGCCCATCCACCACGCGCGTCACCAGCGTGTTGTTCTTCGCCGCCAGCTTGGTGAAGCCACCCGCGAGGGTAATCGCCTGGACGATGGACATCTCACCATCCACGGGGAAGGTGCCGGGCTTCTGCACCTCGCCGAAGACGAACACCTTCTGCGAGTTGTACTCGCGGATCAGCACCGACACCTGCGGCCTGCGCACGTAGCGCGACAGGCACTCGCGCAGCGCGTCCGCCGCGGTGCTGGGCGTCTTCCCGCGCAGCGGCACCTTGCCGCACAGCGGATAGTCGATGGTGCCCTCGGGGGACAGGCGCCAGGTGCCCGAGTGCTCGGGCTCCTGGAACACGCGCACCTCCACCACGTCACCAGGCCCCAGCGTGCCGCCTCCCGTTCGGGCCTCACCGGCCTCCGCGGCGGGCGTGGGCACGGGCGGAGGAGGGCGCTGCGCGGAGCCGAAGCACGCGGACAGCACGCCGGACAGCAGCACGACGAGGGACAGGCGGAGCGTTCTCATCCGGGAGGAGACCCAGGTAGGGGAGGGTGCCCGGTGGCTCGGGCGCTCAGTACGTCACGGCGAGGCGAGCATACCCCTCGTGCCGCGTGTAGTTCAGGCCGCCGCCCTCCACGTTGGAGGAGCGCTTGCTCAGCGTGTAGCCGAAGGCGCCGGTGAGCCACGGACGGAACTGGTACTCGGGCCCCGCGTCCACCGTCACCACCGTGTCCCCACGGCTGCCCTCGAAGCTCAGGAAGTCCACCATGCCCGCCACGCGCACGGTCAGCTTGCCGCCCCACAGGGCCCGCGCCTCGGCGTAGCCCCGGTCGTCCCGGAACGTGCCGTACGCCGCCACCGGCTCCAGCATGCGCAGGTAGCCGCCCTTGAAGGTCAACGTCTGGCTGTACAGGTACGTGCCCTCCAGCTGGGCAATCACCGTCCCGCCGCTCACGTCACCGAAGGTCTGCGCCCAGCCCGCCTTCGCCGTCACCGCGACCTTGGGGGAGACCAGGCCCGCCACGCCCACCATCGCGCGCAGCACCTGGGCATCCGGCCCGCCGTCGTTGAAGTAGCGGCGCACGTCCACGCCCGTGTCGAGCACGAAGGCCGTCTTCGGCAGGAAGCGCCAGCGGCTCTCCAGCCCCAGGTGCAGGTTGCCGTAGTCGAATTGGTCCGCGCGCACGGGGTCGCAGACGCCGTCGCCGCAGTCCACCGGGGCCTGGGCGGCCAGGGGCTCGAAGAACTCCACCGCGTAGGCGACGTTGGGCGTCACCTCCACCGCGCCGCCGCCCGGCTTCCACGGCATCTTCACGCGCGCCTCGTTGTAGAGGCTCAGGATTCCCGCCGCGATGGCCGCCGTGCGCGTGCGGTCCGAGCGCACGAACTGGTCCGACAGCTCCAGCGACAGCGGAGCCTCCGGGTTGAGGCGCGCCGACAGGTCCGCCGCGCCCTCCATGTGAGAGGCCGCCTTCGAGCCCGGCGTCATCAAGCCGGTGAAGAGCACGTAGTCCAGGTTGGCGTTCAGGTTGAACGCGAGCTTCTGCGACGGGATGTCCAGCTTGAATCCCGGCCGGAAGCGCAGCGCCACCTCACCGGACAAGTCGGGGGACACGCCGCCGGGATAGTTCTCGCCTTGCGTGCGGCCGAAGTAGCCCACGCCGCTGTCCACCCGCGTCTCCAGCTCGAAGTACGGGTGCAGCCGGCCGTTGCCCACCTTGATGCCATTGCCGCCCGTGGCGGGCGCGGAGAGCGCTTCCTGGGCGGAGGCCACGCCGGCGTGCGCTGTCAGCGCCAGCCCGCAGACCGTGCCCCAGAATGTCCCTCGCAGCGTCATGACTTGGATTGGCTTCCCGCGACTCGGGGCGTCATAGCACGCGCGTTTTCAGGGTCCGAAGAATTGTTCGACAAAGGACGGGCACTCGTCCGATGAGCCAGAGGGCACACGGGGGCTAATTGACGGGGCTGGCTGGTGGCGGACGGACGAGCACGACGTCCGGAGGCGGCGGGCGGGTGGGGTCTCCACCCGGCAGGTTCTCCGGCTCCTCGACCTCGATGAAGAGGTTCTCGTCGGTGCGGAAGGCGAGCTGGCCGATACACTCCTCGGCCTCCGAGCGCAGCTGACCGACCTTCTGCCGGGCGATCATCACCTTGGTGAATTCGTGCTCGCTGGTGGAGACCTCGCGCCGGGTGAGCGACTCCTGGAGCGACACGTCGGCCTGCTCGGAGATGCGCAGCAGTCCCTTGATTTGGGTCAGCTTCTCGTTGGCGCAGTTGAGCTTCACCACGTCCTTGGTGCGGCGCGCCTCCTCCACCTTGCCGATGACCTGGCGGAGCACGTCCCGCATGACGCCGAGGGCCTGGGTGCTGCGCTCCAGCTTCTGCGCGTCCGGCACCTCGCTGGCCTTCTCGAGCGTGGCGGTGGCGGCGGGGGCTGGGGGAGACGGCACCGGCCCCTGCGCGACGGCCACTCCTGTGGCGACGACGACGGCGACCATTCCGACAGTGCGCATACGCCTCACGGCTCTCCCGGCCCTTGCCATTGGATCAAAGCGTAGAAGGCGGGGAGGGGGGTGTCAAACCAACAACCCCCCAGTTATTCAGTGGTTACCGGAGAGCCGGGCATTGGCGTCCCGCAGTCGGGCAGCCAGGCTTCGCGCGATGTTGATGACGACGAAGGTGAACCCGTCGGGGTGGCTCTGGCGGAAGACGCGCAGGTCCTGGGCGGTGAGCTGGAGCAGGTGGGCGTCCGTGTGCGCGCGCACGGTGGCGGAGCGGTGGTCCTTGTCGATGAGGCCCATCTCCCCGAAGAACTCGGGGGGAGACAGCCGCGCGAGCGGATGCAGCGACCCGTCCGGGCCCCTGCGGGCGACCTCCACCTGACCCCGGATGAGGAGGAAGAGGCTGTCGCCCAGGTCCCCCTCCTCGAAGATGACCTCGCCGGCGGTGTAGTGGAGCGTCCGCGCCAGCTCGGCGAGGCGGGACAGCTCCTCCGGGGCGAGCATCTCGAACAGCGGTGAGGCGGCGATGACGGCCAGCTTCTCCATGGTCCCCTCGGAGCCCGGGCTCGGACGCGCCAGCCTACCCCGTCGGCGAGAAGACGAAGGGGTAGGAAACGGTGGCGTCCGAGTCGGGCTTGAAGGGGAACACCCAGGCGCGGATGGCGGCGCGGATGCAGCTGGCCACGGCCTCGCTGCCGAGCGTGTTCTCGTCGATGTCGAAGTCGCCCACGCGCCCCGAGGGGGTGATGGAGAAGCGCACCACCACCTTGCCCTTGAGGCTGGGGTTTCGCTTGAGCTCCTTCTCGTAGCAGCTCTGGATGGCGCCCTTGCGCGCGCGCACGTAGCGGGCGAGCGCGTCGCGGTCCACCTCGGAGCTGTCGACCTCCGGGGCGGCGTCCTGCACGCGGCCCTTCACGTCGACTTCCTTCTTGGTGCCCAGGTCGACCTTGCCGCCGCCCTGGGTGCCCAATTCGCCGATGCCCGTCACGGTGCCGGTGCCGCCGCCGCGAGGGCCGTTGCCCTTGCCCACGGAGGCCTCGTTGGCCACGCCCACGCCGCCGGCGCCCTGGAGGGCCGCGACGATGTCGTTGCCGCCGCTGGCGCCGCCCAGCACGTCCTGGAAGGCGCCGGAGCCGGAGCCCTTCGAGCCGAGCATCTTCAAGAGGCCCTTGTCGGAGACCTTCTTCACCATCTCCGCGTGGCGCTCGGCGGCGGCGCGGGCGGCGGGCTTCGCTTCGGCGGGCTTGTCGGTGGCGGCCTCGGCCGTCCTGGGCTCTTCCTTGGTGGCCTCGGCGGGGCCGGGCGCGGTGGGCTTGGGCGGCTCGATGGGGCGCTGGGGGATGATGGCGCGCACGAAGCGGTCATCGAGCTGATCCAACGCCAGCTCCTGCTCCTTGGGGGCCTCGGCGGAGAGGATGATGGCGGCGCCGGAGAAGTGGACCAGGAGCGAGATGGCGAGGATGCCGAAGAAGACGCGGTCCATCGTCTTCCAGCGGCTGACGCGCACGTCCGAGGGGAGCAGCGGACGCTCCTCCTCGGCGGGGGGCGCGACGAACTGGAAGAAGAGGGTGGCGTCGCCCAGCTCCACCTTGCCGCGGGCGGTCTCCTGCAGCGGCAGGACGTAGAGGTCTCCACGGCGCGAGGCGAGCCCCTGGGAGCGCAGCGCATCGAAGTCCACGTCGGACGAGCCCAGGTTGACGCGGCCCTTCATGGACTCGTTGATGACGAGCTGGAACTGCTGGCCCTGGTTCTCGAAGACGCTGAAGCGCGCGGGCCTGTCGTCCGAGGCGGGCAGGACGATGGTGTTGCGCGCGTCGTGGCCGATGGTGACGGTCTCACGACGGACGTGGTGCTCCTCGACGATCTGGCCGTTCTGGATGAGGCCGACGCGGAGCAGCTTGGCGGGCGAAGGGGCTGCCATGGACTAGAAGGGCTCCTGCTCGACGCTCTTCTCGACCTTGGGCACGAAGCTCTCCGTGCGGTTGAGTTCGTCGAAGCTCAGGTTGGAGCGGGGGAGGATGTAGAAGGCCTGGGGCTTCTGGATGCGTCCCTCGACGGTGAGCGCGTCCAGGCGGATGACCTTGCGAGGTGCCTTCTTCGCGGCGGCGGCCTCGGTGGTGGCCGAGGTCTGCTGGGCGGTGCTCGTGGCGGAGGACGTGGACTTGTCCTGCGCGAGCACGGGCGCGGCGGCGAGCAGCACGAAGAGGGTGAGAGGGGCACGCATGGAGGTCCTAGTTCCTGTCGTCGGCCAGCTTACCCGAGCCGGCCTTCGCGGGCGTGGGGGCAGGGGGGCTCTCGGCCGGAGGAGGGGCGGCCTGGGTTCCAGGCTGGGACACCGCGCCGGGGGCGGTGGTTCCGGGTGTCACGGGTGACCGGGACGTGTCCGTGGGGGCGTGTGGGTCGGACGGGGGCGAGGCGGGAGCCGACACGGTGGCGTCGGGGGCCTGCTTCGCGGCCTCCTTCTGGGCCTTCTCCGCCTCCGCGGCCTTGCGGAGCTGGTCCTTGCGCTCGCGCTCGAGGCGCCGCTCTTCACGCTCGATGCTCTTGCGTGCGTCCTTGGTGTACTGGGGGATGCGGTCGTCCTTGCCGCCCTGGGCCTCGTAGCGCTCGAAGTAGGTGAGCGCCGTCTTGTAGCGCCCGACGGGGTCGCCGCCTGGTGGCTCCACGTCGAGGTACAGGATGGCGAGGTTGAACAGCGGGTCGGGCTGCTGCGGGCGCAGTTCGAGCACGCGCTCGTACTCGGCCTTGGAGCGCTCGAAGTCACCGGTGCCGCGGTAGGCATTGCCCAGGTTGAGGCGCGCGGCGGCGAAGTCCGGCGCGGACCTCACGGCGGCCTCCAGCTCCGTCACGGCGGCGGCGTAGTCCTGGGCCTCGTTGAGCATCGCGCCGAAGTTGTTGCGAGCCTCGGCGAAGTCGGGCCGCAGCTTCGCGGCCTCCTTGAACTCCTCCAGCGCCTGCGGCCTGACGTTCAGCGCCAGGTACACCAGCCCGAGCGCGTTGCGCGTGGCGGCGTCCGAGGGCGCGATGTCGCGCGCGTTCTCGAGCACCATGCGCGCCAGCTCCTGCTTGCCCTCGCGGTAGTAGACCTGCGCGAGGACCTGCATGGCGTGCGTGTGTCGCTCGTCGCCCTTGAGCGCGCGCTTCGCCTCGGTGGCCGCGGGCCCCAGCTTCTTCTGCTGGAGCAGCGTGACGGCCAGCGCCGTGCGCAGCGTCACCGAGTCCTGCTTCGTCTCCAGGAGCCCGCGCAGCTCCGTCTCCAGCGCCGCCGAACGGCCCGTGCGGCCGTACAGGCGCGTCAGGCAGTCCCACGCGGACTGTTGCTCGGGCGCGAGGGTGAGGGCCTGGCGGTACGAGCGCTCCGCGTCCTCGTGCTTGCCCAGCCGCTCCTGGACGATGCCCAGGTTGGTCCACGCGTAGTCGAGCTTCGGCTCCTGCGTCACCAGGGCGCGCAGTGCAGCTTCGGCTGCTGTCAGCTCGCCCGTCCGCGCGATGGCCACCGCCTGGTCGAAGTCCTCGGCCGCGCTGCGGCGAGGTGGCTCGACGACGGGGGGCGCCTTCGCCGCCGTGTCCTTCCCGGGCGCGGGCGTGGACGCGTCCTGCGTGGGACGTGTCTCCGGTGCGGAGGCGCACGCGGACAACCACAGCCCCGATGAGAGGAACAGCGCGGTGAGGGCCGAGGCCCCGAGCGTGCGTGGCGTGGTGCTCACGGCTTGGCCCCCCCGGTGATGCGGCGCTCGTCCTCGGGAGAGGGCTGGGGCGGGCCGCTCACGTGGCCGATGAGCCCTTCCGGATAGGTGGCCTCGGACGCGAGGGCCTGCTTGGGCTCCTTGAGCACCGGGTACTCCTTCGGACGGAAGCGGTTGAGGGCCTCCAGCGTGCGCCGGGTCCACTCGTTGGACACGCGATTCTTCCGCGCCTCCGCCAGCGCCACCGCGTAGCTCTCTACCGCGGCGTCCTCCAGCTCCGCCGTGTTCTGCGCGAGCAGGTCCTGGTACGTCACCACCGCCTCTTCACCCAGCCGCTTCACGTCCGGAGGCACGGGCGTCTCGATGATGGTGTTCGCGAAGCGCTCCAGCGCGTAGCCGGACCGATAGGCCGCCGCGAGCGACCACTCGAGCTGCTTGTACGGATACACACGCGCGTACGCGTCCTTCACCGTCTTCACACCCGCGCGCTTCACAGCGAAGCTGCGCACCAGCGTCTTGCCCCAGCCGCCAATCTTCAGCTTGTCGAACTGGCGCAGCTGCGCCTCCGCCAACTGGAAGCGTCCATACGCCGCCGCGTTCGCCGCGAGCGGGTGCGTGTCCGGCTTGAGCTTGCGCCGGTCGAACTCGTTCGCCGCCTGGGTGTAGTCCTTCTGCGCCTGCTTCTCGTTACCGAGCTTCTGGTGCGCGTCACCCATGCGCCGGTGCGCGTCCACCACCAGCTCCACCTGCGCGGACTTGTTCGCGTACTTGCGCACGAACTCCTGGAGCGCGCGCACCTCTCCGCGAGCATCCCCCTGCTTCTCCAGCAGGACGGCGGCGCGGTACCGGTTCTTCGGCGCGTCCTCGGCGGAGGGGAACAGCTCCGCGTAGCGGATGAAGGTGGCCGCGGCCTCGGAATAACGCTGCTGGCCCTCCAGCAGGCGCGCGGTGTTGAAGAGCGCCGCCTCGCGGTCCTTCGACTTGGGGTAGTCCTTCACCAGCTTCTGGTAGCTGACGACGGCCTTGTCGAAGTCGTAGGACTTCTCCGCGTTGACGGCCACGCGGAACAGCGCCGCGTCCGCGAGCGGAGAGGCCGGGTACTCGCGGTAGATGCGCTCGTAGAGCTTGAGCGCCGAGTCGAACCGCCGTGTGTTCTCGTGCGCGACGGCCGCGTTGTTCAGCGCCTTGTCGGCGAACTCGTGCCGGGGCGCCTCGTCGACGAGCTGCGTGTACTTGCGCGCGGCCTCCTCGTACTTGCCCTCGGCCAGCAGCTGGTCCGCCAGCTTGAAGCGGCCCGCGAGCTTGAACTTCACGAGCTGCTGATGCAGCTCGCTGGAAGGCTCGATGACCTGCGTGTTGCCGGCCAGCCGGGCGCTGACCTCCTCCACGCTGCGCCAGTCCTTGTCGATGAGGAAGGACTCGACGGTGAGGTTGGTGGCGTAGCGGGCCACCTCGTTCTTCGGCCACGTCTGGATGATGCGCTCGAAGCGCTTGCGCGCCTCGGGGAAGTCGTCGTGCGCGTAATACAGCTCCGCGGCCTTGTACGCGATGCCGGGCGCCTTCGCGTCGCGAGGCAGCAGCGCGGCGTACCGGTCCGACGCGGACACCAGCTTCGCCTCGGTGGGCGTCAGCGGCGCGGGCTTCACCGCGGAGCCCTCCGGACGTTCACTGGAGCGCAGTACCTCCAGCTTCGGCGCCTTGCCGGCCTGCTGCTCCTGGGCGAGGAGCTGCTGCCACGCGAGCACCGCGCTGTGCGCCGCGTCGTCGCGGTGCTTCACGCTCTCACCGGTGTCTCGCACGCGCTCGTAGGCCTTCGCGGCCTCGGCGAACTGGAACGAGAAGTAGAGGCACTCGGCATAATAGAAGCGCATCTCGCCCGCGCTCTTGCTGCGCGGGAAGCGCTCCAGGTACGTGCCATACGAGCGGGCCGCGGTGGCGAAGCCCGCCTGGGCCTGCTCGAAGCGGCCCTCCTTCTTGAACACCAGCGCCTGCTGATGGTGGAAGGTGGCGGTGGTGTAGAGGCTCTTCTCGACGAGCGCGTTGGCGCGGGAGACCGCGTCCGGGTCGCCCATGTTCTTCGCGTGCCACGCGGTGCCGGGCTGATAACGGGTGGCCAGCTTCTCCGACTCGGCGAAGGACTCCGCCATCATCCGGTCGCGCTCGTAGGACTGCACGATGCGCTGCTGGAGCTCGGGCGCGTCGGGCGTCAGCGGCTCCTTCTCCAGCACCTGGCGATAGGCCACGATGGCGGACGCGTAGTTCGTCTGGTCGAAGTACACGTGCCCGAGGCGACGGTAGACGTCCGCCTCGTACGGACGCCCGGCGCGCTTGACGAACAGCGACTTCGCGCGAGGCAGGCCGCCCCACGACTCGTCCGCGAGCGAGATGGCCACGTACTGCAGGGCCTCGTCGCGCAGGTCTCCGCCCACCTCGGTGTTGCCCTGGGCCACGGCCTGGGCCTGGTAGAAGTCCACCAGCGTGAGGAAGGACTCCACGCCCTCGTCGAAGCGGTCCATCCGGTAGTACGTCCAGCCCAGCTTGTAGAGGGCCTTGTCGTAGAGCGGGTGGAGCGTGTCGCGGGAGGCGGCCTCGAAGGCCTGGGCCGCGCGCGGCAGCGCCTGCGGGTCCTTGTAGTTCTCGAACCAGTACTCGCCGATGCGCACCCACGCCTCGGTGGCGAAGCGGCTGCGCGGATAGCGCGCGATGAGCTGTTGATAGGCGAGGAAGCTCTCCTCCACCTGCTCCTGTTCCTCCAGGCAGTAGCCCAGCAGGTAGGACGCGCCGTCGTTGAAGCGGTAGTCCGGGTACTCCTTCAGCAGCCGGCGATACAGCGCGATGGAGTCCGCGTAGTCCTTCTTCGGCTCCACGGGGAACGCCGTGCCGTCGGGGTTCTTGTCGTGGATCTCCAGCCGGTCGCGGTACTCCTTCATCGCCAGCTGATGCTCGTCCTGCGAGCGCTCGTAATAGAGCTCCGCGAGGCGGAACATCACGTCGGGCGTGTAGCGCGGCTCGCTGGGGTAGCGGCGCAGGAACTCCTCGAAGCGGACGATGGCCTCCATCCGCTCCTTGCGCTCCTGGGCCTCGAAGTCGCGGATGACCTTCTCGTACGAGGACGCGAGCGAGTCCCGCTTCTGCTCGTACTTGTGCTCCATCAGCCCCTGGACGTCGCGGCTGAACTCGCGCGACTCCTCGTCGTACGTGCGCAGGGCGCGGCTGACGTCCTGGAGCAGCAGCTCCTCGTCCGGCGAGCGCCCCAGGCCGTTCAGGTAGTCCCGCGAGGGCGTGCCCGAAGGGCTCGGGGCCTCCGTGTCGGAGGGGCCCGTGGCCTGGGCGGGAGCCTCCGTCGCCTGGGCGGCGGCGGGCAGCGAGGCCAGCGAGAGCAGCACCGCGAGAACGCGCCGCATCACCGGCTCTCCTCCGACGACAGCACGTCCCGGAAGTCGGCGTCGAGTGCGCGCAGGGCCTCGGCCTTCTGCGCGGAGACCTTCTGGATGGACGTCGTCTTGTCCTGCTTCTCGGTGAAGGCCACGTCCACCACACCCACGTCCGCCTTGAGCACCAGGTCGTAGAACTGTCGGCGCACGCGCCGGACGCTGTCATACGCGATGCGGCCCACGAGCTGCTTCGCGTTGCCGGCCACCGCGGCCACCTCGGCCTCGTAGCGCTCGAGCAACTGCTGCTCGGCCAGCACCTTCGCCCGGATGCGCGTGGCCTTCTGCTCCACGCGTCCGCGCAGCGCACCCTGGGCCTGGGCGACACGTCCTCGCAAGGCCTCGCCGCGCTGGCGCACCGCATGTGCGCGAGTCATGAGGCCCGAGGGCGCCTGTCGTCGTTCGGCCTCCTCGAGCACCGCGTGCTCCGCGCGCAGCGCCTGCGCGAACCGGCCGCGGATGGCCTGCTCTCCGGCCAGCGCCGCCGCCGCGCCGTTGCGCTCATCGGCGAGCCGCCCGCGCGTGCGGTCCAGCTCCCCCTGCAAATCCGTGAGCGTCTGGACCTCTGCCTGGAGCTGCACGAGGAACTCCTGCTCCTCCTCGGGAGGCGTCTGCCGGAGCAGCCGCGTGTCATCCACCCACTTGCGCACCGCCGCGGCGATGGCGTGCAGCCCCTGCACCTCCGCGCCCAGCCGGAAGGCCTCTCGGTCCACCGCGTCCACGCGCGCCTGCATCCGCCGCAGCCGCTCCTCCAGGTCCTGCTGCGTGGCGGGCATCGAGGCGAAGCGGACGGCCAGCGCCTCGCGCTCACGACGCAGCGGCGCGAGCCGGGCGCGCTCGTCGGCGGTGAGCGAGGACTCCAAGGACAGCCCCTCCAGCTCCACCAGCGAGGCCTCGACCTGGATGCTCGCCGTCTCCACCGAGTCCGAGAGCGTGAAGCCCTCCTGCAGCTCCGGGAAGGTCTGCAGCTTGCGCGTGTCCAGGGCCGTGAGGATGCGCGCGGCCAGCTCCCGCGCCTCCAGTGTGCCCCTCCGCCCGCTGTCGATGTCGCCCACCGTCTTCATCGCGCTGCTCACCTCGCGCTCCGTCGACGCGTACTTCAGCGCGAGCGGAGGCAGGAGCGTGCGCACGTCCGGCACGGTGTCGGTGCGCGCCAGGAGCCGCTCGAAGTACGCCACCGGGTCGCGGTTGGCGCGCAGGAGCACGTCCACCTTGTCGCGCTCCGGACGGAAGGTGCCGATGAGCTCGTCGTACGACGCGATGGCCTCCTCGTACCGCTTGAGCTTCTGGAGCAGGTGGCCGCGCAGCAGCTTCGCCTCGGGCGCGAGCTTGGAGTCGGGCGACACGAGCAGCAGGATGTCGACGGCGTTCTTCGCCTCCTGGTGGTTGCCCTTGCGCACCTGCGTCCACGCGATTTCGTAGAGCGACTCCGGGAACGACTCGCTCTCCTGCGGCACCCGGCCGTACCAGTCCAGCGCCTCGTCGAAGCGGCCCGCCTCGTACAAGAGGCGTCCCAGCGACATCAGCGCCAGCTCACGGATGCGCTCCGTATCCGTGTCCGCGGTGGCGCGGGCCTGGGGCTTGTTCTTCGCCTTCGGCGCCGTCGTCTCGGCCGCGCCCTCCACCGGCGTGAGCAGCTGCTGCAACTGGAGGATGGCGATGGGCAGCTCACCCGCCTGCATCGACAGCACCGCCATGTGGTAGCGCGCCTGCAACTGGTAGGGCCCGCCGTGGGCCTGGGCCAGGGGCGCGAAGGCGGCCCTCGCGTGGGCGATGCGCTCGGAAGGGGCCAGGTCCGTGCGACGGAACAGCCGCTTCGCGTAGACGTACTGGATGTCCGCGGGGAGCTGTCCGCCGAACAGGCCGCGCGCCTGCTCCACGTAGGCGTCCACGTCGTCGTAGAGGTTCAGCCGGCCGCTGATGGCCAGGTAGCGCGTGAGCGCGTCGCGGTGGCGCGGCGAGGGCGTGGGCAGCGACAGCAGCTCGCGCAGGTACAGCCGCGCGCCCACGTCGTTCTTCTGCTGGTACAGCGCGTCCGCCAGGAAGTAGAGCGCGTCCGCGTACCGGGGGTGGCCGCGGAACTCCGGGTCGCTCACCAGGTCGTAGAAGTGGACGGAGGCCGCGGTCCAGTCGCCCAGGAGGTATTGAATCTCCGCGTCGGAGTAGCGGCGCACGCGCGCCTGCGCCTCGTCGGGCTCCGGCTGCTGGCTGTACTTCGTCTCCACCTGACGGAGGCTGTCCTCGGCGAGCTGGAGCTGGCGCTCCACCGTCGTCAGGCGCTGCTCCAGCTGCTGCGCCGTGGGCGGCGGGGGAGGGGGCGTGTCGGCACGGGCGACAGCGCCACCCGCGAGGCCGAGCACCAGGGCGAGTGCGCGAAGCGACACGTTCACCGGCGTGCCCCTACCGCGCTTCAGTGGAGGTGGTGGCCGGGGGAGTCGTCCCCGCTTCGCCGTCGATGCGGGGCGCCGCGTCGCGCGACAGCTCGATGTCGTAGCGCACCGCGGGCCGGTCCTTGTGGTCCGTGGTCACGCCGCCCTGCTCGAAGCCCACCACGCGCACCGTGGACACCTTCCCCGGCTCCGCGTTGAAGGTGTAGCTGGATTGCACCTTGAACTTGTAGCCCTCCACGTAGCTGAACACGCCGAAGCCGTTGCCCCGGTACACCAGGCGCACCGCGAGCTGGTGCTGGCCCGGGACGATGCGCCCGTTGAAGACCTCGAACTGCTCGCGCTTGGCGAGCTCGCCCTGCAGGTCCAGCTGCGTGAAGATGGGCGCGCCGTCGAGCGCGTACGTCACCGACTCCAGGATGAAGGAGCCGCCCATCTCGTTCTTGTGGACGATGTGCGCTCGCGCGCCCGTGGTGACGTCACCGCCGAGCACCGTCTCCTGAAGCAGCAGGAGCCGCGCCTTGGAGCGGTAGATCTTCTCCTTCAGGTCGACGACCTGCTCCTCCAGCGTCTTCACGCGCGCGTTGAAGGCCTCGTCCGCGGTGCTGTCACCCTCGGGCGTGGGGGCCTGGGCGGCGGCGACTGGCGGCTGGGCGGGAGAGCGCGACTCCTGCGCGAGCGCCGACCCACAGAGGGTGGCGCTCACGAGCGCGAGGAGTCGGAGGGTGGCTGCGACACGCACTGTGCGACCTCAGGAGGCGGACGGCCCGGCCCGTCGGCAGCAGGTTGTAACACCCTTGACCGCGGGGCGTCTCGTCACCCGCGGTACGGGAGCCGGTTGCCCGGCCGCTTCCTCGTCAGCCGCCCTTCTTCAGCTCGGTGAGCACCAGCTTCGCCACCGCCTTGAGCGTGTCGAACACGCCCACGCCCGTCGGCGCGATCGCCTCGTACTTGGGGATGTTGCGCGGGTTGAGCGCCTTCTGCATCTCATCCACGGTGACGGCGTTGGGCAGGTCGCGCTTGTTGTACTGGATGACGTACGGAATCTTGTTCAGGTCGTAGCCCTGCTCGGCCAGGTTGATGCGCAGGTTCTCGAGCGACTCCATGTTCGCCTCCATGCGCTCGATCTGACTGTCGGCCACGAAGACGACGCCGTCGACACCCTTCAGGATGAGCTTGCGGCTGGCGTCGTAGAACACCTGACCGGGCACCGTGTAGAGGTGGAAGCGCGTCTTGAAGCCGCGGATCTCTCCGAGTGACAGCGGCAGGAAGTCGAAGAAGAGCGTGCGGTCCGTCTCGGTGGAGAGCGAGATGAGCTTGCCCTTCGTCTCGGCCGCCGTCTTGTTGTAGATGTACTGGAGGTTGGTCGTCTTCCCGCAGAGACCCGGCCCGTAATAGACAATCTTGCAGTTGATTTCGCGGGATGAGTAGTTGATGAAGGACATGGCTTCCCGGGTTACTCGCTGAAGAGGTTGTCGATATCGTCGTCGGAGATCTCGGCGAACGGCGACCCGGCACCCGGGCTGTCCGTCTTCTTCACCAGACTCTCGAAGATCTTCGTGAGCTCGTCGCTGGCCTTCTTGATGCGCAGGCGGACGAGGCCCAGGCTCGTGCGGTTGTCGAAGATGACGACCAGCACCACCCGGCTGCCGACAATCGTCATGTAGAGCGAGTCCTTGGCCCCTTCGTGGAACTGGTTGGGGAACTCGTTCTCACCGATCAACTTGGCGAGCCCGCCCATCGCCGCCACGTTGCCGGCCGTCAGCGAGGCCAGGGACGTGGTGTCGATGTTCTGCGTCTGGCCAGCCGAGGAGATGAGCTGCCCGTTCTTGTCGACGAGGAAGACCACCTTCGCGTTCGCGTCCTTGGTGAGCCGGTCGCAAACGGCGTTGATCTTGGTGAACTCCTCTTCGTACATCACCAGTTGCGTGCCCATGGGCGTATGCGCTCCTCAGCGTTCGCTCGTCCCTCTCACGGTGCCACCCCGTTGTTTCTGGAGTGAATCCCGGAGGTTAGACGAGGCGCTACCGACCGTGAGGATGCTTAGCAAAGCCCCTCCACCTCAGCAAGAAGCCATCCGTTCCTGGCGGTGAGAACGAGGATGTCCCGGGCTTGTCCGCCCGCTTCGGACCCCCGGCGAGCCCCGGTCAAGCCCCTCCAGGGCCTTTCCAGGTGGACTGAGGGTGCTGGTTTGGGGGTGTTCGCGGGTTTCTCTATACTCCGCCGGGCTTTGACGCCCCCACGCCCCCTTGCCCCCATCCTGGCGCGTCTGGCGCCCTTGCTGTTGGTGCTGGTCGCCGCTCCGTCCGTCCGGGCGGAGGAGGTGCGCGAGCGAGCCTCGCTGCGCCTTCGCTACGGCATTGCCCTCCGAAACGGACAACAGGCCGATGTAGGGCCCGGGCTCACCTATGACGGCTTCACACCGAATGATCTGGCGGTGATGGGGACGGCGTGGGCGGGCGCGTGGCTGGGCGGGTGGGCGTCGGTGCAGCGGGAGGGGTTCGACCTGAAGGAGGACTCGGTGAGGATCACCGGCGGCAGCCTCCTGCGGGCGTCGGTGGGGCCCCGGGCCCGGGCCTTCCTGGGGCCGGTGCGCGCGGAGCTGGGGGCGGGCTACGGGTACGCGCAGCTGCCGGTCTTCGGCACCTCGGATGAGCCGGTGCTGGCGCGGGGCGTGCGGCACGCGGCCCTGGTGAGCGCGAGCGTGCGGGTGCCGCTCTTCACCCGGCTGGCGGTGGAGGCGCGGGGCGAGGTGCCGGTGTCGCTGTCGGTCAAGGACGCGGCGGGCGCGAAGGCGGAGGCCAAGGGCTTCGCGGCGGGCGGCGCGCTGTTGTTCCCGCTGACGGGCGGGGGGAGCTGGTCCGGGACGGTGCTCCTGGACTTCCAGCACGTGCAGGACACGGTGACGCTCGCGGACGGCTCGCGCTCCGAGCAGCGGATGCGCCGGGTGGGCGCGGCGCTGGAGGTGGCGTGGAACGACGCGCCCTCCGCTCCGGCAGCGCCACCGCCGCCGCCTCGGGTGCCGATGGGCACGCTGGTGCTCCAGTTGCTGGACGCGGAGTCGGGCGCGCCGCTTCCTGCCGCGAAGGTGGTGCTCGTCGCCAATGGCGTGGAGGGCGCGCCTCGCGAGGCGGATGCCCAGGGCAACGTGGAGGGCGTGGAGCTGCCTCCGGGAGATGTCGTGGCGCGGGTGAGCGCGGAGGGCTACGCGCCGGCCGAGGGCCGCGTCACGTTGGAGGATGGTGGCCGCGTGGCGCTGGCGGTGCGCGCGCGCAAGCTGCCGCCGCCCACGGGGGGCCTCAAGATTTCGGTGGTGAGCGCGGGCAATGGCGTGCCGCTGCCCGGAGTGCGGCTGATGGTGGGCGGCGTGGAGGCGCGCACGGACCTGCGCGGTGAAGTCCACGTGAAGGAGTTGCCGCCGGGCCCCGTGGCCGTGGTGGCGACGTCCTCGGGTTACCGCACGGCGGAGGAGGCGGCCATCATCGTGGCGGGGCAGGAGACGGTGCTCTCGGTGCCGCTCGCCTCCGAGCGCAAGGGCGAGCCCGCGACGCTCACTGGCCAGGTGCGCAACGCACGCGGTGGCAAGCCCATCGCCGCCACGCTCCTGATTCCGCAGGCGAAGGTGAAGGCGCGCACGGACGCGAAGGGGGCGTTCACCTTCAAGGTCCGCGGTGGCACCTACCGCATCACCATCTCCGCGCGCGGGTTCTTCACGCAGTCGAAGCTCGTCACCTTGAAGGACGGCGAGCAGGCCATCTTCAACGTCGATCTCTTCCCGAGGCAGAAACGGTGAGCAACACGCGTCCCTGGCTCCTGGCCCTCCTGCTCGTCGTGTCGGGTTGCGACGACGAGGCGGCCACTCCAGCCCCTCCTCCCGTCGAGTCCGCCGCGGCCCCCGACTCGGGCCCCGCCGTGGAGCTGGCCCGACTGGAGGGCCTGTCCGGCGACGTGCAGGTGGAGCGCGGCGGCAAGAAGGTCCCCGCGCAGGCGGGCCCGCTGTATTCGGGCGACGCGGTGGAGACGGGGGCGTCGGGCGCGGCGACCCTGAGCTTCCCGGACGGGCGCTCGGTGGAGGTGGGCGCGGACGCACGCGTCGGCGTGGGCCAGGACGCAGGCGGCGTGGTGCTGACGGTGGAGCGCGGCATCGTGTTGTCGCGCGTGCCCGCGAAGCCCGCGGGGGCTCCGGCCGGGAAGAAGGTGGCGCTCACGCTGCTGACGCCCTTCGGCCTCACGCGCGTGGGCTCCGAGCCCAGCGAGGTCTCCGTCCAGGTGACGAAGGACGCTGGCCGCGTCGAGGTGAAGCTGGGCGCCATCGAGTTCGTCGCGAAGGACGGCAAGCAGCTGCGCGCCTCCGAAGGCGACTCGGTGGAGGTGTCCGCGGGCCAGGCTGAGCTGAGGCTCAAGGGCTCGCGGCGGGTGGAGCTGGAGCCCATCGACGTGACGGTGCGGGTGGGCTCGGGCCGGGCGGAGCTGCGTGGGAAGGACGCGAAGCGCTGGAGGTCCGTGCGCGCGGACGGCGAGGTGCTCGCGCCCGGTGACGGCGTGCGCACGCGCGCGGGCGGCTCGGTGGACCTGGCGCTGAAGAACTCGTCCTCGCAGCTCACCCTGGGCCCCTCGGCGGAGATGGTGCTGGAGGGCGCGGGGCAGGGCGGTACGAGTGATGAGGCGCGGCTGGACCTGCGCCAGGGACGACTGGGGCTCCAGCTCGCGCAGGGCCGCGAGAGCCGCGTGGTGCTGCCGGGGCTTACCTTGGAGGGGGACGGCGCATCGCGGCTGGCGGTGCGGCGCACGGGGTCGGGTTATCTGGTGGACGCGCAGACGGGGCGGGTGACGCTGGTGCGCGGCGAGACGCGACAGCCGCTGCGGGCGGGAGAGCGGGCTGTCGTCTCGGGTGAGACGGGCGAGGCGCGCATCGAGTCGCTCGGCCCCGCGCCCCTGCTGCTCGGCGCGGGAGACGGCGCGGAGGTGTACCACCAGGACATGCCCGAGGTGGCCTTCGGCTGGGAGAAGGAGGGCGAGGTGACGGTGGAGGTGGCGACGGACGCGGAGTTCACCAGGCCCCTGCTGACGGGCACGGTGTTCCAGCCCTTCGTCAACGTGCCGGCGCCCGCGCGCGGGACGCTCTTCTGGCGGGTGAAGGGCAAGGACGGTCAGGAGGTGGCGAAGGGCAGCGCGGTGTTCGCGCCGGAGCGGCTCGGTCGGGATTTGGACCGGGTGCGCAACGTGGTGCCGGAGGGACTGGAGAAGACGACCATCTTCTACCAGGACAAACCGCCGGCCGTGACGTTCACCTATTCGGAGGAGACGTCGGCGGCGCGCTACCGGGTGGCGGTGTACCGGGCGGGCGCGTTGGACAAGCCCGTGGCGGAGCGCACGGTGACGGAGGCGCGCGCGGCGTTGGATGCGGGCGCGCTGAGCGAGGGTAGCTACCTGTGGTCCGTCACGCCGTTGTCCGAGTCAGGTGAGCAGCTGAAGGGGGGCCGGATGAACAAGCTGGAGCTGGTGTACGACAACTCGGTGCCGATGCTGCTCGTGTCGCAGCCGCGCCAGGGGCAACGCTCCGCGGCGAAGGTGAGGGCCACGGGCGTGGCGCCGGTGAACGCGCGCGTGTCCATCAATGGACGTCCCGCCAGCCTGGACGGCAAGCATCGGTTCGATACGTGGGTGGAGCCGGTGGGCTCGCCCCCGCTGCTGGTGTTTAAAATGACGCGACCGGGTGCTCCGGATGTCCACACGGTGCGCACCCTGAAAGAGCGAGGGCCCTGAGGATGTCTCCCCCCCAGACGACACAGCCCGGCTCCGGCACCGAGGAGGCTCCTCCGCCGCTGCTTCGCCCGTACGGCCCCTATGTCCTCGTGCGCAAGCTGGCCGAGGGCGGCATGGCGGAGATCTTCCTCGCCAAGCTGCTCGGCGCCGACGGCTTCGAGCGCAACGTGGTCATCAAGCGGATGCTGCCGCACCTGTCGAACATCCCCGACTTCGTGGAGATGTTCCGGGACGAGGCGCGGCTGGCCGCGAAGCTGTCGCACCCCAACATCGTGCAGATACAGGAGCTCGGCTTCACCGAGGGCTGCTACTACATCTGCATGGAGTACCTCGCGGGCGAGGACTTCTCCACGACGCTGCGGCTGGCGGGACGGCGACGCGCGTACCTGCCGTTCCCCATCGTGCTGCGCGTGCTCATCGACTCGGCGCGAGGGCTGCACTACGCCCACGAGTTCTGCAACGAGCTGGGGCAGCCGCTCAACGTGGTGCACCGCGACATCTCCCCGTCGAACCTGTACCTGACGTACCAGGGGCAGGTGAAGGTGCTGGACTTCGGCATCGCCAAGGCCGAGTCGAGGCTCGCCAACACGCGCACTGGCGTCGTGAAGGGCAAGTACATGTACATGGCGCCGGAGCAGGCCAAGGGGCAGGGGGTGGACCGGCGCGCGGACATCTTCGCGCTCGGCGTCAGCCTGTACGAGGCGCTCACGCACGTGCGGCCCTTCTCGCGGGAGAACGACCTGGCGGTCCTCAACGCGCTCCTGCACGGCGAGTTCAAGCGTCCGCGCGAGCTGCGGCCGGACCTTCCCGCGGAGCTGGAGGCCATCGTCCTCAAGGCGATGGCGCCGCTGCCGCAGGACCGCTACGCCACGGCGGAGGCCTTCGCCGAGGACCTGGAGGCGTTCCTCGGCGAGCACCTGAGCGCCGCGGGCACGCCGCAGCTCGGCGCGTTCCTGCGCAGCCACTTCGGTGAGGACCGCTTCACCGAGCGCACCCGCATCCCCACGCTGTCCTCGCTCTCCGCCGCGCTGGGCGTGGTGACGCAGGCGACGGGCGTGGTGGAGATGGGGACGGACGTGGTGGGGGGGCCTTCCTCCGCGACGGGCGCCACCGACGTGGCCACGGCGCGCGGTTGGAGCGCGCGCTCGCCGGCGTCGTCCTCGGGGTTGGTGCCGGCGGCGACGAAGACTCCGGCCACCGAGTCGGCGCCGACGCCCGTCGCCGCGCCCCGTGCTCGCGGATGGCGTCCGCTCGTCGTGGGGCTCGCGGGTGGGTTGTTGCTCGCGGGCGTGGGCATCGTGGGCTACGCGCGGCTCGTCGCTCCCGTGTCGGCGGGCGTCGTGGCTCCTCCCATCGCGGCTGTCGCAGCCCCGCCGGTGGAGGCACCGGTCGCTGCTCCCTCGACGGAAGGGGTCGCCGAACCCGCGCCGCAGGCCGTGGCGCCCGTGTCGCCGCCACCTGTCGGGACGCAGCCTCCCGAGGGTGTGGCGGCGCAGGGGACTGGAGGTGAGGCGGGCGCGGTGGGGAGCGCGTTGTCACCACCGCCGCCCGTGGAGGAGGTGGCGGAGGGCAAGTCCGTGAAGAGCACGGCGAAGAAGAAGGTGTCGCTCACCGTGGATGACATCTCCCGCGTCGTGGCGAAGGGGCGCTCGCGCATCACCACGTGCTTCGAGAAGAACCGCGCGGACCTGCCGGCGAGCGAGGGCCAGGTGCAGGTGGAGTTCTCCATCGCCTCGACGGGGAAGGTGCGGGCGGGCGTGAGCGGGGCGCTCGCGCAGACGGGGGTGGGCCGCTGTCTCCAGGCGCAGGCGGAGCGACTGCGCTTCCCGGCGCACCTCGACGAGGAGGTGAACGTGGTGGTGCCGTTCTCCTGGCGACTGACGCGGTAGGAAAGAGCACGGCGCCGGGAGCTTCCGGCGCCGGCTCGTACGACTAGAGGTCGCGGCGGGCGGACAGCGCCTTCGCCAGCGTGGCCTGGTCGGCGTACTCGAGGTCACCGCCCATGGGCAGGCCCTGGGCGATGCGGGTGAGGCGCAGGCCCATGGGCTTGAGCAGGCGCGTCAGGTAGAGCGCGGTGGCCTCGCCCTCGACGTCCGGATTGGTGGCGAGGATGAGCTCCTCCACCTGGCTGTCGGTGAGCCGCTCCAACAGCTCCTTGATGCGGAGCTGGTCCGGGCCCACGCCCTCGAGCGGGGACAGCACGCCGTGCAGCACGTGGTAGCGGCCCTTGAACTCGCGGGTGCGCTCGAGCGCCATCAGGTCCGCGAAGGTCTCCACGACGCACAGCACCCGCTCATCACGGCGGTGGTCCCTGCAGAAGCCGCAGGTCTCCGTGTCCGTGAGGGAGAAGCAGCGCACGCACAGGTGCACCTTCTCCTTCACCTCGCGGATGGCCTGCGACAGCTCGGAGGCGTATTCGCCCGGAGAGCGCAGGATGTGGAACGCGAGGCGCTGGGCGGTCTTCTCCCCGATGCCTGGCAGCTTCGCGAGCTGGGCGACGAGGCGGTTCAGCGGATCGGGAGTCATCCGGTATCAGGTAACGCCGGGGATCTTGATGCCGCCGGAGATTTTCGCGAGCTCGCGCTGCATGTGCTGACGGCTGCTCGCCAGGGCGGCGTTCACCGCGGCGGTGATGAGGTCCTCGAGCATCGACGTGTCGTTCGGGTCGATGGCTTCCTTGTCGATCTTGATGCTGCGGATCTCCTGGATGCCGTTGGCCACGACGGTGACGCGGCCCTCGCCGGCCTTGGCCTCGACGGTCTCCTCGGCCAGCTGCTGCTTGCGCTCTTCGATCTTCTCCGTCAGCTTGTTCGCCTGCCGGATGAAGTAGTTCAGGTCGACGCCGGGCATGTGCTTCCTCGGTACGGGCGTGGAGTGTGGCGCGCACCCTAGCGTCGCGCGCGTCCATTGTCAGGCGCTGTCGTCAGGGGCTTCGACAGGAGCGTCGGCGACCGAGGCGGCGGAGGGGCGCTCGGGCTCGTAGATCTGGATGTGCTCGATTTCTCCACCCAGGACCAGGAGCACGGAGCGGACCGAGGCGTGGTTGCGCACCTTGCTCTCTGTGTTCTTCTCGTGGGTGGCGCGGCTCTGCGCGTCGCGCTCGGCGAGGCTGGGCGCGGCCCGGGAGTCGTCCGCGGACACGTCCTGGAAGGACAGCTTCACGGGCCGGCCGAAGTGCTCGGCCAGGAGCTTGTCGATGGTGGCCTTGCCCGCGGCGGCGGACACCGACATGCGGTGCAGGCCCGCGGAGGGGAGGAAGCCGAGGATGATCTCCCCGGCCTTCATCGACATGAGCCGGCCGTTCGCGAGGGCGGTGCCGTGGCGCAGGGAGCCCGCCTTCACGGTCTCCACCGCGGCGCGCCAACGCTCGATGAGCGGCAGGTTGGGGTTGTCGCGCCCGCGTGCCACGGGGACGGGCGCGGCGGCCATGGGAGGCGGCTCGGGCTCGGGCGCGGCGGTGGGGGCTTCGGGCTCGGGAATGCACTCGCCGGAGGCGCAGCCGCCCGGAGAGGCCTCTTCTGGATAGAAGCGGGACTCCTCGTCGCTGTCGCCGTAGGGAGGTGGCTCGGGCGGGCCGGGCGGCGGCTCGGGCTTGCGGACGTTGATGACGCGGACGGTGGGCGCCGGCTCGGTGGTGCGGGAGAGCGGGGTGGCGCCCGCATGCGGGCCGGGGGGACTGATGGGCTGCTGCGGGGGCGGCGCTGCCGTGGGCGCGGGCGGACCGTTGCGCAGGAAGGACAGGGGCCGCGCGGCGGACGGGGGCAGGCCGTCCAGGACGGGGCCCGAGGGCAGGGGATTCTCGACGGGATACGCCGATGGGGGCGGAGCGTCCGAGACAGTCTGGGCGCCGCCGCCGTTGCGCAGGAAGGACAGGGGCCGCGCGGCGGACGGAGGCAGCCCGGCCATCACCGGTCCCGTGGCGGGGACGGGAGGGGTGGCGCTGACGGAAGTTGGAGGCGTCCACGCGCCCGCGGCTGGCTGGGGCGGGGGGATGTCACGTGCGGCCCCGTCATGCCGTGGCAGCGCGATGTTGGCGGGCGGCTCGTCTGATGTGCCTCCACCGTGGCGGGGCAGGTCGATGTCCGGTGGTGGCTCGGGCTGGTAGTCGGAGTCGTCGTAGCGAGAGGCGCCCGAGCCTCGCGTGTCGAATGACGCGGGCGCATCGAAGCGAGGCGCTTGCGCGGGACGCGCGAAGTCTCCTGTGGGCTGCGGTCCGGAAGCCGGTGCTGGCGCATCCCACGGTGGGCCTGTCGGCGCACGTGTCGTGGACCCGGTGGTGGGCTGTCCCGCGGATGGACCCGGGGCATCCCAGGGTGGGCCCGATGGCGCACGCCCCAGCGCTCCAGCGGAATGCTGCCCAGCCGAGGCCCCCGTCGCGTCCCAAGGCGTGCCCGAGGGCGCACGCCCCATCATTCCGGCGGGGGCTTGGCCAACAGTCGCGCGAGACGCATCCGATGGACCCCCGTGCGGCGGGCCCACCGGCACTGCGTGCTGAGGACCCGCGGCGCCACTCGGTCCGCTTGGCGCGACGGACGGTGCACCCTCGAACGCGCCACCCAGCGGCCCGCGAGTCGACGCTCCATGGGACGACGTGCTCCCGTTGCTCGCCCCCGCACTCGAGTGCGGCGGAGCCGACGGCATGGCCGTGGACACGCCATCGTGCGATGGCACTCCTCCGGACGCACCCGTCGGCCTCGGCGTCGAGGCGGGCTGTTGCCCCGTTGCAGGCGCGGCTCGACCCGTCTCCCACGGACGTGGGGCGGGCGCGGCTTCGGGGGGCGGAGCCTGGCGAGGCTCAGGCGCGAAAGTTCGTGGAGCTGGAGCGACCTCCTGGCGCTCCAGCATTGGCCTTGTCCGACTGAGGCAGTCCAGCCGTGAGCCGGTCCACCTTCGCGAGCAGCTCCGGAATCGAACCACCCGGCGACAGCTGGATGGCCTTCAACAGCGCCATCTCCAGCGCGAGCCTCGGCTGCGCCGCGCGCGACACATCCCAGACGGAGCCATGCACCACGTCGAACAGCCGCGTGAGCTGCGCGCTCTCCGCGTCCTTCGCCAGCGCCACGAGCGCCTTCTGCTCGGACTCGGCCAGCTCCGCGGGCGCCTCGCCCAGCGTCTTGGTGACGAAGAGGTGGCGAAGCTGCATCGCCAGTTCCTCCGCGAGGCGCTTCAAATCGAGGCCCCGGTTGAAGACCTCCTCCACGCGCTCCAGCACGCGCTTGGCATCCTTGTGTACCAGCGCGTCGGCGAAGTCCTGCACCATCGTCCGGTCGATGGCGCCCAGCGCCTCGGCGACCTCCTCGTCCGTGGGATTCGCTCCGCACGAGGCGAGCACCTGGTCCAGCAGGCTGAGCGCGTCGCGCATGCCGCCCTCGGACTGGCGCACCACGAGCGACAGCGAGCGGTCCGAGATGCCCGCGCCCTCCGCCTTGCAGATCTCCTGCAGCCGCTGGAGCATCCTCGCCGCGGAGATGCGGCGGAAGTTGTGGCGCTGGCAGCGCGACAGGATGGTGTCCGGGAGCTTGTGCGCCTCGGTCGTCGCGAAGATGAACTTCACGTGCCCGGGCGGCTCCTCCAGCGTCTTGAGCAGCGCGTTGAACGCCGCCCCCGACAGCATGTGGACCTCGTCGATGATGTAGATCTTGTGCCGGTCGCGCTGCGGCAGGTACTTCGCGTTCTCGCGAATCTCGCGGACGTTCTCCACGCCGTTGTTGGAGGCACCGTCGATCTCCGCCACGTCCACGCTGGTGCCGGCGGCAATCTCCGTGCACGCCCGGCACTCACCGCAGGGAGTCGCCGTGGGGCCCTTCTCACAGTTGAGGGCCTTGGCGAGCAGGCGTGCGGCCGTCGTCTTGCCCACGCCGCGCGGGCCGCAGAACAGGTACGCGTGCGCCACCCGGTCCATCTTGATGGCGTTCGCGATGGTCCGGACGACGTGCTCCTGTCCGGTCATGTCATCGAACTTCTGCGGACGCCATTTGCGGGCGAGGACGAGGTAGCTCATGGGGGCAGTCATCTAAACACGACGGCGCGAAGGATCCATCTCCAGGCGCTGCGACTCAGCGTCCGAGCGCTTTCAGCACGACCTGGGCCGAGTTGTGCCCCGCCGCGCCGATGACGCTGCCCGCCGGGTGGCAGCCCGCGCTGCAGAAGTAGAGCCCCTGCACCGGCGTCTCGTAGGGCAGCCTGTCGGTGAAGCCCAGCTTGTTGTCCACATGGTGGATGTGCCCGCCGGTGATTCCGAAGTGGCTCTCGATTTTCGGCGGCGTGAGGGCGAAGTACTCCTGGACCAGATCACTGGTCCCCGGCGCGAAGCGGTCGCACACCGACAGCAGCTGCTGCACGTAGCGCGACTCCTCCTTCTCCCACGTCGTGCCCTCGAGCTTGTAGGGCACCCACTCCACGAAGAGCGCGGAGTTGTGGCGGCCCTCGGCGTCACGCAGCGACGGGTCCACGGTGGTGTGGATGTACCACTCGATGGAGGGGAAGTCGGACAGCCTGCCCGCCTGCGTGTCGCGGTACGAGCGCTCCAGCGCGCCGAGCACGTCTTCCTCCTGCGGCAGCAGGTGGATGGTGGGGCCGAACTGGCCCTTGTCCTCGGGCAGACAGGTGAACCTCGGCAGCTCCTTCAGGCACAGGTTCACCTTGAGCGTGGTGCCCGGCACCGCCATCGCGCCCACCTTCGCGCGGTAGTCCGCCGGCAGTGCCGCGGTGTCCACCAGCTTCAGCGTGCGGAACGGGTCTCCGTTGGACACGACCACGGAGGCCTGGAT
Source organism: Myxococcus sp. AS-1-15 (assembly GCF_020037055.1). Classification (NCBI taxonomy): domain Bacteria; kingdom Pseudomonadati; phylum Myxococcota; class Myxococcia; order Myxococcales; family Myxococcaceae; genus Myxococcus; species Myxococcus sp. AS-1-15. Next base: position 181,321 of record NZ_JAIQDF010000015.1, on the reverse strand, counting down.
CTCCTCGCCGTTCTCCAGCACCACACCCTTCACCACGCCCGAGTCCACGCGCACCGACGTCACCTTGGCGCCCGTGCGGATGACGGCCCCGTGCTTGCGCGCGACGTTGGCGATGGACTGGGTGACGGTGCCCATGCCGCCGCCGACAATCATCCACGTGCCGCCGCTGCCCGGCAGCCGGCACATGTTGTGGACGAGCAGGTTCATCCCCGTGCCCGGCGTGTCATAGCCGCCGTCCAGTCCGGAGAAGGCGTCCGTCACCGCGTACATCGCCTTCACCAGGTCGGACTTGAAGCCGAAGCGCTCCAGGTACTGGCGCGCCGAGCCCCGACACAGCTTGAGGAAGTGCTCGCGCAGCGCGGGCCGGATGTAGCGCTCGGCGGTCTCCTCGTGGGTCAGCGGCGGCTTGAGCCACGCGGGCGCCAGGTCGTCACGCAGCGCGGCCAGCTCCGCGTTCATCGCCTGGTTGGCCTCCCAGTCCGCCTGCGAGAAGAACTCGAGGAACTGGCGCTTCAGCTCGCGCTCGTCCGAGCCGAACAGCAGATAGCGCTCACCCGTGGTGGGCAGGAAGTAGTGCGGGTCCCTCCGCTTGAGGGGCAGGTCCAGCTCCAGCTCGCGCAGGAGTTCCGGCGGCATCAGTCCCAGCAGGTACGCGCCCGTGGACACGCCCAGTCCGGGCGCGCTCTTGAACGGGTACTCCGTCCGGCACGCTCCGCCGATGACGTCCTTCTCCTCCAGGACGGTGACGGACAGGCCCCTGCGCGCGAGCATCGCCGCTGTCACGAGTCCGTTGTGTCCCGCTCCCACCACGATGACGTCCGGCATGGCCTGCTCCTTCTCGAGGGAACCGCGTTCCTACCCGAGCGGAGCCCTGGGGGACAAACGTCCGCTGGCTTGCACCTCGCCGCCGGGCCGGGGAGAGTCCCGGGCGCCCGTGTCCGCCGCCCTGCCCGAGACGCCCACCCCGCCCATGTCGCCCGAGCCCCTGCCGTCGGATGTCGCTCGGCCACATCCTCCGGCGAGCCCCTCCCTCCTCGCGAGGGCGGCCCTCGTCGTCGTGGCACTCCTGCCCGCTGTCATCGCCGTGGCCCAACTGGGCCGCATCCACCCCGACGAGGTGTTCCAGGCGCTGGAGCCCGCGTACTGGCGCGTGCATGGCTACGGCGTGCTGGCGTGGGAGTGGCGCGATGGCATCCGTAACTGGGCTGTCCCGGGAGTCCTGGCCGGCTTCCTGAAACTGGCGGGGATGCTGGGCATCACCGACCCCCAGGGCTACCGCGCGATGACGGCCCTGCCCCAGCTCGCGCTGCATGCGTGGAGCCTGTGGGCCGCGTACCGCTTCGCCGCCCGGCGTACAGGCGTCTCGGGAGGCTGGCTGGCCGTCCTGCTGGTGGGCCTCTACGGGCCGGTGCTCGTCTTCGCGGGCCGCACCCTGGCGGAGTCCTTCTCCACCTCCTTCCTGGTGGTGGCCATGGAGGCCCTGGACCGGCGCGAGCGCGAGACGCGGGCAGGGCTCCTCGGTGGCGTCGCGCTGGGGCTCGCGGTGGTGACGCGCTACCCGTCCGCCATCTGTGTCCTCACCGCGCTGCTCTATCTGCTGGTGGCCCGGCGCTGGCGGATGCTGGCCTTCACCTGCCTGGGCGGGCTCGTCGTCGCGGCGGGCCTGGGACTCCTGGACCACCTCACCTGGGGCAGCCCCTTCCACTCGTTCTTCACCTACGTCCGCTTCAACGTCCTCTCGGGCGAGGCCGCGGCCCGCTTCGGCTCGGCGGCTCCCGGCTTCTACCTGCTCCCCCTGGTGACGGCCGTTCCCGGTTGGGCCTGGGTCGCGGTGCCCCTGGGCCTGCGAGCGGGGCGGCGAGGCGTGTCCCTGCCGCTGACGTGCGCCGCCGTCTACCTGGGCGTGCTGCTCGTCACCGCGCACAAGGAGGAGCGCTTCCTCTACCCGGCGCTGGTGCTGGGCGTGCTCGCGGCGGCGCCCGTCGTCGCGGACCTCCTCACCACGCGCGTTCCCGCATCCGCTCGATGGGGCGTGACGGCGATGGCGCTGGTGACGGGGCTCTTCTCCGCCCGCTGGTTCCCTCCCCAGGACCTGCGGGCGGACCAGTTCCGAGCCATCGTCGCGTCGACACGGATGGGCGGCGCCACGGGGCTGCTCATCGTCAACGAGGGGCTCTGGGGCTCCGGCGGCTTCTTCTACCTGGGCCAGCGCATCCCCTGGCTCACCTGTGACTGGCCCCGCGACGACGCCTTCCAGCGAGGGCTGAACGACCGGACCTTCAACCGCGCCGTCTCCTTCGAGGACCGGGCCCTGCCCGAGCTCCAGGCAGGCGGCTTCCGAATCGAGAAGCGCATCGGCCGCGAGACGCTGCTCGTCCGCGACTGAGGTCGACAGGGGAGGGCGCCCGTCAGGCGCTCTGGCTCAGGGCGGACTCCGTACCCCGCAAAGGCGAAGAGCCAGCCTCCGAAACGGAGACTGGCTCTTCAGAACGGCCGGGACACACGCGGTGGTACGCTACCGTTGCTTCCTTCCGGACCTGGCGGGGTTCGCGCCCCCACGTTGTCCCGACCACAAAGGCTGTAGACATCAACTGCAGTATCAACAACGGAGAGGGTGGGATTCGAACCCACGATACCCTTTCAGATATACACGCGTTCCAGGCGTGCGCCTTCAACCGCTCGGCCACCTCTCCAGAAAGTCTGGAGCGGAGAGCGTAGGATTCGAACCTACGATACCGTTACCGGTATGCCTGATTTCGAGTCAGGTGCCTTCGACCACTCGGCCAGCTCTCCAAGTATTCAATTGTCGCGTCGCTTCGCGCGCAGGCGCCCGAAGAACGTTTTGAGAAGAGTCGCGCTGTCCTCAGCGAGGATACCACGAGTGACCTGGAGCCGGTGGTTGTGCCGGGGCTCCTCGGCCAGATTGTAGAGAGAGCCGACCGCGCCGGCTTTCGGGTCCATGGCGCCAAACACGAGGCGAGTCACCCTGGACTGGACCAGCGCTCCGGCACACATGGCACACGGCTCCAACGTCACGTACAGGGTGACGCCCGTCAACCGCCAGACCCCGAGATGCCTGCGAGCGGCATCCAGTGCGAGGACTTCCGCATGGGCGAGGGGGTTGCGATCCACTTCGCGGCGGTTGAAGCCCGTGCCGATGATGTTTCCATCATGGACGGCAACCGCACCGACGGGGACCTCTCCGAGTGTCGCGGCTTCCCGCGCGAGCGCGAGCGCCTGCTGCATGAAAGCTTCGTCGTCACTCATGGAGACGGCGTGAGAGAAGGGAGCGCTCCCTGGAGGATTCGAACCTCCGGCCTTCGGATTCGTAGTCCGACGCTCTATCCAGCTGAGCTAAGGGAGCAAAATCTTCACGCGCTGCTACAACGACAAGTGGCGGAGAGAGAGGGATTCGAACCCTCGATACCCTTTCGAGTATGCAGGTTTAGCAAACCTGTGCCTTCAGCCTCTCGGCCATCTCTCCAACTCTTCTCTGTCAAAGAACCGCAAAACTCAAGAACATTTTCGGAGGCGGTAGGATTCGAACCTACGGAGAGCTTGCACCCTCTGCGGTTTTCAAGACCGCTGCCTTCAACCGCTCGGCCACGCCTCCAAACAACCCAGCCGGCGGTGTCCCTCGGACCGACGTCGACCGTGGGGCCGCCCTTCTACCTGATTCTTCGCCCGTTGCAAGCGGATGATCACACCTTTTCGCCACGCTGCTTCGCTACAGCGGCTTGAGCTCCTTGAGCCCTCCCATGTACGGCCAGAGGACCTCCGGGATGGCCACGGTGCCGTCGTCGCGCTGGTAGTTCTCCAGGATGGCGATGGACGTGCGGCCCACGGCCAGGCCACTGCCGTTCAGGGTGTGAGCGAGCTGGGGCTTGTCTCCCTTCTGGGGACGGAAGCGGATCTTCGCGCGGCGCGCCTGGAAGTCGCCGCAGTCCGAGCAGGACGAAATCTCCCGGTAGGCGTTCTGTCCCGGCAGCCAGACCTCGATGTCGTAGGTCTTGCGGGCCGAGAAGCCCATGTCGCCGGTGCACAGCAGCATCACCCGGTGGTGCAGGCCGAGCCGCCGCAGGATGTCGCACGCGTCGTCCGTCATGGCCTCGAGCTCGTCCAGGCTCTTGTCCGGCTGGGCGAACTTCACCATCTCCACCTTGTGGAACTGGTGCTGGCGGATGAGGCCGCGGGTGTCCTTGCCGGCCGCGCCCGCCTCCGCGCGGAAGCACGGGCTGAAGGCGCAGTAGCGGATGGGCATCGACTCGCCCTCGAGGATTTCGTCCGCGTGGTAGTTGGTGACGGGCACTTCCGACGTGGGGATGAGGAAGCGCTCGGGGTCGCCCAGCGTCTTGAAGGCGTCGTCCTCGAACTTGGGCAGCTGGCCCGTCCCCATCATCGTCTCGCGCAGCACCAGGTAGGGCGGGAGCAGCTCCGTGTAACCCTTCTGGGTGTGCACATCGATCATGAACGTGACGAGCGCCCGCTCCAGCCTGGCCAGCGCGCCCTTGTAGAAGGTGAAGCGGCTGCCGGACACCTTCGCGGCGCGCTCGAAGTCGAGCATGCCCAGCTTCTCGCCCAGCTCGAAGTGCTGCTTGGGCGTGAAGGGCAGGTTGGGCTTCTCACCCCAGCTCTTCACCTGGACGTTCTGGTCCGCGCTCTCGCCCACGGGCACCGACTCGTGGGGGAGGTTGGGGATGAGCAGGAGGATGCGGTTGATCTCCTCCTCCACCTCCTTGAGGCGGCTGTCCTTCTCCTTGATCTCCTGGGAGACGGCGCGGAGGTCGCCGCGCAGCGCGTCCAGCGCCTGGGGGTCCTCCTTCGCCTTCTTCTTCATCTCCTCGTTGGCGGCGTTACGGCGCGCGGCGAGGGACTCCGTGGCGCGGTACAGCTCGCCGCGCTCGGAGAAGAGGCGCTGGAAGGGGCCGAGGTCCAGGTTGCCGCCCCGCGTCTTCAGGCGAGCGACGACCGCATCGAAGTTCTGCGCAACGTACCGGAGGTCCAGCATGGGGGACGCCTTGTAGTCACCCTTGGTGGGCGTCAGCAAGGTTCCTCGCGCCCGGGGTGCTCAAGGGCGGACGCCCCGGGCGACAGGTGCCTGACGCCGGCCATCCCCGGGAGGACGGCCGGCTGTCGGCTGCCGGCTAGTTCTGCAGGTCGTAGATCTCTTCCTCGATGTCCTTCTTGTCGGTCGCGTCCGGCTTCTTCACCAGGTAGTCCTTGAAGGCCTGGACGGCTTCCTTGCGCTTGTTCTTCTCCTTATAGGCGAAGCCCAGGTAGTAGTAGGTCATCGCGTTCTCCGGCTCGGCGTCGGCGGCCTTGCGGTACCAGTCGATGGCCTTGGCGTGCTGGGTCTGCTCGGTGAAGGCGCGGGCGACCTTGTAGTAGACGTACGTGAGCTTGGTGTCCGCCTTGAGCGCCGTCTGGTAGCGCTTGATGGCGTCGTTCCAGCGGGCGGCGTTGAAGTAGGCGTCACCAATGGAGCCGAGCACGCGGGTGCGGCGCGGGTCCGACTTGAGGCTGGCCTCGAAGGACTCGATGGCCTCGTCGAACTCGCTGTTCTCCAGGTGGGCGTGGCCCAGGGCCTCGTGCGCGTCGGCGTTGGCCGGGTCCAGCTCCACAGCGGTGTTCCACTCGCGGATGGCGTCGGGGAGCTGCTTGGCGTCGCGCAGGATGACGCCGTAGGCGTAGTGGTAGTCGGGGCGCTTGGGGGCGCGCTCCACGGCCTTGCGCATGGCGTCCATGGCCTGGGTGAACTCCAGCCGCTTCGCCTTCACCAGGGCCAGGTAGTAGAGCGCCTCGTGGTTGGAGGGCTCGTTGCTGAGCGCCAGGCCCAGGTTGCTCTCCGCGCCGGGCAAATCGCCCCGCTCCAGCAGCACCGCGCCCAGGGTGATGGGGATGGTGGTGGAGCGCGGGTCCTCGCCCTTGGCCTTCTCCAGCTCCGCCACGGCCTCGTCGAGCTTGCCCAGCCGCCACAGCACGAGTCCGCGCTGCAGCCGGCCGTCCTTCAACAGGTGCGGGTCCAGCTCCAGGGCGCGGTTGGCCTCCGTCTGGGCCTTCTCCAGGTCACCGTTGAGCAGCGCCACGCGCGACAGGCCCAGGTGGGCGTCGGCGAGGTTGGGGTCCAGCTGCACGGCGCGCTCGAACTCCTGCTGGCCCAACAGGGCGTTGTTCTCCGCCAGGGCCAGCTCGCCCAGACCCGCGCGCACGCCGGCCAGGTCCGGGGCCTTGGTGGCGGCCTGCTCCAGCTGGGTGCGGGCCTCCGCGTTGCGGCGCTGACGCAGGTAGAAGCGGCCCAGGTAGAGGTTCGCCTCCACCAGGTTGGCGTCCGCGGCGATGGCGCGCTTGTAGTGGCCCTCCGCCTCGGAGAGCTTGTCCAGCGCGTCCTCGATGCGGCCGTAGAGGTACGCGATGCGCGCCTCGTTGGGGAAGCGCTGGCTGGCCTTCTGCACGGCGTCCAGCGCCGCCTGCATCTTGCCGGTCATCACCAGCGAGGTGATGTGGCCGTCGGCGTACTCCAGGTTGTCGCCTTCCTCCGACGCGAGCGCCGTGTAGAGGGGCAGGGCGCCCTCGTAGTTGCGCTGGGCGCGCAGCACGTGGGCCAGCTGGGCCTTGAGGAAGTCGGACTGCGGGTCCTTCTCCATCGCGGACTTCAGCTCGGCCTCGGCCTCCTTGGGCTTGTGCTGATGGAAGAGCGCCACGCCCTTGAGGCCCCGGGCGCGGGCGAGCTCCGCCGGGCCCAGCGCGGACTGGACGTCCTCGGCCAGGGCCTCGTCGACGGACTGGGCGCCCTTCTCCGCGTCCTTGCGCACCAGGAGCTGCACGGCGGCGAGCTCCACGGCGGACGAGGCGTGCTTGCGGTCCGCCTCGAGCGCGGCGGCGTAGGCGGCGGCGGCCTCGTCGGCGCGGCCGGCGGCCTGGTGCAGGTTGCCCAGCGCGTGGTGGGCCTTGGCGGACTTGCCGTCGGCGGCGAGTACCTTCTTCAGCGTCTCGATGGCGCCGTTGAAGTCGCGCTTCATCGTCTGGGCCTCGGCCACGAGGAAGGCCAGCTCCAGGTCGCCCTGGTTGCCCTCCCGCGAGTACGCGTCCAGGAGCGGCGCCAGCGCGGCGTCCGCCTGCCGCGAGGTGAGCGCGAGCGAGGCCGTCACCTTGATGAAGTCGACGTCCTTCTCACCGAGCAGCTCGATGTCCGCCATGCCGTCGCGGCAGCGGGCCATGTCGGACGCGTCCGCGGCGGCGTACCTGCGCTGCAGGTAGTAGACGGACTGGCACCACAGCGAGCGCACCGCCGGGTACTCCTTCTCCTGGAGCGCCTGGGCGGAGAGCGTGTGGGCCTGCTTGTAGCTGGCGAAGGTGTCCTGGAGCAGGGCCTGCTGGGCCTGGCTCACCAGCTGGGCCTGGGGCGAGCCGTCGGAGACGCGCGCGGGGAACAGGGCCCGGCGGCCGAAGGCGCCGTAGCGCGTGCCGAACTCGGTGCCCGCGCCGATGCCCAGCAGCACCACGCCGACGCCGGCGGCGATGAACATGGGGACGCGCTTCTTGAGCTTCTCGTTGGCGCCGCTGCGGTCCACCACGGAGACGGCCGCCATGCGGCCCTCGTAGAGCTGCTCCAGCCGGCGCATGTTCGCCTGCTGGCCGTTGGCGTCCGCGGTGGGGGCGCTGGGCGAGTCGGACGCGGCGACGGGCGCGGCCGCCACCACCTTGGCCGGGCCCTCCATCAGCCGCTGGATGGCGGCGGCGAACGTGGGGATGGTGCCGATGGCGGACCAGGACTCGGAGTCGAGCGAGACGTCCTCGTTGCCGAGCAGCTGGCCATCCTCGAGCATCTTCACGACGACGCCCTCGTCGAACGGGCCGAACACCTTGCCCGAGCGGCGGCGCACGTGGAAGCGGCGCACCTTCGCGCCCGCCTGGGCGCCCGCGTCGCGGCCGGCGGCGTCGTCGATGAACGACAACATCTCCAGGCCGTCGGCGGGGCCGGCGTTGGGCGGCGGAGGCAGCGGATCCGACAGGTCCGCCTCCAGGTCATCCGCGGGGCGCGCGGTGGGGTCGAACTCGAGCGAGTCCGGGATGCCGGGCGACGCCGAGGGCGGGGGCGAGCCGAAGTCCACGTCGCCGAAGTCCACCGCGGGGTTGAAGGGCGCGGGCGGCGGGGGCGCGGCCTGGGGCGGGGGCTCGGCGAAGTCGAGGCTGAAGTCCGGCATCGGCGCGGGCGCGGAGGGCGCGGCGAAGTCGAACGACAGGTCCTGCGGCGGCGCGGCGGGGGCCGGCAGGTCAGCGAAGTCCATCGCGGGCGCGGCGGGGGCCGGCAAATCCGAGAAGTCCAGCCCGGGCGAGGCCACCGGTGGCGCGGCCGCGAACGGATCCGCGGGCATCGGCAGCTCGGCGAAGTCGAACGAAGGGCCACCGTCGGCAGGCGGGGGCATCGTGAACGGATCCGCGTCGACGGGCGGCTGCGAGTACGCGGGAGGCGGAGGCAGCGCGAACGGGTCGTCGTTCACGGGCGGCTGCGAGTACGCGGGAGGCGGGGGCAGCGCGAACGGGTCGTCGTTCACGGGGGCCTGTGCGTACGCGGGGGGTGGAGGCAGCGCGAACGGGTCGTCGTTGACGGGCGGCTGCGAGTACGCGGGCGGAGGCGGCAGCGCGAACGGGTTCGCCTCGACGGGGGCGCTGGCGTGTCCGGGCGCGGGCGTCGGGGGCAGGGCGAAGGCGGTGGCCTCGCCGCTCGGCGACTCGACGTCGAAGGCGAACGGGTCCGCCTCCGGCTGGGGCTGCGCGGGGACGGGCAGCGAGTCGTCGGAGAAGTCGAAGTCGCGCGCGGTGCCGAGTGTGTCGGGCTGGCTGAAGGACGAGGACGGGTCCAGGTCCACGGGCGGCGCCAGCGCGTCATCGGAGAAGTCGAAGTCGCGCGTGCCGTTGGCCCGGGCGGGCGGGGCGGCCTGCTCCGGGAACGCGGCGTTGGGCATCGGAATGGCCACGACACGCGTCACGTCGCGGTCCTGGCGCGCAGGAGGCTCCGCGTCGTCGAAGCCCGTGCCGAACGCATCCGCCTGGGGCGCGGCGCCGGGCAGGGGGATGGCGTCAACGGCCGAGGCGGCGCCGGGCAGCGGGATGGCGCCGGCGTTGTCACCGAAGGCGTCCTGGGGCGCGGCGCCGGGCAGCGGAATCGCGCCCGCGTCGTAGCCGTAGGGGGCGGCCTGAGGGGCGCTGCCGGGCAGCGGAATGGCGCCGGCGTCGTAGCCGAAGGCGTCCGCCTGGGGCGCGGCGCCGGGGAGCGGAATGGCCCCCGCGTCGTAGCCGTAGGGGGCTGCCTGGGGCGCGGCGCCGGGGAGTGGAATGGCCTCGGGACCCGCACCCATGGCGATGGCACCCGAGGGAGCGGCGCCGGGCAGCGGAATCGCGCCGCCGCCGAAGGCATCCGCCTGAGGGGCGCTGCCGGGCAGCGGAATGGCGCCGGCGTCGTAGCCGAAGCCGCCCGACTGGGGCGCGGCGCCGGGGAGCGGAATGGCCTCGGCGCTCGCACCCATGGCGCCGGATGGCGCGGCGCCGGGGAGGGGAATGGCGGCGGGCGCGCTGGCCTGTCCCGGGAGGGGAATGGCGGCGGCGGGCGCCGGAGCGCTCACGGCCTCGGCTTTGATGGGGAAGGTGGTCTGGCACCGGGCGCATTTGAGCTTCGCGCCACCCGGGGGGATCCGCTTGTCATCGATGTTGTAATTCGTCTGGCAAGACGGGCAGGAGACTTTCATGGGGTTCCTTCGACAGGACCGGCGCGGCGCAGGGTAGCAGAGGCGTTTCCAGCCCGGAAAGAACGCGCAAGCCCGCACTGGGGGCGTTGTTCCGCCCCCGCCTCCCCAGGCGAGCATCCGAGGGCCCCGTCGGCTCCGCGTTTCCGCCCACCGCGCGTTCGGCTCCCCCCTCACCGGGAGGAGGTGGTAGGACCGACCCGCCATGGAACCCATCGTCATCCTCGGAGCGGGGCTCGCGGGCCTGTCCACCGCCCACTTCCTCCAGAAGCCCTGGCGCCTCATCGAGAAGTCCGAGCGCGTCGGCGGGCTCATCAAGACCGAGGTCATCGACGGGTGTTATTTCGACCCCACCGGCCATTGGCTCCACCTGCGCGACCCTGAAATCCAGGAGCTCGTCAACACGCGGTGGCTGCCGGGGCAGATGGTCCGCATCCAGCGCAAGGCGGGCATCTTCACGCGCGGCGTCTTCACCCGCTTCCCGTACCAGGTGAACACGCACGGGCTGCCGCCCGAGGTCGTCTCCGAGAACCTCATCGGCTACGTGGACGCCATCTACGGCGAGAAGGGCCGCGCCCTGCGCGAGCGCGAGCCCCGCGACTTCGAGGAGTTCATCCTCCGCTACATGGGCGAGGGCTTCGCGAAGAACTTCATGGTGCCCTACAACCAGAAGCTCTGGACGGTGCACCCGCGCGAGATGTCCGCCGCCTGGGTGGGCCGCTTCGTGCCGCGCCCCTCGCTCAAGGAGGTGGTGGACGGGGCGCTGGGCGCCGGCAGCGACGCGGTGGGCTACAACGCGTCCTTCCTCTACCCGCGCGAGGGCGGCATCGAGAGCCTGGCGCGCGCCATGCTGCGCGACCTGAAGGGCGGCGAGCTGAGCCTGAACACCGAGCCCACCTCCATCGACTGGAAGGCGCGCAAGGTGGTGCTGAACGACGGCCGGACGCTGTCGTACTCGGGCCTCGTCTCCTCCGTGTCCCTGCCGGGGCTGGTGCGGCTGCTCGCGCAAGGGGCCTCGGGCGTGCCCGACGAGGTGGTCGCCGCGGCGAAGCGCCTTCGCGCCACCACCGTCACCTACGTCGCCGTGGCCGCGCGCGGGCCCAACCGCCAGCCCTGGCATTGGATCTACCTGCCGGAGCCGGAGTTCCACACGTACCGCATCGGCTCGCCGTCGGCCGTCTACGACGCGCTGGCGCCCAGGGACACGTCCACCTTCTACGTGGAGTACAGCCACCACGGCGAGCTGGCCCCGGCCACCGCCGAGCAGTACGCGGTGCAGGACCTGCTGCGCTCCCAGATGATCCACTCCGCGGACGACGTCCTCTTCGCCCACGCGCGGGAGATTCCCCACGCGTATGTCCTCTACGACGAGGCCTACGGTCCAGCGAAGGCGGAAATCCTCCGTTTCCTGGAGCACGCCGGCATCCAGACGGCGGGGCGCTACGGGCAGTGGGAGTACTCGTCCATGGAGGATGCCATCCTCGGCGGGCGGGCCTGTGCCCGGACGCTGAACGGCTGACGGACGTCTGCGACTTCCGACGCATCTTGTCGACGGGTGCCGCGCGGCATGCTAGGCGGACCGGACTGTCGCTCGTCCGGACGTGATTCCATGGCACCGCACCTGTCCGTCGTCATCCCGGTCTACAACGAGGAGTCCATCATCGCCTCGGCGGCGGAGGAGTTGCGCCAGGGGCTGGATGCGCGTGGGCTCGACTACGAAATCATCTTCGCGGAGAACGGCTCGAAGGATGCCACCACGAGCATCCTCGACGCGCTGTGCGCGAAGCACCCTCGGATGCGCTGGTTCCACTCCGAGCGTCCCAACTACGGCGTCGCCCTCAAGGCTGGCATCCTCATGGCCCGGGGCACGTACGTCATCTGCGACGAGATCGACCTGTGCGACGTCACCTTCTACGACGCGGCGCTGCCGCGGCTGGAGCGGGGTGAGGCGGACATGGTGGTGGGCTCCAAGGCGGCCAAGGGCGCCAGCGACCAGCGCCCGCTCATCCGCCGCGCGGCCACGCGGGTGCACAACAAGCTGCTCAAGGTGACGCTGGGCTTCCAGGGCACGGACACGCACGGCCTCAAGGCCTTCCGCCGCGAGGCGCTCCTGCCCGTCATCCAGAAGTGCGTGGTGGACATGGACGTGTTCGCCAGCGAGTTCGTCATCCGCGCGTGGCGCGAGGGGCTGAAGGTGATGGAGATTCCCATCCAGCTCCACGAGAAGCGCCAGCCGTCCATCCACCTCTTCAAGCGCGTGCCCAACGTGCTCAAGAACGTGGGCAAGCTGTTCTACGTCATCCGCGTGCGCGGCACCTGACGCGAAGCAGGGGGCGCGCCGTGACGAGGATTGCGTCCATCTCCGTCGACCTGGACTCGCTGCCGCACTACTGCCGCATCCACGGGCTGCCGGAGTCGCTCCTGGACGCGCGCGCCCGCTCGCTGGTGCACCAGGTGGCGGTGCCTCGCTTCCGCGAGCTGTGGGACGCGCTGGGCGTGCCCGGCACCTTCTTCGCCATCGGCGAGGACCTGGAGTCGGACCCCGTCGCCGCCGCCGGCATGCGCGCCGCCCACGAGGCGGGCATCGAGGTGGCGAGCCACAGCCACGCCCACGACTACGCGCTCACGCGCCGGGGACCGGACGCCATCCTCGCGGACCTGCGCCGCGCCGATGACGTCATCCTCCAGGCCACGGGCACGCGCCCGGTGGGCTTCCGCGCGCCGGGCTACACGCTCAACGCGGACCTCTACGCCGCCACCCAGGCGCTGGGCTACCAGTACGGCTCCTCCGCCTTCCCGGCCGCGCCGTACTACGCGGCGAAGGCGGCGGTGATGGGGGCGCTGGCCCTGGTCGGCCGGCCCTCGCGCTCGGTGCTCGACACGCCCCGGGTGCTGCTCGCGCCGCGCGCGCCGTACCGGCCGGACCCCGCGAATCCCTACCGGCGTGGCACAGGCTCCGTGCTGGAACTGCCCATGGCGGTGACGCCCGCGCTGCGCTTCCCGTTCATCGGCACCTTCGCCACCACGCTGCCCCTGCGCTCGCTGCGCGGAGCCTGGCGCGCGTGCCGACGCGACCCCTTCTTCAACTTCGAGCTGCACGGGGTCGACGTGCTCGACGCGACGGACGGCATCCCCGGCGAGCTGGTGCGCCAGCAGCGGGACTTGCGCGTCGGCGCGGCGCGCAAGCTGGAGCGGCTGCGCGAAGTCTTCGGCTGGCTGCGCTCGGAGTGCGACGTCGTCACCCTGCGCGACGCGGCCGGGCGCCTGTCCGCGAGCGTCTGAGCCTCAGCGCGCCACCGCGGGCGAGCCGAGCACGTCCACCACCGCGTCGTGCACGCGCCGGTCCGTGAGCATCCACGGGTGCAGCAGCACGGGGAACCTTCGCTCGCTGGCGCCGGGCAGCCGCGAGCTGGAGGCGGGGAGGATGGTCAAATCCCAGGGCGTCCAGAAGCTGTGCACCTCCGTGGCGCCCCAGGGGCGCGGGTCCTGCTGGAGCGCGCGCAAGAGCCGGCTGCCCGGGCGCATCTGGGTCACGCCCTTGCCGCGTCCCAGGAACGCCAGGCCCGTGCCCGCGTGAGGCCCGGAGATGGAGATGAAGCGCCGCACCACCAGCCTGCCGCCCAACAGCTGCACCCAGTAGCGGCTGACCAGCGCGCCCATGCTGAAGCCCACCACGTCCACACGACGGGCGCCGGTGCGCGCACGCAGCGCCTCGGCCTCCCGCGCCACCTGCCGCGCCAACGCGGGGATGCCCTCGCTGCCGTTGTTGGGGACCAGGGAGATGGCGTGGACATGCGGCCAGCCCTCCTGCTCCAGCCGGCCGCGCAGGGCGTCGAAGGCGCTGGCGTCATCACCGATGCCGTGCACCAGCAACACCGGCGCGCGCTGCTCCACGGGCGCCCGCCGCGGCGACACCGCGAGGGACGACGCCGTCATGGCGCACCCCTCGCAGAACCACGCCAGGGCCAGCAGGACGAGCATCGCGCGCATGCAGGGCGGGACATGGCGATGTCACTCCCCGCTCGCAAGGGACCCCCGGCGCATCCGTTCACGCGAGTCGATGGCGCACACCCTTCCCGTCACGCAGTGCACTCCCGGCTGTCCATGAAGGGCCCCATCGGCGTCCACGCGACGAAACGGCCCCGCCCGTCGCTCATTCCCCTCCCGCGGGAGCCTACACCCAGGCGCACCCCGGTCGCGCCAGCCCCTCGGCATCCCCGGGGATGGCCGCCCTTCACGGACTGTCCGGAGCCCAACGCCACGTCCCCGGGCCCGGGCCCGGCGCGGGGGAGGGTTTCTCCACTCCCGGTGGAAGGGCCGGTGGTGTAAAGAGCCGGGACCATGCTGGAGCGACTCGGCGACCGAGTGAAGAAGGGCCTGCGCGACTGGACCGACCGCCTGGCCAACGACGAGCAGAAGGAACGGATGCAGGCCCTGGCCCGGCCGCAGAACGAGTACGGGGTGGACCCCTTCGGGTACAACCTGGACTTCAGCCTGTCCGCCGTGGCGCCCTTCCTGTGGCTCTACCGCAACTACTTCCGCGTGGAGACCTTCGGCGTCGAGAAGGTCCCCGCCGGCCGCGTGCTGCTGGTGTCCAACCACTCCGGGCAGCTGCCGCTGGACGGCGCCATGATTGGCGTGTCGCTGATGCTGGAGGCAAGTCCCCCCCGCGCCATGCGCAGCATGGTGGAGAAGTGGGTGCCCTCGCTGCCGTACGTCTCCACCTTCATGGCGCGCATGGGGCAGATTGTCGGCACGCCGGAGAACTGCCGGCGGCTGCTCGAGTCCGACGAGGCCATCCTCGTCTTCCCGGAGGGGCTGCGCGGCATCAACAAGCTGTGGCCCCAGCGCTACCAGCTCCAGGAGTTCGGCCTGGGCTTCATGCGCCTGGCGCTGGAGACGCGCACGCCCATCGTCCCCGTGGCCGTCGTGGGCGCCGAGGAGCAGGCCCCCGCGCTCATGGACCTCAAGCCGGTGGCGAAGCTGCTGGGCTTCCCGTCGTTCCCCATCACCCCCACGGGCGTGCCCTTCCCGCTGCCCACGAAGTACCGCATCTACTTCGGGGACCCGATGCACTTCTCGGGGCGCCCCGACGACGAGGACAGCGAGCTGGACAAGAAGGTCCGCACCGTGAAGGCGGCCATCCAGTCCATGCTCCACCAGGGCCTCAAGGAGCGCCGCGGGGTGTTCTGGTGAGCGATTACGCCCGGAGTCGCGGGACCAAGAGAGTGCAACCATGAGACCGGCCGTCGTCGTCACGGGCATCAGCGGCAACCTCGGCCGCACCCTCGCCAAGCTCCTCCACAAGCACGAGCGCATCATCGGCATCGACCGGCGCCCCTTCGTGGGCCGGCCGAAGGACGTGGAGATGTACGAGCTGGACCTGCGCAAGAAGAAGGCCGAGGACGTCTTCCGCAAGAACGAGGTCCGCGCCGTCATCCACATGGGCATCATGCATGACCCGCGCATGAGCGAGGAGGAGCACCACTCGTTCAACGTCGTGGGCACCACGCGGCTGCTCGAGTACTGCGCGAAGTACGGCGTGAAGAAGGTGGTGGTGCTGTCCTCGGCCAACGTCTACGGACCCAGCCCGGACAACTCCAACTTCCTCACCGAGGACGCGCCGCTCATGGCGGCCAGCCGCTTCTCCGGCGTGCGGGACTTGATTGAAGTGGACATGCTCGCGCATGGCTTCTTCTGGAAGCACCCGCACATCGAGACGGTGATTCTCCGGCCCGTGCACATCGTCGGGCCCACCATCAAGAACGCGCCCTCCAACTACCTGCGCCTGCGCCACCCGTGGATGATGGCGGGCTTCGACCCGATGGTTCAGCTCATCCACGTGGAGGACGTCGCCCGCGCCATGGTGGCCGCGCTCCGGCCGGAGCCCAAGGGCGTCTACAACGTGGTGGGCCCGGGCGAGGTGCCCCTGTCCGCGGTGATGCGCGAATTGGGCAACTCGCCCATCCCCGTGCCGCACCCGGTGGCCCGGCCCCTGTTGGGCATGCTCTTCAAGTACCGGCTGGCCAACTTCCCGCCCCCGGAGCTGGACCACATCCAGTTCCTGTGCGCCGTGGACGGCAGCCGCTGGGTGCGGGACGTGGACTGGAAGCCCCGCCACTCCATGCGCGAGACCATCCGCGCGGTGAACGGCGAGTAGCCGCCACTCCCCGGAGGAAAGTCCGAGGGTCCCCTGACACGGTTGTCGTGCCTGGCACGACGCCGAAGGCTGGACCCTCTGACACGAGTGTCAGGACCCCGACGGCCCCACCCCAGGACTGTCGGCGCGCCCTCCTCGCAAGCCCTTGAATCTCCAGGTGATGCGATGCGGGCTGCCCGGTGCGCGGGGCGTGGCATCGCCATTGCTCTAGTGGCCGGCGTCACCGCGCGGCGACGCGGGCCTGTTCAACACACCGTCGCCCCGCTCACATGTCAGGGCGCTCCATGGGGGAGCTCCCGACGCCCATCGACTCGGCCGGCCCCGAGCCGATGGGCGGATTCTTGTAGGGCACTCCATTGGGGAGTTCCCGACGCCCACCGCCTCGGCCGGCCCCGAGTCGGTGGGCGGTTTCTTTTTCAGCGCAGCTCGTCCGCGAACGGCCCCTCGTCCTGACGCTCCAGCAGCCAGGTGCCGTGCTGGTAGACGAACTCCGACGTGACGACCGAGACGTGCTCGGACGCGGAGGGCAGGCGCATCCACTGGATGCGGCTCTGGATGAAGGCCCGCGTGCCGTCCTCGGACAGCTGCCCGTCCTCGATTTCGTAGTCGGTGATGGTCAAGTCCCGCTCGTCGTTGAGCGCGATGCGGGCCTTGGTGAACGCCTTGCGCTTCTCCGGGACGATGAAGCGGGCCGCGGAGCGGAAGTCCTTCCAGCGGATGACCTGATGGAACTGCTCCACCGTGGGCTTGAGTTCTTCCAGGTTGGATTTCTTGGATACGGTTGCGCACCCGGACAGGGCCAGGACGAGGAAAAGGGCAGGCAGGCGATTCACGAGGGGGACGGTAGCATCCGGCGCCCGCCCCGGACGAGGGCGGGGTGCTATGGTCCGGCTCCCCCGCCCGAGCACCGGAGTCGCAAGCCCTCATGGCCAAGTCGATGGTGGAGCGCTACGAGCAGCTCCTCCGGCAGGACCCCACTTCTTCCGTTTTCGTCGAACTGGCCAAGGCCCTGCTGGAAAAGGGGGACGCGCCGCGCGCCATCGAGGTGTGTGAGCAGGGTGTCTCGCACCATCCGTCCTCGACGGTGGGCCGGGTGCTCTGGGGCAAGGCGCTCATCCAACTGGGCCGCCCCGCCGAGGCGATGGAGCAGTTCGACCGCGCCATCGCCATCGAGAAGGACAACCCCTACGCCTACAACCTGATTGGCGAGGTGTTGCTCCAGCGCGGGCTGTACCGCTCGGCGCTGCCGATTCTGCGCAAGGCCGTGGCGCTGCAGCCCAATGACGGCCGCGTGAAGCTGTGGCTGGAGCAGGCGCAGCAGGCCCTGGCCGGTGGCCCGGCGCCGGTCTTCGCGGACCTGATGGGGCTGGAGAAGGCCGCGCCCGAAGAGGGTGAGGCCGAGCCCGACGCGGCCAGGCCCGAGAGCGCCGAGAGTGCTCACGCCGCCGCGTCTCCGATGGCGGCCGCGAGGCTTCGCGCCGCCGCGCTCGGGGACGCCGCGAAGGCCGCGAGTGCCTCGGGACCTGGGGCCGCGAAGAGCGCGGGCGCGCGGGCCGCCGCGGACCTGGCGAGCGCCGCCGCGGCGGGTGGGGCCGCGAGCCCGGCGGAGGCGGGGGCTCCGGACGGAGATGCTGCGCCCTCGACGGAGGAGGGCGCTCAGGCTCCAGCGGGTGCTCCGGGCGAAGTGTCGGACGCGGAGGCCTCGGCGCCGTCGTCTGATTCGCTTGGGTTGATCGACCGGCAGGTGCCGGTGCTGCAGCCCGCGTCGGGCGCCCATCTTCCGAGCCTGGAGCTGTCCCTCTTCGACGAGGAGGATGGGGCCCGCTCCCCGGACGCGAATGCGCCGGCGGGGGAGGGCGCCGACGCTGGCTCCTCCCAGGATGGTCAGGTGTTGGACCCGGCCGCCTTTGAGGTCGGCCCCGGTGCGTCCCCTGAAGCGGGCGCGGTGTCCGACGAGACCAGCGAGCAGGCGCTGCTGCGCTCCAGCGAGTTCACCACCGCGAAGCCCGTGGTCCCCGCGGCGTCCACCGACTCGACCGAGTCGGACGAAGAGCAGGCGCTGCTGCGCTCCAGCGAGTTCACCACCGCGAAGCCGGTGGTCCCCGCGGCGTCGGGCGGGCTGCTGGGGGATTTGCCTCCGCCCGAGCCCACCGCCGCCACGCCCGTCGTCGCGCGCGCTCAGCCCCAGGCGCGTGGCTCGGGCTCCAAGCGCTCACTGCTGGAGGACCTGCCCGACGCTTCGGACGCCCCGGGCGCCACCGGCCGCGCGAAGGCGGGCGCTCCCAAGCAGGACACCGAGGCGCTCACCGCCGCCTACGAGAAGGAGCTGCGGCAGAAGCTGGCGCGCGAGGCGGCCAAGACGTCCTTCCTCAAGCGCAACGGCGTGAAGGTGGCCGGCGCCGCCGCGCTGCTGATGGTGGTCATCGCCGTCATCGTCGGCGTGGTGCGCATCCGCGCGGCCACGGGTGGCCAGACGCTGAACGAGGCCCTGGCCAGGAGCGAGGACCTCATCACCCAGGACACGCGCGCGTCGCTGGACGGGGCGCTGCAGCAGCTGGACCGGGCGCAGGACATGGACGAGAGCAGCAGCCGCGCGTGGGCCCTCAAGGCCTGGACGCACGCGCTGCTCTTCGCGGACCACGGCCTGTCCCCGGATGACCGGCTCAAGGCGCTGGAGGCCCTGGAGAAGCCTGGCGTGAAGGAGGCCGCGCCGGGGCTGGCGCTCGCCACCAACGTCCTCGTGGCGGATGACCGGGGACGCGAGCCCGCGCGCCGCGCGCTGCTCGCCGCGACGGAGGAGAGCACGGAGGTCCACGCGCTGGCCGCCAGCCTGCTGCTGGCCGCCAAGGACGAGAAGAAGGCGCTGGAGCGCTTCGACCGCGCGCTGAGGGCCTCGCCGTCGAACGTGCGCGCCCTGGTGGCGCTGGGTGGCTACTACCTGGCCTCCGAGGACTTCCCGCACGCCATCGAGATGTTCGGCAAGGCGCGCACCAAGTCCCCCAAGCACCCCGTGGCGCGCATCGGTCAGGCCGAGGCGCGGCTCGCGCTGGAGCAGGACCTGGAGGCGTCGCTTTCGGACGTGGCGCCCCTGGCGGGAAGCCCCGAGCTGCCCGCCGCGCTCGGCGCTCGTCAGCAGCTGGTGCACGGCCGGCTCCTGTCCGCCGTGGGCAAGCACGACGAGGCCCGCGCGCTGCTCGCCAAGGGCACGCAGGGGCCGCTGGCCTTCGACTTCCAGCTCGCGCAGGGCGCGGCGAGCCGGGCCGCCGGGAAGCTGGACGCGGCGCAGTCCGCGTACGAGGCGGCGCTGAAGCTGCAACCCAAGAGCGACGAGGCCCGTGAGGGACTGGGCCGCACGCTGCTGGACCGGGACAGGGAGCGCGACGTGCTCACCCGCCTGGAGGCGGACGGCGGCCGCAGGGTGGCGCTGGTGCGGGGCACCGCGTACGCGCGGCTCGGAGACTGGAAGCGGGCCCGCACGGAGCTCGCGCGCACGCGGGTGAACGAGCGCTACCCGCCGGAGGCCGTGTCGCTGCTCGCGCTGGCGGACGCGGCGGAGGGCAACGCGGCGCAGGCCCGCGAGCTGCTCGAGAAGGCGCTGGCCGCGAGCAAGCGCCCGCGCAACGACATGCGACTGGCGCTGGGGCAGGTGTACTGGCGTGAGCGCGCCTTCGACAAGGCGCAGTCCCAGTTCGAGGAGGCGCAGAAGGACCCCCGGGACTACGAGGCGTCGTGCTCGCTGGGCCGGCTCATGCTGGCGCGCGGCCTGCCGGACATGGCGCTCAAGCCGCTGACGCAGGCGGTGGAGCGCAACGGCTCGCACGGCGAGGCGCGTGACGCGCTGGGGCGCACGCTGCTGGCCCTGGGGCGCACGCCGGAGGCCCTCAAGCAGTTCGAGACCTGGCAGCTCGACAACCCGGGCAGCGCGGAGGCGCACAAGGGCTTCGCGCTGGCCCTCTTCCACTCGGGGCGTCGCAAGGAGGCCGAAGGGGCCGTGGGGCGCTCGGCGAAGCTGGCGCCGGACGACGCCGAGGCCCACCGGCTGCGCGCCGCCATCCTCTTCGCCTCGGGCGACGCGAAGGGCGGCTTCTCCGCGCTGGAGCGCGCCAACAAGCTGAACCCGAAGGACCCGGACACCTTCTGCGAGATTGCCCACGCGTTCCTGCGCCAGGGCAACCCGGACAACGCGGACGCGGCCTTCGCGGCGGCGCGGCGCGAGGGGCCGGATGCCACCTGCGGCCGGGTGGGGGAGCTCTACGCGCAGCTGCCCAGCGGAGGCCGTCCCGCGGCGCGGACGCTGGAGGACCTGGCGTCGCGCGCGCCCACCGTCTGGGACAAGGCCTTCGCCCAGGCCACCATGGCCCGGGTGCTGCTCGGGGCCGGCGCGGTGAAGGAGGCCCGGACGGCGGCGGAGGAGGCCGTGCGGCTGGCGCCGTACCAGGGCCGCTCGCACCTGGCGCTGGGCATGGTGGCGCTCAAGCAGCGCCAGGAGCCCGTGGCCAAGGCGTCGCTCTTGAAGGCCGTGGAGCTGGAGCCCACGGACGGACTGGCGCACCTGGCGCTGGCGGACGTGCTGGTGCGCGAGTCGGCGGAGCTGCCCCGGGCGGTGGAGTCCTATGAGGCCTTCCTCCGACTGGCCGGAGGAAGCGAGGATGCGGGCCGCGTGAAGAAGGCTCTGCCGTCCCTCAAGAAGAAAGCGGCCCGCTAGCGTGAGGAATCCTCCCCCCGGCTCGGGGCCCGAGTCCCCGTTGCTGCGAATCATGTGGGGCAACGCCTTCCTGCTGTCGGCGCTCTACCTGTTGGTGGGCGTCGTGGTGGAGGTGGCGCTGCGCTATTTCCCCTCGCTCTTCCTCCAGCGGCTGTCGCTGTCGCTGGACTCGCTGCCCGCCAGGGCCCTGGAGCTGATGGGGGCGATGGAGCCCTTGCGCACGGCGTACTTCAACGGGCGCATCCCCGAGTACGCGGTCCGCCTGGTCTTCGGCCTCACCACGGTGGCGGTCATCTTCCTGCTCGCGCTGGTGGTGGGCACCGTCATGGGCACCCTGCGCCACCTGCTCTCCCGGCGCGCCCGGGGCGCCTGAGCCCAGGGGCCCGCCGTCAGTCGGTGCCCAGCGCGCGACGGATGCGAGGCTTCTTCGCGCGCGCCGCCGCCATGGGCGCCACCTGCGGCTCGTGTCCCGCGGCGCGGGCCATGAGGCAGATCTCCACCACCTTGGGCCCGAAGCGCTCCCAGCGGCTCTCCCCCGTGCCCTTCACCGTGAGGAAGCCCTCCCGGTCGATGGGGAGCGCCGCCGCCAGGCCCAGCAGCGTCGCGTCGTTGAAGATGATGAAGGGCGCGACGCCCAGATCCTTCGACAGCTCCTTGCGCCAGCGGCGCAGCTCCGTGGAGGCCAGCTCGCTGTAGTTCGTCACCAGCGGCGCGGCGGCCGCGGCGCGGGCGCGCGAGGCGGATGGCCCGCCCGACAGCAGTACCGGCATCTTCGCGGGCGCGCACACGTCGCAGTTGCCGCAGGAGGTCTCCACGTCCTGCTGGCCGAAGTAGTGGAGGATGGCACCGCGCCGGCAACGGGAGTCCCGGTCCGCGTAGGCGTAGTCCGTCATCCGCCGCAGCAACTGGAGGTTCTGCCGCTCCTGCTCGCGCACGTGGGACAGGTCCATGCCCAGCTCCCGGAAGGGCATCCGCAGGAGCGCGCGGATGGAGCGGCCCGAGAAGGGCCTGCGCACCCGCACCACGCCCGCCTTCTCCAACAGCCCCAGCGCGTGGCGCGTCTCGTCCACCGACAGGCCGATGCGGCGCGCGAGGATGGTCAGCTCCGTGGTGGCCTGCCGGCCGATGGGGAACGTCTCCACGAGCGACTTGAGCAGCCGCTGCGCGTCCGGGGAGTGGGGGTGCGCGGCCTGGGCCTTCTCCGTCAGCAGCACCCCGTGCTCGCCCTCGCCCCGGCCGCCGCGCTCGAGCTTCCCGGCGCGCTCGAAGATGCGCAGCGCCGCGGACACCTCGAACTCGCTGGCGTTCACCATGCCCGCCAGCACGTGCACGCCCCGCTCGAACTCCTCCACCGACTGGAGCACGCCCCACACGTCCGCGAGCACCGCCTCCGAGGGGTGGCTGCCCTGGATGAGCCGCTCCTGGGTGTACACGTCCGAGTGGTTGAACAGCAGCACCGCCCGCGCATCCCCACCGTCGCGGCCCGCGCGACCTATCTCCTGGTAGTACGCCTCCACCGCGCGCGGGATGTTGGCGTGCGCGACGAAGCGGATGTCCGGCTTGTCGATGCCCATGCCGAACGCGTTGGTGGCCACCGCCACCGCGTCCGGGGTGGACATGAAGGTGTCCTGCGCCCGCCGGCGCGCGTCGTCCTCCATGCCCGCGTGGTACAGCACCGCCTTGAGCTTGCGCCCGTGCAGCTCCGAGAACACGCCCTCCGCGGCCCTCCGCGTGGAGCAGTAGATGATGCCGCTGCCCCCCAGCGCCGCCAGGCGCGCGCACGCCTCGTGCCGGTCCGTGTCCCCGCCCACCTCCTGCTTGCCGAGGAAGAGGTTGGGCCGGTCGAACCCCATGGCGAACTCGCGGGGCTCCTTCATGAGCAGCACCCGGACGATGTCCGCGCGCACCTCCGGCGTGGCCGTGGCGGTGAGCGCCACCGTGCGCGGAGGCCGCAGCCGCTTGCGCACCTGTCCCAGCAGCGCGTAGTCCGGCCGGAAGTCGTGGCCCCACTGGGAGATGCAGTGCGCCTCGTCCACGGCGAGCAGGTCCACGCCCACGTCGGTGACCATCTGCACGAAGCTCGCGCTGCGAAAGCGCTCCGGCGCCACGTACAGGAGCTTGTACTCGCCGCCGCGCAGCCGGCGCATCCGCTCCGCCCGCTCCAGGTCCGTCAGCGACGAGTTGATGAACGTGGCGGAGATGCCGCGCGCGGTGAGCTGCTCCACCTGGTCCTTCATCAGCGCGATGAGCGGCGACACCACCAGCGTCAGCCCCGGCAGCAGCGTGGCCGGCAGCTGGTAGCACAGGCTCTTGCCGGCGCCGGTGGGCATGACCACCACGGTGTTGCGCCCGGACAACACGGTGGAGATGACCTCCGCCTGTCCCGGACGGAACTGCGTCAGGCCGAAGTGGCGCACCAGGCCCTGCTGGGCTTCTTCGAAGTAGGGCAGGGCCACCGACATCGCTCGCATGTCCACCATCCTGGTCCAGCCGTCAACGCAAACCACACCCCGCCGCCCCTCACAGCTCCAGCCCTGGCGGCACGGGGACGGCCAGGCGGGCCCTCCTCCGCGCCACCTCCAACACCCTCAGCGCCGTGGCCTCCGGCTCCACGCGGCCGTCCACCACCACGTCCCCCTCGCGCGCGTCCGCCGGGAGCGCTGCCCGCTCCACCACGCAGGCCCGGCCGCCCTCCAGCCGCACCACCTGCGCCCGCGTGTCCTCGAGCAGCTCCACCTGCACCAGCCCCACCAGACATCCCGCCATCACCCACGTCCTCCCGCCGCGTTCCATTCCCGCTTCGCCTCCCACTCCCCGTCCGGGAGCAGGCCTCGCTCCAGCATCGACACGAAGCCGCCGTCGCCCACCACCAGGTGGTCCAGCACCTTCACGTTGAGCAACCTCGCGCCGGCCACCAGGTGCCGCGTCAGCGCCACGTCCTGGACGCTGGGCTCCGGGTCTCCCGAAGGGTGGTTGTGCGCCAGGACGATGGCCGTCGCCCGCGACACGAGCGCCGCGGCGAACACCTCCCGCGGGTCCACCGGGCACGTGTTCATGGTGCCCTCCGCCACCCGCGCGTCGTGCACCAGCACGTTGCGCGTGTTGAAGCACAGCACGTGGAAGACCTCGCGCCTCAACCCCGTGAGGCCCGGTGTCAGGTACGTGTGGATCTCCCGGGGAGAGCGCAGCCGGGGCCTGCGCTCCGGCGTCCGCTGCGCGCGCCTTCCCAGCTCCAGCGCCGCGAGCACCTGCGCCGTCCGCCGTGGCCCCAGGCCCGGCACGTGGGCCAGCTCCACAGGCTCCGCTTGCAACAGCGCCTTGAGCCCCCCGCAGCGCTTCAACACCGCGAGGGCCGCCTCCATCGCGCCGCGCGAGCCCGAGGCCACGCCCCACGCCACGCACAGAAGCTCCGGGTCCGTGAGTGCCCGCGCGCCCAACCGGAAGAGCCGCTCCCGGGAGGACTCGGCGTCCACTCCCTTCCGCGCGCCCCTCGACTCCTCGACCACCTCGTCCGCCGCCCACGCCTCGCCCATCCGCCACCCCGTCCCGCCCACCTGCACCGGCGCGGCGATTGAGCAAGGCGTGTGCCCGCTGTCTCTACCTGGAGCGTGCGGTGCCTACCCATCCCGACCCGCGCGACAGCGGCCCGTCCGGCGGACTGTCACCGCCCCGCCATGGGCCTGCTGCCCGACGAGCGCCCGTGTCCAGGCTTTGTCTCAGAAGCGGGAGATGGCGAAGAACGATTTGATCTTGTCGTTCGTCTCGCGAAGTCGCTCGCTCAGCGTCCGGACGAACGTCCACAGCAGGACGTACGCCAGGTCCTTGTCGGTGAACATGAGCTGGTCCAGCTTGGAGCGCTCGATGACCCACACCGCGCAGCTGATGTGGGCGATGGCGTCGGCGGAGCGGGGCGAGTCCTCGATTACCGCCATCTCACCGAAGTACTGGCCGGGCTCCAGGATGGCGAGCGCCTCCTCGCCGATGCCCGGCACGGACTTGGAGATGCGGACCTTGCCCCGGGAGATGACGAACATCTCCTGGCCGGACTCCCCCTCGCGGAAGAGGAAGGCGCCCGCAGGGTAGTCCCTGGTCTGGCCGAGTTGAGCCACCTTGGCGAGCTGGCCCTGGGTCAAACCCTCGAACAGCGCAACCTTCTTGAGGAGCTCGGCATCCATGAGGCCAGCTTCGTATCACGCGCCCGAGGGCCTCTGGTACCTTCGCGGCCTCAACGAGACAAGAGGGAAGGAGCCACCCGTGGCGGAGGAGAAGATCAACAAGGTGACCATCATCGGCTCGGGGCCGGCGGGCTACACCGCGGCCATCTATGCCGCGCGTGCCAACCTGGAGCCCGTGGTGTTCGCCGGTGGGCCCACGCTGGAGCACCCCCAGCGCGTGCCGGGCGGGCAGCTCATGGTGACCACGGACGTGGAGAACTACCCGGGCTTCCCGGAGGCCATCACCGGCCCGGAGCTGATGGAGCGCTTCCAGAAGCAGGCGGAGCGCTTCGGGACCGTCATCCACATGGAGAACGTGGTGAAGGTGGACTTCAGCTCGCGCCCGTTCCTGCTGGAGAGTGAGAGCGGCCTGCGCGTGCGCTCGGAGACGGTCATCATCTCCACTGGCGCCACGGCCAAGTGGCTGGGCGTCAAGGGCGAGGACACGTACAAGAATCGCGGCGTGTCCGCGTGCGCCACGTGTGACGGCGCGTTCTTCAAGAACCAGGAGGTCCTCGTCGTCGGCGGAGGCGACACGGCGATGGAGGAGGCCACGTACCTGGCGAAGATCGTCAAGCACGTCACCCTCATCCACCGGCGCGACTCGCTGCGCGCGTCCAAGGTGATGCAGGAGCGCGCGCTCAACAACCCGAAGATCTCCTTCCTGTGGAACTCCGCGGTGGAGGAGGTCCAGGGCGACGCGAAGGGGATGTCCGGCGCCGTGGTGCGCAACCTCAAGACGGGCGACAGCCAGCTGCTCAAGGCGACGGGCCTGTTCGTCGCCATCGGCCACACGCCGAACACGGAGCTGTTCCAGGGCATCCTGGAGACGCACCAGGGCGGCTACCTCAAGACGGTGCCGGGCAGCACCCGCACGAACATCCCCGGCGTCTTCGCTTGTGGTGACGTGCAGGACAGCTACTACCGGCAGGCCATCACGGCGGCGGGCACCGGCTGCATGGCGGCCATCGACGCCGAGCGCTGGCTCATCGAGCACGGCGAGTAGCTAGCCCGCGCAGCGCCGCGTGACGCATGCTCCAGGCCGGTCCGCTCCGAACACGAGCGGGCCGGCCTTTTTCGCGTCGAGCCGGGACACATGCGCCCGGGAACGGACCCGAGGACCCTCTCTCATGAGCACGAAGCAGAAGACGCTGGCGGTGCACGCCGGGACGCGGCTGACGGGGAGCAAGGCGGTGCCCGTCTCGCCGCCCATCTCCGTGGCGGCGGTGAGCTGGTTCGACAGCAGTGACGACCTGGACGGCGCGCTCGACGGCAAGGACTACGCATATGCCCGCATCAGCGCGCCCAACACGACGCTGCTGGAGGAGGCGGTGGCGGCGCTCGAGGGCGCCGAGTCCTGTGTGGCCTACGCCAGCGGCATGGCCGCGCTGCGCTCGCTCTTCGAGGCGCAGGGCTTGCGTCCCGGGGACAGGTTGGTGATGCCGGCCGACGGCTACGGCGTCACGCGTGCGCTCTACAAGAAGCTGTGCGCGGCGCTGGGCGTGGAGCTGCACGCGCTGAAGCTGACGGACGCGGACGCACCGGCGCGCATCCGGGAGCTCCGTCCCCGGCTGGTGCTGGCGGAGAGCATCACCAATCCGCTCCTGCGCGTGGCGGACCTGCGCGTCCTCGCCAAGGCGAGCCACGACGTGGGCGCGGCGTTCGCGGTGGACGCGACGTTCCCTTCACCCATGGGCCAGCGCGCGCTGGAGCTGGGCGCGGACTACGCGGTGCAGTCCACCAGCAAGTGGCTCAACGGGCACAGCGACGCGCTGGGCGGCACGGTGAGCGGCTCGCGTGAGCGCATCGACGTGCTGCGCGCCGCGCGCATCCTCGCGGGCGATGTGCTCGGGCCGTTCGAGGCGTGGCTGACGCTGCGCGGGCTGCGCACGTTGCCGGTGCGGATGAAGGCGCATGCGGAGCACGCGGCCCATGTGGCGAGGCGACTGTCGGAGTCGCCGCTGCTCGAGCGCGTCATCTACCCGGGGCTGCCCACGCACCCGGACCACGCGGTGGCGCGCGAGCTGTTGAAGGATGGCGGGCCCATGGTGTCGTTCGAGATTCGGGGCGCGGGGCGACCGGAGGCCATGCGCTTCCTGGAGGCGCTGAAGGTGGGGCGGCCCGGGCCCTCGCTGGGGGATGTCTGCACGCTGGTGATGCACGCGGCCAGCGCGAGCGCGCGGCGCTTCACGCCCGAGGAGCGCGAGGCGGCGGGCATCCGCGAGAGCCTCATCCGGGTCTCCGTGGGACTGGAGGATCCGGACGACGTGGTGGACGACCTGCTCCAGGCCGTGGCCCGTGGGGTGGCGCGATGAAGATGGTGGACGTCGGCGCGAAGCCGAAGACGGAGCGGGTGGCGGTGGCGACGGGGCTTCTGCGCATGCAGGCCGAGACGCGCGAGCGCATCCTCGCGGGGGAGATGGAGAAGGGGGACGTGCTCGCGGCGGCGAGGCTCGCGGGCATCATGGCCGCCAAGCGCACCCCGGACTTCATCCCGCTGTGCCATCCCATCGCGCTGTCCGGTGTCGAGGTGACGCTCCAGCCCGTGGTCGAGGGGCTCACCGTCCGCGTGACGGTGCGCACCGTGGACCGCACGGGCGTGGAGATGGAGGCGCTCACGGCCGCGTGCGCGGCGGCGCTCACCGTCTATGACATGTGCAAGAGCTCGGACCGCGGCATGGTGCTGGACGCGGTGCAATTGGAGCACAAGTCCGGCGGCCGCTCGGGGACATGGGAGCGCGAGCCGGTGAAGAAGACCACCGCGTCTTCGCGTACCGCCCGAAAGCGCTCCGGGCGGTAGGCGCTCGTCGCTGCTTCCCAGCGGCGGGCTCGAGCCGATGAAGAAGATCGGCTCGCCCTCCGCTGGTCGGACGGTCGGCTCTCTCGAAAAGAGGGGGCGCGAGCATGCGAAGCGTTCCCACCGCATCGGGGCCCGTTTCGCGGCGCCCGCGAAGACGCGTCAGCCCGTCGGCCCTCGCGGCGCAAGGGGCCCAAGGGAGCGCATGTCCCTGACGCCCCCCTCTCGCGGCAGGTCCACTTCGGAGACCGCACCCGAGCCGTTCACCGGCATCGCCGCGAGCTCGCGCATGCATGGTCAGACCGCGTCATTCGCCCACGCTCCCGTGCGGGCAAGCCACTGTCCGCTGCGGGACGTCGCGACTGTGTCCCCCCACACGTCACACCCTGAACCCGTGCCCTTCGGGGCTCCCCCTTGTCGGAGGGGACTCCCATGTTGAGTGGGCCATGTACGCCCGAGGGTGTCCTCGGCCAGGGAGGAGGTTGGAAGGGTGCTGAACGACAGGACGACCCGCTCCGCCCTGGCCCTGCTCGCGGCCGTGTTCGGCGTCGGCTGCAGCGCGGGCGAGGGCTCCTCGGAGATGCCTCGGACACTGGTGGCCGAGGAGTCCCACGCGCGCTGCGGCGCGAGCGCGGACCGGCGCTCCCTCTCCAAGGACCCGACGGACTGCCGCCACATGCTCTTCGTCTGCGCCCCTGGGGAGACGCCGTTCTTCGACGCCTGCGGCTGCGGCTGCGAGCGTCGATGAGCCCTACGGCGTCTTCGCCTCCGCGCGGAGCCGCTCCAGGAAGAACGCCCCCACCACCAGCGAGTGGGTGATGCGACCCTCCAGGATGAGCCTGGGCGCATCCGCGCGCGGGTGCAGCTCCACCGCGATGTCCTCGCCCTCGTCCTGCTGCCCCGCATGCACCTTCACGCAATCCAGCGCCAGGAAGCTGAAGCACCGGTTGTCCTGCAGCGCGGGATTCGGGTGCACCCAGCCGAGCGGAATCACACGGCCCGCCACGTACCCGGTCTCCTCCTCCAGCTCGCGCGCGGCGGCGACGGCGGGGTCCTCGCCCTCGTCCACCATGCCGCCGGGCACCTCCAGCGTGTCCGCGCCCGTGCCGAAGCGGAACTGCCGCACCAGCACCAGCTCGTCGGCCGGCGTCACCGCGATGACGTTCACCCAGTCCGCGCAGTCCACCCGCACCCGGGGGTGCTCCAGGTGCGTGCGAGGGTCCGCCCACTGGTCCTCGCGCACCGTCAGCACCTGGTAGTCATGCTCCATTCCCTGGCGCAGTCGCAGCCAGGGCTTCACCGTCCGGGACATGGGCACTCGCTTGCGGGGCCCGCGACAGCGTCGGGCCCCTTCGGAATCAGTTGAGCAGGGCCGCGCGCTCGCGCAGCTCCTGCGCCGTCAGCTCCAGCCGCTCACGGTCCGGCGCCTCGGGGGACAGCTCCAGGCAGCGCTCCACGTCGCGCAGCGCCGCCCGGTACGCGCCCAGGTTCGCCAGCAGCGCCGCGCGTGTGCGCAGCTCCCCCGGATGGTCCGGCGCCAGGAGCAACAACAGGTCCACCACCGCCAGCCCGCGCTCGCGGTCCTCGCGGCCCAGGTACACCCGCCGCAGGTTCGACAGCATCCGGTACGCAATCAGCTCCACCGGCGCGGGCGCCAGCATGGACCGGTCGAACTTGAGCTGCGGGGCCACGCGCTTGAGCAGCTCCTCGCAGCCGTGCTCCGTGAGGATGTCCCCCTGGTGGAACGGGTCCATCACCAGCTTGTGGTCCCCCGCGTCGTGCGCCACCAGGAAGTGGCCGGGGAAGGGCACCCCGTACAGCGGGATTCCCGCCCGACGCGCCACTTCCAGGTACACCACCGACAGCGTTATCGGCAGGCCCAGCTTCCGCTCCAGCACCTGGTCCAGGAAGCTGTTCTCCGGCGAGTGGTAGTTGTCCTCGTTGCCCCGGAAGCCCTCGATGTCCGACAGCACGTGACGCAGCGCCCGCAGCGGGGCCAGCGCCTCGCCCTTGTCGTGGAGCCGCTCCGCCTCCACCTGCACCCGACAGGCGAGCACGTCCAGCATGTGCAGACACGCCGGCGCGTCCAGCTCCGGCCTGTCCAGTGTGGCAATCGCCAGCGCCGCCAGGTCCAGGCGGGGAGGCTCCGCGGCCAGCGCCGACACCAACCGTTCCCGGGCCAGCGGCGGGCTGAATCCTGTGGTCATGCTCACGGCGGCAACCACTAACCCACGACGAGCCCGACAGCAAAGGCAGGCGGCCGAGCGTCAGAAGGTGGGCGGCGCATAGGGCAGCCTCCCCTTGATTTCGGCGCGCAGCCCCATCTGGGCCGAAATCAACCCCGCCAGGATTCCGTCCTCGAACTCGAAAGTCGGGTGTTCCTTGAGTTGGGGAAAGTCGTGGGGATTGCGGAGCTCCTCGGGGGTGATGTTGGGGACGGCTTCGCGGGCCAGCCGCAACACCTTCGCCTGCTGTTGGGAAATCATCCGCTCGAAGAGCTGGGCGGACAGCTCCAGCATGTCCTGGGCCACGTCTTCCTTCATTGCGTGTCTACTCCTGGGCGATGTCCCACTTGGCGCGGCGGTAGCTGTAACGGAAAGCCGCCGCGTCCGCCTCTTTCGCGAGCCCCTCGCCCTCCCGGCCGTCCAGGAAGGCGACGAAGTCCAGCTGGCGGTCCTCCCGGCCGAACTCGGCGTCGAACAGGCGGACCAGCTCGTTGGCGGGCAGGGTGCGCCGGCCGACGACGTCGACCAGGGGGATGGAGAGCCCCCGCAGCTCCTTCGAGGGCGCGTAGGACTTCCACACCAGCTCCGTGCACACCAGCGTCTGGTCGGAGAAGAAGTCGAAGTCGAAGTCGTAGGGGCGGCCCTGGTAGCCGAAGGCCCGGAGGATGGCGCGCGCCTTGTCCACGCGCGTCAGCCGGGGGCGCATGACTCCCAGGTAGTCCACGCGCATGCCGTGCTCGGGGCCGGTGAAGCTGACGCCCTCGCTGATGGACTCGATGATGCGCAGGGCATCTCCATGCGTGTCGGTCTGGTTGTACGCGGCCCACTTCGTGGGGAAGGCCGTGGCCAGGTGGCCGGTGAAGCTCTGGGGCTTGCCCTCGAGCGTCGCGAGCCAGGCCTTCACGTCCTTGTCCTCGTCGAAGTAGGCGGCCAGCTCCTGCTGGGTACCCACGTACAGCTCCGCGTGCGGCCAGAAGCCCGGCAGGCCGATGTTGGAGAGGTACCAGTTCTGGCGGGCCACCAGGATGTCACCGGGCTCCATGCGCTCGAGCAACGCCTGCACCTGCGCGCGGGAGATGAGCGGCTGGCCGGAGCGGTGCACGCGCGTGTCGCCCATCCACTCGGCCACCGCGCGCTGCACGGGGAAGAAGGCGCGCTGGGCGCTGTCCTGGGTGAGGTCCGTGGCGGCCTTGGCGAAGAGCACGGGGCCGCGCTTGATGAGCAGCCCCTTGGCCACCTCGCTGTTGAGCTTCATCTCCTGCATCACCCACGGGACGCGCGGCGCATCCAGCGCGCCGGCCTTCACCAGCAGGGGCCGCAGCTGCTGCTTGTAGCCGTCCCCGGTGAGCAGCTGGGTGGTGGTGCCCACGTGGATGACCTTCTCCTTGAAGCGGGCGAAGGCGCGCGCGGGCAGGCCGTACTCGGGGGCGGGCTCGTCCAGGAGCACCTCCAGCTGCTTGCGGCCTCCGGTGAGCTCCGCGAACGTCAGGCCGTGGGCCAGCTCCGTGGTGAGCGCGCCGTGGGTGAGCAGGAAGCCCCAGGCGTGCTTCTTCGGCTGGGTGAGCAAGGGCTCCTTCACGAAGTCCCAGTAGCGCTGACGGATGACCTCGGTGGAGACGAAGTAGTCGAAGAAGGCGGCCCACGTGGTGAGCAGGCGCTGCTTCTGGTCCGGCGTGTACGGCTCGCTCTGCTTCTGCAGATACAGCGCGCGCGACGTCTTCACCTCCTCCGACAGCCGCCTGAGGCCCTGGGCATAGCGCTCCAGCTGGCGCAGGTCCTCCTGGGCCTGGGCCACGAAGGCGTCGTCCTCGAGCGCATAGACGCTCTGGGGAGGGGCGGCGGGCGCCTGGGGAGGCGGACTGGCGACGGTGAGCCAGGCGAGCAGCAGGGAGGCGGCGGGCATGGGGTGGGGCTCCGGCGGAGACAGGGCGGCGGCGGGACTCTACCTCGGGAGCTGCCGGGGCGGCTGGTCCCCTGGCTGCCCAGGGGAGGGGAGGGGGACGGCCGGGTGGTCCGGCGTGGGTTTCGTCCCCAGGTTCCTGGGACTCAAGTGACTCACGTCCGGACCGGGCTGGCCGGGCAGAAAGGCAGCGGCAGATGGCATTCGGAACCGCGGAAGACCCCGGGCTCTCCATCACCCCCCACCTGGACTCGGTGGACTACCCCACGACGAGGGATGACCTGGTCGAGGCCGCCGAGGACAGCGAGGCCCCCGTCAACGTCATCAACGTCCTCAAGTGCCTGCCTCGCACGGAGTACGCGTCGCGCGAGGACGTGATGCGGGACCTGGCGGAGGCCGCGCGGCGGTTCGCCCGGGGCGGGCTGCAGGATGACGACGGCGCGAACAGGGACCGGCGCAACATCGGTCGGGACCTGGTGGAGAACGCGCCCGACGGCAGCTCGCGTCACCCCTGAGGGGCGACATCCCTGGGAAGAAGCGCTCGCGGGCGCTGGCCGTTTCTGCCAGCGTTCGCGGGCGCATGCGTCCAGGTCTCCTGCTGAGCTGTCTCGTGCTGTTGCTCTCGTCCGGTTGTCGGAAGCCGCCGCCCTTGAGGGTGCCCGTCCCCTCGGTGACGCCTCGGGTGCGCCTGGGTTTCCAGCCGCCCGTGGGGCGCGTGCTCACCGAATCCCAGCAGGCCAGCCGCGCGGTGGAGCAGGACGGACAGGTGCTGCGCGAGGAGGCGGAGCTGACCACCGAGTCCCGCTTCGCCACCTCCGAGGGCGGCTGGCTGCTGACCCAGTCCGTGACGCGGGCGCGGCGCACGCGCGCGGGCGTGGCGGTGGAGGGCTGGGTGGATGACGTGCTGCTGCGCTTCGCGCTCCGGCTGCAGCTGGCGGCGGACGGCGCGTTCGTGAAGCTGGTGTCGCCGGAGTCCGCGAGCGAGGCCTTGCGGCAGTCGGTGCCCGCGGGCGCGGACGCGAAGGCGCTGGAGCGCTTCCTGGCGCCGGAGGCACTGGAGGCGCGCACGCGGCGCGAGTGGGAGGCGAAGTTCGGCGGCCTGTTCCAGCGTCATCTGTCGGAGGGTCAACGCACGTGGGCGGTGGACACGCTGCCCCTGGGCGACACGCAGGTGGCGTATGTGCTGGAGCGCACGCTGCAGGGGACGCGGGACACGGAGTACGGCGACGCGGTGGTGCTGAGCCTCAAGTGCCTGGACTCGGTGCCGGAGGACGCGCCGCGGGAGCTGACGGACGCGTGGGTGGCGGCGGGGCGCCCGGAGCTGACGGCGGGCGTGACGTGCGAGGGCGAGCAGGTGGTGGCCTACGGGCGCTTCGTGCCGGTGAGCCGGGAGCTCACGGTGAAGGCCCGGGTGGGCCCGGCGGCGTGGACGGTGACGATGCAGTCGCGAGCGCAGGCCCTTCAGGAGGAGACGCCATGAGCTGGGAAGACAACCTCGTCGAGGACGAAGCGGGTGTGGAGCGCGTGGTGAAGGGTGCCAGGCGCGTGGCGGTGCTGGGCATCAAGACGGAGCAGCAGTCGGGGCAGCCGGCCTTCTACGTGCCGGACTACCTGGCGCGCGCGGGCGTGGAGGTGGTGCCCGTGCCCGTCTACTACCCGGACGTGACGCACATCCTCGGCAAGCCCGTGTTCCGCAAGCTCGCGGACGTGCCGGGCGAGGTGGACCTGGTGGACGTGTTCCGCAGGCCCCAGGACATCGACGCGCACGTGGACGACATCATCGCCAAGAAGCCGAAGGCGGTGTGGTTCCAGTCCGGCATCCGCAACGACGCGGCGGCGCGCAAGCTCGCGGAGGCGGGCATCCAGGTGGTGCAGGACCGCTGCCTCATGGTGGACCACCGCCGCTACGGCGGACGCTGAGCCGCCGCGCTCCGTCGGGCCTCGTGTGCGGGGGCCCGACGAAGCACGCCCGACGTCAGGGCTCAGGACGCGTCATAGGTCCACGTGAAGTACAGGTTGCGGCCGCGCCAGGCCGACAGGTCCTCCAGGCAGTACATGCCGGTGTGGATGCCGAACAGCTTGCCCTTGAGGAACTTGATGGCCCACAGGTTCGGCGAGTCGGTGTTGTTGACGACGATGTCCATCGTGTAGGGACCGCGGCCGGAGTTGTGCGTCTCGAGCACGCTGGGGTGGCGCGAGCCGTCCGGGCGGAAGACCTCGATGCCCTTCCACCAGGTGATGTTCGCGGCGGCGGTGAGGGTGATGCGCACGACGTTGGAGGGGGCCACCCCCGCGCCGCTGTACGAGAAGAACACGCGGTCTTCCGAGCTCTGGATGAGGTTGCCCGCCCAGCCGTTGTTGACCGTCCCGTTGGAGTTGATGACGCCGTAGGGCCAGTAGACCTGTGGGTCCCTGCAGCCGGGGTTGATGGCCTGGGTCGCGGTGTCGAGCTCCTCGGTCGCGGGCGCGCTGACGGGCTCCTGCGTGGTGGGGGCCTGCGTGGAGTCCACCTCCACCTCGGGGCCGCAGCCGACGAGGCCGAACATGAGGGAGAGGGAAGCGACGGTGACGTGAGTCTTCACGGGGTGCCTTTCGGATATCGGTGGGACGCACCGCTCGCGGTGCGGTGACACGCGGGATGCCCGGCGTGTCGCGTGGAGGCCTTGTGCACCGCGCGTGCCCGCGTGCTTGCACGGGCTTCTCCGAGGAGGGTGCTCGGCAGTGGGGCGCGATTCGTCGTGCGGTGACACGCGGGGTTGGCACGGGTGGCACGCGGGCGTCGTGCCAGGGGCTCACCGAGGAGAAGCCGCCGCGCTAGAGTCGCGGGCATGTCGGACGCGGATGACCGCCGGGAGGGGGCCGGCGTGCCCAGGGGGCTCTCCACCCAGGAAGACAGCGTCGCTCCGGAGGAGCCCTGGGAGGACGCGGGGCCGCCCGGGGCGTGGGAGCGCTTCGCGGACCTGACGCTGCTCGGCCAGGGGGGAATGGGCGTGGTCTATCGCGCGAGGGATGCGCGCCTGGGCCGCGACGTGGCGCTCAAGTTCGTGAAGGGGACGTCTCCCGCGCGCGCGATGCGACTGGTCCAGGAGGCCCGGGCGCAGGCGCGCATCGACCATCCCAACGTCTGCAAGGTGTACGAGGTGGGGCAGGTCGCGGGCCGCGACTTCATCGCGATGCAGCTGGTCGCCGGGCGCAGGTTGGATGTGGCGGCGGTGGACATGTCGTTGGAGGACAAGGTCCAGGTGCTGCGGGACGTGGCCCTGGCCATCCACGAGGCCCATCGACTGGGCGTCATCCACCGCGACCTCAAGCCCTCCAACATCCTGGTGCAGCGGAGTGACGAGGGGCGCTGGTTCCCGGTGGTGATGGACTTCGGCCTGGCGCAGGAGACGGGGCTGGAGCGTGGACTCACGCAGTCCGGCGCGGTGCTGGGGACGCCCGCGTACATGTCGCCGGAGCAGGCTCGGGGAGATGTCCGGGCGTTGGACCGGCGCTCGGATGTGTATGGCCTGGGCGCGACGCTCTACGAGGCGCTCTGTGGTGTCGCGCCGTTTCATGGCGTGTCCGCCGCGAGCGTGCTGCACCATGTGCTCCATGAGGATGTTCGTGCACCGCGAGCGCTGGTGCCGGGCCTGCCTGTGGACCTGGAGACGGTGCTCCTCAAGTGCCTGAGCAAGGAGCCTGCGGCGCGTTATGGCTCGGCGCGAGCGCTGGCGGAGGACCTGGGGCGCTTCCTCGATGGCGAGCCCATCCTCGGCCGACGACCGGGACCGTGGGCGAGGCTGGTGCGACGGTGGAAGACGCAGCGCGCGCTCGTCACCGTCAGCGCGGTGTCCCTCGTGTGCATCGTGGGGCTGTCCGTGCTCGGCGTGCATTCGTGGTTGGAGGCGCGGGCCGTCGAGCAACGCTCTGGAGCGCGTGCTTTGCTCGCGCAGCAACTCGGGCAGCAGGTGAAGGACCTCGAGTGGATTCTTCGCGCCGCGCACCTGGCGCCCCTGCATGACACGGGGCGGGAGGAGGCGCTGGTCCGCGAGCACATGCGCCGCATCGCCTCGCTGCCTCATGGGCTGGGGACATCGGGCGAGATGCTCGTGCAGCAGGCGCTGGGGCTGGGGCACCTGGCGATGAACGAGCTGGAGCCCGCGCGCGAGGCACTGGAGGCCGCGCGTGCGAAGGGGCTCGAATCACCCGAGCTGCATCATGCGTTGGGGCGGGTGCTCGGTGGGCTGTACCACCAGGAACTCGAGGCGGCTCGACGCAGTGGCGACGCGGCGTGGGTGGCGGAGCGTC
The DNA here is from genome assembly GCF_020037055.1 of Myxococcus sp. AS-1-15. Classification (NCBI taxonomy): domain Bacteria; kingdom Pseudomonadati; phylum Myxococcota; class Myxococcia; order Myxococcales; family Myxococcaceae; genus Myxococcus; species Myxococcus sp. AS-1-15. The sequence continues at coordinate 145,287 of NZ_JAIQDF010000015.1, read as the reverse complement.
AGCGCTCGCTGGAGGCTCGCTATCTGGTGCCGGCGTTGCAGTCGCTGGAGCGCAGTCGGGAGGTGGAGTCGGGGACGTACCTGGAGGGCCTCATCGCGTACTACCGGGGCTCGCTGGAGACGGCGGCGGACACGGTTGCTCGTGCCGTCGATGAGTCGCCGTGGAGCCTGGAGACGCGGCTGCTCTCCGGAGAGGTGACGCTGGCTCGGGCGATGCGCGAGCTGGAGCGCGGGGCCTACGACGCTGCGCGCACGGGGCTCCAAGAGTCCGCCCGGCGCTACGAGGCCGCCACGGACCTGGGACGCAGTGACGCCCGTGGGCACGAGGCGCTGGCCGAGGTCTGGCTGCAACAGTCGGAGCTGGACAAACGACAGGGGCGCTCGCGTCGGGCCTCGTTGGAGCAGGCGCTGGTCGCGAGCGAGCGGGCCGTGAAGGCCGCGCCCGGACGCTCCTCGGTGCATACGAAGCGCGCCTGGGTGCTGATGAACTGGTACCGCCTGGTGAACTTCCAGGAGCGCGACACGGACCCGAAGGCCGTGCTCTCCGACTGGACCACCACCGCCGCGCGCGCCGTGGCGTTGGACCCCGCGAACGTCCAGGCCCACGACACGCTGGGCTACAGCCACTTCATGCGAGGGCTCCAGGATGCGCGCGAGGGGAAGGACCCGCGTCCCGCCTACGACGAGGCCGTCGCGTGGTTCGAGAAGGCGCTGCGACTGCAACCCCGCTACCCGTGGGCGCTCAATGACCTGGCCCTCGTGCATCGGTGGCGAGGGACGTGGTTGCGAGAGCATGGCCAGGACCCGAGCGCCGCGTTCGCCGAGGCCGCGCGTCACCTGCGAGAGGCCGCGCGTGTGGACCCGAAGTACCTCTTCGCGCACGCCAACCTCGTGGAGGTGCACAACTCGTTGGCGCAATATGAGCTCTCCCTCGGGAGGGTCCCCTCGGCCGATGTCGAGCAGGCTCGCTCCGCGGGGGCACGGGCGCTCGCGCTGGATGCGCGGTATGCGCCGGTGCTCACGCAGTTGGGGCTCGCGGAGCTGACCCAGGCGCGCCATGTGTCGCGCACGGGCGGCGAGCCGGGGACCTTGCTCGCGGGGGCGCTGGCGCATGTCGCGCGCTCGCTCGAACTCAACCCCACGGCGGGAAGAACGCACTTCCTGGGCGCGTCGGTGCACCTGCTCGCGGCGGAGCACGCGGTGCGCTCGGGGGTGGACCCCACCGCTTCACTGGAGTCCGCGCGGCGAGCCCTCACCGTGCCCTATCCGGGAGACGCCTCGTGCGCGGACTGCCGTGTCCTGGGAGCGCGGTTGTCGCTGACTCGGGCCTCGTGGGAGCGCCTGCGCGGACGCTCGGCGCGGCGATGGGTGGGCGAGGCGCTCGATGAGGCTCGACGGGCCGTGAAGCTCTATCCCTACGACGAGGCCCACCTGGAGCTGGCGCGCGCGAGCTGGTGGATGGCGTCGGAGGCACAGACGTCATCGCTCCTCACCGAAGGGCTGGCGCAGGCCGATCTGGCGCTCGGGCTCAATCCCCGGCTCGCGGCTGCTCATGCGGTTCGAGGCGCCCTCTTGCTCGCGCGCTCACAGGGCGCGACCTCGGCGGAGCGCGAACCGCTGAGAGCGCAGGCCCGCGCGTCGTTGGAGCGGGCCTTGGCGCTCGATGTCTTCCTCCGCGAGGAATATGCCCAGCCGCTGCGGGAGCTGGGCGTGCTCACGTCCGAGCGCGGACCGCATCACGCGGGACGCTGAGCCGTCGCCGTTGCGCTGGGCGCGGACCTCGTCACGCCGGGTTGAGCCACTGCCATTGCGCGAACTGGGCGTGCTGAGCTCCGAGCAAGGACCTCAGCACGCGGGACGCTGTGCCTTACTCCACGGAGTCGTCTCGAGACCCACGGGGCCAGCTCATCGGGCACGCGCAGGTGCCGCGATGCGCAGGCCCGTGTCAGCGCGCGGGCGCGGTGGCGAGCTTGCCCCATTGCGTCCAGTGGACGGGCTCGCAGCGGGGCAGCAGGCTGACCCACCTGGGGTCGACGAGCTCGGGGCGACGGAAGTTCTCCGGGATGATGCACTCCGCGCCACGCGGGCTCCACAGGGCCTCCAGGCGGGGCAAGGTCTCCAGGTTGCTGCTCTGCTCCAGGCCGACCGCGAACTCATCGCGCCGGCGGATGAGCGTGTTGTTGGCGGTGTAGCTCTTGAGGTTGTTGAACCGGACGAAGTACGCGGCGCGCTTCGCCTGGAGACAGGAGGCGTAGAGGTACGCGCGGTTCGCGTCGGGTCGCCCGTGCTTGTCCCAGGGCGTGTAGCCCCAGTCGAGGCAGGTGGCGATGGCGCCCTTGTCACAGGCGAGGGTGACGGACCTCGGTTGGTGGCTGACGCCCGCGGTGAGACTGTCGACGGCGAAGTCGGGCAGCACGGCCATCGAGGCGTCCGGCCGGGCCGGGACGTCCGTCACGCCCGAGCAGGGATTGACCCAGGACATGCTCGGCCTCCATTCGCCCTCCTGGTACTCCATCACGTACTTGGGCACCGCGCCGCGCGGCATCGAGGCGTGGGGCAGGGGACGGAACCTCACCTGGTAGCGACGGGGCTCCTCGTACGGGTCCTTCACGCTCAACGCGAGGATGAGCCTGGGGAGCGCACCGCCCTCGATGGCGAAGGGCTCCGTGGAACGGCCCACGTGGACTCCCTTGAAGCGGAGCTGTCCCGTCCCGCCTTGAATCTCGAGCACCTTCACCGGCTCGGAGGCGCTCATCGCTTCGTCGAGCAGTCGGGCATCGACGACGTCGGCCATGATGACCTGCGCGCCGACATTCGCGTCACGCAGGCGCAGCGCGATGCCGTCCGCCGTGTTCAGGAACGTCTCCGGGCAGTAGCGGTCCTTGGTGGAGATGGCCAGACAGTGGCTGTGGCCCTCGAGGTTGTAGATGCCCAGGCCGTTGGGGCTCTCCGGGTCGCACTGGCCGGAGGGGCAGTCATCGGAGACGAGCCGTCCCTCGTACGGGGGCGTCTCGCAGTTCTCCCGCGCGCAGTCCTTGTGGGGCAGGGTGTCGTCCTTGCTCGGACCCCTCGACGGGCACGAGAGCCCCATGTACTTGCAGCAGCCACTGGCGCCGCTCGCCAGCAGGAGCAGGAGCGCGCAGTGAAGCCCCACGGCCCACAGTGGCCGCTTCGGTGACACGCCAGGACGGACTCGCACGAATGCCTTCACGGATGACTTCCCCCTCATGGATGGTGGCGAGGACAGACCCGGAGCGGCCTGTCCTCGACGACTTCATAGCCAGCTTCGTGCCACGGGTGCTCGTGAGCGGTAGCCCGGTGCCATCAGCAGCGCTGACACACTTGCGCTAGCGTGGTTGGCACGAGGGGCTGTGCCAACGCGGTGCGCCCTGGGAGAGGGACGAAGGCATGGCGCGGGACGTGTCGACGCTCGGACCGAGCGAGGGCTCCCTGGAGGCGGGGGACTTTGCGCGCGCGCGGACGCCGGGGTTGGTGGGGGTGTACGGCGCGGGAGCCGCCCTGGCGGTGGCGCTACCGCTGAGAGGCGAGAGCCTGGAGGTCGGACGGGGCACGCCCTCGTTGGGTGAGACCGAGGACCCGAGGATGTCCCGCAGGCACGCGCGCATCCGCTTCGACGGTCAGCGCTTCTGGGTGACGGACCTGGGCAGTCAGAACGGCACCTTCGTGGACGGTGAGCGGCTGCCCGTCGGCGCGCCCCGGGAAGCGCGGCGGGTCATCCGCATGGGCACCTCGCTGTTCGTCCCCAGCGCGGACGTCGGTCCACTGGAGCGACTCGGTGTCGAGCGCATCGACGGCTTCCTGCGAGGCCCTTCCTTCCGCGCCGTGTTGGACGAGGTGTCGCGAACAGCGCGGCTGGGCACCTCCCTGCACCTCCACGGTGAGAGCGGCACGGGCAAGGAGGGCGTCGCGCGGGCCTTCCACTCGTCGGGCCCCAGGAGCACGGGGCCCTTCATCGCGGTCAACTGCGCGGCCATCCCCCAGGCGCTCGCCGAGCGACTGTTGTTCGGCGCCCGGCGCGGCGCGTACTCGGGCGCGGAGGCGGACGCGCAGGGCTATCTGCAGAGCGCGGACGGCGGCACGCTGTTCCTCGACGAGGTGGTGGAGCTGGACCTCGCGGTCCAGGCGAAGCTGCTGCGCGTGCTCGAGACAGGGGAGGTGCTCGCGCTCGGCGCCGCGAGGCCCGCCAAGGTCGACGTGCGGGTCTGCTCCGCGAGTCATCAGTCGCTGCGAGCGCTCGTCGCGAAGGGGCGCCTGCGCGAGGACCTGTACTTCCGCATCGGCAGACCGGAGGTGGTGCTCCCTCCGCTGCGGGAGCGCCCGGAGGAACTCACGTTGCTCCTCCAGGAGCAGGTCCACCGTGTCGAGCCCGACATGGGAACTCACGTCTCATTGCTGGAGGCGTGTCTGCTCAGGCCCTGGCCGGGCAACGTGCGCGAGCTGCTCGTCGAAGTCCGTGGTGCCGTCCAGAAGGCGTTGGCGGAGGGCTCGCGACGCGTCTCCTCGGTGCACCTGGGCTCGGGCGCGGGGACGGCCTTCGGTGACGGCGAGGCGGGCCCCGCGGCGCGCGAACTCTCCGCGAAGGCGAAGACGCTGGAGGGCGAGGAGCGCGCCCGGGTCGAGGCCGCGCTGCGAGGGCACTCGGGCAACGTGAGCGCGGCGGCTCGGGAACTCGGGATGCACCGCACGACGTTGCGACGACTGCTGGAGCGCTGGGACCTTCCGTCGTCCGAGCGCGAAGAGGACGGTGAGCCCGGCGAGAAGTGACGTGCCCCCATCGTCGGAGGCGCGGCACCTCGATGGGCGAGGCCGCGCGTGTCGAGAGGCCGGGCGCGGAGCCTCAGCTCACCACTGCGCCTGCCCGAAGGGCACGGGCGGACGGGACAAGGCCACCGCGGCGGCCAGGCGCGCCTGGTCCAGCGCATCGAACCCGCGCTCCATCGTCGTGGGCGTCACGGGCGGCAGGTTGGACACGACGACGTAGACGGGGATGCCGCGTCCCTCCAGCACGGTCAGCTGGAGCCGGAAGTGGTCCCTCCGCAGCGCCGCGGAGCCCGCCGCCAGTCCCTGCGCATACGCCATGGGCCCACCCACCACCTTGCGCGTCTTGCTCGGCAGGAAGTGCACGAGGATGGCGTCCAGGTCCTTCCCGGCGGCGCTGTCATGCAGCGACAGCGCGGGCGCCTTGTCCACCAGGCCTCCGTCCCAATACAGGTTCCCATCCAGCGGCACCGCGCGGAACAGGCCGGGATAGGCGCAGGTGGCGTGGACGCGCGGCGCCAGCTCCCCCGTGGTGAAGACGTCGTGCGTGCCCAGCGTGAGGTTCGCGCCCACCAGCAGCAGCGGATGCGGCAGGTCCTCGAACGTCGGCGCGCCCAGCGTGTCCTCCAGCAGCCGCCGGAAGCGCTCGCCCTTGAGCAGGCCCGTGAGCCCATGGCCCGCGGCGTCCGCGTTCAGCACGGCGCCAATCGGGTCCGGGTCCCAGAAGTTCGCGCGCGTCTGGCGCAGCACCAGCTCCTCAATCGCGTGCACCGGCATCCCCGCCGCCGCGTACGCCGCCACCATGCCGCCCGCGGACGTGCCCGCGTACGCCGAGGGCTTGAGCCCCGTGCTCGCCAGCCCCTTGAGGAAGCCAGCGTGCCCGTAGAAGCCGAAGTAGCCCGCCGAGAGGACCAGGCCGAACCGCTTGCCCTCGAGCAACTGCTGCAGGTTGGGAGATGCCATGTCCCACATCTACCACTGTCCGCCGGGAAGCACGCGGTGCGTCGAAAGTCCGCTGGCCTCCAGTCCGGCATCGACGTATGTTGATGCGGCGATATGGAAGCTCTGTCCCAATCCTTCCGGGCGCTCGGCGACCCGACGCGGCTGCGCATCCTCCGACTGGTGTCGGAGGCTCCGCTGAACGTGACGGAGCTGGTGTCGCTGGTGGGGGTGGCGCAGTCCTCGGTGTCCCATCACCTGGGCAAGCTCAAGGGGCTGGGGCTCATCCGCGAGGAGCGGCAGGCGGGCTTCAGCTACTACTCGCTGGCGCTGGGCGGTGAGGACTCCCGCTGGCCGCTCATCCGGCTGGCGCGCGAGGCGGAGGACGCGGCGGGGGACTCGGCGCGGCTCAAGGACCTGCTGCGCGCCCGCGCGGACCGGCAGGCCCTCAACGAGCGGCTCCTGGAGCCGGGCCAGTCGTGGTTCCTGTGGGCGGGCGCGCTGGCGTCGCTCCTGCCGCCGCTGGACGTCGCGGACTTCGGCTGTGGGACGGGCGTGTTGAGCGTGGCGCTGGGCCGGTGGGCCCGGCACGTGTGGGCCATCGACCAGAACGCCGTCGCGCTGGAGCAGGCGCGGGAGCGCGCGGCGGGCGAGGGCCTCACCAACGTGAGCTTCCTCTGCGAAGACCTGCACCGGCTGTCGTTGAATTCGGGCCAGCTGGACCTGGTGGTGATTTCACAGAGCCTGCACCACGTGGAGGAGCCGGCGGCGGTGCTGGCCGAGGCCGCGCGCCTGCTCAAGCCGGGCGGCCGGCTGGTGGTGCTGGAGCTGATGCCGCATGACGAACGCTGGGTGGTGGACCGGCTGGGCCACCGCCACCTGGGCTTCGAGCCGTCACAGCTCGAGGCCAGCTTGCGCGAGCAGGGGTTCGCGCAGCTCACCCGCGAGTCGCACGCCCGCGACGGTGCCAGCCCCTTTCGAGTCTTTCTGCTGACAGGAGTGAAGCCATCATGACGAGCCCGACGCCCACCGCCCTTCCTCCCCCTCCTGGAGAGCATGGCCGCCGCGTGGAGGCCCTGCGCTCCGCCATGCGTGAGCGCGTGCTGGTGCTGGATGGCGCCATGGGGACGCTGTTGCAACAGCATGACCTCAAGGCCGCGGACTTCGGCGGCGCCGAGTTCGAGGGCTGCAACGAGAACCTGGTCCTCACCCGGCCGGAGCTCATCCGCGACATCCACGCGCGCTACTTCGCCGCGGGCGCGGACGTGACGGAGACGGACAGCTTCGGTGGCACGCCGCTGGTGCTCAACGAGTTCGGCCTGGGCCACAAGGCGCTCGAGATCAACCAGGCCTCCGCCCGGCTCGCCCGCGAGGCCGCCGAGGCCGCCGAGGCGAAGGACGGCCGCATCCGCTGGGTGGCCGGCTCGGTGGGCCCCACCACCAAGGCCATCAGCGTCACCGGCGGCATCACCTTCGAGGAGCTGGTGGACAACTTCGCCGTGCAGGCGGAGGGGCTCGCGCTGGGCGGCTCCGACTACCTGCTGGTGGAGACGTGCCAGGACACGCGCAACATCAAGGCGGCGCTCCTGGGCATCGACCGGGCGTTCCAGAAGCTGGGCTACGCGCTGCCGGTGGCGGTGTCGGGCACGATTGAGCCCATGGGCACCATGCTCGCGGGCCAGAGCGTGGAGAGCCTGGCGGCGTCGCTGGAGCACTGGGAGCTGCTCTACCTGGGGCTCAACTGCGCCACGGGTCCGGACTTCATGACGGACCACCTGCGCTCCCTGTCGGAGCTGAGCCCGTTCCCGGTGTCGTGCGTGCCCAACGCGGGCCTGCCGGACGAGAACGGCCACTACCTGGAGACGCCGGACATGATCGCCCGCTCGCTCACGCGCTTCTGTGAGCAGGGCTGGCTCAACGTGGTGGGCGGCTGTTGCGGCACCACGGAGGCGCACATCCGCGCGGTGTCCCAGGCGGTGAAGGGCCTCAAGCCGCGCACGAAGGTGCCCAAGCCCCGCTCGACGCTGTCGGGCGTGGACTACCTGGAGGTGACGGACGACGTGCGCCCGGTCATCGTCGGTGAGCGCACCAACGTCATCGGCAGCAAGAAGTTCAAGGAGCTCATCGTCGCGGGGCAGGTGGAGGACGCGTCGGAGATTGCGCGCGCCCAGGTGAAGCGCGGCGCGCAGGTCATCGACATCTGCCTGGCCAACCCGGACCGCGACGAGCTGGAGGACATGCGCCAGTTCCTGGAGGTGGTCGTCAAGAAGGTGCGCGTGCCCTTGATGATCGACTCCACGGACGAGCGCGTCCTGGAGATGGCGCTGACGTACAGCCAGGGCAAGGCCATCATCAACTCCGTCAACCTGGAGGACGGGGAGGAGCGCTTCGAGAAGGTGGTGCCCCTGGCGCGGCGCTTCGGCGCGGCGCTGGTGGTGGGCTGCATCGACGAGGTGGGCATGGCCGTGACGCGCGAGCGGAAGCTCGCCGTGGCGGAGCGCTCGTTCGAGCTGCTCACGAAGAAGTACGGCATGCGCGCCGAGGACCTCTACTTCGACCCGCTCGTCTTCCCGTGTGCCTCCGGCGACGCGCAGTACACGGGCAGCGGGGTGGAGACGGTGGAGGGCGTGCGCCTCATCAAGCAGCGCTTCCCGCAGTGCCGCACGGTGCTGGGCATCTCCAACGTGTCCTTCGGCCTGCCCACCGCGGGCCGCGAGGTGCTCAACTCCGTGTTCCTGTACCACTGCGTCCAGGCGGGCCTGGACATGGCGCTGGTCAACTCCGAGAAGCTGGAGCGCTACGCGTCGCTGCCCGAGGAGGAGCGCACGCTGGCGGAGGACCTGCTCTACAACCGGGGACCGGACCCCGTCACGCCGTTCGCCGCGCACTTCCGTGAGCGCAAGGCCGTCAAGGTGGCGGTGAGCACGCTGCCGCTGGAGGAGCGGCTGCAGCGCTACATCATCGAGGGCTCGCGCGACGGCCTCTTCGCGGACCTGGAGGAGGCGCTCAAGAAGTACGCGCCGCTGGACATCATCAACGGCCCGCTGATGAAGGGCATGGACGAGGTGGGGCGGCTCTTCGGCGCCAACGAGCTCATCGTCGCCGAGGTGCTCCAGAGCGCCGAGTCAATGAAGGCCGCGGTGGGCTTCCTGGAGCCGCACATGAGCTCCGCCAAGGCGGCCATGCGCGGCAAGGTGGTGCTGGCCACGGTGAAGGGCGACGTCCACGACATCGGCAAGAACCTGGTGGAGATCATCCTCGCCAACAACGGCTTCCACGTGGTGAACCTGGGCATCAAGGTGCCGCCCGAGCAGCTGGTGCAGGCGGTGCGCGAGCACCAGCCGGACATCCTCGGGCTGTCGGGCCTGCTCGTGAAGAGCGCGCACCAGATGGTGGCCACGGCGGAGGACCTGAAGCGCGCGGGCGTGGAGGTGCCCATCCTGGTGGGCGGCGCCGCGCTCAGCCGCAACTTCGTGGACCGCAACATCGCCCCGGCGTACGGCGGCGGCACCGTGGCCTACGCGCAGGACGCGATGAGCGGCCTGGACCTGGCCAAGCAGATCGTCGACCCGACGTCGCACGAGCGGCTTCGCGGGGAGCTGGCCGAGCGCCGCGTGAAGCTGGCCCAGGAGGTCAAGGAGCGTCCCCGCGCGGAGGCGGTGGTGGCGCGCGGGCGCAGCGCGGAGATTCGGGTGCTGGAGACGGTGCCGCCCGCGCCGGACTTCGAGCGGCACGTGCTGACGAACACGCCGCTGGACCACATCTGGAAGTTCATCAACCCGGTGATGCTGTACGGACGGCACCTGGGCCTGCGCACGTCGTCGCGCGCGCTGGGGACTCCGGCCGAGGCGGAGCTGGCGAAGACGGAGGAGGGGCGCAAGGCGCTGGCGCTGAAGGAGGCGGTGGAGGAGCTCAAGGGCATGCTGCGCGGCGGCCTCATGCAGGCGCGCGCGGTGTTCCAGTTCTTCAAGGCGGGCAGCGACGGCAACCGCGTGGTGCTGTTCGACGGGACGACGGGCCGCGAGGCGGCGAGCTTCGACTTCCCCCGGCAGGACCGCGACGGGGGCCTGTGCCTGGCCGACTACCTGCGGCCGCTGGAGCGCGGCGTGCCCACCGACAACGTGGCCATGTTCGTGGTGACGGCGGGCTCGGGCATCCGCGAGCTGTCCGAGGGCCTCAAGGCCAGGGGCGAGTTCCTGAAGATGCACGCGGTGCAGGCGCTCGCGCTGGAGACGGCGGAGGGCTACGCGGAGCTCCTGCACACGCAGCTGCGCAGCATGTGGGGCACCCCGGACAAGCCGGACATGACGATGCTGGAGCGCTTCCGGGCGGAGTACGCGGGCAAGCGCTACTCGTTCGGCTACCCCGCGTGCCCCCGGCTGGAGGACCAGTCGAAGCTCTTCGAGGCGCTGCGGCCGGAGGAGATTGGGGTGCAGCTCACCGACGGCTGCATGATGGAGCCCGAGGCCTCGGTCTCCGCCATCGTCTTCCACCATCCCCAGGCCTCGTACTTCTCGGTGTCCTGATTCGGACGCACGGGCCCCCGGGGGCTCTGGGGACCCGCCCGGGGCCACCGAAGCGCGCCGTGGGGAAGGGGAGCGGTTAGACTCCCGCGCCTATGAGCGCGCCGAACATCCGTCGAGCCGTCCAGTTGCTGCCCGCCTGTGCCACCACGGGCATCGGGAGCCTGCCCCACACGCAGGTGGAGCTGGGGCTCCAGGTCGCCTTGTCGATGGACATCCCCTTCCTGCCGCAGCTGCCGGTGGGCAAGCCCTCCGAGCTGATGATTCCCGCGGCGCTGGAGGGGCTTCCCGGGCTGCGCTTCGACGACGAGGGCCTGTGCACGGTGGACCTCCAGGCCTGGGAGGCGGGGCGCGCCCAGTTCGAGGCGAAGCTGGAGTCCGCGCTCGCGGCCGGGGCGCTGGAGGCGTACGAGCCCTCCCCTGAGGCGTGCCGTGCGTGGCGGCCGTTCCTGTGGGAGGTGGAGCACCGCAAGCTGGCCTTCGCGAAGGCGCAGCTCGCCGGGCCCTTCACGGTGCGCTCGGTGGCGAGGACGGACTCGGGGCTGTCCGCGCTGGAGGTGCCGGGGCTGGACCAGGCCATCTACCGGCTGGTGCTGGCGCGCTCCCTGGCCATGGTGAAGGCGCTGCGGCGCGCGGGCACCACGCCCCTGTTCTTCCTCGACGAGCCGGGCCTGTATGCGTTCCAGCGCGTCAATCCGCGGCACCTGCTGGCGGTGCAGGAGCTGCGGCTCCTGATTGTCGCGCTCCAGCGGGAGGGCGCGCTGGTGGGCCTGCACTGCTGCGGCAACACGGACTGGAGCGCGCTGCTGGACGCGCAGGCGGACCTGTTGTCGTTGGACGTGCGGCTGTCGCTCGACGCGATGCTGGAGGAGAAGGACGCGCTGGAGCGCTACCTGCACTCGGGCGCGACGCTGAGCCTGGGCATCATCCCCACGGACCTCGCGTCGACGTACGAGGTGACGGAGCTGGCGGACTCGGTGGAGGCCTCGCTGAAGGCCGCGCTGCCGCGAGGCTTCTCGTTCCCCCGGGCCGTGTCCACGGTGCTGCTGACGCCGGCGTGCGGCCTGGCGATGCGCTCGGTGCAGGACGCGGAGCGCATCCTCTCGGAGCTGAAGGTGGCGCAGCGCAGGTTGCGAGGCGCGCTCGAGGCCGAGCGCCCCGTGCTGCACTCGCCGCCGCCTCACTGACGTGGGCCCGGTGTGGACACGGGCCCAGGTGGCGGACCGCTACTGACGGCCGAGCTTCAGCTCTCGCTCGGCTTGTTGCCAGTCCTGCTCGTGGTTGCCGGGCCTGCCTCCGCGGGCCATGTAGATTTCGTAGGCGCGCCGGGCAATCTGCTCGTGGGAGATGTCGGAGCGCGCGTGAGCGCCCTGCGGCTCATGCGCGTGTTCCGCGTGCTGGGGCTTCGTGTGCGGGGTCGACTTGGGAGCGTTGTTTCGAGCCATCGGGACGCCTCCGGTGAAAGGGCGCGCGAAGCTTGAGTCGCGTGCGTGACGCGCGAAAGCGACCCGACCTGGCGGGGGTTGTCGAAGCAACACGACGTCCCGGGGCGTGTCGTCGGGAGGACAGCCGCGGGCGAGCCGGGCGGCGACCGGAGCAGTCAGCGGCCCTCCGCTTGCGTGCCCACCACGGTGTCCAGGGCGCGCTGCATCGCGGTGCTCATGCCGAGCGTCGCGGCCTCGGCGGGTGTGCACCAGCGCAGCTCCTGGAAGGCGGCGGAGTGGGTGGGGCGCTTGGGGCCGGACACGCGGTACAGGCGCAGCGTGAGGTCGCGGTGGGTGAGCTGCCGCTTCACCGTGCCCAGGAGGGACTCCAGCTTCACGCCCGTGCCGAGCGCGGCGGTGAGGCGCAGCGTGGTCTCCTCCACGGTGGCGTAATCGTCGACCTCGGCGGCGGGGAGCTCCCACAGCCCTCCGAAGAGGCCCGAGTCCGCGCGGCGCGCGAACAGCAGCGTGTCCGCGTGGGCCCACACGGCCAGGGCCAGGGTCAGCTTCTTCGGCGCGGCGCGCACCTTGGCGGGAGGCAGCTCGGCGACGCGGCCCTTCTTGAAGGCGACACAGCCCTCGCGCACGGGGCACAGCAGGCAGAGCGGGTTCTCCGGGCGGCACGTGGTGGCGCCGTGCTCCATGAGGGACTGGTTGAAGTCGCCGGGGCGCTCGCCCTTCACGAGCAGGCCCGCGAGCTCCCACAGGGTGGCCTCGCGCTCGCGGTCTCCGGGCAGGCCCTCGACCTCGAAGAGCCGGGAGAGCACGCGGGCGACGTTGCCGTCGACGAGGGGGGCTTCTTCACCGAAGGCGATGGAGGCCACGGCGCCCGCGGTGTAGCGGCCGAAGCCGGGCAGCGAGAGCAACTGCTCCGCGGTGGAGGGCAGGGTGCCACCGAAGCGTGAGACGATGTCCTGCGCTGCGCGGTGCAGGTTGCGAGCGCGCGTGTAGTAGCCCAGGCCCTTCCAGCCGGCGAGCACGTCATCGAGTGGAGCGGAGGCGAGCGCGAGCGCGGTGGGGAAGCGCTTCAGGAACCGCTCCCAGTAGGGGATGACGGTGGAGACCTGCGTCTGCTGGAGCATGACCTCGCTCAGCCAGATGGCGTACGGGTCCTTGGTGCGGCGCCACGGCAGGTCGCGCTTGTTGCGGTCGTACCATGCGAGCAGCGGCGCGCGGATGCTGGCCAGCTGCGCGGCACCCGGTGTCGCTGTCGGGACGCGGGTCGATGTGGCCGCGGTGCGAGGAGGACGGCCGCGTCGCGCCTCCGGTGGCGTCGAGGGTGTGCTTGCCACGTCCTCGCGCGGCGAGGCGCTCTCCGCAACCATCCCCAGGGTGAGAGGTGGGCGTCCTCGACGGGCCCGCGGAGGAGGCGCAGATGTGCTTGCCGCGTCGTCGCGCGGCGAGGCGCCCTCCGTGTCCATTCCTACGGTGCGAGGCGGGCGTCCTCGACGCGCCTCCAGTAGTGTCGAGGAGGGGCTTGCCAGGTCCTCGCGCGGCGAGGCGCCCTCCGTGTCCATTCCCACGGTGCGAGGCGGGCGTCCTCGACGCGCCTTCGCTGGCGTCGAGGGGGTGTTTGCCACATCACCGCGCGGCGAGGCGCTCTCCGCAACCATCCCCACGTCTGCGCGTGACCCGGAGGAATCGAACAGCGAGCCGGTGGACGCCTTGCGTGCCTTCGCGTCCGCGAGCGTCTGCTCAACGCGCGAGGGCAGGGGCTCGGCCTTGCCGCTCGGCGGACGTCCGCGGCGAGGTCGGGGCACGTCGCCAGTCTCCGGCTTCTTGCCTGAGGATGTCTTGGCGTTTTGTTCGCGAGAGACAGGCGGCGTGTCCGACGAGACAGCGGGCTTCGCGGGGCGACTGCGGGGGCTCATGCGTCCTTCTTCACCGGGTTGGCCATGCGGTGGGCGACCCGGTCGAACAAGCCGGGCGCGAGCCGGTTCGCCAGTACCATGGCGCGGCCGGGGAGGGTGAGGATGGTGTCGCGTCGTCCGCGCACGCTCGCCTTCACCATGGCCCGCGCCACCTCCTCGGAGGACATGGCCTTCAGCGGAATCGCGTCCTGCGCCCAGCCCTGGGCGTTCAGCCGGTGGTCCCGGAACTCGCTCTCGGTGAGGCCCGGTGACACCAGCCGCACGCCGATGCCCTCCGAGGCCAGCTCCGTGCGCAAGGACTCCGTCATCGCGTTCACCGCCGCCTTCGACGCGCAATACCCGCCGAGCAGCGGCAGCCCCCGATGCCCCAGCACCGAGCTGACGTTCACCACGTGCGCCCCGCGCCGCCCGCGCAGCAGCGGCAGCGCCGCCCGCGTCACCCTCCACAGCGCGAACACGTTCAGCTCGAACACCTGCCGCAGCTGCTCCTCGCTGATGGCCTCCAGCGGCCCGTACAACCCCTGGCCCGCGTTGTTCACCAGCACGTCCAGCCCACCGAAGTCCGCGCGGACCTGGGCCATGAGCCGCTCCACGTCCTCGCCACGAGTCACGTCGCACCGCACCGCCAGTGCCCGGACCCCCAGTGATTCCGCTTCACGGGCCGCGTCCTCCAGCCGCTCCAGCCGCCGGGCGGCGAGCACCACGTGGGCGCCCGCCTCCGCGTAGGCCCGGGCCGCCGCGCGGCCGATGCCGCTGGAAGCGCCTGTGATCAGGACGACTCGCTCCATCAGGGGTCGGCTCTTCATGGTGGCGCGGACCATACTCCCAGGGTTCCCCACCCGGACTGTCATTCAACCCACCCCCAGGGCTCGTTTCCCTGCCTGTTCCCCTTCTGGCGGAGCGAGCGAACGCCTAGGATGCGCCGCCTCGATGCGGCGCCCACCCCTCCACAACGACTTCTCCTGGTCCAAGAGCCGCCACGAGAAGTTCTCCGAGTGCCTGCGCTCCTACTACTTCTACTACTACCGCTCCTGGGGCGGCTGGGAGCCGGACGCGCCGAAGGACGTGCGGGAGCTGTACGTGCTCAAGAAGCTGGCCAACCGCTTCAGTTGGGCGGGCAGCGTCGTGCACGAGAGCATCAAGGACGTGCTGCTGGACTGGCGCGCCGGCCGCGTGGTGGACCCCGCCGTCGTGGAGGCCCGCGCGCGCAAGCTGATGCAGGACGACTACCGCCACTCGCGCGGCAAGGCGTACTGGACGCAGAAGTACCGCAAGCAGTTCACCGGACTCGTGGAGCACGAGTACGCCGAGGCGCTCCCCGACGAGGCCTGGAAGCAGAACTGGGAGACGGTGCGCGTGGCGCTCGCGTGGTTCTTCAACTCGCGCTGGCCGCTGCTCGCCAAGAGCCTCAAGCCCGAGCAGTGGCTGGAGGTGGACGCGGGCTTCGACTTCGCCCACTTCACGCTCGGCGGCCTCAAGGTCTTCGCCATCCCCGACTTCGCCTTCGTGGACCAGGACGGCGCGCCCGTCGTCGTGGACTGGAAGACGGGCAAGTCTCGCGACGGCTACGACGAGCAGGTGCTCGGCTACGCGCTGTACGTGTCCCAGCGCTACCGCTTCCCGGTGGAGAAGGTGCGCGCGTCGCTCGTGTACCTCAACGAGGGCAAGGAGCAGGACGTCCAGGTGGACCTGGGCGCCATGGAGTCCTTCCACCGGCACTTCGAGACGAGCGTGGCGAAGATGCGCGCGCTGCTGAAGGACCCTGTCACGAACACGCCGCTGGACGCGGACGCGTTCCCCCGGTCGGAGACGCTGACGCCCTGCACGCGCTGCGTGTTCCGCAGGCCCTGTGGCCGAGAGGCCGAGGCGCTCGCCGAGCAGCAGGCGCGAGCGTCGCAGCCCCAGCAGGTGGCCTGAGCCGTCAGCGCGTGGAGGCGAGCCTTCGCACCACGACGCCGGCGGCGTTCATCCCGAAGCACGAGGTGACGAAGGACACGCTGCCGTCGATCTGCGTGCGGTGGTCACACGTGTGGAACTCGTTGTCCTGCGGGCAGACACACAGGAACCCGTCCGTCGCGTCGTCGTAGTTGAGGGCCACCGGCATGCGGCGCGCCTCGATGGAGTACACGGCGGTGATGCCCGTGTGCCGCTCGGTCTCCACGCCGTACTTGCGCTTGAGCAGCTTGCGGATGTCCTTGGCGAACGGGTCCATGTGCGTCTCGGACAGGTCCTCCACGCGGATGGCCGTCGGGTCCAGGCGCGCGGCGGCGCCCATGGAGCTGACCACGGGGATGCCCAGCGACACGCACCGGTGCAGCAGGTGCAGCTTCGCCTTCACGTTGTCGATGGCGTCCACCACGAAGTCGTACTTGCCGGCGGGCAGCATCTGCTCGGCGACCTCTTCGCGGTAGAACTCGCGCACCGCCTCCACCCGGGCCTCCGGGTTGATTTCGCGGCAGCGCTGCGCCATCAGCTCCGCCTTCGACTTGCCCACGCCCTTCACCGTCGCGTGGAGCTGGCGGTTGGTGTTGGTGACGCAGACGTCGTCGTGGTCCACCAGCGTCAGGTGGCCGATGCCGCTGCGCACCAGGCCCTCGGCCGCGTAGCTGCCCACGCCGCCCAGGCCGAACACCACCACGCGCGCGTTGGCGAGCCGCTCCATGGCGTTGTCCCCCAGCAGGCGCCCGGTGCGGTCGAAGCGGCGCGACAGCTTGAACGGCCGGGCGAGCGAGCCTGTCGCCGCGTTCGGCGTGGCCGTCGTGGCGGGCGGAGTCTCGGGCTGGGGAGGGGCGGGCGGTGGGGGCTGCGGGTTCATGGGGGTCCTCTATAACGCGACCGCTCGCCTACCGCGAAGCGGGGGGAAAACCTTCCCGGAACAGGCGCCGGGCATTCTCGGTCGTCCGCTGGGCGACCTCGTCCAGGGGCTCTCCCCGCACGCGGGCCATCCCCTCCAGGATGTGGGGCAGGTAGGCCGGCTCGGAGCGGCCGCCCCGGTGAGGGGTGGGGGCCTGGTCCGGCGCGTCCGTCTCCGCCATCAGCCGGTCCAGCGGGATGGCGCGCAGCGCGTCCAGGGGCTTGCGCGCCTCGGCCCACGTCACCGGGCCGGCGAAGGAGAAGTGGCAGCCCTTCTGGAGATAGAAGCGCGCCAGCTCCACGCCGCCGCTGTAGCTGTGCATGAGCACGCCCGCCTGGGGCAGCGCCTCCTGCTTGAACAGCTCGATGAGGGCCGGGTGGAGCCGGTGGCAGTGCATCAACACCGGCAGCTGGTGCTTGCGCGCGAGCGCCAGGTGCCGCCGCAGCACGGACAGCTGCCGCTCGAGCGGCGCGCCGGGCAGGGATGGACCGTCGAGTCCACACTCGCCCACGGCGATGGCGCCGCCCTTGGACAAGAGCGCGTCGAGCAGCTCCAGCGCCGCGTCGTCCTCCTCGGGCGTCATGTCCGGCAAGAGCTGGGGATGGATGCCCAGGCCCACCTGGAGGCGCGGCTCCGCGCGGGACAGCTCCAGCAGGGGCTCCCAGTCGTGGGGACCGACGCCGGGAACGAGGATGCCTTGCAGCCCCGCGGCCCAGGCGCGCTCCAGCACGAGCGTCCTGTCCTCATCGAATCGCGTCGCATCGAGATGGCAGTGGGTGTCGATCATTCATCACGCCGGAGTGAATCGCCGTTCATTCAGGAACATGCTCACTGCAACCCGCCCTCGCGAACCATTCCGTCCCTTTGGAGCGAGGCTATACGCCCTTCACTCACTTGGAGGGGCTGAATGGACAAGCGAATCGTCGGCGCGCTGTGCTGCGCGCTGTGGGTTCTGTCGACGGGGTGTGGTGACGAATGTGTGGACCAGTTCGACTGTCGCAGTGACAAGGGGCAGCCCGCCGAGGGCCAGGAGTGGGTCTGCACCGGCGACAACGAGTGCGAGCAGCGCCCCATCCAGACGCCCACCCCCGAGCCGGACGCCGGTGGTGGGGACGACGACGCGGGTGTCCCCGATGCGGGAGTGCCGGACGCGGGGATGCCCGACGCGGGCACGGATGACGACGCGGGCACGCCCGACGGTGGTGGCCAGGGCACCGGCGCGAAGGGGGATGCCTGCACGGCGTCCGGGGACTGCGGTCCGGGCCTTCGCTGCGAGGGCGCTCCGCTCACCTGCCAGGCGATGCATGTCGCGGTGACGGGGCGGGACGATGCCGGAGTCTCCGCGGCGCTGGTGATGCGCTACGACACGCCGGGCATGACGTCGCTGAGCGCGGCGGGCACGGACAGCCGCTATCCGCGGTGGGGCCCGGGCGGTACGCACCTCTCGTTCGCGCAGGGCGCGGTGGACACCGCGACGGAGAAGAGCGCCGGTGAGCTCACCGTGCGCGAGGTCCCCCTCGTCGAGGGCCAGGGCGTGGTGGTCGCCGATGGCGGCACGGGCAACACGGAGGCCTTCCGCTCGATGGAGTGGGAGCCGGGCACCGCCATCGCGTGGGTGCGGCAGAACGGCAGCCAGCGCTCCGGCATCTCGGCGGTGACGCCGGGCGGCGCCGGGGGCGTGGTGCAGGCGACGACGACGGGCGCGTTCCCGGACTGGTCGCGTGACGGGACGACGTTCGTCTTCAACGTGAACGGCGAGGGCCTGTTCACCTCGAGCGGTGGGGGCACCGCGCCGACGCCGCTGGCCAACGCCGGGGTGACGGCGGAGCAGGCGCACTACAACCGCGTGAACGACCAGCTGCTGTTCCTGGCCAACCCGAACAACGAGCTGGTGACCTTCGAAGGGGACACCACGCCCACGCCGCTGGTCCGGCTCTACAACATCGACGTGACGGGCGGCGGCGCGCCCCAGCTGGTCGCGGACGTGTCCACGGAGGCGTCCACCGACGGCACCGTGGACTCCTTCATCGCAAGCCCCATCTGGGCGCCGGATGGCACCTGGGCCGCGTATGTGCGCGCGTACTACTACCGGCCCACGTCGGGCGGCGCGGTGCTGTGCGGCGGCGCGGTGTCGCCGTGCCAGGACCGCTCGGGCAACGTCATCTTCCTGCGCGCCATCAACCCGCAGGACGGCTCCGCCACGGGCACCGAGGTGCGGCTCGTGGATGACGGCACGCTGCCGTCGTTCTCGCCGGATGGCCGCTTCGTCGCGTTCATCAAGGCGGGGCAGCTGCACGTGCAGCGCATCGACCCGGTGACGGGCGCGCAGGAGGGCGCGGCCATCATCCACCCGAAGGCGGGCTTCACGCTGCAGACGGGCGACAGCGACGACCACCGTCCCCGCTGGCAGCCTCGCTGAACCTCCAGGGGTCGTGACTCCCGGGCGGGGAGTGGCTGAGCGCTCCTCGCCTGGGTGAACGCGACGACCGGTGGGGCCGCCCGGGCGTTGCGCTGGACATGTCCACGCTCCCGGCCTGCCGTCCTCCGCGCGCGACGCATCGGGCCTTGCCTGTCCGGGGGCCGCCGGAATAGAGGGGCCCGGCTGACGGGCCTGGTGGCCTCTGTCCCGGAGGACGCGGATGAAGATGCTTCACGTGATGTTGGGAGTCCTGCTGTTCGCCGGGTGCGCGACGCTCCCGAGCCCGCCGGTGGACGTGGGCGGCGGCGGAACCGTGTCCGCGGACCCGCACCCGGACATGGCGCCTGTGCGCCTCCAGACGCGCGCGGGCACCTTCCTGGTGCACCCCAACAATGCCGAGGACTTCGCTCGCGCGCTGGCGGGTGAGCCCACCCAGCGGCACTACACCACCGGCGTGCTCCTGGCCGGGGAGTGAACCCGGGGCCCGGGTGGCCGAGGCTCCAGAGCCACGGTGCGGGCCACCGGTCGTTCCTACGCTGAAAAAAGCGGAGGGTTTCAGCCCACCACGACGATGCGGCGCCCCAGGGCCCGCGTCATCTGCGGTGACGTCATCACCGCCAGCGCCTCACCGAGCTCACCGCCCGCCGTGTCGAAGGCGGCGGCGATGACCTCCCCCACGGTGAGGTGGGCCTTCTCGGCGGCCACCCGGGCCCGCTGAGCCGTCCGCCGCAGTGCTGGCATCACCCGTCGCCCTTGTCGGCGCACCGTGACGCTCTTGCGTGTCGTCGTCTTGGCCATGTGCTCCTCCCACCTCGCGTTGCTGCGCGGGTGAGTACACCTGGGGTCTGACATATGCAGACGAGGTGCCAGCCGGACGCTCACCTGACGGGTAACGCGTACTAAGGGTTTTCCCTGTCACGGAGCGGGGTTCCTGGTTCACCACCTCACGCAGAGCACCGCAACCCCGGAAGGGTTCCTCGTTCTGTCGAGTTGATTCGTTCATCCAGCCCCGCAATCTCGACGTTTCGTTCAAGAGTCGAGAGTTCACTACAAGCCGCGAACACTGCGAGTGCGCTCGGTCTTGAATGACCCGGGTGTCGCTGGTGCCCCGCCGATTTGGTCCAAAAATTGGCAGTTGGGGGTGCGGGCTGACATGGGCGTCGCGCCCTCGTGGGCGGAGTGTTCGGTGCGGTATACGCGGGCCATGCCTCAGACCCTCTGCCCGAGCTGCGGTCACAGCCCCATTCCCCGGGGCGCCTCGGCCTGTCCCGCCTGTGGTGAGCCCTTCGACCATCTGCAGTCCTACAAGAAGGTCGGCCGCACGCGGCTGGACCGGCTGGGGGACGCGGTGGACGACGAGGCCACCGTCTTCGGTGGCGACCTGGTGACGAGCGCCGTCTCCGCGCATCCGGGCCCGGTGGCGGCGGTGCTGGGGGCGGGCGCGGCCGCGTGGTTCCTGCGGGCCGGTGGGGTGCTGGGCTCGCTGCAGGACCCGGCGTGGACGTACGGGTTGGTGGCGTTGGACCTGGTGCTGGCGCTGGTGCTGGTGCTCAACCGGGGGCCGGTGAAGGGCATCGCGCAGACGGGGCTGGCGGTGCAACTGGTCGCCACGGCGTGGCTCGCGCGCGGGGCGCCGACGGCCCCCGTGCACGTGGCCTACTTCGCGCTGGGCCTGGTGGCGTTGTTCCTGGTGGTGGGCGAGCCGGGGCCCGCGCGGCGTCATGCGGGCCTGGGGCTGGGGCTCGCCACGGCGCTGGCCTCGGCCGTGCTCCTGGCGCTGCCGGGCACGGGGGCATCCCTGGGAGGCGGGGGCGTGCGGCAGCTGCTGGTGGGCAGTGAGCTGGGGTATCGGCTGGAGCTGCCGGTGGGGTGGGAGCGGCTGACGCGTGAGCAGCTCTCCGCGCACCTGCCGCTGCCTGCGGCGACGCTGCACGGCAGCGGCGTGGGCTTTGGCGACATGGCGCGCGGGCGCTACGGCTTCCTCTGGGTGGAGCGCTCCACGGGCGTGAAGCTGGAGGCGGGCTGCCAGGGGCTCTTGAGCGCGGTGGGCACCGGCGAGGAGGCGCGCACGGCGTCGCCCGCGGCGCTGGGGTCGCGCTCGAAGCTGTACACGCTGAGCACGTCGGCGGGGGCGCGGGGCACGCTGGGCTGCGGGCTGCTGCCGGATGGTCGACTGGTGGGGCTCGCGGTGGTGGCCGCCGGGTCGGGTGACGCACAGCCGGGCGACACGGGCGGGCAGGAGTCCTTCGCCGCGGTGGGCGAGGGGCTCGCGTTGCAGTAAACGGGCGCCGCCATGAACGTCCAGGTCCTGTTCCACGACAACTGCTTCGACGGCGCCGCGAGCGCCGCGGTGTTCACCCGCTTCTACCGGGAGCGCGTCCGCGCGGACGCGGCGTTCCGCTACCAGGGGCTGAACCACAAGCCGGGCGCGGAGGGCATCGACCCGGCCGTCTTCACGGGCGAGGAGAACGTCATCGTCGACTTCCGCTACAGCCAGGACGCGCGGCTGACGTGGTGGTTCGACCACCATGCCTCCGCGTTCCAGCAGCCCGGGGACGAGGCGCACTTCCGCGCGGACTCGAGCGGGCGCAAATTCCACGACGCGCACCGCAAGAGTTGCACGAAGTACCTGGCGGACGTGGCGCGCGAGCGCTTCGGCTGGGACGCGTCCGCGCTCTCGGACCTCATCCACTGGGCGGAGCTCATCGACGGGGCGCAGTTCCCCTCGCCGCAGATGGCGGTGGCGTTGGAGGAGCCCGCGCTGCGCATCATGACGGTGCTGGAGGCGAACAAGGACCCGGCGCTCATCCCCGAGGTCATCCGCCGCATGCAGTCGGAGTCGCTCGCGGACATCGCCGCCTCGCCGCTCATCGCGGGGCCGCTGGCGCCGCTGCTCGCGCGCCACCAGTCGAACATCGAGCTGGTGCGCTCGCGGGCCCGCTACGAGCGCGGCGTCGTCTTCTTCGACCTGGTGGACGAGGGCGTGGACAGCCTCAACAAGTTCATCGCGTACGCGCTCCATCCGGACGCGCGCTACACGCTGTGGGTGGGGCGGGGGACGTCGCGCGCGAAGGTGTCGCTCGGCTCCAACCCGTGGAAGCCGGAGCTGCGCCAGCATGACCTGTCCGCCATCGCCGGCCGGTATGGGGGTGGTGGGCATCCCGTGGTGGCCGCGGCCAGCTTCAAGGCGGACCAGGCGGACAAGGCCCGCGCGGCGTACCAGG
The DNA here is from genome assembly GCF_020037055.1 of Myxococcus sp. AS-1-15. NCBI lineage: Bacteria > Pseudomonadati > Myxococcota > Myxococcia > Myxococcales > Myxococcaceae > Myxococcus > Myxococcus sp. AS-1-15. The sequence continues at coordinate 123,195 of NZ_JAIQDF010000015.1, read as the reverse complement.
AGATTCTCGCGGAGCTGTCCACCGCGGGGTGAGGCTAGGGCTGGCCGCGCTCGAAGAAGGTGAAGCCGGCCTGTCGCAGCAGTCGCACCACCGTCACCATGGGCAGGCCCTGCACGTTGGCGCGGTCTCCGTCGAGCCGCGCCAGCAGCGCCTGTCCCGCGCCCTCCACGCGGTAGCTGCCGCAGCAGCCTTCCCACTCGTTCAGGTCGAGGTAGCGCTCCAGTTCATCCGGAGTGACGTCGTGGAACGTCAGGCGCGCGGTCTCCACGGCCTCGTCGATGGAGCCGCCCGGGTCCACCAGGCACACGCCGGTGTGGATGTCGTGGGTGTGGCCCAGCAGCTTCTGGAGCTGGCCTCTCGCCGCGTCGCGGTCCACGGGCTTGGTGAGTGTCTGTCCGGCCACCTCGACCAGTTGGTCCGCGCCGAGCACCCACGCGTCGGGGTGTCGTGCGTGCACGGCGCGAGCCTTGCGAGCCGCCAGCTCCCGGACGGCGTCGCGGGCCGAAAGGTGGGCGGCCACCGTCTCGTCGACGCCCGGGCTCACGGCGCGGTAGGGCAGGCCGAGCCCATCCATCAGCGCGCGGCGGGCACTGGAGGTGGAGGCCAGAATCAAGGGTCTCATGGGGGCGCCACCCTAGTGCACCGAGATGGACCGCGCCGCCGTCCGCCGAGAGAACAGGGCACGCCGAGCCCATTCATCAGCGAGTGGCGGGCGCGGGAGGTGGAGGCCCGAATCCAGAGGCTGATGAGTCGCCAACGTGATGAACCCGAGGAGGGGAGCGCCGCCGACATCCCGCGACGGGCACTCAAGGTGAGGGCCAGACGCAGCGGCGCATGGGGCATCACCCTGGTGTCCCGAGGCGTGCAGCGACGCCGCATGAACCCGAGGCAGGAAGCGCCGCCGACATCCCGCGACGGGCACTTGAGGTGAGGGCCAGACGCAGCGGCTCATGGGGCGTCACCCTGGTGCCTGCGGGAGGGAGCGCCGCCGCCCGCCGAGCGAGCATGCACGTCCCTGCTTCCCGGCCCCTGGGGTGATGCCGTAGCGTGACGGCCCATGTCGCGGCGCGGTCTGCTCGCCCTCTGCCTCTTCCTCACCGCCTGCAAGCGGAACGCCTCGGCCCCGGAACCGGGAGACGCCGGAACGCCCGAGGTGTCGGCGGTGAAGGCCTCCCCATCCAGTGCCGCGCCCTCGGACGAGCCCCGCGACACGCCGCGCCCGGTGCAGCCGCTCGCGGTCTGCCAGGCCCGGGGCGGCTCTCCGCTGGACGCGGCGCGCGGCTACTACGACTCGGGACGCTTCGAGGAGGCGCTGTCCTGCGCGGCGCAGGCGGCGGCCCTGGAGCCGGACCTGGCCTCGGCCCACGCCGAGCGCGGCGTCGCGCTGGCCGCCCTGGGGCGCGAGTCGGACGCGCAGCTCGCCTTCGCCCGGGCGCTCGCCATCGACCCTGGGGACGCGGACGCGCTGCTCGGCGCGGCCCACCTGTACGCGGTGCAGATGACCTCCACGCGCGAGCGCGACGAACTGGGCACGCTCTACGCCGAGCGCGGCCTGTCCCAGCCCGGCACGCCCCCGGAGCTCATCCCGCACCTGGCGCTGGTGTCGGCCATGGCCTTCAACGACCTGGGCCAGGCGGAGGAGGCCCTCGCCCGAGCCGCCATCGTCCTGGCGCGAGAGCCGGGCAGCCGAGAGGCCCTCTACGAGCGGGCCCTGGCCCTCTTCGAGCTGTGCCGCTTCTCCGAGGCGAAGCGAGCCTTCCAGGGGCTCGTCGACGACGCGGAGCGCGCCGCGCACGCGCACCAGCACCTGGGCCTGTTGCTGGAGCGGGAAGGGAAGTGGAAGCAGGCGCAGACGCACTTCGACAAGGCGCGAGCGCTGGCTCCCGACGACTTCCCGGCGCCGCCCCTGCCCACCGAGGACACCTTCCGCGTGGACGTGGCCCGCGCCGTCTCCGAGCTGCCCGCGGACATGCGCAGTGACCTGGAGGGCATCCCCGTCACCGCGGAGGAGCTGCCCGCCGAGGTGGACCTGCTCGCCAACCAGCCGCCCCTGTCGCCCACGATTCTCGGCCTGTTCCGGGGGCCGCCCCTGGGCGCGCCCTGCGACGGAGTGGAGTCGCCCTGCCGCTCGGTGGTGCTGTACCGGCGCAACCTGGCACGAGCCGTGCGCACCCCGGCGGAGCTGCGCGAACAGATTCGCGTGACATTGCTCCACGAAATCGGGCATCTGCGCGGGGAGGACGATGAGGAACTGGCCGCGCGCGGCCTGGAGTGACGCGAATGGCCATCCCCCCGACGCTTCCCGTTGCACGTACTACTCCCAAGGGCGCGAAGTCCCTGCGCGCGGGAAACCCCTGGCTGTACCGCACCGAGCTGGCCGCCCCGCCCGACGTGACGGGCCCCGGCGCGGTGGTGATGGTGGTGGACTCCCAGGGCAACCCCATCGGCCAGGCCCTCTACGCGCGGCGCTCCCCGCTGGCGCTGCGCCTGCTGACGCGCACGCCCCCGCGCGAGCTGCAGGTGAACGACGCCTTCTTCCGCAAGCGCCTGGAGGCCGCGCTCGCGCGCAGGTCCTCGCTGTCCAAGCGTGACGGCCTGCGCCTGGTGCACGGCGAGGCGGACCTGCTGCCGGGCCTCTTCGTGGACCGCTACGGCAAGGGCCTCACCCTCCAGACGCTCTCCGAGGGCATGGACGCGCGCAAGGAGTCGCTGGCGAAGATGCTGGTGGAGCTCACCGGCGCCACCCACGTGGTGTGCCGCGACGACGCCTCCGGCCGCGACTTCGAGGGCCTGCCGCGCGAGACGCGCTTGCTGCACGGCCAGGGCGAGTCGCGCTTCACGTACCACGAGGGCGACAACCGCTTCGACGTGGACCTGATGGGCGACATGAAGACGGGTGCGTTCCTGGACCAGGTGGACAACCACCTGCGCGCCGGAGAGCTGGCGCGCGGCGAGGCGCTGGACCTGTTCAGCTACCACGGCGGCTTCGCGCTCTCCCTGGCCCGCAGCTGCACGTCCGTCATCGCGGTGGAGCAGGACGAGAAGGCCGCCGCGCGCATCGGCGACAACGCCCGCGCCAACAACCGGACCAACGTCACCGTGGAGCACGCGAACGCCTTCGACGTGCTCAAGCGCTTCGACTCGCAGAGCCGCCGCTTCGACTTCATCGTGCTGGACCCGCCGGGGCTCGCCAAGCGCCGCGAGGGCCTGGAGACCGCGCTGCGCGCGTACCACGAGCTGAACCTGCGCGCGCTGCGGTGCCTGAAGCCGGACGGTGTGCTCGTCACCTGCTCGTGCTCGGGCAAGCTGGACCGCGCGGGCTTCGAGGAGATGCTGCTGGGCGCCGCCGCGGACGCGAAGCGCCCGGTGCAGATTCTCGAGCGCCGGGGCGCGGGCCTGGACCACCCCGTGCTCGCGGGTCTGCCGGAGACGGAGTACCTCAAGGCGCTCTACGTCCGGGCGCTCTGACGCGGGCCGGGCCGGACCCGCGCGAGGGGCACTACGGCAGCCCCAGCTCCTTGCGCAGCTTGCCCACGACCTTGAAGTACTCGGTCCGGGGGAAGGGGACGTTGAGGATGTGGAAGTCCTTCTTCGCCAGGCCCACGCACCCGAAGCAGTAGTTGCAGTCCTGCAGGTTGCGGCACATCACCAGGTAGGCGCTGGTGGTGCAGTTCTCGCTCTGCAGGCAGTAGGCGCACGCATGACAGCTCTTGCACTCCACGCAGTGCGAGCAGTTGTTGCACAGCTCGCACCGGGTGCAGTGCGTGCACTGGAAGCAGCTGTCGCAGTCCTTGCAGAACATGCAGTTGGCGCAGCGCTGACAGCCCTCGCACGCGTAGGAGCCCGGGTTGCCCGGGTCCGACGCGTAGCTCTTGGTGAGCTTCTGGAGCTGGTCCAAAAACTCCCTCTTGCCGAGCGAGGCCACGACCTCCCGCGCCGCCTTCTCCGCGGCGAGCAGGTCTCCTGCTTCGGACCGCGTACCTTTCTCCTTCACCACCCGGGACACTCCTTGCCCATTGTCGGACTTCACTGAAGCCGGGCCAGCCCGGCCAGGTCGATTCCTCGCGCCACCCGCCGCACCTCCACCGTGCCCGGAAAGCCCCGGCTGGTGACGGCCACCACGAAGCGATCTCCCACCAACAGGTTCGCCTCCGCCAGCGCCTCCTCCGCGTCGTACCTCACGAAGCCCACCGCGTCCTTCCAGTGGATGGGCGCCGCCGGGTCGCTCGCCGGCCGGTCCTTGGCCCGCTCGGCCGCGTCCCGGATGGCCTGCCCAATCTTCTGCCCCATCGTGGTGTCCACGATGCGCACCTTCACCTCGCGGCCCTCACCTCGGGTGAACAGCCGCTCTGCTTCCGACACGGACACCTCGCCGTACTTGCCGGTGGAGCCCTGGGTGCGCGCGACGGTGAAGCCCTCCAGCTCCTCCGGCAGGAACGGTGCCAGCGTCTTGAAGTACACGCAGGGCGCACTGGCGGCGGGGATGGAGGCCGTCACCTCGTCGGAGGTGCCCTCCGCTTTCGTGCACCCGACACCCGGGGCGAGCGCGAGCAGGAGGAGGGTGAGGCCTGGGAGAAAGTTGTCGCGCACGGCCGAATCAAAAGGTATCCCCGCCCCGCGCGCAATGGACCTCTCGAAGCTCAATCCTCCTCAGCGCGAGGCCGTGGTCACCCTCCAGGGGCCCTTGCTGGTCCTCGCGGGTGCTGGGAGCGGGAAGACCCGCGTCATCACCCACCGCATCGTCCACCTGCTCAACGAGCGGCCAGACCACATCCTGGCTCGCAACATCCTGGCCGTCACCTTCACCAACAAGGCGGCCTCGGAGATGAAGGAGCGCCTGGTCCACATGGCCGGGCCCCGCGCCCAGGGCGTGCTCGTGTGCACCTTCCACGCCTTCGGCGCGGAGATGCTCCGCGAGGACATCCACCGGCTGGGTTGGCCCAGGAAGTTCGCCATCGCGGACATGGGCGACCAGCTGGCCATCATCCGCCGCGCCATGCGGGAGCACCGCATCGACGACCGCGCCTTCGATGCGCGCAAGGTGCTGGGGCTCATCTCCAAGGCGAAGAACTCCGGCCAGGCGCCCGAGCCCAAGCCCGAGGGCATCGGCGACGACTACGACCTCATCACCCACATGGTCTACCCGGACTACCAGCTGGCGCTGAAGGCGCAGGGCTCGGTGGACTTCGACGACCTGCTCATCCTCCCCACGCGCCTCTTGCGTGAGCACTCGGACCTGTACCTCAAGTACACGCACCGCTTCCGCTACCTGCTGGTGGACGAGTTCCAGGACACCAACCTGGCCCAGCTGGAGCTGCTCAAGCTGATGGCGGGGCAGTCCAAGAACGTGTGCGCGGTGGGGGACGACGACCAGTGCATCTACTCGTGGCGCGGCGCGGAGGTGCGCAACATCCTCCACTTCGACCACTTCTTCCCGGGAGGGAAGGAGGTGCGCCTGGAGCAGAACTACCGCTCCGTGCAGATGGTGCTGGACGCGGCCAACGCCGTCATCGCCAAGAACCCCGAGCGCAAGGCCAAGCAGATGTGGACCGACCGCAAGGGGGGCCCCAAGGTGAAGGTGGTGGCGTGCCCCAATGACGAGGAGGAGGCGCGCTTCGTCGCGCACGAAATCCAGAAGCACATCTCGCTGGGCATCCCCGCGGACGACATCGCGGTGCTCTACCGGACCAACGGCCAGTCGCACCCCATCGAGGAGATGCTGCGCGAGAAGAACATCGCCTACGAGGTGGTGGGCGGCAGCGAGTTCTTCGACCGGCGCGAGGTGAAGGACGTCATCGCGTACTTCAAGGTCATCGTGAACCGGCTGGATGAAATCTCGCTCATGCGCATCATCAACGTCCCGTCGCGCGGCATCGGCGACGTGACGGTGGAGCGGCTGCACGCGCACTCGCGCGCGGAGGGCGTCACGCTGTGGACGGTGATGCGCAAGGCGTCCGAGTACGACGATCTGCCCCCGGGCGCGGGCGCCAAGGTGCACGAGTTCGTGGACCTCATCGAGCGCTACCGCGCGGCGTACGAGCACGGGCAGCTGGCCGTGGCCACGCGCAAGCTCCTGGAGGAGATCGGCTTCCGGGACGCCACGCGCGCGCACGCCACCAGCGCCACCAGCGCGGACAAGAAGCTCAAGGGCGTGGACGGCGTCATCGACTCCCTGGAGCGCTTCGAGAAGCGCGAGGGCCCCAAGGCCAGCCTGCTCACCTACCTGAACCGGCTGAGCCTGGACAACAAGCAGGAGGACGACGAGGACGTCCCGGGCAGCAACCGCCGCGTCACCCTGATGACCATCCACTCCTCCAAGGGCCTGGAGTACCGGCTCGTCTTCTTCATCGGGATGGAGGAGGACCTGATGCCCCACGGCGGCATGCAGGGCGAGGCCCAGAACCTCGAGGAGGAGCGCCGGCTCTGCTACGTGGGCATCACCCGCGCCAAGGAGCTGCTCTACCTCACCCGCGCCGTCACCCGCGTGAAGCGCGGCAAGGAGGTCCCCCGGACCCCCTCCCGCTTCCTGGAGGACCTGCCCGAGGACGTCATCGAGCACGTCACGCCTGATGCGCCGCGTCAGGGCCCGCCGACGACGGAGGAGAAGAACTTCTTCGCCAACCTCAAGGAGCGCTTCAAGAAGCCCCAGCCGGGGACTCCAGGGGGTGGGGGCGTGCCTCCTGGGGGTAGGGCGGGGTAGGAAAAGAGCCTTCCGTGGCTCAGGGGCCCCCGCCAACCTTGACTTGATCCTCCATGACCGCTAGGAGGGTCGGCCTTTCCGGGCCTCTGCGGATGTTTCGTGGAGGACCTGTGGTTGGTTCCGCACGAGATGCGGTCCCCGGCATGCACCTGGCGACCGCGAGAAGTCTGGAGTGCACGAAATGTCGCAGAAGACCTACAGCGCGAAGGCTGGGGACATCAAGCGCCAGTGGCACGTCATCGACGTGTCCGACAAGGTGCTGGGCCGCGCGGCGAGCCAGATTGCCACCTTGCTCAAGGGCAAGCACAAGGCCATCTACACGCCGTCCATCGACACGGGCGACCACGTCATCGTCATCAACGCCGACAAGGTGAAGGTGACGGGGACGAAGGAGAAGGACAAGATGTACTACCGGCACCCGCACGCGGGTTTCCCGGGCGCCCTGAAGATCACCAACCTGGAGAAGCTCCGCCAGCGCCACCCCGAGGACATCATCATCAACGCGGTCCGCCGCATGCTGCCCCGCAACGCGCTGGGTCGGCAGATGATGACGAAGCTGAAGGTCTACGCGGGTGATACCCACCCCCACGCCGCCCAGAAGCCGGCTGCGTACTCGGTTGAGGCGTAAGGGAGACAACGTCCATGCCCATCCACCAAGAGCTCGGTTTCTACGCCACCGGCCGCCGCAAGGAGGCCACCGCTCGCGTCTGGCTGCGTCCCGGCACGGGTCAGGTCACCATCAACGGTCGTGAGATCAACGACTACTTCGGTCGCGAGACCTCGAAGATGGTGCTCAACCAGCCCCTCGAGATCCTCGAGCAGAAGGGGAAGCTCGACGTCACCGTGAACGTTCGCGGCGGCGGTCTCTCCGGCCAGGCCGGCGCCATCCGTCACGGCATCGCCCGCGCCCTGTGCGCCTTCAACCCGGAGTTCCGTCCGGCGCTGAAGAAGGCCGGCTTCCTCACGCGTGATGCCCGCGCGGTCGAGCGCAAGAAGTACGGTCAGCCGGGCGCGCGTCGCCGGTTCCAGTTCTCCAAGCGCTAACCGTTCAGGTTGGTCGCTCGCTGTCCTCCGCGGCGGAGGCTCTCTCACGAGGGTCTCCGCCGTGGTGTTTTCGGGGACTCACTCCACGGTGTGTCGCGCGGGCGCGGGAGCGTCTGCTACCATCCGCGACGCCCATGGAACTCAATGAGATCCTCCAGATCGCCCTGCGCGGCGGTGCCTCCGACATTCATCTCAAGGCCGGTCTGCCGCCCATGTTCCGGGTGGATGGCTCGTTGGTGCCGTTGAAGGACGGCCGTCGTCTTCCGCCCGAGGAGGTGGCGCGGATGGCGTTCGGCATCATGAACGAGTTCCAGAAGGAGAAGTTCAAGGCGAGCAACGAGGTGGACCTGGCGTACGGAGTCCCGGGCCTGGGCCGCTTCCGCGTGAATGTCTTCCAGCAGCGCGGCACCGTGGGCGCGGTGCTGCGAGTCATCCCGTTCAAGGTGATGACGATGCAGGACCTGCTGTTGCCGCAGGTGCTGGCGAAGATTTGTGGCGAGGAGCGCGGTCTCATCCTGGTGACGGGCACGACGGGCTCCGGCAAGTCGACCACGTTGGCGGCGATGATCGACCACATCAACTCCAACGAGACCAGCCACATCATGACGATTGAGGACCCCATCGAGTTCCTCATTCGCGACAAGCGCTCCATCGTGAACCAGCGCGAGGTGGGCGTGGACACGATGAGCTTCGCGCAGGCGCTCAAGAGCGCGCTGCGGCAGGACCCGGACGTCATCCTCGTGGGCGAGATGCGAGACCACGAGACCATCGAGACGGCGCTGCACGCGGCGGAGACGGGCCACCTGGTCATGTCCACGCTGCACACGCTGGACGCGACGGAGACGGTCAACCGCATCGTCTCCGCCTTCCCCCCGCACCAGCAGAAGCAGGTGCGCATCCAGCTGGCCTCGGTGCTCAAGGGCGTGGTCAGCCAGCGACTGGTGCCGCGCGCGGACGGCAAGGGCCGCGTGGCCGCGGTGGAGGTGCTGCGCGTCACCGCGCGCGTGCGCGAGCTCATCGAGGACAAGGACCGCACGAAGGAGATCCACGACGCGATTGCGCAGGGCACGGACTCCTACGGGATGCAGACCTTCGACCAGTCGCTGATGAGCCTGGTGCGCCAGGGGCTGGTCACCTACGACGAGGCCCACCGTCAGGCGTCCAACCCGGACGACTTCGCGCTGCGCTTCTCCGGCATCAGCGGCACGTCCGATTCCAAGTGGGACAGCTTCGACGCGAAGCCGGGCGAGGCCCGTCCGATTCCGGGCTCGGCCGCCTTCGCGCAGAAGGGCGCGCCCGTGGGCGCGGCACAGCCTCCCGCCGCGCCTCCCACGCCGGCGCCAGTCCAGGTCGCGCGTCCCGCCACGCCCGCGGCGCCGAACGTCGCGCGTCCGCCCGCACCCGCGCAGGCCATGCGCCCGGCCGCGCCTCCGCCGGCGGCCCGTCCTCCCGCTCCAGCCCCCGCGCCCGCTCCGGCGGCGGGTGGGGACGACGACTTCCAGATCGAACGCTTCTGAGTCGAAGGGGCACCGTGGGTCGAGACCGCCGCGCGCGGTCTGGCCTCGGTGCTCCGTTTGATGCCACTGAGTGGCGCGAGGCCGCGAACGCTTGGCCTCGGTGCTTCGTTTGATGCCACTGAGTGGCGGCGAGGCCGCGAACGCTTGGCCTCGGTGCTTCGTTTGATGCCACTGAGTGGCGCGAGGCCGCGAACGCCCGGCCTCGGTGCTTCGTTTGATGCCACTGAGTGGCGGCGAGGCCGCGAACGCCCGGCCTCGGTGCTTCCCCGAAGCGTTGAGGGGCCATGAGAGCGGGTCGCCGCGAACGGCCCAGCCCCGGTGCTCTGCCTCGTCTGTCGGGAGATCCCCGTGAGGCGAGACGGCTCCGTGCCGTCGCCCACCTGTGTGACGCGACCTGCGAGAGGGGGCGCGTCTCGCTCAGCGGGCTGCGTCCAGGGACATCGCTCAGGCTCGTGACGGGGAAGGGGAGTCATCCTCCCGTCCATCCGATTCGCACGACCTGGCATCAGCCACTTCGAGCGGCGGGCCGCGAGGGCCCACCGCCGCGTCACAGGGGGGACTACGCGTCTTCCTCGCCCAGCATGGCCCTCAGGCGCGACAGGCGCAGCGGGCCCATGAGGCCCTCCTTCGCCAGCGCCTGGAGCAGGTGGGCGGTGGCGTGCACCTTCTCCTCCTGCTCCTCCTCGGGCTTGTCGGCGACCTGCGCGTCCAGCAGGGCCTCGATGTGCTCGGGGTTGATGGGCGCGGGGCCCTCCGCCCAGGCGATGTCGAACAGCGCCCTCGCCATGACCTCGCGCACCTTGCGCTCGGCGTCGTCCTTCGAGGCCTTCACGAAGCCGACGAACAGCGCGTCCACCGCCTCCTTCGTCAGCGCGGCCAGCGCGGGCACCTCGCCCAGCGACTCCTTCACGTACTCGCGGTCGAAGCTGTCCACGTCCTGCTCGTAGCCGAACGCCTCCTCCAGGAGGATGGAGGCGATGAACGCGTCCGTCTCCTCCTCGCTCGCGCCCTCCTCGGCCAGCGCCTCACGCGCCTTCTTCGTGGCCTCGGTCAGCTCCGCGTCTTCCTGAATCGCGCGCGCCGACGCGTGCGCCGCCAGCAGCACCAGCGCCGCCTGGGCGTCCGAGGACAGGACGCGGCCACCCACGTCCATCAGGATGGCGGCCTGGCGCGGGTGCGCCTTGGCGGCCTCGGCGAAGAACTGCTCCTCCGGGTCGAGGGCGCCCCCCGCCTGCTGCTTGCGGAGCGTCTCCTTCGCGACATCGGCGGTGAGGTAGCGGGCAAGGACTGGATGCATGCCGCGCCTGTTACCACATGCTACGTATCCCGCCATGCTCCCGGAGGATGAAGGCCCCGAGGCCGTCCAGCGCGCCACGGATGCGGGACTCAAGCTGCTGGGCATCCGCGCCCGCACGCGCCAGGAACTGCTCCAGGCCCTGGAGAAGAAGGGCTTCGCCCCCTGCGTCCGCGACGCCGCGCTCGCCCGCCTCCAGGGCTGGGGCTACCTGGACGACACCCGCTTCGGAGAAGCGCGCGCCGCCTCCCTCCTGCGCTCGGGCAAGGGCCCCGCCTCCATCCTCCAGAAGCTGCAAGCCCACGGCCTGTCCGAGGACGCGGCCCAGGACGCGCTGGAGTCCGCCACGGACGCGGTGGACTTCGACGCCGTCGCCGCCGCGCGCGCCGTCCTGGAGAAGCGGGGGCTGGCGGCCCGGCCGCTCGACGAGAAGGCCTGGGCCCGCGCCGCGCGGCTGTTGTCCGGGCGGGGATTCTCCGAGGACGTCATCCAGCAACTGCTCGGCGAACCTTCACTGGACCCCTCGGGGCCGGACGAATAGCGTGCCGCCGATGCGTTCCGTCGTCGCCTTCCTGACCGTCGTCCTCTTGTCCGCCTCGGGTTGCTCCACCCTCTCCGGCTCCCAGGGGGGAGACCCCGACTACGCCGCCGACGCGGAGGAGAACCTCCGGCTCGGCAGCGAGGCGCTCGAGAACAAGGACTTCTTCAAGTCCCAGAAGTACTTCGAGTACGTCCGGGTCAAGTACCCGTACCAGGAGGCCGCCCGCGAGGCGGAGCTGCGCCTGGCGGACCTGGACTTCGCCCGCGAGGCCTTCGCCGAGGCCCGGGACCAGTACCAGGCCTTCATCAAGCTCCACCCCACGCACGCCAAGGTCGACTACGCCGCGTTCCGCTCGGCGCTCACCCACGTGGAGGACTACCCGTCCGACTTCTTCGCGCTGCCGCCCTCCGAGGAGAAGGACCAGGGCGAGATTCGCGCCGCGCTCTCCACCATGGAGGAGTTCCTCCGCCAGTACCCGGATTCTCAGTACGTCCCCGAGGCCAAGCGGCACGCGGACGACGCACGCAAGCGCCTGGCCGAGCACGAGCTGTACGTGGCCCGCTTCTACACGAAGCGCGAGCGCTGGAAGGCGGTGGCCCAGCGCCTGGAGTCGCTGCTCACGAAGTACCCCGGCACGCCGTACGAGGAGGAGGCCCTCTTCGACCTGCACGAGGCCTACGTGAAGCTCAACGACCCCAAGCGCGCCGAGGAGACCCTGCGCCAGGTGCTGCGCCGCCTGCCGGGGACGCCCGCCGCCCAGAAGGCCCAGCAGATGCTGGGCACGTGAGGTCCCCGGCAGGCCGCGTGAGGTCCACCGAGGAGTGGAGCCGGCTGGGGGGCCTGGTCATCGCCGGACTGGCGGTGCTCGCCGCCTGCGCGGTGCTCATCCCCCGGCTCCTGGGCTTCGCCGCGGGCCCCGAGGCGGAGATCATCACCGCCCTGAAGCACACCGAGGCCTATGGGTTTTCCCTGCCCATCCCCCTCGCGGACGCGCCCCTGGTCTCCCAGGAGCTCCACTTCGCCCGCATCACCGTGACGGTGGAGCCCGGAGGCCAGCGCGCCGAGGCCCACGCCACGCTCGACTTCAACGGCACCCTGGGCCCCACCCGCGTGGGCACCGCGGGCGTGGAGAAGGTGCCCTTCGTGCGACGCGGGGGCGACTGGGTGCCGGAGAAGAACACCTCCCCCCGACTGGTGGCCGTCGTCACGGCGCTCGAGGCGCGGCGCCGCGCGCTGGAGGCCGCGGACGCGGAAGGCCTGGCTCGGCTCTCTGTTCCGGGGAATCCCGGAGTGGGGGGCGCCGAGTGGGACGAACTGAAGATGTTGCGAGGACGCGTGTATCGGGCGGAGGCGTGGTACATCCGGTTGGAGCGGGAGCAAGCAGTGGTGACGGAGCACTGGCGGTTGCAGGGCTCCCTCCCGTCGAGGCCGGTGGACACCCGGGGCCAACGGTCGCTGTCGCTCACGCTTCACGGTGATGAATTCTTGTTTTCGCCCGGGCTCATGTAGGCTAGCCGCGTCGGAGGCAGGGCCCGAGGACGGGCCGGAGTCATGGAAGAGCCCCTCAAGCAGCTACTGACCCTCGGGCGCGGCTACTTCGAGAAGAAGCAGTACGCCCAGGCCGAGCAGTACCTCGCGAAGATCGTCGAGCAGAATCCGACGTTCGCGGACGTGTTCAACATGCTCGGCATCATCTACCACGACCAGGGCCAGTTCGCCCGGGCCCAGCGGGCGTTCGAGTCCGCGCTGAACCTGAATCCGGCGTACACCGAAGCGGCGCTCAATCTCGCGGTCATCTACAACGACATGGGCAAGTACGCCGAGGCGAAGGAGGTCTACCAGGCCGCCTTGTCCCGGCAGAAGACGGGCCCCGGGGAGCTGGACCCCTACGTCGAGAAGAAGATCGCCAACATGTACGGCGAGATTGGCGACGTGTTCGCCTCGAGCGGCGCATGGCAGCGCGCCATCGAGGAGTACCGCCGCGCGCTGGGCCTGTGCCCACAGTTCGTGGACATCCGCCTGAAGCTGGGCAATGCCCTGCGTGACGCGGGGGACAACGCGGCGGCCATCGCCGAGTACGAACAGGTCATCGCGCAGAACCCGTCCTACATCCCCGGCCGTATCCAGTACGGGGTGGCGCTGTATTCCGCCGGGCGCAGGGCGGAGGCGGTGCAGGTGTGGGAGGACGTGCTGGCGCGCAGCCCCGACAACAAGAGCGCGCAGATGTACCTCAACCTGGTGAAGGACCCCGGCAAGGTGGAGCAGGCGGGTTGATGACCATGGATATCTCGAAGACCTATGCCCTGAAGTTCATCTCCGGGAAGTACCAGGGCGGAGAGTTCCCCCTGAAGGCGGAGAAGCAGATCGTCATCGGCCGCTCCAGCGAGCTGGACATGGTGCTCGTGGAGGACATGGTCTCGCGCAAGCACGCGAAGATCAGCTTCTCCAACGGGAAGATCACCATCGAGGACCTGGGCTCCACCAACGGCACCTTCGTCAACGGCGAGAAGGTGAAGCAGGCGGGGCTCAAGGAGGGGGACCGCATCCTCATCGGCACCTCCATCCTCAAGCTCGTGCACCAGGGCGCCGACGGCGCCAACGTGGACGAGAGCACGGCCAAGCTGAAGCTGGAGGAGGCCGCCGCCGCCCAGGCCGCGCGGACCACCACCAAGGGCAGCTCCATGACGGGGAAGATTGAAGAAATCCCCCTGCCGGACCTGCTCCAGCTCTTCCACACCTCCAAGAAGAACGGCGTGCTGGTGGTCAACAGCACGCAAGAGGGGAAGATCTACCTGCGCCAGGGCCGCGTGTACTACGCGGTCATCAACGAGAACCACAACCTGGGGCCGCAGAAGAGCTTCAACCGCATCATCACCTGGGAGTCGGGTGACTTCGAGCTGCGGCCGGCGGACAGCCAGGAGTTCATGGTGGAGCTGGACTCGTCCACCGAGGCGCTGCTGATGGACGCGCTCCGTCAGCTCGACGAGCTCAAGCGGCTGCAGCCGAGCCTGCCGCCCCCGGAGGCCATGCTCCAGCTGTCGGTGCCGCTGGTGCCGCCGCTCAAGGAGCTGACGCCGGAGCTGCTGGACGTGCTCCAACTGGTGCTCAACCAGGGCACGCTGGCGGGGGTGCTGGACCGGGCGGACGCGGATGACGTCGTCACCGCCGAGGGCCTGGTGCACCTGCTCAAGCGCGAGTACGTCCGCATCATCTAGGTCGCACACGAAGCCCGCTCTCCTCGTGGGAGGGCGGGCTCCATCTGAAGGGATGTCGCCGTGGCGGACGCGAAGTCGGTGAAGCGCCTGCGCCTCACCGAGCTGAGTCACTGCGCGGGTTGCGCGGCGAAGCTGCGGGCCGGGGACCTGGCCCAGCTCTTGGGAGGGCTCAAGTCCTCCCGCCCCCCGCAAGCGCTGGTGGGCTTCAACACGAATGACGACGCGGCCGTCTACCGCCTCTCGCCCGGCCTCGCCGTGGTGGAGACGGTGGACTTCTTCCCGCCCGTGGTGGACGACCCGTTCCAGTTCGGCGCCATCGCCGCGGCGAACGCGATGTCGGACATCTGGGCCATGGGGGCGAAGCCGCTGTTCGCGCTCAACCTCGTCGGCTTCCCGGACGAGCTGCCCAAGTCCGTGCTGGCGCGCATCCTCGAGGGCGGCCAGTCCAAGGTGGAGGAGGCGGGCATCCCCATCCTCGGCGGCCACAGCATCCGAGACCCCGAGCCGAAGTACGGCCTGGCCGTCACCGGCGTGGTGCACCCCAAGAAGGTGCTCACCAACGCGGGCGCGAAGCCGGGGGACCTGCTGCTGCTCACCAAGCCCCTGGGCACGGGCATCGCCACCACCGCCATCAAGCGGGGCGTGGCCTCCAAGCAACTGCAGAAGAACGTCATCGGCGTGATGACCACGCTCAACCGCGCCGCGGGCGAGGTCTTCGCCTCGGGCCGGTTCAAGGTGAACGCCCTGACGGACGTGACGGGCTACGGCCTGTTGGGCCACCTGCTGGAGATGATGACGGCCGCGAAGACGCGCGCGGCGCTGGATTTGGAGCGCGTGCCGCTCATCGCCGAGGTGCCCTCGCTGGCCGAGGCGGGCGTGGTGCCGGGCGGGACGAAGTCGAACCTGGAGCACGTGCAGAAGAAGGTCCGCTTCCCCAAGGGGCTCCCCGAGGCCATCCAGTGGGTGCTCGCGGACGCGCAGACCAATGGCGGACTGTTGGCCTGCGTGCCGGCGAAGGACGCGGTCAAGGCGCTCAGGGCCCTGGACAGGGCCGGGGTGGACGCGGCGCTGCTGGGCGAGGTCCGCGCGGGCCGTCCGGGCATCGACGTCATCGGCTGAACCGGGCGCCGGGCGGGGATTTCGCGCCCGGGGTGGGGCTCCGCTAGCATCCCCCTCCGGCATGAAGTCGTCCTCCCGCTCCCTGCTGCTCCTCCTCGCATGCATCTGCTGGGTTCCCGTCACGGCGGGAGCCGGCGAGCGCCCCGCGCGCATCGTCATCGACCCGGGCCACGGCGGCGTGAAGGAAGGCGCCAAGGGGCCCGGCGCGCTGCGCGAGAAGGAGGTGGCGCTGCAGATTGCCCACCGCCTGCGCTCCAGGCTGGAGGCGGCCGGCGGCGAGGTGTACCTGACGCGCGAGCGCGACGCGCTGGTGAGCCTCACCGAGCGCGTGGAGATGACGAACGACCACGGCGCCGACCTCTTCATCTCCATCCACGCGAACTCCATGCCCACGCCCCGCATGAGGGCACGCACCGAGGGCGTGGAGACGTACTTCCTGTCGGCCAGCGCCTCCGGTGAAGCGGCGCTCGCGGTGGCGGACCGGGAGAACTCGGAGGCGCCCATGTCGCGGGCGGCGCGCGGCGACTCGACGCTGGCGCTCATCCTTGATGACCTGGTGCGCACGGAGGCGCACTCGGACTCGTCCCGGCTGGCCTACGCCATCCACCCCCGGCTCGTGGCGCGCACGCGGGCGGCGGACCGGGGCGTGCAGCAGGCGCCCTTCTTCGTGCTCTCCGGCGTGGAGTGCCCGGCGGTGCTCGTGGAGGTGGGCTACATCTCCCATCCCGAGGAGGGCCTGAAGCTGGGGCGGGCGGACTACCAGGAGAAGCTGGCCGAGGCCATCAGCGAGGGCGTGCTCGCCTTCCTGAAGGACACGCGGCGCAGGGACGCGGCCCGGCCGGCCCAGGTGGCGGGCTCGCAGACGCCCTGAGTGGACAGCGGGCCGACTCGGACGACACGCGGGCCACGCGGCTCTGGTAGAGAAGGGACGCGCTCATTCCCTACCCAGGAGCTCGCCGTGCGTTCCTTCCAACGTGGTGCACTGGACCTTCGCCCCGTCATCCTCACCCCCGGAGTGTCCCGCTACGCGGAAGGCTCCGTGCAGGTGGAGTTCGGCAACACCAAGGTGCTCATCACCTGCTCCACCGAGGAGCGCGTGCCCCCGCACCTGATGGGGAAGGGGACCGGCTGGGTGACGGCCGAGTACGGCATGCTCCCGCGCGCCACGCACACGCGAAACCAGCGCGAGGCGGCCAAGGGCAAGCAGACCGGCCGCACCATGGAGATCCAGCGCCTCATCGGCCGCTCCCTGCGCGCGGCGGTGGACCTGTCCACGCTGGGCCCGCGCACCCTCACGCTGGACTGTGACGTGCTCCAGGCGGACGGCGGCACGCGCACGGCGTCGATTACGGGCGCGTACGTGGCGGTGGTGCTCGCGCTGCGCTCACTGCAGAAGCAGGGCACGCTCACCAAGCAGCCCAAGCTGACCCCCATGGCCGCGGTGTCCGTGGGCGTGGTCAACGGGGAGGTGCGCGTGGACCTGGACTACGAGGAGGACTCCAAGGCGGACGTGGACCTCAACATCGTGGCCACGGGAGACGGGCGCATGGTGGAGGTGCAGGGCACCGCCGAGCACCAGCTGTTCGACCGCAAGACGCTGGACGCGATGCTCGACGGGGGACTTGCCGCCATCCATCAGCTCGTGGCCGCGCAGGCCAAGGCGCTCGAATGAGCACGCCCTCGCCGAAGCTGCTCTTCGCCACCACCAACAAGGGGAAGCTGCGCGAGCTGCGCCAGCTGGTGGGGGACTCGGTGGAGGTGGTGTCGCTCGCGGACCTGCCGCCGGTGCCGGAGCCGGAGGAGGACGGCGACACCTTCGAGGCCAACGCGGTGAAGAAGGCGGTGGAGTACGCGCGGGCCACGGGCCTGCCGGCGCTCGCGGATGACTCGGGGCTGTGCGTGGACGCGCTCGACGGCCAGCCCGGGGTGCTGTCCGCCCGCTACGCGCCCGGCGACGACAAGGCCCGCTACGAGAAGCTCCTCTCGGAGCTGCGCGGCGTGCCCGACGAGAAGCGCACGGCGTCGTTCCGCTGCGCGCTGGCGCTGGCGTGGCCGGATGGGCGCACGCACGTGGAGGAGGGGCGGTGTGAGGGGCGGATCGGCCACGCGCCGAAAGGTGAGCACGGCTTCGGGTACGACCCGGTCTTCATCCTTCTGGACAGTGGCCGGTCGCTCGCGGAGCTCACCGCCGAGGAGAAGTCCGGCATCTCCCACCGGGGCGCGGCCTTCCGGAAGATGAAGCCGAAGCTGCTCTCGCTCGCCGCGCGTGCGTGAATGGCGAGGTCAGGCACGTGGGCCTTGCGCGTCCGTCCGCGATGGTTCAACAATGCCGGACTCTACTTTTCGGGGCGTAGCGCAGCCTGGTAGCGCACCTGCCTTGGGCGCAGGGGGTCGGAGGTTCGAATCCTCTCGCCCCGATTTTTTCAAGTAGGGAGTGGATGCAGGTAGCCCGGCCCAGCTCCAATAGCTCAGCTGGATAGAGCACCGACCTTCTAAGTCGGGGGTCGCAGGTTCGAGTCCTGCTTGGGGCGCCAACCTGGCTGTCGTCACATTTGGGCCTTGAACTGGCCCGGCTTTCCACGGTAGGGAAGCCCCCGCTTCAAACGCCGTAGCGGTAACGGCGGCCATAGCTCAACTGGTTAGAGCGCTGGACTGTGACTCCAGAGGTTGCCGGTTCGACCCCGGTTGGCCGCCCACCTTCTTCCCCTGTTCGTAGGTTGCGCTCGTAGCTCAACTGGATAGAGCACTGGGCTTCGAACCCAGGGGTTGGGGGTTCAAGTCCCTCCGAGCGCGCTCTCCTCCTCTTCCGCAGGCCCCCCGGACTCCTTCATGGGAATCCCGAGCGGCGCCGCGAAGAGGGCCCCCGCCGGAAGACGTCCGACGGAGGCAGTCCTCACTTCAGCGCATCAGGCGTGGGACGCGCCGTTGCTCTTGTCCGCGGTGGACGGGACGCGGCAGCGCAGCTCCGTCTCCGCCTCCAGCGCGAGCAGGTTCTCCCGCATCGCCTTGGCCCAGCGCGCGCGGGGTTGCTCCATCAGCTTCTCGTTCGCCAGCTCGATGGTCTCGCTGAGCTCCTCGTCCGAGAGCTCCGAGGCCGTCTTGCCCTTGTACGGACCGAACGCCACCAGCACGGCGCTCGCCTTCGGACGCGTGGGCGCCACGGTGGGCTGCACGTCCTCCTTCGCCGCCTCCACTTCCTTCGCGGGGAGCGGGGCCAGCGGGAGATCCACGTCCAGCTTCGCGGGGACCGCCTTCTCCTCCTTCGTGGGCGCGGTGGCCAGCGGGGTGGGGAAGGACGCCTTCACCGGTCCCGTCCTGGCGCCCAGCACCTCGTAGGCGCCGCCCGCGGGGACAGGCTCGGGGTGGGCCGAGGCCGAATCGAAGTCCTCCGCCGGCATCTCCTCCCGGACGTACAGTCCGCCGAAGGCCTCCGGGTACGCCTTGCGCAGGGCCGCCACCCGGGCGCACTTCTCGATCATCGTCGTGGGAATCTTGGCCCACAGCGGCGTCTGCTGGACGTAGCCGCTGAAGTCCAGCCACACCACCACGGGCAGCTTCCCGTCGCGCACCACCCGCGACCAGGCGCCCACCAGCGCGCCCTTGCGCTTGGCCGGGTTGAAGCGGTGCACCACCTCGCCTCGACCCTGGTCCACCACGATGTCGTCCTCGGCGAACACGGCGCTCGCCTGGATGCCCTTGAAGTCCGGGAAGCGCTCCGCGCGGGCGAGCATCCCGGCCTCGGAGGGCTGGAACTCGTACTTCGTCACCCAGTTGGGGCGCTCCCGGTTGCCGATGTTCTGCCTCCGCGCGACGCAGAAGGCTTCCTTGAGCAGCGGATCCAACCCGCTGCGCTTGCACTGCTCGATGAAGAGGGCGAACTCGTCCTCGCTGATGCCCCGGGGGCAGATGGTGCGCCGAATCAACTCCATGCGCTCCCGGCTCCAGCCGCCGAGCGCCGAGCCGGTGTCTTCCACCTTGGGGGGGATGTTGGCTTCCGTCACTGTCGTCTCCTGCATACGTCCTGCGCGAAAAGGGCGGACGACCTCCGTCCGCCCGCCTGTGCCTCGGCGGTTCACGTGCTCAGAGTCCCGGAATGGGGGCGCGTGCGAGCCCCGTGTCTCCGAGCACTCCGGACACACGGGTCGCCGTGGCCACGTTCAACAGTGGGCCCGTGGCTCTGTTTCATTCGGAATCCGGCCGTCCCCGGCGCCAGCCCGTCCAGCGGGCGGCGTGGCGTCCCATCCCGGACTGCGCGTCCTCGTGGGAGATGCCGTGCGTGGGGAATGCAGGGGAGACGAAAATACTTTTGACAGCGCGGGCGGCCTTCTGTAATTACCGCCGCCACTTGGACGTCACGCAGCCGACGGGCCAAGCGCAGTGCCGGGAGCGTAGCTCAATTGGCAGAGCAATGGACTCTTAATCCATAGGTTGTGGGTTCGATTCCCTCCGCTCTCATACGGGGTCTCTCCAGCGATGGAGAGACCCCGTTTGTTTTTCCGCAGCACGCATCCGTCGGGTGACGCGCGGCGGACGTTTCGCGGTATGTACGGCACAAGGCACGCGGCGCATCCGGGCGGGTGGCGAAACTGGTAGACGCACCAGACTTAGGATCTGGTACCGCAAGGTGTGAGGGTTCGAGTCCCTCCTCGCCCATTTCGCGTTGACCCGTTCGTGCCTATCCCCTAAAGGCGCACGTCCCACTTAACCGGCGCCGCTCGGGACGACTGTCCGAGAAGGCGGCGAGCGAGGCCCGTATGAAGGTCCAGGTCGAAGAGCTCTCTCCCATCGAGAAGAAGCTCTCCATCGAGGTCGAGTCCGCCCGCGTGGCGGAAGAGCTGAACCGCGCTTACTCCAGGCTTGGCCAGCAGGTGCGGTTGCCGGGCTTCCGACAGGGCAAGGTCCCCCGCCGCATCCTCGAGCAGCGCTTCAAGGACCAGGTCGAGGACGAGGTCATCCAGCGCGTGGTGCAGACGGCCTACCTGGACGCGGTGCGCGAGCACAACGTGGAGGTGGTGGCGAGCCCGCAGGTGACCAACCAGGGTCTCAAGGCCAACGCTCCCTTCAGCTTCGAGGCCCGGGTGGAGGTCAAGCCCAAGGTCGAGGCGAAGGAGTACGCGGAGCTGCCGCTGACCAAGGCGGACACCGCCGTCACCGACGAGCAGATCGACGAGCAGCTCGGCCGCATGCGCCAGTCGCTGAGCCGGCTGGAGCCCGTGACGGACCGCGACTCGGCGGCCTCCGGTGACTACGCGACGGTGGACTACGACGCCACCGTGGACGGCCAGCCGTTCGCCGGCAGCAAGGCCGAGGGCATCACCGTCCAGGTGCAGCCCGGTGAGCTGGTCGAGTCGAAGATCGCCGCGCTCGAGGGCGTGAAGGTGGGCGAGTCCAAGGACATCGACTACGCCTTCCCCGCCGACTACCGGGTGGAGGAGGTGCGGGGGAAGACGGGCCGCTTCCACGTCACCCTCAAGGAGATCAAGAAGGAGATCTCCCCCGAGCTCAACGACGACCTGGCGAAGGAGACGGGCATCGCGCAGACGCTCGAGGAGCTGCGCGGCAAGCTGCGCGCCGACATGGAGCGCGCGCGCCGTTCGCAAGCGGACAACGACGACCGCGAGGCGGTGATGAAGGGCCTCGTGGAGCGCAATCCCTTCGAGGTCCCCCGCGCCATGGTGGAGCGCGCCATGGACTCCATGCTCCGCGGCGCCCTGCAGCAGCTGCAGCGCTCGGGCGTGGACCCCAGCCGTCTGAACCTGGACTTCAACCGCCTGCGCGAGGAGATGCGCGAGAAGGCGACCCAGGAGGTGAAGGGGACGCTGCTGCTGGAGTCCATCGCCCTCAAGGAGGGCATCCAGGCGAGCGACGCGGACGTGGACGCGCGCATCGAGCAGCTCGCGGTGGAGGCGGGCCAGCCCGTGGAGGCCGTGAAGCGCTACTTCAAGGGCGCGGACGAGCGGCTCGGGTTGTCTCTGCGACTGCGCGAGGAAAAGACGATTGAATTCCTGAAGGGCCGGGCGAAGTATTCCTGACCTGAGGTTCGTCTTCGTCGAGCCGTCCCTTCGAGTCTTCTCCCGAGGTCGCCATGCCCTTCATGCCCGTTCCCTACGTCATCGAGCAGACGCACCGCGGTGAGCGCTCGTACGACATCTACAGCCGGCTCCTGAAGGACCGCATCATCATGCTGGGCACGGAGATCGACGATGACGTGGCGAACGTCATCGTCGCCCAGCTGCTGTTCCTCGAGTCCGAGGACCCGGACAAGGACATCAACATCTACATCAACTCGCCGGGCGGCTCCGTCACGGCGGGCATGGCCATCTACGACACGATGCAGTACGTCAAGCCGCCGGTCTCCACCATCTGCGTGGGGCAGGCGGCGTCGATGGGGGCCGTGCTGCTGCTCGCCGGGACGAAGGGCAAGCGCTACGCCCTGCCGTCCAGCCGCATCATGATCCACCAGCCGCTGGGTGGGGTGCGGGGCCAGGCGACGGACATCGAGATCCAGGCCCGCGAAATCCTGCGGATGAAGGCGAAGCTCAACGAGCTCATCGTCAAGCACACCGGGCAGTCCATCGAGCGCGTGGAGAAGGACACCGACCGCGACTACTTCATGGGCGCCACGGAGGCGAAGGCCTACGGAATCGTGGATGAAATCCAGAACCCCCGCAAGGTGGTGGGCCTGGGCAAGGACGAGAAGAAGTAGACGTTTGCCGGGGCTCGACGCCTCGGCCGGTGGCCGGAGCCGCGGGAATTCGCCCCCGCGCCTCCGGCTTTCTGCTTTCTGCGCCGACCCACTCCCCCTGTTAAGTACAGGGAAGGCGCGTGGACGTCCCTGATGGGGGCTGACTAGATTGGCCTGGAGCCGAGGCGGGTGGCGCTCGGGGCGGGCGGCTTTACAGGCGCAGCGAGGGATTTCATGGCGGGCAAGAACGTGGAGAAGCGAGACAACCAGACCCTCTGCTGCTCCTTCTGCGGCAAGTCGCAGAAGGAGGTGAAGAAGCTCATCGCGGGGCCGACGGTCTACATCTGCGACGAGTGCATCGGGCTGTGCAACGACATCATCGCGGAGGAGATCGACCGCGAGGAGACCAAGGACACCAAGCTGCGCATCCCGCGGCCCTCCGAAATCAAGGCCGTGCTCGACGAGTACGTCATCGGCCAGGAGCGCGCGAAGAAGACGCTGTCGGTGGCCGTGCACAACCACTACAAGCGCATCGAGTCCAAGGTCGCGCTCGAGGACGTGGAGCTCCAGAAGAGCAACATCCTCCTGCTCGGCCCGACGGGCAGCGGCAAGACGCTGCTGGCCCAGACGCTGGCGCGCATCCTCAACGTCCCCTTCACCATCGCCGACGCCACGTGCCTCACCGAGGCCGGCTACGTGGGCGAGGACGTGGAGAACATCATCGTCAACCTGCTGCAGGCCGCCGACCACGACATCGAGCGGGCCCAGCGCGGCATCGTCTACATCGACGAAATCGACAAGATCGCCCGCAAGTCGGAGAACCCCTCCATCACCCGCGACGTCAGCGGCGAGGGCGTCCAGCAGGCGCTGTTGAAGATCATCGAAGGTACGGTGGCCAACGTTCCGCCCAAGGGGGGCCGCAAGCACCCGCAGCAGGAGTTCCTGCAGGTGGACACCACCAACATCCTGTTCATCTGCGGCGGCGCGTTCGGCGGCCTGGACCAGGTCATCGAGCGGCGCCTGGGCGGGCGCAGCCTGGGCTTCGGCGCGGACATCCAGTCGAAGAAGCAGCGCAACCTGTCGGAGCTGCTCAAGCACGTGGAGCCGGAGGACCTGCTCAAGTTCGGCATGATTCCGGAGTTCATCGGCCGCCTGCCCATCATCACCGCGCTGGAGGAGCTGGATGAGCCCGCGCTCATCAACATCCTCAACCAGCCGAAGAACGCGCTCACCAAGCAGTACAAGAAGCTCTTCGAGTTGGACGGCGTGGCGCTGAAGTTCACCGACGGCGCGCTCAAGGCCATCGCCAGCGAGGCCATCCGCCGCAAGGCGGGCGCCCGCGGCCTGCGCTCCATCCTCGAGTCGGCCATGCTGGACGTGATGTACGAAATCCCGTCCCGCAAGACGGTCCGCGAGGTGCTCATCTCCGAGGAGGTCATCCTCAAGAAGAGCGAGCCCGTCGTGCTCCACGCCGCGGCGGAGAAGGAGCCCGCCGAGCCGAAGAAGGAATCCGCGTAAGTCGCGGACTCTGACGGGCCGCCCTCGGGTGTGGGCGGCCCCTGGGATGTGACGGAGCGCGTCAAGGGCCCTGCAACGGCTCCGACGCGCTCCTCGCGTTCAGGGCGGGCGGGGTGGCGCCGGCCTGTCGCCCACGGTTTTTGTGGGACGGGCGGGGGCGTTTCTGTATGTGCTGGCTCCATGAGACAGCTCCCCGTGCCTGCCTTGTTGATGCTCGTTGCCTGTGCTGGCTCGACGCCGGCGAAACGGGAGGTGCCCGTGGAGGCGCCGGCCCAGGAGGAACACGCGCGCATGGCTTACCCGGCGACTCGGGTGGACGCGGTGGTGGACACGCTGCACGGGGTGCAGGTGCCGGACGCCTACCGCTGGCTGGAGGATGAGAAGGCGCCCGAGGTCCAGGCGTGGATGAAGGCGCAGGACGTGCTGACGCGCGAGGCGCTGGCGAAGTCGCCCGTGCGTGACGCGCTGGCGAAGCGCTTCCGCGAGCTGTTCTACGTGGACTCCATCTCCATGCCGGCGCGCCGCGCGGGCCGCTACTTCTACGTGCGCACGCACAAGGACAAGGAGAAGGCGGTCCTCTACTGGCGCGACGGCGAGAAGGGGCAGGAGAAGGTGCTCCTGGACCCGAACGGCTGGAGCCAGGACGGCTCGGTGTCCCTGGGCACGTGGTCGCCGTCGTGGGACGGCAAGAAGCTGGTCTTCGCGCAGAAGCCCAACGCGGCCGACGAGGCCGTGCTGCACGTGGTGGACGTGGACTCGGGTGAGTGGTCCAAGGTGGACGTCATCGAGGGCGCCAAGTACGCGCAGCCCAAGTGGACGCCGGACGGCAAGGGCTTCTATTACGAGTGGCTGCCCACCGACCCCTCCATCCCCGTGGACGCGCGCCCGGGCTACACCAGCTTGCGCTTCCACAAGCTGGGCGACGCGCCCTCCAAGGACGCGGAGATCCACCCGCGCACCGGAGACCCGTCCACCTTCCTGCAGGGCGACCTGAGCCGGGACGGCCAGTTCCTGTTCGTCTCCATCCTGCGGGGCTGGATCGAAAACGACATCTACTGGAAGCGGCCGGGGGAGAAGGACTTCCGCCTGCTCGTGAAGGGCAAGGGCGCCAAGTACAACGTGCAGGCGTGGAAGGGCCGCTTCTACGTCACCACGGACGAGGGCGCCCCGCGCCAGCGCGTCTTCGAGGTGGACCCGGCGAAGCCCGCGCGCGCGCAGTGGAAGGAAATCGTTCCGCAGGACCCGGTGGCCGCGCTCCAGACGGTGAACATCGTCGGCGAGCACCTGGCGCTGGAGTACATGAAGGACGCGACGACGCTCGTGCGCGTGGCCACCCTGCAGGGCAAGCCCGTGCGCGAGGTGGCGCTGCCCGGCGTGGGCGCGGCCTCCAACCTGACGGGCCTGGAGGACCAGGACGAGGCCTACTTCGTCTTCACGTCCTTCACCACGCCCCGGCGCGTCTACAAGACGTCCGTGAAGACGGGGGAGTCCTCGCTGTGGGCGCAGGTGGAAGTGCCCATGGACCCGGCGGCCTACACGGTGGACCAGGTCTTCTACCCCTCCAAGGACGGCACCCGCGTGCCCATGTTCCTGGTGCACAAGAAGGGCCTGAAGCGCGACGGCACCGCGCCCACGCTGCTCTACGGGTACGGCGGCTTCAACGTGAACATGGAGGCCACCTTCCGCGGCAGCATCCTGCCCTGGCTGGACGCCGGCGGCGTCTACGCGGTGGCCAACCTGCGGGGTGGGGGCGAGTACGGCGCCGAGTGGCACGAGGCGGGCCGCATGGCGAAGAAGCAGAACGTCTTCGACGACTTCCACGCCGCCGCCGAGTACCTGGTCCGGGAGAAGTACACCCAGCCCAAGAAGCTGGCCATCCAGGGCGGCAGCAACGGCGGGCTCCTGGTGGGGGCGGCCATGACTCAGCGCCCGGAGCTGTACGGGGCGGTGGTGTGCCAGGTGCCCCTCCTGGACATGGTGCGCTACCACCTCTTCGGGAGCGGCCGGACGTGGATTCCCGAGTACGGGACGGCGGAGAAGCCCGAGGACTTCCAGGTGCTGCACGCCTACTCGCCCTACCACCACGTCAAGCCGGGCGTGGCCTACCCGGCGCTGCTCATGATGTCCGCGGACCACGATGACCGGGTGGACCCGATGCACGCTCGCAAGTTCGTGGCCGCGGTGCAGCAGGCGGCGGGCAACCAGGCCAAGGCGCTGCTGCGCATCGAAATGAACGCAGGACACAGTGGCGCGGACCAGGTGGCCAAGAGCATTGAATCCAGCGCGGACCTGTATGCGTTCCTTTTCGAGGCGTTGGAGGTTGGTGGGCTACAGGGTGGGGAGGCAGCGCAGGGTCGCTGACACTGGGAGGGGACGTCCGAGGAAGCTTCGGGTGTTCCCTTGATGGCAGCAGGTGGTTCCCCAATCTTGAGGCGGGGAACGGCGCCTGAAACCGACGTGTTATAGACGTGCTTCACCCCGGGTGTGCGCTCGCCGGACGAGCAACCGGGCAACTCTTCAGGGGCCTACCCTCCCGGTAGGCCAGCAGGTGGCGGATACATGTTCTTCGGACGTGACGACAAGAAGGAAGCCCAGAAGCGGGGACTCACCGTCCCGCTCTTGCCCCTTCGGGACATCATCGTGTTCCCGCACATGGTGGTTCCGCTGTTCGTCGGCCGGGAGAAGTCCATCGCCGCGTTGAAGGACGCGATGGCTCACAAGGGGCCGGACGACAAGGCCGTCATCCTGCTGGCCGCCCAGAAGAAGGCCAAGACGAACGACCCCTCTCCCGACGACATCTTCCACTTCGGCACCATGGGGCACGTCATCCAGCTGCTGCCCTTGCCGGACGGCACCGTGAAGGTGCTGGTGGAAGGGGTGAAGCGCGCGAAGGTGAAGAAGTTCCACCCGAACGACGCCTTCTTCATGGTGGAGGTGGAGGAGGTGGAGGAGCAGACGGAGAAGAGCGTGGAGCTGGAGGCGCTCGTGCGCTCCGTGCACTCCGTGTTCGAGGCCTTCGTCAAGCTCAACAAGCGGATTCCACCCGAGATGCTGATGCAGGTGGCCAGCATCGATGACCCGGCGCGGCTCGCGGACACCATCGTCGCGCACCTGTCGCTGAAGCTGAACGACAAGCAGGCGCTGCTCGAGACCGAGTCTCCCGCGAAGCGGCTGGAGAAGCTCTACGAGCTGATGCAGGGGGAGATCGAGATTCTCCAGGTGGAGAAGAAGATCCGCACCCGCGTCAAGAAGCAGATGGAGAAGACCCAGAAGGAGTACTACCTGAATGAGCAGATGCAGGCCATTCAGAAGGAACTGGGTGAGCGCGACGAGTTCAAGAACGAGATCCAGGAGATTGAAGAGAAGCTGAAGAACAAGCGGATGAGCAAGGAGGCCACGCTCAAGGTCAAGAAGGAGCTCAAGAAGCTCCGGATGATGAGCCCGATGAGCGCCGAGGCCACCGTCGTTCGCAACTACATCGACTGGATCATCAGCCTGCCCTGGTACGACGAGACCCAGGACCGGCTGGACGTGACGGAAGCGGAGACGGTGCTCAACGAGGACCACTACGGCTTGAAGAAGCCGAAGGAGCGCATCCTCGAGTACCTGGCCGTGCAGCAGCTGGTGAAGAAGCTCAAGGGCCCCGTGCTGTGCTTCGTGGGACCTCCGGGCGTGGGCAAGACGTCGCTGGCGCGCTCGATTGCACGGGCCACGGGCCGCAAGTTCGTGCGCCTGTCCCTGGGCGGCGTGCGTGACGAGGCGGAGATTCGCGGCCACCGGCGCACGTACATCGGCGCGATGCCGGGCAAGCTCATCCAGTCGCTGAAGAAGGCGGGCAGCAACAACCCGGTCTTCCTGCTCGACGAAATCGACAAGATGTCCACGGACTTCCGAGGCGACCCGAGCGCGGCGCTGCTGGAGGTGCTGGACCCCGAGCAGAACCACAACTTCAACGACCACTACCTGGACCTCGACTACGATTTGTCCAAGGTGATGTTCATCTGCACCGCGAACACGATGCACAACATCCCCGGTCCGCTGCAGGACCGCATGGAGGTGATTCGCATCGCGGGGTACACCGAGCCGGAGAAGCTCTCCATCGCCCGACGCTACCTCATCCCGAAGGAGCAGGAGGCCAACGGGCTGACGGACGTGAAGGTGGACTTCAGCCATGAGGCGCTGCGGACCATCATCCACCGCTACACGCGCGAGTCCGGCGTTCGTTCGCTCGAGCGTGAGATTGGCGGCGTGTTCCGCAAGATTGCCCGCGACGTGCTGAAGAACGGCAAGCGGGACATCGAGGTGGACCGCAAGACGGCGATGAAGTTCCTGGGCACGCCGCGCTACCGCTACGGCGTGGCGGAGCGCGAGGACCAGGTGGGCATCGTCACGGGTCTGGCGTGGACGGAGCTGGGAGGAGAGATCCTCACCACCGAGGCCACCGTGATGCCGGGCAAGGGCAAGCTCATCATCACCGGCAAGCTGGGCGAGGTGATGCAGGAGTCCGCGCAGGCGGCCATGTCGTACGTGCGCAGCCGGGCGGACCGCTTCGGCATCGACCGCAAGGTGTTCGAGAACTACGACATCCACGTGCACCTGCCCGAGGGCGCGATTCCCAAGGATGGCCCCTCCGCGGGCGTCACCATCTGCACGGCGCTGGTGAGCGCGCTCACGCGCGTCCTCATCCGTCGGGATGTGGCGATGACGGGTGAAATCACGCTGCGTGGGCGGGTGCTGCCCATCGGCGGCCTGAAGGAGAAGACGCTGGCCGCGCACCGCGCGGGCATCAAGACGGTCCTCATCCCGAAGGCGAACAAGAAGGACCTGAAGGACATCCCGCTGAAGATTCGCAAGCAGCTGCGCATCGTCCCGGTGGAGTTCGTGGACGACGTGCTGCGCGAGGCGCTGGTGCTGGAGAAGCCCGAGGAGTTCGGCCGCGGCAAGCCGAGCTCGGATGGGCTCAAGAGCACCACGGCGGCCGAGGCGCCGTCGGCTCCGGCCCCGGCTCCGGCGTAGCGGGACTGACAGGAGAGGGCTTCGGTCCTCCTTGACGTGCTCGAAGCCAGGACGTCCGTCGACCCGCGAGGTCGCCGGGCTCCTGGCTTCTCTCTTTTCCAGCGGGCAGACGGGGCGTCTGGCTTCTGTTGCCGGGCGTCCCTGGCTTCGGGGTACAACGTGGCCCGGTGGCTCCTCGCGCTCGACTCGCCTGGTGGTGTCTGTTGCTGGCCTGGGTGACCGGGGCCTGCGGGCCGTGTGGCTTCCAGCCGGAGTCGGGCGTCAAGGTGGTGGTGCCCGCGATGCCCACCACGCTGGATTGGAGCCATTCGGACCCCGAGAGCTGGGCGAACTACCCGGTGATGCTCGCGACGCAGAAGGGGCTGACGCTGCTGGGCGCGGACCACTCGGTGCGGCCGGGGTTGGCGGAGCGGTGGGAGCGCTCTCGCGACGAGCAGGGGCGTGAGGTCTACGTCTTCCACCTGCGTGGAGATGTGCGATGGTCGGATGGCTCGCCGCTCGTGGCGCGGGACTTCGTGGTGGGGTGGCGGCGCGCGCTGCGCGGACGTGAGCGCGGGGAGATGGCGGACCTGGAGGGCGCGTCGGAGGTGCTGGCGCTGCAGGACCGCATGGCGCCCGAGGCGGACATCCGCGCGGCGCTGGAGCGCGTGGGCGTGGAGGCGGTGGACGCTCGGACGCTCCGGGTGACGCTGGCGCATCCGCGCAGCTACTTCCTGGCGCGCATCGCGAACGTCTACATCTTCTACCCGGCGCCCTCCGCGGACCTGGACGGGCGCTCGGATGAGGAGGTCCGTGATTACTTCGACAGGCCTCGTGACGGTCGGCCGCTGGCCTTGGGGCCTTATCGGGTGGAGAGCTGGGACAGGGCAGGGGAGCGGGTGCGGTTGGTCTACAACCCGCGCTCGGCGTTCCCTCCGCCCATGGCTCCGGGCGAGGTGCCCGTGCCCGTCATCACGTTGATGAAGTCGGAGATTGGACCGGCGCTGTACGAGCGGGGCCGGGTGGACTTCGTCTTCGTGGACAGCGCGGCGGCGCTGCGGGTGAAGCGGCCCGAGGACCTGCAGCGCGAACCGCTGTTGTCGACGTACTACCTGGCGTTCAACACGGAGCGCGCGCCGTTGGACAGGCCGGAGGTCCGTCGTGCGCTGTCACGGGCGTTGGACCGGGAGGCGTTGATGGTCGGGTTGCTGCCGGCCGCGCGGCCCTCGCATGTGTTGCTGCCTCCGGAGCTGCCGGGGGCTGCGTCGGCCGAGGAGGCGTTGCGGCTGCCGCACTACGAGCCCGAGCGCGCGAAGGCGGAGCTGGCGCCGGTGGCCGGGTTGGAGCGGCCGTTGAGGCTGGTGTACCGCTCGGGGGACAACTTCGTGCCGGAGGTGGCCATCGCCGAGCGCGTGGCGGCGCAGCTCGCGCGGGTGGGCGTGAAGGTGGAGCTGGAGGCGAGGTCCGACTTCACGGCGGAGATTTCGCGGCGCACGGCCAAGGGGCCTCGCGCGTATGACTTGTACCTGCGGCGGTTGGGCGGGGACTACGCGCACCCGAACACGTTCTTCACGCTCTTCGAGCGCTCGGGCAATCACCAGACGGGCTGGGAGACGCAGGGCGGTGGCGAGCCCATGGCACGCTTCGAGCGGCTGCTGGAGGCCGGGGACGGCGAGGCGGACGAGGCGCGCGCGCGGACGATGTATGTGCAGGCGCAGCAGGTGCTGGTGGGGGAGCAGGCGGTGATTGCTCCGCTGTACCACCCGGACCGCTACTTTCGGGCGCGTGACACGCTGCGGGGCCTGGATGTGGACCCGTTCAACTTCCTGGCCCTGCGCACGCTGCGCAGGACCGCGCCCACTCCGGAGCAGACCGAGGTGGCGCGATGATGGCCGTGCTCCAGAAGCTCGCGCGGCAGCTCGTGCTGGTGCCCGTGGTCGCGGTGGCCTCGTACTTCCTCATGGCCATGTTGCCGCTCACCACAGAGAGCGATGCGAAGCGGCAGGCGTCTCCGGAGCTGATGGCGTCGTATCGCCGGGACCTCGGCCTCGGTGAGCCGCTTGGCTTCCTGCGTCCCTGGGAGAAGCTGTGGCGCGGTGAGCGACTGGGCACGAGCGCGCAGGGAATCACGGGCGACGAACTGGCGCGCAAGCTGTCGGGCAGCGTCGGCGTGGGGATGCTCGCGCTTCCCCTGGCCCTGACATGGGCGCTGAGCTTCGCGCTCATTCGCACCCGTTGGCGACGAGGTCGGTGGTCCGCCCTGGGTGACGTCGTGCCGGCGCTGGCCTTCGGTACCCCCGTGTTCATCCCCGCGCTGTTGCTCGCGCCCGCGGTGGTCGAGCGCGGGCACATGCTGCCGGAGCTGTGCGCGGCGCTCGTCACGTCCATCTGGCCGGGCATCTTCCTGGGCACGCTGGTGGGGGACTCGCTGGAGACGGAGCTGTCGCGCGACTATGTGCGCACCGCGCTGGGCAAGGGCCTGTCGCCGGGCACGGTGCTGCGCCGTCATGTGCTCCCCAATGTGCTGCCCTCGCTGCTCGATGCCGTGGGGCCCGTGGCCACGGCGCTGCTCGCCGGCTCGTTCGCGGCGGAGCGCGTGTTGGGCCTGCCTTACTTCGGACAGCTCTACGTGCTCGCCGTGCTCAACAAGCAGGTCGCCGTCGTCGTCGTGGCGACCACCACCTTCGCCTCGCTGCTCGTCGTCGTGAGCCTCGTGGTGGAGGTGGCCCGCTACGTCGTGGACCCGCGTTCTCGTGAGGCCCGCGCATGAGCCCGAGGCTCGCGACTCAGCTCACCTCGCACGGTCCCGCCCTTTGTGATTTCGCGCCGTGCGACCTGACGGGCGTGCTTCGTCTGTCTGGCGACAGGTTCTCTCGTGAGGCCCGCGCATGAACCGCATCCCCGCGCGCGCCCGCGTCGGACTCGTGCTCCTCGTCGGGCTCGGCGTCCTCAGCCTCGTCGCCGGACGGCTGTTCCCGGACGTGCTCGCGAACACGTGTCCTCTGGGCGTGGACCCGACGCGTCCGGACCGCACCGTGTGCGAGCTGGCCTTCGGCGGCCTCTGGGTCTCCCTGGCCGTGGGCCTGTGCGCCGGAGGGCTCTCCACGCTCATCGGCCTCGTCGTCGCCGCGGTGGCGCGGCTTCTCGGCGGCGCGTGGGAACAGGTCCTCCTGCGCGGCGTGGACGCGGTCTTCGCGCTGCCCGATGTGCTCGTGGTGATGGTGCTCCAGCTCGCCGGCCAGTCGCTCGCGGACGCGGGGCTCGGCGGTGGACTGGGGCCCTTCGGATTGATGGTCATGTCGCTCGCGCTGGTGGGGTGGGCCGGGCCCGCGCGGATGTTCCGCAACCGGCTGGCCACGCTGGAGGGACAGGAGTACGTCGCCGCGGCGCGCGCGCTCGGTGGTGGCGGCGCTCATGTCCTGCGTGTCCACCTGTGGCCCGCGCTCCGGCCCTTCGCGCTCGCCGTGTTCCTGAGCCGCCTGCCCACCGCCATCCTCACCGAATCCACCGTCAGCTTCTTCGGC
Organism: Myxococcus sp. AS-1-15; assembly: GCF_020037055.1. Classification (NCBI taxonomy): domain Bacteria; kingdom Pseudomonadati; phylum Myxococcota; class Myxococcia; order Myxococcales; family Myxococcaceae; genus Myxococcus; species Myxococcus sp. AS-1-15. The sequence goes on along the minus strand of NZ_JAIQDF010000015.1, from coordinate 91,043 downwards.
ATCGCTCGCATGGAGCCGATGTCCCTGGGCCGCTACCTGGGCACCAGCTACGCCGCCCTCATCTACGAGGGCGGCGCGCGCGTGGTGCTCCCCGCCTGGGCGCTGTTGGTGATGCTGGTGCTCGGCGCGTCGCTCGCCTCCCAGGCGCTCTCGGCGGGCCCTCGCAAGGCCTCCTGAAGAGCAGGCGCCGTGGGCGTGTCCGCTTGGAATTCCCACCGAGGACATGTGGGTTCCCATCACACGGAAACCTTTTGCCCAACCGGTGCCCTCATGTCCCTGCCCACCACTGAAGAGTTGATCCCCGTGCTCGGCCCCGACGCGAAGGAGCGCACCGAGCGCAGTGACGAGCTGAAGGTGGAGCCCGTGCGCAGCGCGGTGCTCGTCGTGGAGGACGACCCGTCCCACCGCGAAATCCTCGTGGAGATGCTGGCCGGCTGGGGCTACGAGCCCCTGCCCGTGGGCAGCGCCGAGGAGGCGGAGTTCGCCGTGCGCAACAAGCGCATGGACGCGGCCATCGTCGACGTGTTCCTCCCTGGCCGCAGCGGCGCCACGCTGATGTCACGGCTCCGTGAGCGCTTCCCCCAGGCCGTGCTCATCGGCGTGAGCGCGATGAGCGACTCCGCCATGGCGCGCAAGTGCAAGGGCCTGGGCGCGGACCTGTTCATCGGCAAGCCGCTCAACCCCGAGCGCCTGTCCGAGGCGCTCCAGTCGAAGCACACCAGCTGGCACTGAGTGAGGGGCGCCCGGCACCCGTCTTCCCAGGGCGGTTGCCGGTTGCGCCGCTCGCTCGAACGGTTGATGCTCGTCTCGTGAAGAACCTCGCTCCCGGCTTCCTGCTGGCCATGCCTCAGCTCGGGGACCCGAACTTCTACCGCTCGGTCGTCTTGATGATCGAACACGGTGAGTCCGGCTCCATGGGGCTCGTCGTCAACCGGGGCGCGCCCTTGACGCTGGGCGAGCTGGCCCGCGGTCAGAAGCTCGACATCCACGAGGACCGCTCCACCCACCCCGTGTACCTGGGGGGGCCGGTGGAGCCCCAGCGTGGCTTCGTGCTGCACGACGATGGCGGGGTGCTGGAGAAGCACTCCGTCCTGCCGGGCCTGTTCCTCAGCGTGACGCTGGACGCGCTGGGGCCGCTCCTGGAGCGAAGCGCGCCCCGGCTGCGCTTCTGCCTGGGGTATGCGGGCTGGGGACCCAAGCAACTGGAGAGTGAGATCGCCGCCGGCTCGTGGCTCTTCACGGAGGCCTCGAGCGAGGCGGTGCTGGGCCTGGAGCCCGGCAAGTTGTGGGAGACCACGTTGCGTGGCATGGGCGTGGACCCGGCCATGCTGGTGATGGGAAGGGGAATGAACTGATGCTCGACGCAGAATTCGTCCGCAGCCGCATCCTGGAGGCCCTGCCGGGCTCCGAGGTGGAGGTGCATGACACCACCGGGACGGGGGACCACTTCGAGGCCCGCGTCGTCAGCCCGGACTTCGCTGGCAAGATGATGGTGCAGCAGCACCAGCTCGTGTATGCGCCGCTCCAGCAGTGGCTCAAGTCGGGCGAGCTGCACGCGCTCGCGCTCAAGACCTATTCACCCGAGCAGTGGAAGAAGCTCGGGAACCGCTAAGGAGACACCCCCATGAACCCCGACCTCAAGGCCCGGTTCGACCAGATTACCCAGTCGCACCCCATCGTCCTCTTCATGAAGGGCAACGCCCTGTTCCCCCAGTGCGGCTTCTCCGCGCGGGCGCTGCAGCTGCTGCAGCCCCACGGTGAGGTCTTCACGGTGGACGTGCTGGCGGACCCCGAGGTGCGCCAGGGCATCAAGGACTACACGAACTGGCCCACCATTCCGCAGATCTTCATCAAGGGGCAGTTCGTCGGCGGCGTCGACATCCTGTCGGGCCTGGCCGAGAGCGGCGAGCTGGCGGACCTGGTCGCGGGCAAGTCCCCGGCCTGAGCCGGGGGCCTCGGGGGGAGGGGAGACCCGCTCCCCTCGAAGCGGCTAGAATGGGCGGCCGCTACCGCGAGGAAACACCGTGGTCACCGCTACTCCGCCCAACACCTCCCAGAAGAACGAAGAGACCTCCGAGCCGTCGGGTGCCCCGACGCCGGAGGCCGTCGTCCCCGCGAACGTCGTCGTGACGGAGGCCGCCCCGGGTGTCGTCGTGCCCGTCGAGGTGGACCCCGATGACCTGGTGGCCACGGCGAAGACGCCCACGCTGATGGAGAAGGTGCAGGCGTTCCGCACGCGGCACGAGAAGTGGGAGATGGCCGCGTTCTTCTTCGGCGGCTTCCTCTACGACATCGTCTCGCTCAGCCGCATCGACGACAAGCTGACGCTGGTGCAGAGCTTCGGGTACCTGGTCATCCTGGCGACGCTGCTCCTGCTCGAGCAGCGCTACCCGGAGGGCACGGAGCCGCCGAAGCTGTTGGAGAAGGTGTGGCGCTGGCGCGAGGACGCCATCCACTTCTTCTTCGGCAGCCTGCTCAGCGTCTTCATGCTGCTCTTGTTCAAGAGCACGTCGGGCTTCACGCCCTACCTCTTCGTCGTCGGCATGTTCGCGCTGCTGGTGGCCAACGAGCTGCCGCTGTTCCGCAAGATGGGCCCGGTGGTGCGCGTCTCGCTGCTGAGCCTGTGCGTGACGATGTACTTCGCGTGCCTGCTGCCCGTGCTCATCGGGCGCATCGGCTTCTGGGTCTTCCTGCTGTCGGTGACGCTGGGCTGCGCGAGCATGTACGGGCTGATGCGGCTGATGGCGCGCTGGCGTCCGGACATGCAGTACCTGGTGCGCAACGTGGCGGTGCCGGGCTTCGGGGTGCAGGCGGCGCTCCTGGCCTGCTACCTGGTGGGCATCATCCCGCCCATACCGCTGGCGGTGCAGTACTCGGGCATCTTCCACGACGTGAAGCGCGTCAGCCCGGGCGTGTACCAGCTGACCTCGGTGGATGACTCGGTCTGGTACAAGCCGTGGACGTGGTTCGGTCCGGACTTCGTCATCCGCCCCGGCGACAAGCCGTATTACTTCTTCCGCATCTTCGCGCCGAAGAACTTCGCGCCCTACAAGGTGCGGGTGCGCTGGTACTACGACCACCCGGAGAAGGGGTGGACGACGAACGGCAGCGGCTTCGTCGCCAACGTGAGCAGCAACGGGACGGACGGCGGCTATCGCTACTATGCGACGACCTCCAACCTGAAGCCCGGCAACTGGCGGGTGGTGCTGGAGACGGAGGACGGGCACGAAATCAATCGCCTGTCCTTCTCCGCGGGGGCGGACACGCGTACGGACCCGCGTGAGCTGGAGGTGAAGTACTCCACGCTGAAGGAGGTCCTCCCGCTGTCCACCGAGGAGTGGGAGAAGACGCGGAAGACGCCGGCCGCGCCCTCGGGTGGGACGGTGCCCGGGGCGGCCCCGGCTCCGGCCGACGAGGTGCCTCCTCAGGTGGCTCCCGCTCCGACGCCTTGAGGCGTGTGTCCGGGGGCCTACATACCTGACATATAGCTGTCACGCCCGGTCGTCATGGTGCGTCTCACGAAGCCGTCGAGCTGTCCCGGACTCGCGAGGACCCACGCCCCATGATTCCCATTCCCCTGATGTTCCTGCCGTTTCCCTTCGTGCCCGTGGACGCGCAACGCTCGAAGGGAGACGGGGCGCGTCCCCGGCGGGGCTCGGTGCTTCGGGGTGCCCAGGAGGCCGCCGTGACGACACCTCGCAAGCGTTCCTCCTCCGCGACGCGGAGCGGTGCGAAGGCGGCGCTGACGCCCGTATTGACGAAGCGTGAGCTGAACCGGGCGCTGCTCGCGCGCCAGTTCCTGCTGCGACGGACCCGTGAGTCCGTGCCCCATGTTCTCGAGCACCTGGTGGGGCTCCAGGCCCAGGCTGGCAACGCGCCGTATCTGGGCCTGTGGACGCGGATGGAGGACTTCCAGCTCGAGGACCTCACCCGACGCTACGAGCAACGGGAAGTGGTTCGGGCGACGCTGCTGCGCTCCACGCAGCACCTGGTCACCGCGCGGGACTACCAGTCGCTGCGCCCCGCGCTCCAGCCCGTGTTGGACCGGATGTTCAATCACAGCGCGTATCCGCGAGAGCTCGCGGGGCTGGACATGGATGCGCTGCTCGCCGAGGGACGTCGGCTCCTCTCGCGTGAGCCCCTGAGCTCGGTGGAACTGGGGCGGCGTCTCCAGGCTCGCTGGCCGGAGCGGGATGCGCAGTCGCTGGCGTTCGTGGTGCGGGTCGCCGAGTCGCTCGTCACGGTGCCTCCGTTCGGCACCTGGGGCGTGGGCGGAGAGGTGACGTTCACTCCGTCGGCGTCGTGGCTCGGTGCGCCCCTGGAGCCCGCGCTCGCACTGGAGTCATTGGTGCGGCGCTACCTGGGCGCCTTCGGTCCCGCCAGCGTGAAGGACATGCAGCACTGGTCCGGCTTCGTGCGACTGGGCGAGGTCTTCGAGCGGATGCGCTCCGAGCTTCGCGTGTTCCGTGACGAGCAGGGCGTCGAGTTGTTCGACCTCCCCGACGCGCCCCGGCCCGACGGTGACTCGCCGGTGCCCGTGCGCTTCGTGCCCGAGTTCGACAACCTGCTGTTGTCCCACTCGGACCGCGCGCGCGTCATCTCCGAGCCGCATCGCAAGCGCGTCTTCACCGTCAACGGCATCATCCGTCCGACGGTGCTCGTGGACGGCTTCGTGCGCGGCATGTGGAAGCTGAAGTGGGAGAAGACGCGCGTCACGCTGCACGTCTCGCCCTTCGCCCGACTGTCTCGCGAGGACCGCGAGGCGCTCACGGAGGAGGGGCTGCGCCTGCTCTCCTTCGCGGCGGCGGAGGCCTCGGAGCACGAGGTGCGCTTCGCCCCGGTGGCCTGAGAGCACGCCGCGCAGCGGAACGCGGGCACGCGTGGATACGGACCTCGGAGGACTTCGTGCCCGGTGCGGCTCGACCGCGAGGTCACGGCGCCGAGCTCCCGGCCCGCACCTGCTTCGTGGTGGGGCCGGGACGTGACACGGGACTACTTGCGCTTGCCGGCCTTGGCCTTCTTCGCGGCGGGGGCCTTCGCCTTCTTCGCGGCGGCCTTCTTGCCCTTGGGGGCGGCGGACGCCTTGTCGGCGCTCCACACGCCGCTCATCCACGCCTCGATGTCCTTCACCGTGCGCGGGATGTTGCCGGACAGCACCTTGCAGCCGCGCGCGGTGACGACGATGTCGTCCTCGATGCGCACGCCGATGCCGCGGTAGCGCGCGGGCACCGTGAGGTCGTCCTTCTGGAAGTACAGGCCCGGCTCCACCGTGAGCACCATGCCCGCCTGCAGCTTCCCGTACTTGTAGGCCTCCTGCCGCGCCTGCGCGCAGTCATGCACGTCCAGCCCCAACATGTGGCTGACGTTGTGCAACGAGTAGCGCTTGTAGAACTGGTGCTCGTCCTTGAGCGCCTCCTCGGCGTCCTCGAGGATGCCCAGCTTCTCCAGGCCCTCGGCCAAGACGCGCATGGCGGCGCGGTTGGGCTCCATGAAGTCGTTGCCCGGCTTCACCGCCGCGAACGCGGCCTCCTGCGACGCGTACACCAGCTCGTAGATGGCCTTCTGCTCCGGCGAGAAGCGGCCGTTGATCGGCAGCGTGCGCGTGATGTCCGCCGTGTAGAGCGTGTGGCCCTCGACGCCCGCGTCCAGCAGGAGCAGGTCCCCGGGGACGAGCGGACCGTCATTGCGGTTCCAGTGCAGCACGCACGCGTGAGAGCCGCTGGCGACGATGCTGTTGTAGCCCGTGTCGTTGCCCTCCACCCGCGCGCGCAGGTTGAAGATGCCCTCCACGTAGCGCTCCGTCTTCGCCACCTTCAGGCTGCGGATGACGTCCTCGAAGCCGCGCTGCGTGGCGTCGATGGAGATCTGCAGCTCGCGCAGCTCCTGCGCGTCCTTGATGAGCCGCATCTCCGACAGGAACGTGGCCAGCGCCTTGTCGCGCTCGCCGCCCTCCGCCACCTCCGCGTCCACCTTGGCCGAGTGTCCGCGCAACACGCGCGTGGACTTCGCCGAGCCCTTCAGGCCCTTGAGGTACGCGTTCAGCGTGTCGAGCCCGCGCGCCTCGTCGACGTCATGGCGCGCGCGGCTCTCCGGCACGCCCAGGCGCGGGCCCACCCACAGCTCGCCCTTCACCCGGTCCGTGAAGAACGTCGCGTCCGAGCGGCCCGGGTTGGGCTCCACGAAGAGGATGTCCGTGTGGCCGCCGCCGTCCTTCGGCTCCAGCACCAGGACGCAGTCCGCCTCCATGTTGCCGGTGAGGTAGTAGAAGTCCGTGCCCGGGCGGAAGCGGTAGTACGTGTCGTTCGCGCGCACCTTCTCGTGGCCGGTGGGGATGACAAGCGTCTCGCCAGGGAACGCCTGCGACAGCGCCTTGCGACGGGCCTTGAAGGACTCCGCGTACTTGATCTTCGGCGGCAGCTTCCCCGACGCGGGCTTCCACTTCTCGAGCATGAAGTCGAGCAGCGCCTGGGGCGGCAGCGAGTCGTGGCTCGCGGGCTTCGCCGCTGGAGCCTGCGGCTCCGACGTGACGAGGGACTGCTGCTCACCGACCGCGGGCTGCGTGCTGTCGGAAGCGACCGAGGACGAAGGGATGGACGTGGCCATGGCCGATAACTCTCGGCCAGCGGCCCACCCCCTTCAAGTGCCACCTGCATCGTGACGCGCAGCAGTGTCTTCCCCGAGAAGGGCTACTTGCCCGACGAGCACGGGAACCGCCGTCTCCACCCGGAGGATGCGCGGCCCGAGCGAGAAGGGGCGGAAGCCGTGGGATTCCAACAATTGGGCCTCGAACGACACCCAACCTCCGTCGGGGCCGATGGCGAGCACGGAGCGTTGGCCGGGGGCCGCGGCCACCTGACGCAGGGGCTGCGTCGCCGGAGGGTGGGGGAGCAGGCGGACGGCGCCGGTGGGGAAGACGCTGTCGAGCTCGTCCTCGACGAAGGGGCGGAAGCGCTCGCGGACCAGGACCTCGGGCAGGCGGGTGTCGCGTGCCTGCTCCAGGCCTTGAAGGAGCAGGTCCCTCACGAACGCGCCGTCGAGCACCTTGGAGTCGAAGTAGCTCTTCTCCACGCGGGCGGCGTTGACCAGGACGATGCGGTCCACGCCCAGCGAGGCCACGGCCGGGAGGACCTTCTTGAGGGCCTTGGGGCGGGGGATGGCGAGCAGCAGGTCGATGCCCGCACGGGGCGGAGGGGGCTCGGTGAGGGACACGCGCAGGTGGAGGACGCCGGGGCTGTTCTCCAGCACCTCGCCCGCTCCCGTCAGGCCGCCCAGGCGCCCCACGCGCAGGGACTCACCGGGCTCGAGGCGCAGCACCTCCCGGGCGTGTTGGGCGCGGCGGCCGGTGAGCCGGGCGGTGCCGTCCGGCAGGAAGTCCTCGTCGAAGAGCAGCAGCAGGTTCACAGGGGGCCTGTGTACCCCGGCTGGCGGGGGCGTGGGTGGGTTCTTCCCCTCGGGAGCGCCTGGCGCCCTGGCTGGCGGCGGGCCCCTGCACCGGCAGTGCTTGCCCGGTTCCGGGCCGTGCCGTAAAGCCGGGCTGTGCGTTCCCTTTGTCTTCGCTGCCACCGCCCCGAGAGCGCTTGCTACTGCTCGCAACTGCCGCCCCGGCTGGACACGCGCACCCGCGTCGTCTTCCTCCAGCACCCCCGTGAGCGCCGCGTGGCCATCGGCACCGCGCGCATGGCGCACCTGGCGCTGGCCAACTCCGAGATTCATCAGGGCGTCGACTTCACGGGCCACTCCCGCTTGGAGGAGCTGGCGAAGGACCCGGACTCCGTCGCGGTGCTCTTCCCGGGCGAGGACGCCATCTCCGTGGAGGATGCGCGCGCGCGGCCGCCGAAGACGCTCATCGTCGTGGACGGGACGTGGCCGCAGGCGAAGAAGGTCGTGTCGCGCAACCCCGTGCTCGCGGGGCTGCCGCGCATCGGCTTCGTGCCTCGGCGTCCGAGCAACTACCGCATCCGCGCGGAGCCGGCGGACCACTGTGTGTCCACCATCGAGGCGGTGGTGGAGATTCTCGGGCTGCTCGAGGGTCAGCCGGAGAAGTTCGACACGATGCTGCGCGCGTTCGAGTACATGGTCGACACGCAGCTGGGGCGTCAGGCGACGCGGACCTCGCCCAATCGCCGCCGCATCCACTACGGCCCGTGGCGTCCGCCGTTCGAGCTGCGCTCGCTGGCGCAGGCCTTCGAGAACCTGGTGGTGTTCTACGGCGAGGCCAACGCGCACCCGACGGGCGCGGACATCCCGGCCGAGCTGGTGCACGTGGTGGCGTGTCGCCCCGCTTCGGGAGAGCGCTTCGAGGCCATCATCGCGCCGGAGCGGCCGCTGGCTCGCAGCACGACGCTGCACGTGGAGCTGTCGGAAGAGGTGCTGCGCGCGGGCGAGACTCGGGCCGCGGCGCTGGCGCGGTTCGAGCAGTTCCTGCGTCCGGACGATGAGCTGGCGGTGTGGACGACGTTCGCGCTCGACCTCTTGTGGGAGGGTGGGGTGGCGCGCAGGCCCGCGAGGAACGTGCGGCTGGCCACGGCGCGCGCGCTGGAGGGCAAGGCGGGCGGGGTGGAGCACGCGATGGAGCTGCTCTCGGGGCCGGACGTGCCGCGCTGGGCTCCGGGACGCGCGGGCACGCGCATCCGCGCGCTGGAGTCCGTGCTGCGCGTGCTGGTGGAGCGAGGCCAGGCGAGTGAGCCGATGAAGCGCGTGAAGCAGCGCACCGGCACCGAGGGCTGACGCGGGACGGCGGTTGATTTCAATCAGACGGGGGCGCGACGACAGCGCCTCGGGTGTCTGGTTTTGTTGGCGATGGAGCGCCCCGGGTGCGCGGGGCTACGGCAGGATGGCCGCGCCCGCCTCGCGCACGTAGCGGCCTCGCGGGAACTCCTTCAGGTACTGACGGTACTCGAGCTTCGCGTCCTGTCCCTGGAGTCGCTGTTCGAAGCAGCGCGCGCGCAGGTAGCGCGCCTGTTCGCGGTGTTTCTTGCGCGGGCTCTTGTCGGCGATCTCCTCCAGGCCGGCGAGGTAGTTCTCACAGCTGCGCTGACTGAGCTGGAGCCGCGCATACCCGAGGAACCTCTCGTCCGCGTCCTTTGACAGGAGCGCCTGGGGATTGTGGTCATCCTTCTTCGGCGGCGTGGCCTCCGCCACCTTCGTGGGCTGCGAGGGTGCAGTGGCGGGCGCGCGTGGCGGCGTCATGCGCTCCGTCACCGATGGGGCCGGGTAGGGCGCGAAGTCCTGCGACGGGTCGAGGGGAGAGGACGGCGGCTGGGTCGTGGCGACGGTGGCGGGAGGCTCTGCCTGGGGCGCGTCCTCGGTGTCGGGCGGCACGGCCACGGGGTCGGGCAGCTCGGGCGCAGGGGGGCTCTCGCGTTGAGGCGAGAGGGATGCGACCACGAGCTTCTTCGATTGCGCCTTCATCACCGGCGCCGTCGCGACGGCGGACTTCACCGTGCTCGGAGCCTGCGGCGCGTGGGCCACCGCGGGCAACACGTCCTGCGCTCGCGCGGGAGGGTTCGCGGCGGTGGGCACCGTGGTGCCGACATCCTGGGTCGAGGACTCGGTCGGACGCTCGAACACCTCCAGCGCTTCACGGTCCGGTTGGGACAACTTCTCCTGCTTCAGGGCCTGGTCGCGGGAGCGCAGCTCGACGCGCTCGCCAGCGCCCACCATGCGCGCGGGCTGTCCCTCCAGCTCCACGCGCACGCGGCCCTCGGACACCGCCACGGATGCGCCCAGCGCCGTGCGCTCCACGGTGAAGACCGTGCCGACCACGGACACGCGCAGGCCCGCGACGTCCACGCGGAAGCCGCGCCGCTCGGCGTGCGAGGCCTTCACCGACAAGCGGCCCTGATGCACCGTGAGGTGCACGTCGCTCGGCTCGGCCTTCGACAGCTCCACCTCGGAGCCCGCGGACACGCGGACCTGGCTTGCATCCGGGAGCCGCAACATCGCGGAGGCCTTCGCGGGCGTCTTCACCGCGACACCCGAGCGCAATCGCATCCCGGCGCGCAGCTCGCGCTCCTGCCCGCCCTGTTCCTTGAGCACCGCTCCCGGAACGCTGTCGGTCCGCGCGGGGTTGCCGTCCATCGCGAGCGACTCCACCGCGCTCTCCGAGGACGTCGTGCTGCCCGTGGACCCAGGCTGTTCCGCGAGCGCCTCGTCTGTCGACCTCGTCTGCTCTACGAGTTCCGTGCCCGCGGGCACGGTCGTCCGTCCCGCGAGCGCCTCGTCCGACGTCGTCGCCTTGCCCGCGAGCACCTCGCTCGTGGGCGTCCCGCGTGTCGTCGAGATGCTGATGAGGAAGAGCGCGAGCGCCACCGCACAGGCCCCCGCGAGTGCCAGGGCCCACGGCCATCGCGCGTGCTGTGCCCCGGTGCTCGCGGCCGCGTCGGTTCGTGCCCACGGCCACCGCGAGCGTTGTGCCCCCGAGCTCGCGGTCGCGTCGGTTCGTGCCCACGGCCACCGCGAGCGTTGTGCCCCCGAGCTCGCGGTCGCGTTGGTTCGCACCCACGGCCACCGCGTGCGTTGTGCCCCCGAGCTCGCGGTCGCGTCGGTTCGCACCCACGGCCACCGCGTGCGTTGTGCCCCCGAGCTCGCGGTCGCGTCGGTCCGCGCCCACGGCCACCGCGTGCGCTTCGCCTCCGTGCTCGCGGCGACCTTGGCTCTGAGGGCCGTGCCGACCGCGTCCCAGCGCACCACGGGCTCCACTTGACGGGCCTCGTGCAGCATGGCGCGACTCGTGCGGATCTGCTCCCACTGAGCGGCGCACGCGGGGCACTCGGACAGATGCGCCCGGATGCGCGCGGAGTCCTCGGCGCTCAGCTCGTCGGCCGCCAGCGACCACAGCGCGCCTGCCTCAGGGTGAGCCATACGGGCCTCCAGGGCGGCGGGTGGCGAGCAGTCGCTGCATGGCCTCGTTGAACTCCAATCTCGCGTGGTGCAGCCGGCTGCGGACGGTGTTGGGAGAGCTTCCCACGGCCTCGGCGATTTCGTCCGGGCTCATTCCGCACAGCTCGTAGTACACGAAGACGATTCGCTTCTTGGGCTTGAGCCGCTCCAGCGCCAGCTCCACCAGCCGGGCCGCCTGCCTGCGCTGCGCCGCGGCCTCCGGGTCCTCGCCCGAAGACTCGCACTCCGGCGGCTCCGCGACCGAGTCCTCCGGCCTCCTGCGCTTCCACCGCAGATGCGACAGCGCCACGTTCGAGCACACCCGATAGAAGAACGTCCGGAAGCGCGACTCACCCCGATAGCCCTTCACCGCCGTGAGCAGCCGCAGGTACGTCTCCTGGAGCAGGTCCTCCACGTCCACGCGATTGCCCACCAAGTGCCGCAAGGTGCGCGCCGCGTCCACCTTCGTCATTTCATACAGACGCTCGAAGGCGGTGAGGTCCCCATCCTGGAGCCGGCTCACGAGCAGCCGCAGCTGCGGCTCATCCGACGTGGGAGGTATGGCCGGACCTGGCCCAGGGCGCTCTTCGGGCGAGGCGGCGGTCGCCAGTGCCTGGGCATCACGGAGAATCACTGGACGCTCTCCCTCCGGGACCCGCCGCGAGGTTCCCCCTTGCAGGAGCGCCCCACCGTCCATGTGAAAGGTCCAGGTCAGCACACTACCTCCGTGCCCCTGGGTCGCCGCGGCGGCGTGGGACGATCAAAAAAGATTTTTGATCAGCCGTCAGCGCCCCGGAGTCCAACGCGGGTGAAACCGGACAACCCACCCGGTGGCCGGACCGGTTCCCCGTAGCTCGGAGTCCCCGCTCATGAGGCACAACCCCCTGCGACGCCTGCTGGCGCCGCTGCTCGTGCTGTTCGCCTTCCTCCAAGGCTGCATCATCCACGAGCCCGACGACAGTTGGATGGACGACGAGGACGTCTGCTACTGCTCCACCAACGCCGACTGTGATTCGGGTCAGCAGTGCGTCGGCGGGTACTGTCGAGACGTCGGCTCCGGCACCCAGCGGTGTTCCTCCTCGCTCGAGTGTCCCGGCACGCAGATCTGCCTCGACAACTTCTGTGCTCAGCCCTGCGTCCGCAACGGCGAGTGCCCCAGTGGTCGCTGTGAGGGCGGCTTCTGCACGCCCTCCTCCACGCCGCGCCCCGACGCGGGCACTCCCGATGGTGGTCCTCGTCCGGATGGCGGGTCGCGCCCCGACGGCGGTTCCCGCCCCGACGGTGGTATCGACGGTGGTCCCGTGACGGACGCGGGCCCCGGCCCCACGTGCTGGGTGAACGCGGACTGCGGCGCGGGCAACTACTGCATCAACAACCAGTGCGTGCGCGGCTGCTCGACGGACTCCAACTGCTCTGGCGACGAGGCGTGCGTCTCGGGCGTGTGCCGCCCGCGTCCGCCGGACCCGAACGCGTGCCGCTCGGCGTACGACTGCAGGGATGGCAAGGACTGCGTGGACGGCCAGTGCCGGGCGCAGTGCGAGTCCACCACGCAGTGCCCCGAGGACTACTCGTGCCAGATCGGCTACTGCCTGCCGATTCCCCACGGCGGTGAGTGCCGCGCCAACTGCGACTGCCCCTCCGGCCAGGTCTGCACCAACGGCCAGTGCCGCTCGCCGCAGCCGGAGCCGGGCCAGACGTGCATGGCCAACTGCGACTGCCCCTCCGGTCAGGTCTGCACCAGCGGCTACTGCCGTCCTCCGCAGCCGCCGCCTCCGCCTCCCGACGCGGGGCCGGGCACGTACTGCGCCGCCAACTGCGACTGCCCCTCCGGTCAGGTCTGCACCAACGGCTCCTGCCGCGCGCCCACGCCTCCGCCTCCCGACGCGGGCTCCAGCAACGTCTGCCGCGCCAACTGCGAGTGCCCGGAGAACCACGCGTGCACCGACGGCGTGTGCAAGCCCGTCAACCGCGGCAGTGGCCATGCCTGTGTGGCCAACTGCGAGTGCCCCGCGGGCGAGCGCTGCGTCGAGAACGCGTGCTGGCTGTAGCCAGGTGACGTCCCGGGTGGCGCCCTCGCTTCGTCAGGGCGCCACCATCCGCCAGCAACGGTGGATGTCCTTGCGCTGGAAGTCCTCGGGGATGGAGCCGGGCGTGAGCTCCTCCACGGACTTCCAGCCGCGCGTCGCCTTGGCGTCCAGTTGGAAGCCGAGGAAGTTGTTGGAGAAGTAGAGGACGCCTCCGGGGGACAGCAGCGTCCGGAGCGCGTCCAGCATGCGCACGTGGTCGCGCTGCACGTTGAAAGAGCCCGTCATCTTCTTCGACGTGGAGAAGGAGGGCGGGTCGCAGACGATGAGGTCGAAGCGCTCGGGGCCTCGGGCCTGGGCTTCCACCCAGGCCTTGGCGTCGCCGCGGACCAGCTCGTGGCGCGCGTCCGCCAGGCCATTGAGGTCCAGGTTGTCCTCGGCCCAGTCGAGGTACGTGTTGGACAGGTCCACCGTCACGGTGCTCGCGGCGCCGCCGGCGGCGGCGTAGACGGTGAACGCGCCCGTGTACGCGAAGAGGTTGAGGAAGCGCTTGCCCCGGACCTCCTCGCGCACGCGCTGGCGTGTGTCGCGGTGGTCCATGAAGAGGCCGGTGTCCAGGTAGTCGCCCAGGTTGACCCAGAACTTCAGGCCGCGCTCCTCGACGACGAGCCGACCGCTGCCCTCGCCCACGCGGCCATACTGCGCGCGGCCCCAGGGCTGGGGCGTGTGCGTCTTGACGAAGACGCGCTCGGCGGGCGTCTCGAGCACCTGGGTCACCGCGGCGAGGACCTCCTCGCGCTGCGTCTCCGCGGTGCCGGACTTGAGGGCCTTGCGGCGCGGGTACTCGGTGACGTGCACGCAGTCGCCGTAGATGTCGACCGCGTAGGGGTACTCGGGAATGTCCCGGTCATAGACGCGGAAGGCCGTCAGCCCCTGGGCGCGAGCCCACCTGCGGAAGTGCTTCGAGCCCTTGCGCAGCCGGTTGGCGAACATGCCGGCCTCCGCCTGGGGTGCCGCGTCGTCGCCGCCGTTGCCGTGAATACCTTGTGGGTCAGCCATGCCCAAGCGTCCCTCCGTCCAGACCACCGCGGCCCCACTCATCCCTGAGTCTCCGACGTACGACAAGCTCCGAGAAGCCGCTTCGGGCTGTCAGGCGTGTCCCTTGTGGAAGACGGGGACGCAGACCGTGTTCGGCGAGCCGGTGGGGAGGCCCGGTCCAGGCCCCAGGGTGATGCTGGTGGGCGAGCAGCCTGGAGACCAGGAGGACCGTGAGGGCAGGCCCTTCGTGGGGCCGTCCGGCAGGCTGCTGGACGAGGCGCTGGAGGAGGCCGGCATCGACCGCTCGCAGGCGTATGTCACCAACACGGTGAAGCACTTCAAGTGGACGGGGGACGGCAAGCGCCGCATCCACGCGAAGCCCAACACCACCGAGGTGCGCGCGTGCCTGCCGTGGCTCGAGGCGGAGATACAGGTGTTCCGCCCCGACATCCTCGTGTGCCTGGGGGCCACCGCGGCGCAGGCGCTGCTCGGCAAGGACTTCCGCGTGACGCAGCAGCGAGGGCAGCCGATTCCCTCCGCGTGGGCGCCCATCGTCGTGGCCACGGTGCACCCCTCGTCCATCCTGCGAGCGCCGGACCCGGAGGCCCGGGAGCGGCAGCGCGAGGCGTTCGTGGAGGACCTGCGCGCGGTGGCGCGGCTCATCCGCGAGGCGTCCTTGGACAGGGCAGGGGAGGACGCGCACGCGCCGAGGTGATGGCGGTGGGGCCGCGAAGGCAGAAGCCTTGTGGCCGTGAGCATGCGGTTGCGCCGTCACCCTCGCCGCAAAGCGTCCTCGCAGAGCGCAGGGGGCGTCAACGCGCCGAGGTGATTGCGGTGCGGCAGCGCGCGGAGAAGACTCCGCGCCATGAGCGTGCGCACCGAGAAGAACGGCCCCGTCACCACCGTCGTCCTCCACCGTCCCGAGGTGCGCAACGCCGTGGACGGTGCCACCGCGCAGCTCCTCGCGGACGCCTTCCGCGCGTTCGACGCGGACACGGAGTCGCGAGTCGGCGTCCTCTACGGCGACGGAGGCACCTTCTGCGCGGGCGCGGACCTCAAGGCCGTCTCCGAAGGCCGCATGCCGCGTCTCCAGATGGACGGCGACGGTCCCATGGGCCCCTCGCGCATGGTGCTGGGCAAGCCCGTCATCGCGGCCATCAGCGGCCACGCCGTCGCCGGGGGCCTGGAGCTGGCGCTGTGGTGTGATTTGCGCGTCGTCGAGGAGGACGCGGTGCTCGGCGTCTTCTGCCGGCGCTGGGGCGTGCCGCTCATCGACGGCGGCACCGTGCGGCTGCCCCGGCTCATCGGGTTGTCCCGGGCCCTGGACCTCATCCTCACCGGCCGCCCCGTGTCCGCCCAGGAGGCGCTGGGCATGGGGCTGGTCAACCGCGTCGTCCCCAAGGGCCAGGCTCGGGAGGCCGCCGAGGCGCTCGCCCGGGAGGTGGCCGACTTCCCCCAGGCCTGCATGAACGCGGACCGCGCCTCGGCCTACGCCCAGGGGGGCCTCTCCCAGGAAGAAGCACTGCGTCAGGAGTTCATCCGGGGCGTCAAGGTGCTGGAGTCCGAGTCCGTCCCGGGGGCCACCCGCTTCGCGAAGGGGGCCGGGCGGCACGGGAAGTTCGAGTAATGCGGAGGTGCTGATGCACGGCCCGGGGGCCTGTGTTAGTCCCCCCGCCATGCGCTTCGACACCCTCGCCATTCATGCCGGCCAGGAGCCGGACCCCACGACGGGCGCCATCATGACCCCCGTCTACCTGACCTCCACCTACGTCCAGGACGGGCCGGGGGAACACAAGGGCTACGAGTACAGCCGTACGCAGAACCCCACCCGCAAGGCGCTCCAGGACTGTCTGGCCGCGCTCGAGGGCGCGAAGTACGGCGCCGCCTTCGCCTCCGGCCTCGCGGGCACCGACATGCTGATGCACATGTTGGATCACGGTGACCACGTCATCGTCTCCGACGACGTGTACGGCGGCACCTTCCGCCTGTTCGACAAGGTCTACAAGCGCTGCGGCTTGAACTTCTCCTTCGTCGACCTGTCCCAGCCGGGCGCCTTCGAGAAGGCGATTACCCCGAAGACGAAGATGGTGTGGGTGGAGACGCCCACCAACCCGATGCTCAAGCTCATCGACCTGGCCGCCATCGCCCAGGTCGCCAAGAAGCACAACATCCTCGCCGTCGCCGACAACACGTTCATGACGCCGTACTTCCAGCGCCCGCTGGACCTCGGCTTCGACGTGGTGGCGCACTCCACCACCAAGTACCTCAACGGCCACAGCGACGTGGTGGGCGGCTTCGTCTGCACCAGCCGCGATGACGTCGCCGAGCGGATGTACTTCCTCCAGAACGCGGTGGGCGGCGTGTCCGGCGCGTTCGACAGCTTCCTCGTGCTGCGTGGCGTGAAGACGCTCCACGTCCGCATGGACCGCCACGCGCACAACGCGATGAAGGTGGCCCAGTACCTGGCCACGCACCCGAAGGTGAAGAAGGTCACCTACCCGGGCCTGGAGACGCACCCGCAGCACGCGCTCGCCAAGCAGCAGATGACGGGCTTCGGCGGCATGCTGACGTTCGACATCCACGGCGGCCTGGAGGCGGCGCGCACCTTCCTCAAGACGGTGAAGGTCTTCGCCTGCGCGGAGTCGCTCGGCGGCGTCGAGTCCCTCATCGAGCACCCGGCCATCATGACCCACGCCTCCGTGCCCAAGGAGACGCGCGAGAAGCTCGGCATCGCCGACGGCTTCATCCGCCTGTCCGTGGGCATCGAGGACTCGCGGGACCTCATCGATGACCTGGCCCAGGCGCTCGACGCGGCGAAGTAGCCCGCGTCTCCACCTGGCAGGCCGCTGACCCAGGGCCTCCTTGCTCCCCCTGCTCGGGGCGCATGGAGGCCCTTCGTCCGTGCGCGCCCTGACGGCCGTGGCTCGCGCTCGGCTGCCCAGCCGCCTGGGAGGATGCGCGACTGTCGGGTATCGGAATGTTCAGCGGTGCGGGTCGATTGGGGGCCGACCATGAGCAACCGACCGATTCTCTCCGCTTGCCTGCTGGGCGTGCTGTGTTCGGCCGTCTCCGGCTGTGACGAGCCCCTCTCTTCTCCCGACAAGTCCGCGCCCGTCGAGACGCCCGCTCCCGAGGCCTCCGACGTCGCCGGGACTCCGCTGACGGCGCCCGACTGCCGCATCCTCACCACGCAGCTGGCGACGGCGAGTGGCGATGACGGTGCTGGCAGCGTCGCCGCGAACTCGCAGGACGATGACGTGTCGACGCGCTGGAGCGGGCCGGGCGTGGGCGCGTTCCTCACGATGGACCTGGGCTCGTCGCAGTCCGTGGCGGGCGTCACCGTGGCGTGGCACCGCGGCAACGAACGACAGAACCACTTCGTCCTCTCCACGTCCGTGGACGGCGTGAGCTTCACCCAGGCCCTCGCGGGAGACAGTGCGCTGAACACACAGGCGCAGACGTATGCGTTCAGCGCGCGTCAGGCGCGCTACGTGCGCGTCACCGTGAACGGGAACACGGTGAACGACTGGGCCTCCATCACCGAGGCGCGAGCGTGTGGTGAGCGCACGGTGCCGCCCGCGCCCACGGCGGACTCGGGGCCCGTGCTGCCGCGCCTGCCGTACCTCCAGAGCGTGGGACCCACGAGCGCCATCATCGCGTTCCGCTCGGGTGTGTCGTGTACGCCCTTCGTGCGCTTCGGTGACGGCTCGCTGCTGGCGCGCACGGCGACGGCCACCGTCGCGGGCTGGCGTCACGCGGTGAAGCTGGAGGGACTGCGGCCGGGACAGTCCTATGGGTACAGCGTGGAGGCGTGCGGCTCCGTCACGGGGCTGCGGACGTTCCGCACGGCGTCGGCTCCGGGGACGCCGCGCGTGCGCTTCACGACGATGGGGGACTTCGGCACGGGCGGCTCCGCGCAGTCGAAGGTGATGGCGGCGATGAACAAGCCCGAGTGGCGCGGGGAGTTCCTCGTCGCGCTGGGGGACAACGCCTACTCCTCCGGCACGGACCAGGAGTTCCAGGACCGGATGTTCAAGCCCATGGCCGCGCTGCTGCGCGAGGTGCCGGTGTTCCCCGTGCTGGGCAATCACGAGTACGTGACGAGCCAGGGCCAGCCCTACCTCGACAACTTCTACCTGCCGGCGAACAACCCCGCCAAGAGCGAGCGCTACTACTCGTTCGATTGGGGCAACGTGCACTTCGTGGCGCTCGACTCCAACTGCGCCATCGGCATGGCGTCCTCGGACCGGTGCTCGGCATCCGCGCAGCAGGCGTGGGCCGAGCAGGACCTGGCGGCGAGCAAGCTTCCGTGGAAGGTCGTCTTCTTCCACCACCCGGCCTGGTCCAGCGGCGAGCATGGCTCCCAGCTCACCGTGCGCCGCGCCTACGCGCCGATGTTCGAGAAGCACGGCGTGGACCTGGTGCTCACGGGGCATGACCACAACTACGAGCGCAGCAAGCCGATGAAGGGCGACGCGGTGGCGCCGTCGGGCACGCGCGGCATCCCCTACGTCGTGGTCGGCAGCGGCGGCGCGACGCTGCGCTCCTTCCCGAGCAGCCAGCCCTCGTGGACGGCGCTGCGCGACAACCAGGTGTACGGCTTCATGGATGTCATCGTGGATGGCGGCACATTGACGGCGCGGCTCATCACCTCCACGGGCACCGTGCGCGACACCCTCACGCTCACGAAGACGCTGCCGACGACGTGGATGACGACGACGAAGCTCGAAGCGATGGAGACAGTGCCCGGTCCCGTCGACGACCCGGCCCGCATGCCGGAGAGCCTGCGGGCCCGGCCTCCGCTGCCTCCCGCGGACCGGCTGGAGGACGTGGCGGATGCGCCCGAGCCGCCCGTGCTCAGTGCGGAGGAGGTCCCGTAGCGCCTGAGCCCTCGCCACGGCGGAGCGTGCGCCGTGGCGAGCCTTCACCTCATCAGTGCCGCGAGTCCTTCGCCTGGATGGCGGCTTCC
Organism: Myxococcus sp. AS-1-15; assembly: GCF_020037055.1. Taxonomy (NCBI): domain Bacteria; kingdom Pseudomonadati; phylum Myxococcota; class Myxococcia; order Myxococcales; family Myxococcaceae; genus Myxococcus; species Myxococcus sp. AS-1-15. The sequence goes on along the minus strand of NZ_JAIQDF010000015.1, from coordinate 72,131 downwards.
AGTCGGGACAGGCCGCGCTTGAGCTCGGCGAGCTCGCTCTTGAGCGCATCGACCTCCGCGGTCTTCTCTCGCAGCTCGCGCGTGCGGACCTCCAGCGCCTGGATGGCGGCCAGGTTGACGCCGTCCATGTCCAGCTGTCCGATGGTCTTGTCCCCCGCGCCCAGGCCGAAGGCCGCGTGGAAGTCCTGCGCCACCGGACCCAGGTGACGCACCTCGCTTGCCTCGCCCTTGAAGCGCCAGGTGGAGATGGGCAGCCTGGCGACCTTCGTCAGCAGCGCCTCGCCGTCGACCTGGCGGAAGTCCTCCTTCAGGTTCCGGTCCGACGAGCACTCCCACCCCGCGGAGTTCGTGCGCAGCTCGCAGCGCGAGCCCAGGTTGGCGCTCGTGTAGAACATGACACCGCCCGCGGCGCGGACCATGAACTGGTTGTCGTTGACGATGCTGGCCGTGCTCACGCCGGAGCGGTCTCCCCAGATGAACGCGCCCGTCTTCCCGTTCGTCGACACATCCTGTCCGAGCGCGAAGCTGTAGTTGCCGGTGGCCTGGACGCTTGCGCCAATCGCCAGCGCGCCGCGGCCCGAGACCGTGTTCCCGGTGCCGAGCCCGATGGCGGAGAGTCCGGTGACGTTGTTGCCGCTCCCCATCGCGATGCCGCCCACCTCGCTGGTGGTGTTCCCTGCGCCCAGCGCGATGGAGCTGTCACCGCGCGCCACGTTGTCCTTCCCCATGGCGAACGACGCGGCCCCCTTGGCCAGCGAGCGATAGCCACCCGCCCAGGAGAAGTTGCCGACGCTGCCGTCGTCCCACTGCGTCTCCGTGTAGCCCGCGCGGAACGCCGCGAGGCCCGGCGCCCACATCAGCCGGGTGCCCGCGCCCGACACCGGCAATAGCCCCTTGTCCACCTCGCCGCTCGCCACCAGGCCTCCCGCCGAGTCCACGGTGAAGACCGGGAACTGCTTCCAGCTCGCGCCCGCCGACGTGGTGTTCAGCACCCTGAGCAGCGGACCCGGCGACTCGACGGTGGAGGCCGCGTCGACGAGCAGGTCCGAGCGCGTCGACAGCTGCCCGTGGGTGGTGCCCGAGCCCGTGAGCGCGAAGGAGCCCGTCTGCGCGGCGGTGGTGTTCTGCACGTAGTGCGCGCTGCCCGCCAGGGGGGCTCGCGCATCCGTGAGCCTCGGGTCGCTGGTCGGCACCGGCGCGTTGGCGCCGTCGTAGCGCACCCGCAGGACGTTGCCTTCCAACGCCAGCCCCTCGCCCACCTCCCAGCCGGTGCCACTCGGCCCCTGGGGACCTTGAGGGCCCTGCGGCCCCTGGAGTCCCTCGGCGCCGCGCGCTCCATCCGAGCCACAGCCCAGCCCCGCGAAGGTGACGCCCAGCGCGGCCAGCCATGTCCTGACACCCATTCGATTCCTCCTGGCGAGATAGGGCCCGAAGTCTAGCGCCCTACGCGCCAGGTAATCTCGGAGAGATGGGTTCTCTCCGTGTCCTACCCGGGTGCCGGTGAACGATACGCCCCAGGGGCAGTGACGCGTCTCGCGCCCGGTGTGGGGACAGGCGCGGCATTGTCGGGCGCTGGGGGGCCTGGCGAGGGCGCCGCATTTCGGACACCGGTTGATGACGGCGGTGTCGGGCGGGCTCGGCCAGGAGCCGGCGTTCGAGGTGGCGGGAGGGGCCTTCCTTCCCCGTCCTTGAAGGGGCGCGGGCTTCGAATGGCCCGCGCCCCCTCACTCCTCAGCGGTGCTCCTCCTGTTGTACTGGAGGGGCGAGAGGCTCCTCATATGAGCCCCACCGCGGTTGCCCACGGGCGCTCGCGCGTGAGCCGGCAGAGCGCGTCGCGCCGAAACATCGGACGAATCAAGCCCGGGCTACATGCAGCGGTTTTCACAGACACCCAGCAGACAGAACCAGCACGGGCCCACGCACGTGGGTCGACAGGCCGCGTTGGAGTGCTCGCTGGTGGCGAGCGTCATGTCCGAGGGCGGCAGGCTCACCGTCTCCTCACAGGTCGTCTCGCCCGTGTCCTGGACGAGCGCGGCGGAGGTCTCCCCCGTGGACAGGGCGGCGAGCCCCACCACGAGCAGGGTGCACAGCAACATGAACAGGGACCGCTGGCGCTCGAGCTTCGCGAACATCCGTGTCTCCTTGGTGGTGTCGGGATGAGGCCCCGCCAGTCTGTCATGAAGCGCACTTAATGAGAAAATCGAGCAATCGATGTGATGGGCGAGGAGGGGACGCAAGGCGTTGCCGCGGCACGTCGAGCGGCCTATGGAAGAGGTCATGCGCTACTTCGACGACTTCCAACCCGGCGAGGCGAGTGAGGCCGGCCCCTACGTGGTCTCCCGCGAGGAGATCATCGCCTTCGCGAAGCAGTTCGACCCGCAGCCCTTCCACCTGAGCGACGAGGGTGGGCGCGAGGGCATCTTCGGAGGACTCATCGCCAGCGGGTGGCACACCGCGTCCATCTGCCACAAGCTGGCGGTGGAGCACCTGTTGAGCAAGACCGCGAGCCTGGGTTCACCGGGCCTGGACGAGCTGCGCTGGCTCAAGCCCGTGCGTCCCGGTGACGCGCTCACCGCGCGCTTCGAGGTGCTCTCCACCACGCCGTCGCGCAGCAAGGCGGACCGGGGCGCCATCAAGTTCCGCTTCGAGGTGCGCAACCAGCACGGCGAGGTGGTGATGACGGAGGTCGCCAACGCGCTGTTCGCCCGGCGGCCCGAGGCGAAGTAGGGCGCGCTCCGGTGCTGACATGCGGGGGCTCGGGTGGGCACCCCGCGTCGGTGCTCAGCGCTCCGCCATCAGCTTGTTGAGCACCGGATAGGAGATGCCCGCCTCCGGAGCGGGGGCGGCGGCGCCGTCTCGCAGGAACTCCGTGGAGAGCGCGGCCACGCGGCCGAGGATGGACTGGGCCATGCCCGCGCCGGCGCTGACGCGGCGCACGCCGAGCGCGGCGAGCTCCGACGCGGCGGGCAGCCCCGCCATCGCCATGAGGTTCACCGGCAGCCCGGCCTCGGATGTCACGACCTTGATTTCCGCGGGCGTCTTCAAGCCCGGCACGAAGAGCCCGTCCGCGCCCGCCGCCTTGTAGCGCCGCGCCCGCGACAGCGTCTCCTCCACGCGCTTGTCCGCCGGACCGATGCCCTTCAGGAACACATCCGTGCGCGCGTTGATGAACAGGTCCAGCCCGCGCCCGGCCACCGCGCGCTTCACCGCTTCAATCTTCGCGCACAAGAGGTCCGCGCTCCCGGAGCCGTCCTCCAGGTTGATGCCCACGCCCCCCGCGTCGAGCACGCCGAGCGCCACCTCACCCACCGCCTTCGGGTCGTCCGAGTAACCGCCCTCCATGTCCACCGTCAGCGGCACCTTCACCACGCGCGCGATGGAGGCCACGGTGTCGAGCAACCGGCTCACCGGCAGCGCGTCTCCGTCCGGGTACCCCTGGGCCCACGCCACCCCCGCGCTCGTGGTGGCGAGCGCCTTGGCACCCAGGCTCTCCATGACGCGCGCGCTGCCCGCGTCCCATGCGTTGACCAGCAACAACAGCCCCGCCTCGTGCAGCTGGCGGAAGGCTCGAATCGAATCGGAAGGCGCGACAGGCATGGGGTGGTCCTCGAGGGGTGTGGGGGAGTGGGCCCGCGTCGACGTCAGGACTTCAAGAGGGGCAGGGCCCTGGACTCGTGGCTGAGTAACCAGCGCTTGCGCTGGATGCCACCTCCATAACCCGTGAGCGAGCCATTGGCGCCCACCACGCGATGACACGGCACGACGATGCCCACGGGGTTCGCTCCATTGGCCAGTCCCACCGCCCGCACCGCCGCGGGCCGACCGATTCTGCGCGCGAGCTCCGAGTAGGAGACGGTGCTCCCACACGGAATCGAGCGCAGCGCGGCCCACACCTCGCGCTGGAAGTCGGTGCCCGCGGTCCTCACGGGCAGCGTGTCGATGACGTCGAGCCTGCCGGAGAAATACGCGCGCATCGTGCCGGTGAGCCCGCCCGGGTCGCGCGCCTCCTCCAGCGTATACCCCTTCTCGCCGTAGTGCAGGCGCAGCAACTGGAGCATGCGCGCCTCGTGCTCCGTCCAGTCCACGGCGCGCAGGTGGCCCTCGCGGTCCGCGATGATGACCAGCTCGCCGATGGGCGTGTCCGTCCTGTCGATGAGGAATCGTGCCGTCGTCTCAGCCATGGCGCACCTCCGGAAGGCGAGGGCGCGGACCCGGATCCGCGGCCCACAGGTGTTGCGCGGCGTAGGCCCGCCAGGGCCGCCAGGGCTCCGCGCGTCGCAGCAGCGCCTCGGGCGTGGGTCGCGCGCCTTCGTCCGTGGCCGCGCTCCTCAGGAGCGCCACGTCGCTCGCGGGGAACGCGTCCGTCTCGCGCAGCGCGCGCAGGGCGATGTACTGCGCGGTCCACTCGCCCACGCCGCGGATGGAGCGCAGCCGGGCGATGCCCTCCTCGACGGTGCCGAACGGCTGGAACAACAGCGGGTCCGCCAGCGCCGCCTCGGCCATGGCCTTGAGGGCCGCCTTGCGCGCGGACGGCATGCCCAGCGCGCCCAGGTCCGCGTGGGCCACGCGCTCCGGTGACGGGAACACCCGCGTCAGCCCCGAGGGCAACCCCTCCACGGGCCCCTCACAGCACAGCGCCACCAGTCGGCCCGCGAGCCCGCGCGCCGCCTCCACCGAGACCTGTTGTCCGAGGATGGCGCGCACCGCCAGCTCGAACCCGTCCCAGGCGCCCGGAGCCCGCAGGCCGGGCCGCTGCGCCACGAGGCCCGCGAGGAACGGGTCCTTCGACAGGTGCTCGCCAATCGCCTCGATGTCCGCGCCCACGTCGAACACGCGCCGCACGCGCGCGACGATGGCCGGCAGCGATTGCACGCGCGCGAAGCGGATGCACACCACCAGGTTGTTGCGCCCCGGCTCGTGGGACACCTCCACCGTCCCCACGGCCCCGTCCTGGGACACGGTGCGCTGGTAGCTTGCGCCGTGCACGCGCTCCACGCCCTCGATGGCGCGCGCGGAGAGATAGGCGAGCATCGCGGCCCAGTCATACGGGGGCCGGTAGCGCAGCCGCAGCGTCACGCCCGCGTCCGCGGGCTGCTCGGTCACGCTCTTGCGGCGCAGCGCGCCTGGCGCCCGCTGGTAGAGCGCCTGGAAGGTCTCGTTGAAGCGGCGGATGCTGCCAAAGCCCGAGGCCAGCGCCACCTGGGACAGCGGCATGCGCGTCTCCTGGATGAGCTGCTTGGCGAAGAGCACGCGCCGCGTCTGCGCCACGGCCACCGGCGTCGCGCCCAGGTGCTGCTTGAACAGGCGGCGCAGCTGCCGGTCTCCCACGCCCAGCCGCTCCGCCAGCGCGTCCACGCCCGCCTCGCCGCCGTCCAGCGCGCCCTCCGCGATGAGCGCGAGCGCGCGCGACACGGTGTTGGACGTGCCCCGCCACGAGGCCAGGTCCGGCGCCGTCTCCGGGCGGCAGCGCAGGCACGGCCGGAAGCCCTCCTCCTGCGCGGCGGCGGCCGACGCGTGGAACCGGCAGTTCTCCTTCTTCGGCGTGCGGGCCGGGCAGACAGGGCGGCAGTAGATGCCCGTGGACGTCACCCCGACGAAGAGTCGGCCGTCGAAGCGGGCATCCCGCGACTGGAGCGCGCGGTAGCAGGCGTCGGTGTCGAGCAGGTCCATGCCCCGGACAGTGTCACCCGCGTGGCCCGCACGCTCGCGGTTTTCGGACATGAATGGCCCTACCGGCCCCATCCTTTCCGCGCGGACACCGCCCGGCTAGGCTCACGCGGTCTGGCCTGCCACGGGCCTTGGGGGGAGCACGACATGATCATCGTCTACCAGTCGCTGGAATCCACCGGAAAGAAGGAGGACTCCCTGGGGACGGCGCTCATGGGCAACTCGTTCAAGCACGGGGCGCAGTCCAACGTGGGGGAGATCTACCCCCTGGACAACAACCAGACGCTGACCTTCCAGACGCCCGTCTACGACCTGGTCGCGAAGAAGATGACCTTCCCCTCGTCGACCATCCAGTTCGCGACCCAGGTCGAGTCGAAGGCCCTCTCGTCCCGCTACGACAAGGAGCGCAAGGAGCCCGGCGAGGGCAAGGCGCTGCTGTTGAGCTTCATGAAGGGCGTCATCGACACCATTACGAAGAGCGTGATGAACCGGACGCGCTCCAAGGGCGAGCTCCCCAGCGTGCGCCTGCCGGGCATCATCGTGTTGGGCGAGGCCTTCACGACGGACCTGCTCAAGGACCTGGGCGTCAGCTCCGTGGGGGGCTATCGGGTCGTCACGGGGATGAACCCCACGGGGGACTCACGCCACCGCTTCACCGTCCTCTTGCGCGAGGACCTGAACCTCCGCGACAGCGACATCGAGATGTTCCCGTACACGCTCACGTCCAACGACAACAAGGACGAGCAGGCCCGCTGCGTCATCCTGCGGGTCATGGGCTGGCTGATGGCGTTCGTGCACACGCCCAACGCCATCTGCAAGGACAGCACGCGGGTCATCAAGTATCTGGCGAACAACGCCAAGAACGTCACCACGAAGGAGAAGCTCGACCTGGTGATGGGCGACACGAATCAACCCACGAGCGACTTCGTCAAGAGCACCCTGAAGAATCAGCTCGGCGGTGAGGACTGGGTGTCGAGCGTGCTCGACGACAAGCAGGAGCTCGTCGGCTTCGGCGGGCACAACGTGTTCAGCATCTCCGGCACGAACAGCACCTTCAAGACGCACTTCGACATCGCGTGCACGCCGCACATGACGGCGGTGGTCCGCGACGGCAAGGTGTTCGGGTTCGACGAGGACGACTCCAAGGCGAACCCGGCATTTGTCTTCCACGGGCTGACGGACAAGTTCACCGAGCTCGAGGGCAAGGCCTACGCCTACAGCGACCACAACGGCGTCATCGTCGAGGTGCTCCGCCAGAAGTCCGTCTACGCCCAGCGCGAGCGCAAGCGCAAGGAGGAGCGCTGCTCGGACTGCCGCCGTCCGCTGACGGCGCTGGACCAGCTCGCGGGCAGACACCTGACGTGTCGCTACGCGCCCCTGGCCCTGCGGTGGAATCCGCCCGATGGCGAGGACGACGATGGGGAGGCGCCCGAGCGACAGTTCAAGAAGCGCAAGCCCGAGCCGCCTCCCGACAACGGCCTCGGCAACGGCTGACGAGGCCTGCCTGGAAGCACGAAGGGCCTCCCACCGGCGAACGGTGAGAGGCCCTCTGTGTGAACGACGTCGGCGCCCGAGGGCGCGGCGTCAGGCCGCGGTGCGGTGCAGGAAGTCGATGAGGTCGATCTTCGTGACGATGGCGACCACCTTCTCGCCCTCCTTCACGACGGCCACGTTGTCCTGCGCGAACACCTCACGCAGCCGCGCGATGCTCGTGTCCAGCGACAGCGCCCCCTGCAGCGGCGCGACGATGGCGTCGATGGTGTCGGCGAACTTCACCTTCCCGGCGACCAGCGCGTTGAGCAAATCGTACTCGTGCACCATGCCCACCGCGCGGCCGTCCTCGGTGACGACCGGCATCTGGCTGATGCCATGGCCGCGCATCGTCTCCACGACCTGGTCCACCCGGTCGCCCTTGCGCGCCGTCTTCACGTCGCGCTGCTTGCTGCCCAGGATGTCGCGCACGGTGCCCGTGCCCTTGTCCTCGGCGAAGCCGTTGTCGCGCATCCACTCGTCCGAGTGGAACTTGCTGATGTAGCTGCTGCCGGAGTCGGGCAGCACCACGACGATGGTCTTCCCCTTGCCCACTTCCTTCGCCAGCTGCACGGCCACGTGCACCGCGGCGCCGGAGGAGCCACCCGCGAAGATGCCCTCCTCGCGCGCCAGGCGGCGGGCGGCGACGAAGCACTGGCGGTCATCCACCTGGCGCACGTCGTCCACGACCTTGAAGTCCATGGCACCGCACAGCATGTCCTCGCCGATGCCCTCCACCTTGTAGACGTGCGGCTCGGTCAGCTTGCCCGTCTTGAAGTAGCCCTCGTAGACGGAGCCCTCGGGGTCCACGCCCACGTTCTTCAGGCCGGGGATCTTCTCCTTGAGGAACTTGCCGGCGCCGCTCATCGTCCCGCCCGTGCCCAGGCCGGAGACGAAGTAGTCCACCTTGCCGCCCGTCTGCTCGAAGATCTCCGGGCCGGTGAGGGAGTAGTGCGCCTCGATGTTGTCGGGGTTGTGGTACTGGTTCAGCATGAACGCGCCCGGCGTCTCGCGGTGCAGGCGCTTGGCCGTCTCGTAATAGCTGCGCGGGTCCTCGGCCGGCACGTTCGTCGGCGTCACCACCACCTGCGCGCCCAGCGCCTTCAGGCGGTTGATCTTCTCCAGGGACATCTTGTCCGGCATGGTGAAGATGCACTTGTAGCCCTTCACCGCCGCCGCCAGCGCCACGCCCATGCCGGTGTTGCCGGACGTGTTCTCCACGATGGTGCCGCCGGGCTTGAGCTTCCCCTCCCGCTCGGCCTTCTCGATGATGTACAGCGCCATGCGGTCCTTGATGGACGCGCCGGGGTTCATGAACTCGCACTTCACGAGCACCGTCGCGTCGTTGGGACCGACGAGCTTGTTGAGCTTGACGAGCGGCGTGTTGCCAATCGCGGTGAGGATGTTGTCGTGGATGTCCATCGCGGCTTCCAGAAAAAGGGGGGTTCGCGGCGCGTCTTATATGCCGCCCGCGCGGCCCGGTCGACAGCGGGAGACCATCTCCCCCGTCGGGGAGCAACAGTGTGCTCCCCGGGGGCCTTCCCCGCTGTGCTCCTCCCACCGTCCCCGGGGGTAGGCCGCTGTCCGGGCCTGCTCCGTCTGGGGGCGGCCGGCCTTCCGACGCGCCGCGACGGACGCGGGTGGGCGCCGTCGCGTACGTGACAGGCCGGGCGGCCAGGGGGCATCCGCCGCGTCCGGCCTTTGACGCGGAAAGTCGCCCCTCCCATACTCGCGGGCCATCTTCCTCTCGAAGACCCCCATTTGGAGAACCCCGTCGATATGGAACTCGAGGCCGCCCTGCGCGACCAGGTGGGACAGGCCATTGGCCGTCCCGTTCCCCAGGCTCCCATCAAGAAGCTGAAGGGAGACGCGAGCAACCGCTCGTACTACCGCGTCGGCGCACCCCCGGAGAGCTGGGTGGTGATGGAGATGCCGCTGGACGCGACGAAGAAGAGCGAGGAGGCCACCAAGGGTGAGCCGCCCAAGGAATTGCCCTTCGTCAACGTGCACCGCTACCTGGAGAAGCTGGGCGTGCGCGTGCCGCGAATCCTGCGCTACGACGAGCCGGCGGGGATGATGGTGCTCGAGGACCTGAGCGACATCACCTTCGAGTCTGCGCTGGAGGGCGGCAAGCACCGCGAGGCGCTCTACACCCGCGCGGTGGACCTGCTGGCGAAGCTGCGCGCCCAGGCGGAGAAGCACCAGGACCCGGACTGCCTGGCCTTCACGCGCGCGTTCGACGAGGACCTGTACGACTGGGAGCTGCACCACTTCCGCGAGTGGGGCCTGGAGGCGTGGAGCGGCAAGAAGCCCACGGCCGAGGAGCGCGCCGAGCTGGACGCCATCTTCCGCGACATCGCGAAGCAACTGGCCGCCGCGCCCCGAGGCTTCACGCACCGCGACTACCAGAGCCGCAACATCATGGTGAAGGAGGGCGAGCTGGTGGTCATCGACTTCCAGGACGCGCTCCAGGGCCCGCGCCAGTACGACCTGGTGGCGCTCCTGCGCGACAGCTACGTGGAGCTGGACCGCGCGTTCGTGGACGCGATGCTGGACCGCTACATCGCCACGTTCCAGCAGGAGACGGGCGAGCGCATCGACCCGGTGGCGTTCAAGGCGTTCTTCGACCTGCTCACCGTGCAGCGCAAGCTGAAGGACGCGGGGCGCTTCGAGTTCATCAATCGCGTGAAGGGCAACCCGGGCTTCCTGGTGTCCATCCCGGCGTCGCTGCGCTACGTGCGCGAGGCGTTCCGGCACCGTCCGGAGCTCGCGCGGTTGCAGGCGCTGGTGGCGAAGTACGTTCCGGAGCTGGCCGCCTGAGTCGGGCACCGGGGGAGGGGAGGCGACGATGAAGGCGATGGTCCTCTGCGCGGGGCTGGGCACGCGGCTGCGTCCGCTGACGGAAGCCTGGCCCAAGCCGGCGCTGCCGCTGTTGGGGCAGCCGCTCTTGCGCTACCACCTGGCGGTGCTGAAGGCCGCGGGCGTGACGGCGGTGGGCATCAACACGCACCACCTGCCCGACACGATGGAGGCGGTGGCGCGCGAGGAGTGCGCTCGCGCGGGGCTGCCGCTGCACGTCGTGCGCGAGCCCGTCATCCAGGGCACGGGCGGAGGCATCCGGGGCCTGAGGGACTTCCTCTCCGACGGGGACTTCCTCGTCTTCAACGGCGACATCCTCTACCCGGTGGACCTGCGGCCCGTGGTCTCCATGCACCAGGCGTCCGGTGCGCTGGCGACCATGGTGCTGCAGCCCATGCCGGAGGGGGAGAAGTACGCGGCGGTGGAGCTGGACGGCGCGGGGCAGGTCCAGCGCATCGCGGGCCATGGTCCCGGGGGCGAGGGCCTGACGCCGTGGCACTTCACCGGCGTGCACGTGATGTCTGCGCGCATCTTCGACTTCATGACGGCCGAGGGGCCCGAGGACATCAACCGCGAGGTCTACGTGCGCGCGATGTCGGCGGGGCAGGTGGTGCGCGGCGTCCGCGTGGATGGGTACTGGTCCGACCTGGGCACGCCGTCGCGCTACCTGGCCACGGTGCGTGACGTGCTCGCGGGGCAGGTGCGGCTGGAGTGGCTGGGCGCGGCCTCGCCGCTGGCGGGGACGGTGCGTGGGCCGGGCGCGTCGTGGGCGCATCCGGAGGCGGACGTGCGCGGCGCGCGAGTGGAGGGACCCGCGTTCTTCGAGCGAGGCGTGTCGCTCGCGGCGGGCGTCGTCGTGGGCGCGAGTGTGTCGCTCGGCGGCGAGGTGAATGTGGGCGCGGGGGCCCGGCTCAGCCGCGCCGCCGTGTTCGAGCGGACGGAGATTGCCCCGGGCGAGACGCTCGAGGAGGTCCTCGCCTGGAAGCAGCACCGGATTCCCGCGCCGCTCACCGGGCGCTGAATCCCGAGGAAGCCACCCCACCGCGCCCCGGGATGCGGCGGTCCCAGGCGTGCGCGGTGTTCCCGCCTGGCCGACCGCCCATCCCTCGGGGGCGGGTGGCTCGTGCGCTGGCGCGCGAGGGCTGCGTCCACCCGTTCGACCGCCCGGCCCCATGCGTCCTCGTGAGGGTCTGGCCCGCGCGGGACGTCGTGAAGCGACGGCGAGGCACTCCCTGGCGTGGCGGGCACCTTCGTCCGGGTGGGGTCGGCGAGCAGGCGCAGCGCGTCCTCCGTCCGTCGCCGCTGCGGGTGCCACGTCTTACCGTCACTGCTGGCGGTGTGTTCGCGCGAGCGCGTGTTCGGCGCATGGCGGGAGGTCGAGGGCATGACGTGGCGAGGGACGTTGGGGGCCAGGCCCGAGGGGAAGGACCGCACGCATTTTCGCGTCTGGGCGCCACGTCGCCGGATGGTCGAGGTCTCCGTCCAGGGCGCGTCGCGTCCGCTGCCCCTCGTCCGGGACGCACGAGGCTACTTCGAGGGCGTCCATCCCGCGCCGGTGGGCGCGCGGTACAAGTACCGGCTCGATGACCGCGAGGAGTTCCCCGACCCCGCCTCCCGCTTCCAGCCCGACGGGCCGCACGGACACAGCGAGGTGGTGGACCCATGGTCGCACGCGTGGCGCGACGGAGACTGGAAGGGGCTCGCCTCCATCCAAGGCCAGGTGCTGTACGAGCTGCACCTGGGCACCTTCACGCCCGAGGGCACGTACGAGGCGGCCATCGAGAAGCTGCCCCTGCTCGCGGAGCTGGGCGTCACCTGTCTGGAGTTGATGCCGCTGCACACCTGTCCCGGCCGCTTCAACTGGGGCTACGACGGCGCGCAGCTCTTCGCGCCCCATCCCGCCTACGGCCGCCCCGAGTCGCTGCGGGCCTTCGTGGAGGCCGCGCACGGGCTGGGCCTCGGCGTGGTGCTGGACGTCGTCTACAACCACCTGGGACCGGACGGGAACTACCTGGCCCAGTACGCCCCCGGCTACTTCACGAAGAAGTACGAGAACGAGTGGGGCGAGCCGACGAACTTCGATGACGGCGAGGACGCGGGCCCCAGCCGCGAGTTCTTCGTCGAGAACGCCTGCGCGTGGATGGCCGAGTACCACTTCGATGGCCTGCGCCTGGACGCGACGCAGAGCCTCTACGACGACGGGCCCCGGCACATCGTCCAGGTCATCACCCAGGCGGCGCGCGAGGCGGCGGGCGGACGCGGGGTGCTCATCATCGCGGAGAACGAGCCGCAGGACGAGCTGTGCGTCCGCGCGCCCGAGCGCGGCGGATGGGGCGCGGATGGGCTCTGGGTGGATGACTTCCACCACTCGGCACGCGTCGCGGCCACCGGGCGCGCGGAGGCGTATCTGCAGGACTACCGCGGCAACGCGCAGGAGCTCTTGTCGTGCGTGCTGCGCAACTCGCTCTATCAGGGCCAGTACTACCGCTGGCAGAAGAAGGCCCGCGGCTGTCCCCTCTGGCGCGTGCCCGCGAGCGCGTGTGTCTTCTACCTCCAGAACCACGACCAGCTGGCCAACATGCTCGGAGGCCACCGGCTGCACCACGTCGGCGGCGAGCGCCGGGCGCGGGTGCTCACGATGCTGTGGCTCTTGTCGCCCCAGACGCCCATGTTCTTCATGGGCCAGGAGTGGTTCGCCAGCTCCCCGTTCCACTACTTCGTGGACCACGAGCCGGAGCTGCAGGCGGTGGTGCGCCAGGGCCGCGACGCGTTCATCGGCCAGTTCGAGAGCGCGCGCCACGCCCTCGAGCACGAGGGGTTCGAAGAGCACGTGGATGAGCGCGCCTTCCGCCGCTCCCAGCTCGACTGGACGGAGCGGGAGCGCCGCACGGGGCCGCTCACGCTGCACCGGGAGCTCCTGCGCCTGCGCCGCGAGGATTCGGTGCTCGCCCGACAGGATGGCGGCCAGCTGATGGGGGCCGTCCTCTCCGAGAGCGCCTTCCTGCTGCGCTACCTGGGAGGCGAGCAGGAGGGGGACCGGCTGTTGCTCGTCAACCTGGGGAGCGAGCTGGAGCTGTCTCCCTGCCCCGAGCCCTTGTTGGCCCCACCGCGGGATGAAGGGTGGCGCCTCGGACTGTCCAGTGAAGAGGTTCGATTCGGAGGGACAGGCTCTTGCTCACTGGATTCACTGAGGGTCGAGACGTCGTGGCGCGTGCCGGGGATGACCGCCCTGTGGATGACGAGTCCTCGGGAGAGCAGGACCGGCCCCGGGCCTCGGATGGCAGGATGAGCCGCATGCGCGGACTGCCAGAGGTGAAGTTCGGATGGCCCGGGGGCGCCCCGGCTACGGAGGTCCTCGGACGGGAGTGGCTGGTGACGAATGGCCTGGGGGGCTACGCGTCCAGCACCCTGGCCGGCGTCAACGCGCGCCGCTACCACGGCCTGTTCATCCCCAGCCTGCCGGAGAAGGGCCGCACCGTCATGCTGTCGCGGCTCATCGAGACGGCCCGGGTGGAGGGGCAGGTGTACCGGCTGGAGGGCGAGGTGCGCGCGGACGGGACGCTGGCGGGCGACACGTCGCTCTTGCGCGGCTTCCGGCTCGACGGCCTCATCCCCGAGTGGGACTACGTGCTGGGCCCCACGCGGCTTCGTCGCAGGCTGGTGATGGTGCATGGCGAGAACACGCTCTTCATCGAGTGGGCGCACCTGTCCGGGCCGGCCGTGAAGCTGCGCCTGAGGCCCTTCCCCACGTTCCGCGTCCACGAGCACGACTTCCCCCACGGCTACTGTCAGCCCAAGGTGGTGCTCCAGGGGGAGCGCATCGAGATGTGCGCGGGCAAGGAGGCCGAGCCCCTGCGCCTGCGGCTGTACTCGGATGCCTCGGTGCCCTTCGTGGCGCTGCCGGAGATCTCCCCGCCCATCCTGTACCGCACCGAGCGCGCGCGCGGGATGCCGCACGTGGAGACGCAGGCGAGCCCCGGCTACTTCGAGTGCACGGTGAAGCCCGGAGGCCGGCTGGCGCTGGGCGCCACGGTGCAGGACTGGGCGGTGTTGGACCGCGACCCGGCCATCAGCTTCGACATGGAGCGCGAGCGCGAGTGGCGCCTGTTGGAGCGGGCGCCGGCGCAGGCCCGCAAGGACACGGCGGCGAGGCTGGTGCTCGCGGCGGACCAGTTCATCGTGGACCCCATCCGTCCGCGCGACGACGCGTGGGCGCGGGCCATCGGCGAGGATGCGCGCAGCGTCATCGCCGGCTACCCGTGGTTCACGGACTGGGGCCGCGACACGATGATTTCGCTCGAGGGACTGACGGTGTCCACGGGCCGCCTGCGCGAGGCGGCGGCGATTCTGCGCACGTTCCGCCACCACGTCCGCGACGGCCTGCTGCCCAACCTCTTCCCGGAGGGCGAGGCCGAGGGCCTCTACCACACGGCCGACGCGACGCTCTGGTTCTTCCACGCGGTGGACCGCTACGTCACGGCGTCCAAGGACGAGGAGCTGTTGCGCGAGTTCTTCCCCACGCTGGAGGACATCGTCCAGAAGCACCTGAAGGGCACCCGCCACAACATCCGCATCGACCCGGACGACGGGCTCTTGACGCAGGGCGAGCAGGGCTACCAGCTCACGTGGATGGACGCGAAGGTGGACGGCTGGGTGGTGACGCCCCGGCGCGGCAAGGCGGTGGAGCTCAACGCGCTGTGGTTCAACGCCATGAAGCTGATGGCGGAGTGGGCCGTGCTGCTGGGCGTGGACCCCGCGCCCTACAACCAGGCCGCCGAGCGCGCGCAGGCGTCCTTCAACCAGCGCTTCTGGAACCCGCGCACCCAGTGCCTGTTCGACGTGGTGGACGCGGAGGGCGGCGGCAACGACGCGGCGGTGCGGCCGAATCAAATCTTCGCCCTCTCGCTCAAGTACCCGGTGCTCGCGCGTGACAAGTGGCCCCAGGTGCTGCGCAAGGTGGAGGTGGAGCTGCTCACCCCCGTGGGGCTGCGCTCATTGGCGTCGGACCACTCCGACTACAAGGCCACCTATGACGGCGACTTGCGCGCGCGCGACGCGGCGTACCACCAGGGCACGGTGTGGAGCTGGCTCATCGGCCACTACGTGGACGCGGCGCTGAGGGCGCAGCCGGACCGCGCCCACCTGCGCGACGTCATGGACGGCCTGGAGGCCCACCTGCGACAGGCGGGCGTGGGGCAGGTGAGCGAGATCTTCGACGCCACGCCCCCCTTCCGTCCCAGGGGCTGCATCGCCCAGGCGTGGGGCGTGGCGGAGGCGCTGCGCGTCTTCCTGCGCACCGCCTGAGCAGGCTCAGGCGGGGGCCGCGGATCGCCCGAGCCAGGGACTCAGGCGGGGCCGCGCGGGGACTCAGGCCGGGTGGTAGCGGGCGAGCACGCAGGTGACATTGTCGTTGCCGCCCGCGGCGTTGGCCATGTCGATGAGCTGGGAGCACGCCTTGTCCAGCTCCGGCGTGCGCCCGAGGATCTCCTGCATCTGCGCGTCGGTGACCATGCCGCTCAGGCCGTCCGAGCACAGCAGGAAGACATCGCCCGGCTGGGGCTCCACGCGGGAGACATCCACCTGGACGTTCTCCTTCATGCCCAGCGCACGCACGATGACGTTCTTGTGCGGGAAGTTCTCGACCTCCTCGGGCGAGAGCTTCTTCGCCTTGAGGTAGTCGTTGAGCAGCGAGTGGTCCTCGGTGATCTGCTTGAGGGCGCCGGAGCGGAAGAAGTACACGCGGCTGTCGCCCACGTGCCCGACGTAGGCCACGTCGCTGGCGAAGTGCACGCTGACGATGGTCGTCCCCATGCCCTTGTACTTCGACTCGCTGCTGGCCTTCTCGTAGATGCGCGCGTTGGCGAGCTTGATGCCGGTGGCCAGCCGGTTCTCGTCATAGTTGCGCTGCTTGTCCATCTTGAAGGGCCAGGTGCTGTCCTGGTCCTTGGACGTCATCTTGTAGAACTCACCCAACTCGTCCACGGCGATGCGGCTGGCAATCTCTCCAGAGGAGTGGCCACCCATCCCATCCGCGACGATGAAGAGGTGCTCCTCGGGCAGCATGAGGAAGTTGTCCTCGTTGTGATTCCGCTTCATCCCGACGTGGGTGCTGCCGGCTACCTCGATGCGCATGCGCGGGAACTCTTCTAAGGGGACGAGAAACTGGCGGGGCACGTTAACAAAGCGCTCGGAAATCGGTCAAAACTCGTGCGCATCGTGGGTCAGCCAGGGGACATCGCAGGAGAGGAGGCAGGCTCGAAGCTCAAGCGGTCCCCTTCCTGGGTGCCGCTGGCGGCGAGCACGCCCGCGGGCAGCTCCAGGACGGAGCGTGCCTGCAGGTACACGGAGGTGGCCCGCCAGGGGGGCAGGGCCATCATCTGCTTGACGATGCGCCCCTGGGCGTCCAGGAAGGCCACGTCGATGGGAATGCGCATGAAGAACGTGTGGATGGAGTTACAGGGCTGGATGTGGAGGCCCTCGCCCACGGCGAGCTCGGTGCGGCCCATCAACCCCTTGAAGCGGTGGGCGAAGGACGTGGCCTTCTCCGCCCGGTCCGCCAGCGGCCTCTGCCGCGTCTCGTTGGTCACCTTCCAGCGCATGTAGCGCGTTCTACCCCATGCTCGAGCCCCTGGCGCGTCCTCTGCATCTGGTCCTGGTCTCTCCCCAGATTCCCCCCAACACGGGCAACGTGGCCCGCCTCTGCGCGGTGACGGGCTGCCGGCTCATCCTCGTGGAGCCCCTGGGGTTCTCCATCGATGACCGCCAGCTCAAGCGGGCGGGGCTGGACTACTGGGACAAGGTATTTCTCCGCCTGTACCCGACGTATTCGGCCTACGTGGAGGCGTATCCGGAGGCGCGGCGGTGGTTGTTCTCGGCGCGGGCCCAGACGTCGTTGTTCGAGGCGCGGTTCGAGGCGGGGGACCACCTGGTGTTCGGTTCGGAGGTGACGGGGTTGTTGCCGGAGGTGATGGAGGGGGGGACGGGGACGGCGGTGACGATTCCGATGTTGGAGGGGGTTCGGAGCATGAACCTCTCCACGGCGGTGGGGGTGGGGACGTACGAGGCCCTGCGACAGGTCTGTTTCAGCGGGGTGGGCAGGCGGGCACCCTCGGCAAGTTGAGGGGCGGTGTGGAGGGACTACACTGGGGCGCAGGATGACCCCGTCGCAGGCCGCCGAAGCGCTGTATTCCGCCCACAAGTCCCGAGCCACGGGCTGGTTGACGCTGTCCGCTGGAGGGCGTGAGTCGCGGCTGAGCTTGCGCGAGGGAGACCTCGTGGGGGCGCGGCTGGGGTTTGGCTATCAGAGTCCGGCGCAGGCGTTGTTGCAGGGTGGCCTGTTGGACGCGGAGGCGTTGGACGGGTTGTGGGCGCGGGGTGGGGCGGGGACTCCGGACGAGGATCTGCTGGAGGCGCGGGGGCTGGCCGCGGAGGTGGTGGCGGAGCAGCAGGTGCTCGCGCAGGTGCGCCGGCTGAGTGAGCTGGCGGAGCGCGCGGCCTTCGAGGCGGGGAGTGTGGAGGCGGAGTTCGAGCCCATCTCCGGTGTGAGGGTGGTGCGGGCGGCGCTGGAGCGGGGTGGGGCGGAGGTGGCGGGGCCGCGGGTGTATCGGTGCGCGGAGGTGTCCGCGTGCGCGCCGTGGGTGACGGATGCGGGGGAGCGGGAGTTGCTGGCGACGCTCGGGGAGTTCCGGCGGCCGGAGGGGTTGACGCCCGCGCACGAGGCGTTGCTGCTCGTGCTGGAGCGGGAGGGGGCGGTCGAGGCGCTGTCGGTGGAGGAGTGGGAGGCGCGGGAGGAGGCGAGGCGACGGGCGGAGGAGGAGGCGCGGCTCGCGGAAGAGGCGCGGCGGGCCGAAGAGGCGCGGCTCCGTGCGGAGGAAGAGCGTCGGGTTGAAGAGGCTCGGCTCGCTGAGGCCCGTCGAGTGGAAGAGGCTCGACTGGCGGAGGAGGCCCGACTTCGTGCGGAGGAGGAGCGTCGGGCTGAAGAGGCCCGTCTCGCTGAAGAGGCGCGTCTTGCTGAAGAGGCTCGTCTCGCTGAAGAGGCTCGTCTTCGTGCGGAGGAGGAGCGTCGGGCTGAAGAGGCCCGTCTCGCTGAAGAGGCTCGTCTTCGTGCGGAGGAGGAGCGTCGGGCTGAAGAGGCCCGTCTCGCTGAAGAGGCGCGACTGGCGGAAGAGGCTCGTCTCGCTGAAGAGGCTCGTCTCGCTGAAGAGGCCCGGCTTCGTGCGGAGGAGGAGCGTCGGGCCGAAGAGGCGCGACTGGCTGAAGAGGCTCGTCTCGCAGAGGAGGCCCGCCTCGCTGAAGAGGCTCGTCTCGCTGAGGAGGCCCGCCTCGCTGAAGAGGCGCGGCTGGCCGAAGAGGCCCGCCTCGCTGAAGAGGCGCGGTTGGCCGAAGAGGCCCGCCTCGCTGAAGAGGCGCGGTTGGCTGAAGAGGCCCGCCTCGCTGAAGATGCTCGTCTCGCCGAAGAGGCCCGGCTTCGTGCGGAGGAAGAGCGTCGGGCCGAAGAGGCGCGACTGGCGGAAGAGGCTCGTCTCGCTGAAGAGGCCCGCCTCGCTGAAGAGGCCCGGCTCCGTGCTGAGGAAGCGCGTCGGGCTGAAGAGGCCCGCCTTGCTGAAGAGGCGCGACTGGCTGAAGAGGCCCGCCTCGCTGAAGAGGCCCGCATCCGTGCGGAGGAGGAGCGTCGAGCCGAAGAGGCGCGACTGGCCGAAGAGGCCCGCCTCGCTGAAGAGGCGCGACTGGCTGAAGAGGCTCGTCTCGCAGAGGAGGCCCGCCTCGCAGAGGAGGCCCGCCTCGCTGAAGAGGCCCGGCTTCGTGCGGAGGAAGAGCGTCGGGCCGAAGAGGCGCGACTGGCTGAAGAGGCGCGACTGGCTGAAGAGGCGCGACTGGCTGAAGAGGCTCGTCTCGCTGAAGAGGCCCGGCTTCGTGCGGAGGAGGAGCGTCGGGCCGAAGAGGCGCGACTGGCTGAAGAGGCTCGTCTCGCAGAGGAGGCCCGCCTCGCTGAAGAGGCGCGGCTGGCTGAAGAGGCCCGCCTCGCTGAAGAGGCTCGTCTCGCCGAAGAGGCCCGGCTTCGTGCGCATCCGTGCGGAGGAAGAGCGTCGAGCCGAAGAGGCGCGACTGGCCGAAGAGGCCCGCCTCGCTGAAGAGGCGCGGCTGGCTGAAGAGGCTCGTCTCGCTGAAGAGGCTCGTCTCGCTGAAGAGGCCCGCCTTGCTGAAGAGGCCCGCCTTGCTGAAGAGGCCCGGCTTCGTGCGGAGGAGGAGCGCCGGGCTGAAGAGGCCCGTCTCGCTGAAGAAGCTCGGCTTGCTGAAGAGGCCCGTCTCGCTGAAGAGGCGCGGCTTCGTGCGGAGGAGGAGCGTCGGGCCGAAGAGGCCCGCCTTGTCGAAGAGGCCCGCCTCGCGGAAGAAACGCGACTGGCTGAAGAGGCTCGCCTGGCCGAAGAGGCCCGGTTGGCTGAAGAGGCCCGTCTCGCTGAAGAGGCGCGGCTTCGTGCGGAGGAAGAGCGTCGGGCCGAAGAGTCTCGCCTTCGTGAAGAGGAAGGACGTCGGGCTGAAGAGGCTCGTCTCGTTGAGGAAGCGCGAGTGGCAGAAGAGGCTCGCGCTGCGGAAGCGGCCCGGCAGGCAGAGGAAGCCCGCGTGGCCGAAGAGGAGCGTCTCACAGAGGAGGCCCGCGTAGCCGAAGAGGCTCGCCTTGCTGAAGAAGCTCGGCTTCGTGAAGAGGACGAGCGCCTCGCGGAGGAAGCCCGCCTCGCCGAAGAAGCCCGTCGCGCCGAAGAGCTCCGACTCGAGGTCGAGCGTCGCAGGGCCGACGCGGTCCGCCGCGCGAAAGAGGCACGTCAGGCCGAACAGGCCCGCCTCGCGGAAGAACAGCACCAGGCCGAACAGGCCCGCCTCGCGGAAGAACAGCACCAGGCCGAGCAGGCCCGTCTCGCGGAGACCCAGGCCCTCCAACTCCCTGCCCCCACGGCCTCCACCCAGGAGGACATCGGCGAGCTGATGCTCGACGTCGGCGACATCATCCCCGCCGACGACGTCGAGGAAGTCCCACCTCCCTCCTCATCCCGCGCCTCCAACGTCCCGCCGCTCGCGGCCTCCTCCCAATCCGGCCTCCCCCTCCATGGCGAGAGCCGCGAGGCCCTCCGCTCCGCCAGGGACCGCGCCCAGGCCGAGCTCCTCCACGACATGGAGGAGGCCCTTCGCCGCTCGAAGTCCCAGCCCCTCGAGCCCTGGCTCGCGGAGGAGCCGGCGCGCTCCGTCGTCCCGCCCACCCGCACCAAGGACCAGGTCCCCGTCCAGGACGAGTCCTGGCGCGCGACGCAGACCTCCCTCACCCCAGAGCCGGAGCCCGAGGACCTCCCCCTGCTCGAGGCCGAACCCGAGCCCGAGCTCTGGGCGGAGGCCGTCCCCGCCGCCGAGCCGCTCCCCACCCCGCCACCCCGCGCCGCCTCAGGCCCCCCCGTCCTCACGCCGGTCGACCCCCCCGTTCTCACGGCGGACATGGACACCCTCATCGAGGGCTCCCCCGAGGACGCCGCCGACGACAGCCTGTGGGCCTCCCGTCCGGCCCCAGTCGCCGCGCCGCCCCCTCTGCGCCTGGGGCCCACGCCCGCCAAGAACAAGCGAGCCAGCGAGGACGACCTGTGGCGCATCGTCTCCTTCGACAAGGACGAAGCCGCCGAAACCCTCACGGCCTCCTTCGAAGCAGCCCTCCAGCAGGTGGATGCCCACCTGGAGACGCTCGTCCGCTCGGATGTCAATCAGGCGAACGTCGGCGCGGAGGAGCCCCCGGTCGAAGCCATCGTCGAAGCAACCATTGAAGCGGACTTCGAGACCTTCCCCGGTGACAACACCGGCCCAACTGGCGAGACTGCGTGGTCCGAGCCGTCTGGAGACTTGGACGACTGGGACTTCGACGAGGACGACGTGGCGGCAGACCCCTCCAATCCCGACGAGGCCGCGAAGCTCCGGCGCCAGCGCTTGCTGCGCCGTGCGATGGAGAACATGGGCGTGCTCGGAGGACGCGGGACCCCCGCCGCCCCCGTGGGCGCCGCCCCTGTCACCGAGTCCGGCCCCGCCGTGCCCGCCGCCCCCACCGAGCCCCCCAAGCCGGATGAGGCCCGTCAGGCCCAGCTCATCGAGCAGCGCTACGCCGACGTGCAGGCCCGCAAGGATCACTTCTACGTCCTCGGCGTCCCCCAGGATGCCCCCAGGGATCAGGTGAAGGCCGCCTTCCTGAGCCTGGCCAAGGTCTTCCACCCCGACAGGCTGCCGCCGACGCTGCCGCACCTGGCGCAGAAGATAACGTCCGTCTTCGAGGCCATCCGCGAGGCCTACGAGGTCCTCTACGACGACGCCCGCCGCAAGGCCTACATCCAGACGCTCCAGGCCCAGCAGTCGCTGCCCAAGGCGCCGCCAGCGCCGGGCGGGTCCACCGGGTCCGCGCGCCCCGCACCGGGACGCCCGGAGAGCAGCCCCGATGACCTCTACAAGATGGGCGAGGTCTACTTCCGCAAGCGCGACTTCACCACCGCGTCGGAGCACTACGAGCGCGCCCACGCCCTGGACCCCAAGGCCACCTACCTGGCCGCGCGCGCCTGGGCCATCTACATGGACCCCGCCCGGAAGGCGGACATGCCCAAGGCCAAGCAGATGATGCTGGACGCGGTCAAGGCCGACCCGAACTGCGACCGCGCGCACTACCAGCTGGGCGTCATCGCCCGGGTCGAGGGCGACATGGACCGGGCCGAGCGCCACTTCCGCGAGGCGGTGCGCGCCAACTCCAAGCACCTGGAGGCCAACCAGGAGCTGCGGCTGATCGACATGCGCAAGAAGAACCCACCCAAGAAGGGCGGGTTCTTCCGCTGAGGCCGCGCTCGTAGCGCTTCACCCCGCGCCCGGGCGGCCGGGGGGCAGCCAGTCCCTCCGTCGTTCCAACCCATTGACATGCCTGGAAAGCGGGCAGGATGCTCCCCGCGCCGGGCTCTTCCGCGAATCGTCCTCCGTAGATGAAAGGCAAGTAACGTGGCCAAGCAGCACCTGCTCCTGGTGGATGGGGACGCGAAGAGTCTCCGCGTGATGGAGGTCAGCCTGAAGAAGGCGGGCTTCTCCGTGACGACGGCCATCCACGGCAAGGACGCCATCGAGAAGGTGCAGATCAGCCCACCGGACCTGGTGCTCGCGGACACCAAGATGCCGGAGATGGACGGCTTCGAGCTGTGCAAGGCGCTCAAGTCCGACGAGCGCTTCAAGTTCATCCCGTTCGTCTTCCTGACGAGCCAGAAGTCGGTCGAGTTCAAGGTGCGCGGCCTGGAGCTGGGCGGCGACGACTACCTGACCAAGCCGATCTACATCAAAGAGATCGTCACCCGCGTGAAGATGATCCTCCAGAAGGCGGAGAAGGAGAGGATCGAGAAGCGGGAGACGACGAAGGGTGGCTTCGGCGGCAGCCTCGCGGACATGGGCGTGGTGGACCTGGTCCAGACGTTCGAGATCGGCCGCAAGACGGGCGTCATCTCCATCCAGGGCGAGCGCACCGGCACCGTCTACTTCAAGGAAGGCCGCGTCATCGACGCGGAGCTGGGTCGGCTCAAGGGCGAGAACGCCTTCTACCGGCTGCTCAACACCTTCGAGGGACAGTTCGACGTCCAGTTCACCTCGCTGGACCGCCCCGAGCGCATCGAGATCTCCACGCAGGGCCTGCTGATGGAGGGCATGCGTCGCCTCGATGAGTGGGGCCGCATGCTCGAGCAGCTGCCTCCGTTGGAGACGGTGTTCGAGATCGACTACCACCAGCTCGCCGACCGGCTCTCGGAGATTCCCGACGAGGTGAACGGCCTGTTGCGCCTGTTCGACGGCAAGCGCGCGCTGAGCCGCGTGGTGGAGGACTCGGACTTCGAGGACCTGGCCGCGCTGGGCATCATCAGCAAGCTGTACTTCGAGGGCCTCATCCGGGAGCTGGGCAACGCGCCGCTGGAGCCGGTGCAGAGCAGCAAGCCCGGCATCGAGCAGTGGCTCAACGCGGCCCCGCCGCCCACGCCCATCGAGCCCGCGCCGCCGGAGCCCGTCGCCCCCGAGCCCGTCGCCCCTCCGCCGGAGCCGGCCGCGCGGGTGATGCCGCCCAGCGTGCTCGCGCCGCCCGCGGGCGTCGAGGAGGAGCCCGTCACGGCTCCGCCCGAGGAGCCCGAGCCCACGCCCGCCGCCCCCGCGCACGCGGTGCCCGCCAACGTCGTCGTGTTCCCCGCGCGCCCCAAGCGCCCCCTGGGCATGGTGGACGAGACGGCGGACGCGGATGGCGAAGCGCCCACGCTGCCTCCGGCCGTCGCGGAGGGGTCGTCCTTCCTCGTGGAGCCGCCGCCGGCGCATCGCGCGACGGAGCACGCGCGCCGCAGCCTGCTGCTCGACTGGAACCGCGTGGACACCGAGGGCATCAGCGCGCCCACCACGTGGGGCCCGTCCTCCGTGTGGGCCTCGGGCCCGCGAGGCTTCGGAGGGCAGGGGGGCTCCGCGCCGCAGCCCGCGCCCGTCTCCGAGCCGCCCGCGCCCGCGCGAGCGCCCATCTTCGGAGGCGCGGCGGTGGGGCCCAACCCGTTCCCGCCCGTGCCGCCACCCGCGCCCGCGCCTCCGTCGTCCGAGGTGACGCTGGTGAGCGGCCGCGACGTCCCGGCCGTCGACGTCGACACCCTCCCCGAGGTGGAAGAGGTCCCCGCCGCGCCGCCGCCGCAGCTCGCCCTGCCGCCCTATCCGGGGCATGGCGCGCCCGAGCGCCCGGCGGCCCCCTCCATCCCGGAGGAGCCGCTGACGCCAGCCGCGCCGCCGCCCACGCTCATCACCCCCGCGACGCCGCAGCCCATCGTGGCCCCCACGCCCGTGGCGCCTCCGGTGCTCGCGCAGACGCCGAAGCCCGCGACGCCGACGCCGGCACCGCCCGTGTCCCATGCGGAGGACGTGGCGGCGGTGCGCCCGCGTCGCACGGGCCTCTATGTGGGCGGCG
The DNA here is from genome assembly GCF_020037055.1 of Myxococcus sp. AS-1-15. Classification (NCBI taxonomy): domain Bacteria; kingdom Pseudomonadati; phylum Myxococcota; class Myxococcia; order Myxococcales; family Myxococcaceae; genus Myxococcus; species Myxococcus sp. AS-1-15. Next base: position 48,100 of record NZ_JAIQDF010000015.1, on the reverse strand, counting down.
CGCTGCTGCTCATCGGCGCGGTGGTCGCGGTGGTGGCGTTCGGCGGCGGGGACAAGCCTCCCGCCGAGACGCCCCCGAAGGTGGAGACAGTCCAGACGCCCGAGCCCCAGAAGCCCGCCGCGGTCATCGCGCCGGTGGCCGAGCCCGACTCGGGCACCACCGCCGTGGTCCAGGCCCCGGTCGACGCGGGCGCGCAGGGAACGCCCGACGCGGGGAGCGCCGTCGTCCAGACGCCGCCCGCCGCCGTGGACGCCGGTACCGCCGTGGTGGAGGCGCCTGCCTCCGGCGCGGACTCGGGCACCCCCGTCGCCCCGGCGGTGGACCCGGAGGTCGAGTACGCGAGCCTCATCAAGCAGGCCAAGAGCGCCACGGTGGGCGGACGGCACAAGACGGCGGCCGCGAACTACCGCAAGGCGATGGGCCTCAAGCCGGACTCCACCGAGGCCAAGGCCGGGCTGGGCATCGCCCTGGTGAACGGCTTCGAGTCCGAGTCCGCCTTCCGCGAGGCCACCAAGCTGCTGGTGGACGTGGTCCGGGACGATGAGAAGAACGCGCGGGCCTGGCTGTCGCTCGGCATGGCGTACCAGTCCATCGGCAAGAATTCCGAGGCGGGACGGGCCTACAACCAGTATTTGAAGCTGGAACCGTCGGGGGCCTCCGCCAACGAGGTCCGCGCCATGCTCAAGTCGCTCGGCAACTGAGCGGGCGGCGGACGTCCTGGTCGCTCCCGCCCTGCTGGAAGTGAAGTGAGTCGCCTTGCTCGTCCTCGGCCTGGAAACCTCCTGTGATGAGACCGCCGCCGCCCTCGTGGAGGACGGCCGGCGCGTGCTGTCGGACGTCGTCTCCACCCAGGTGGACATCCACCGTCGCTGGGGCGGGGTGGTGCCGGAGCTCGCCTCGCGCAACCACATCGTCCAGGTGATGCCGGTGGTGCACGAGGCGCTCACGCGCGCCCAGAAGACGCTCGACGACGTGGACCTCATCGCCGTCACGTCCGGCCCGGGGCTCATCGGCGCGCTGCTGGTGGGGCTGCAGGTGGCCAAGGGGCTGAGCCTCGCCACCGGCAAGCCCTTCGTCGGCGCCAACCACCTCGAGGGCCACCTGCTCGCCATCCGGCTCCTGGAGGACGCGCCGGAGCCGCCGTTCCTCGGGCTCGTCGTCTCCGGTGGGCACACCAGCCTCTACGAGGTGAAGGAGTTCGGGCACTACCGGCTGGTGGGCAGCACGCGCGACGACGCCGCGGGCGAGGCCTACGACAAGACGGCGCGCATCCTCGGGTTGCCGTACCCGGGCGGGCTGCCCATCGACCAGCTCGCGCAGAAGGGGAACCCGGAGGCCATCCGCTTCCCGCGCGCGCTGCCCGGCGACAACTTCGATGTCTCCTTCTCCGGCCTGAAGACGGCGGTGCTGCAGCACACGAAGAAGCACGGCGTTCCGGAGGGGCAGGCGCTCGCGGACCTGTGCGCGTCCTTCCAGGAGGCGGTGGCGGACGTGCTGTCCAAGAAGCTGGTGGCCGCCGCGCGCCGGCTGGGCCACAAGCAGCTGGTGCTGTGCGGGGGCGTGGCCGCCAACTCGCGCCTCAGGGCCCTGTGTCAGCAGCGCGCCGAGGAGCGGGGGCTGCGCATGTTCCTGCCGCCGGTGCGTTTGTGCACGGACAATGGCGCGATGATCGCCGTCGCGGGGTATGAGGCGTGGCGCCGCGGCTTGCGCGGTGATTTCCGCCTGGCGGCCGACCCCGCCTGGCGCATGTAGAAGAGGGACACCCGGGTGGAATCGCCGCGAGACATCCTCAAGCGCCACGGCCTGCGCGCCAAGTACAGCTGGGGCCAGAACTTCCTCGGAGACGAGGACGCGCTCAGCACCATCGCCGACGCGCTGCACCTGCGCGAGGGCGAGCCCGTTGTCGAGCTGGGCCCGGGCCTGGGCCACCTCACGCGCTTCCTCGCCGCCACGGGCGCGAAGGTGACGGCCGTGGAGCGCGACCGGGACATGGTGACGGTGCTGGAGAAGGAGGCGATTCCCGGCGTGCGCGTGGTGGCGGGCAACGCCGCCACCGTGAACTTCGCCGAGGTGGCCGGCGCGCCCGACGTGGCCGTCGCGGGCAATCTTCCGTACCACCTCACCAGCTCCATCCTCTTCCAGGTGCTGGAGCAGCGCGCCCATGTGTCGCGCGCCGTCTTCACGCTCCAGAAGGAGGTGGTGGAGCGCCTGGCCGCGGAGCCTGGCACTCGCGACTACGGCCTGCTCACGGTGCTGCTCGGCCTGCACTTCGACGCGGAGAACGTGCTCACGCTGGAGGCGTGGCGCTTCCATCCGCCACCGAAGGTGGACTCCGCGGTGCTGTCGCTCACGCGCCGCGCGTCACCGCGCGCGCCCATCATCGACGAGGCCCGCTTCACCCGCGTGGTGAAGGCCGCCTTCGCCCAGCGCCGCAAGACGCTGCTCAACTCGCTCAAGTCGGACAAGACGCTGGCCACGCCCGACGCGCTCCTCGCCGCGCTCCAGACGGCGGGAATCGACCCGCAGCGCCGCGCGGAGACGCTCTCGCCGGAGGAGTTCGCCGCCCTGGAGCGCGCGCTCGGACCGGTGGCTCCCGGTCGCTCGCCGCCGTCGGTGGACCTCTCGGACGACGGCGCGGACGAGTAGGGCAGGGGGCCCGGCGCGGGCCCTACCGGCCCCGCAGCCCGAGGAGCTGACCCAGGCCGCCCTGCTGCTCCAGGAACGCCCGGAACTCATCCTCGGGGATGCGCATGCGCGTCAGCACGTCGCGGAGGATGTCCTCCACGGAGCCATCCTTGCGGCGCTTGAGCTCCAGCGCCGTCTTCAGCAGCACGACGCCATAGAGCGGATCCGCCTCCATGGGAGGTGGAGTCTCGGCCTTGGGCGTGGCGCTCGGGCGAGCCTCCTCGAGCCGCACCACTGTCTTCGCCCGCTGCCTCCCACTCATGACCGAAGGGCACCCCGCGCACACGCCATGGAATCGCGCGGCAACCTAGGGGGAGCCCACCCACAGCGTCAAGCGAGCCCTGGGATTCCCGCCGCCACCCCGGGCATGGAAAAATCGCCGGACCCCGGTGCCCAGGTTGTGTTATCCGCGCCCCCACGCGTGGCCCCGCGACCTGTTTTCCCAGGTGGAGAATCACCGGGGCCTCATCGCGCGTTTTCCGGGTCGGGAGGCCTCGGCGGATGGACTACCGGTACATCGTGGTCGAGGGGCCCATTGGCGTCGGCAAGACGAGCCTCTCCAACATCCTCTCCGAGCGGCTGAGCGCGCGCCGCGTGCTCGAGGTCGTGGAGGAGAACCCCTTCCTGTCCAGCTTCTACACGGACCGGCAGAAGTTCGGCTTCCAGACGCAGATCTTCTTCCTCTTGTCGCGCTTCCGGCAGCAGCAGGAGCTCTTCCAGCAGGACCTGTTCCGCTCGGTCACGGTCAGCGACTACCTGTTCGCCAAGGACCGCATCTTCGCCCACCTCAACCTGGACGCCCACGAGCTCGCCCTCTACGAGCGCGTCTTCGAGGCGCTCGGGCCCCGCGTCACCAAGCCCGACGTCGTCGTCTACCTCCAGGCCCGCCTCGACGTGCTGCTGCAACGCATCAAGAAGCGCGGCCGCGAGTTCGAGCGCAAGTTCGACTCCGGCTACCTGGAGGGGTTGGTCCACGCGTACAACAACTTCTTCTTCCACTACACGGAGACGCCGCTCCTCGTGGTGGACACCTCGGACATTGATTTCGTGAATAACGAGGCGGACAGGGAAGACCTGTTGGCAGCCATCCGCAAGGCGAAGCCGGGGACGCAGCACTACCTGCCCAAGGCGTCGCGGCGTCCCTGAAATCGGCCTCCCGACGGGTCGCCCGCTTGTTGAGGCCCCACGGCCGGGGCGAGGGCGTTAGAGTGCGGGGGTCGGCTTCGAAGCTTCCGGCGATCCCTGACGGGACGGCGAGGGGCCCGGGGTCGGCACTTTGCCGTATCCACCCTCACCCAACAGGAGGTGAACCGTGAAGGACAAGGTCACCATCCATTCGCTGAAGCGCCTGAAGCAGATCGGCCAGAAGATCTGCATGGTCACCGCGTACGACGCCACGTTCGCCCACATCCTCGACCAGTCGGGCGCGGACGTGCTGCTCATCGGTGACTCGTTGGGCATGGTCATCCAGGGCCATGACTCCACGCTGCCCGTGACGATGGACCAGATGGTCTACCACTCGGCGGCGGTGGCTCGCGGAACGAAGCGCGCCCACGTCGTGGCCGACCTGCCCTTCATGAGCTACCAGGTGTCCGTCCAGGAGGCGGTCCGCAACGCGGGCAGGCTCATCTCCGAGGGCGGTGCGGGCAGCGTGAAGCTGGAGGGCGGCGCGGAGTTCGCGGACACTGTGCGCGCCATCGTCCGCGCGAGCATCCCCGTCATGGGGCACCTGGGCCTGACGCCCCAGTCGGTGCACAAGATGGGCGGCTATGTCGTCCAGGGGCGCGACGAGGACCAGGCCCGGCAGCTCGTGGAGGACGCGCTCGCGCTGGAGGCCGCGGGGGCCTACGCGCTGGTGCTGGAGGGCGTGCCGATGGAGCTGGCGCGCACGATTACGCAGAAGCTGAGCATCCCCGTCATCGGCATCGGCGCGGGTCGTCACTGCGACGGGCAGGTGCTGGTCTGCTACGACCTCTTGGGGATGAACCCGGACTTCAAGCCCAAGTTCGTCAAGCGCTACGCGGACCTGCACGGCTCCATCACCGGCGCCGCCCAGGTCTACTTCGACGAGGTCCGCCAGGGCGCGTTCCCGGACGACGACCACTCGTTCAAGGCGACCAAGACGCTGCGCGCCGTGGCGCCCGCGGTCCCCGTGCCCGGCCCGCGCGCCGAGGTGCCGGTGGCGGCCGAGGGTGAGGAGAAGATCGGCCCCGTCTACGGAATCCCGGTCTAGCGCATGGCGCCCGCCGTCCTGCGAACCGTGGAGGAAGTGAAGGCGTGGGCGGCGGGTCTTGCCCGTGAGGGGCGCCGGCTCGCGCTGGTGCCCACCATGGGCTACCTGCACGAAGGGCACCTCTCGCTCATCCGTGAGGGGCGCCGTCGCGCCGACGTGGTGGCCGTTTCCATCTTCGTCAACCCCACCCAGTTCGGGCCCAAGGAGGACCTCTCGCGCTACCCGCGCGACTTCGAGGGAGACCTGACGAAGTGTGGCGAGGCCGGAGCGGACGTCGTCTTCGCGCCCACGCCCGAGGTCATGTACCCCCCGGGCTATCAGACGTACGTCGAGGTGACGGAGGTGAGCCAGGGGCTGTGTGGCGAGCGGCGTCCGGGGCACTTCCGGGGCGTGGCCACCATCGTCACGCAGCTGCTCGCGCTCTTCCGGCCGGCCGTCGCGCTGTTCGGGGAGAAGGACTACCAGCAGCTGCAGGTCATCAAGGCCTTCAACCGGGATTTGCACCTGGGCGTGGACATCGTCGGAATGCCGACGGTCCGCGAGCCCGACGGGCTGGCGATGAGCAGCCGCAATGCCTACTTGTCCACCGAGGAGCGGCAGCGGGCGCTGTCCCTGTCGCGAGGACTGCGGGCGGCGCTCACCCTTCTTCACGGAGGCACGCGGGATGCCGTGGCCCTGACTGGTGCTGTGCGGCACGAATTGGCCGCGGCGGGCCTGCGCGAGGATTACGTCGCGCTGGTGGATGCCGAGCGCCTGACTCCGCTGGACGTGGTAACGCCGGGGCGGGCTGCTCGCCTGCTCGTGGCGGCCTTCAGCGGCAACACACGCCTCATCGACAACATGGCATTGGGCGGTTAGGAGACCCACGACACGTATGGCATCGGGTGGAAAGTCGAAGGGGCCGGCGGGCGGCGAACAGGTCAGGCTCATCGCCGAGAATCGGCGTGCGCGCTTCGACTACACCGTGGACGAGAAGGTGGAAGCCGGCCTGGAGCTGACGGGAAGCGAGGTGAAGTCGCTGCGTGACGGGGTGGCCAATCTCTCGGACGCGTATGCCCTGCCCAAGGGGAGCGAGCTGTTCCTGCTCAATGCCCACATCGGTTCCTACAAGTCCGCCAGCGTGTTCGACCATCTGCCCACACGCGGCCGGAAGCTGCTGATGCACCGGGCGGAAATCGACCGGTGGACCACGAAGGTGCGGGAGCGTGGGTATTCCATCATCCCGCTGATGCTGTATTTCAAGAAGGGGCGCGCGAAGGTGGAGCTCGGGTTGTGTCGGGGCAAGACACACGAGGACCGGCGCCAGGACATCAAGGAGCGGGAGACGAAGCGAGAGATGGACCGGGCCGTGCGCCGACGCTGACGTGGCGCGCCCGAATTTCTCTTCGCCGTACACCGATGGACGACAAGAAGGATTTGGACAAGAAGGAGCGGCTGCTCGCCTCGCTGGACCAGGGGATGGTGATGATCCACCTGGACGCGCGCAGGCCCGGTGTGCTCGTTCCCGCTTCATTGCGAGGAGAGGCGCACCTGCGCCTCAACCTCTCGTATCGCTTCGACCCGCCGGACCTCACGGTGGGCGAGTGGGGCGTGCGCTGCACGCTGAGCTTCTCGGGGTCGCGGTTCAAGGTGGCGGTGCCGTGGTCGGCGCTGTTCGCCATCGCCAGCCACGTGACGAAGGAGTCGTGGATGTACATGGAGGACATGCCCCCGGAGCTGCTCCAGCAGCCGGTGGCGGCGCGTCCTCAGCCGCAGCCGATGCCGGTGGCCTCGGAGCGTCCGCGCACCTTCCTGCGTGAGGTGCCCGCGGAGCCGGTGGTCGAGGAGGCTCCGGTTGCCGCGCCGCCGCCTCCGGAGGTGACTCCCGAGGGGCCGAAGGATGACTCTCCGCCGCCGCGTCGGGGGCACCTGCGCCTGGTGAAGTGACGACTGGAGGGGCCACGTTCCAGGTGGCCCGCTTCGGACCCGGCTGCTTCCCTCGAAGTACGGACTCCTCCGCGCGCGACTCGACAGCGGAGGGGCCACACGTGCGGCTCACAGCTGTGGCGTTGCCTCAAGCCGCGAGAACTCACCTTCGAGTGCCGTGCCGCGAGCGGCCACCCGTGCAGTGTGCGGCTGACCGCTGAGCGTCACTTCGAGCCGCCCGCTCCTGCGTCCGAGGACCGTGCCTTGCGGCGGGCGGCCACCCATGTGGCTCACTTCTGGAGCGTCGCCTCGAGCCGCGCAGGCTCGCCTCCGGGGAAGGTGCCCTTCCACGGACGATAGCCCTTGAGCCGCACCTGCACGGCGACGGGGCCCTCGGGGTAGAGGTTGTCGAGCGCCAGCGGCGTCGTCCCCACCGGCTTCTCGCCAATCAACACCGTCGCGCCCGAGGGCTCGCTCGTGAGCATGAGCACGGGAGGAGGCATGGGGCGGTTGACGCTTGCCATGAGGCGATTCGCGACGGTGGTGCGGTGCGGCCACAGCCACACGCTGCCGCCCACGGCGACGGCCGCGCCCATGAGCAGGACCAGGCGACGTCCCCAGCGCCGAGGCGCCGCGGAGGCGGGGACCTCATCCCAGGTGCTCTCGGGACGAGGGGCTCGCTCCTCGAGCTCCAGTGAATCACCTCGCGCCTGCGTCACGCTCGGCGCCGAAGGGCGACGAGGCGCGGCGTCGATGCTGTCCGCGAGTGACGAGGTGGTGGTGTCCGCGCCGCTCGAAGCAGGTCCGGCACCGCGAGCATTCCTGGCAGGCGCGGCCAGCGCACTGGCACCCCGGAGCGAGCCCGAAGGCGTGTCTCCGGGAGCCACCTGACGTGAGGTGTCCGAGGCGCCGGGTGTCAGTGGCGCGCGGCCATCCACGGCCGGGGCTTCATCGTCCGCGGCGAGTAAGGCCCCCTGAGGTGCGAAGGGAGACTCGACGGAGGTGTCGAAGGCCCCCGGAGTCGGCGGCGCGAGCCGCTCGGCACAGACGGAGCAGGGCGCGCGCGCCGCGGACAGGAGCGAGCCACACCGCACGCAGCGGTGCAGGAGCCGCCCGCTCGAACTCATCTCGATGCCCGCGGGCCCCGACGCCTCGTCCTCCCCAGCGTCCATCGCATCCAGCGCCCGCGAATCCTCCTGTCCAGGCGGTGCCCCGGTTCCCGCCGATGCACCCTGAGCGAGCGCCTCCGCGAGGGGCCCCATGCGCGTCGGCGCCGAGTGCGCGGAAGGGTCGTTCGTGGCGGGGCGCAGGCTCGCGCTCGGACGCGACGGTGATGCACCACTCCTCGACCCCGCTCCTCCAGCCTTCTCCCTCAGCGTGGGAGGAGGTGGCAGGGCCTCGAGGAACGCGGTGAGTCCCTGCGCGCTCGCGGGTTCCCCCGTCTGCGCCAGCCACCTCGCGAGCACCTCACCGAGGGTCTCGGGCGTGGGGAAGCGGGCCTCGGGCGCGCGGGCGAGCATGCGCCGCACGATGTCCGCGAGGGACGCGGGAACCTCGGGAGGCAGCGGCGGCACGTCGCGCGACACGATGGCCAGCGCGACGGAGCCCCCCGACTCCGTGGTGGACGAGAACGGATGCGCGCCCGTGAGCAGCTCATGGAGCACGAGCCCCAGGGAGAACTGGTCACTCAACATGGTGGCGGGCTGGCCCTGGAGGACCTCGGGAGCGCTGTAGGCCTCCTTGCCCTTGAAGTGGCCGGGCGCGGTGTGGGACGCGCCGCTCAGCCGGGCGATGCCGAAGTCCGTCACCTTCACCTCACCCTCGCGGGACACGAGGATGTTGGACGGAGACACATCCCGGTGGGCCATGAGCAACGGCCGCCCCTCGTGGAGCTTGCGGTAGGCGTGGTGCAGCCCCGCGAGCACGTGGAGCGCGATGTGCGCGGCCAGGTGCGGCGGGAAGCGGCGCCCCAGCTTCGAGGTCTGGCGCAGCAGCACACCCAGGTCCCACCCGTCCACCAGCTCCATCACCAGGAAGAGCCCCGAGGCGCTCTGGGCCACGTCGAACACGGTGGCGATGTTCTGGTGTTGCAACAGCGTGGCGAGTCGGGCCTCGGCCAGGAACATCCGCGCGATGTCGGGCTCCTGGGCCAGGTGGGGGAGGATGCGCTTGATGGCGACGGTGCGCTCGAAGCCCTCGGCGCCCTTCGCCACGCCGAGGAAGAGCTCCGCCATGCCGCCGGTGGCCAGGGGACTGACGAGCCGATAGCGTTCGTTCACGAGGAGGCGCTCCGGGCTCGTGGGCCCTTCAGGAGATGGGCTGCGTGACTTCGCGCAGGAGCTTCCAGGGGTAGATGCCGGTGGTGTGCCCGTCGCTGAAGTTGAACGCCAGCGCGTAGTTGCCCACGGGCTGCAGCTGCTTCACGCGCAGGTCCGCGGGCACCTTCGTCTGGTCCAGCGTGCGTTGGTTCGTCCACTCGTCCACGCAGGCCGCGCACGGGCACTGCTGGCGCAGCAGCTGCGCGGTGGCGGCGCTCCGGGCACCGTCATCCCACGTCAGCTCCAGGCGGGAGCCGTCCGGAGACAGGCGGGTGTCCGTCGCGGTGGCGGCGGGAGTCGAGGGCTTGATGCGGTCCCAGAAGCTCAACGTTGCACCTTTCAGAAGCTCAACAGCGGTGCGCCCTCCCTACCATCCTTCGGGCCTGGGGAGGCGCGGGACTCACGAGGCCAGCTTGACGGGCTGCCGGTGGCCCTCCAGCCGCACGCCCTTCTTGGCCAGCACCCGTCGCAGCGCGGCCACCACCTGCGGGTCCAACTGCGCGCCGGTGAGGGTGTCCAGGATCTCCATCGCCTTCTCCAGCGGCATGGCCTTCTGGTAGGGGCGCGTCGACGTGCAGGCGTCGAAGGTGTCCGCGCACCCGACGATGCGGGCGAGCAGGGGGATGTCGTCGCCCTTGAGCCGGTCCGGGTAGCCCGTGCCGTCCCAGCGCTCGTGGTGGTGGCGCACGCACGCGCGCACCGCGCCCAGGAAGCTCACCGGGCCGATGATGGCGTCGCCGATGGCCGGGTGCTCGCGCATGATGGCCATCTCCTGGTCCGTCAGCTTCGTCTGCTTGCAGAGGATGGACTCGACGATGCCAATCTTGCCGATGTCGTGGAGGATGCCGCCGTACTGGAGCTGGCGCAGCTCGCGCTCGGTGAGGTTGAGCTCCCGGCCAATCTCCACCGCCACGTCGCCCACCCGCTGGCTGTGACCGCGCGTGTACGCGTCCTTCGAGTCGATGGAGTTGGCCAGCGCGACGATGGTCTCCAGGTAGCCCTTCTCCAGGCTCTCGTAGAGGCCGCGGTTCTCCAGGTCGTACGCGAGCAGCTGCTTGCTCATGTAGTTGAACGTCTGGGCCAGCTCCCCGACCTCGTTCTTCTGGGTGATCTTCACCTCGACGCCGAACTTGCCGCGCGCCAGCTCCAGCGCGCCCTCGGTGAAGACCTTGAGCGGCCGGGTGAGCGTGCGCGAGAAGAGCGCCGCCAGCACCAGCGCCACCAGGATGGCCGCGCCCAGCCCCACGAGGATGCGCCGCTCCATCGTCTCCACCTGGTGATAGGCGTGCTCCACGGGTTGCTCGGAGATGATGGCCCAGCCCGTCTCCGGGAGCACCGTGTACGCGGCCACCACCGCGTCGCGCCCCTCGCCGAAGTTGCCCACGTGGAACAGCTCCGCGTCGGGCGTGGTGGCCAGCTGTTGCAGCAGGTGGGCCACGGGGCTTCGCTGCGAGACGTCTCCGCCCAGCGCGCCCACGCCGCCTCCGCCCACGACGAGGCGCCCGCGGCGGTCTGTCAGGTACGCGAAGCCGGTGCTGCCCACGCGCTCCTGCTCGAGCATCTGCCGCAGCCCCGACAGCGACAGGTCCGCGGAGATGAAGCCCTTGACGGGCTCCCCCACGGAGAAGGCCACCGTCACGAGGGGCCCGGCTCCATTCGGGACCACCACGACGTCCGAGTAGCGCAGGGTCTCGATGCTGCTCTCGAGCAGCGCCCGGCTCCGCTCCTCGTGCGAGGCGAGCGCGGTGGGGGACACGTCATGCCGCGAGAAGGCCTGCAGCCCGGGCATCCGCTTGCGGTCCGGACCGAAGACGGTGATGGCCAGCACCTCGCGGCGCTGTGAGAGCACTGCTCCCAGGTGCATCTGCTGCGCCTCGGTGGGCAGCGAGAAGAAGTTCGGCACGCGGGCCAGGCCCAGCACCGCGTCGGTGGGCTCGCCCAGGAAGTTCTCGGCCTTGAGCCGCAACTGCTTCACGCGCTCCTGCGCCAGCTCCTGGGCGTCGCGCACCAGCAGCTCGCGCGTATGGGAGACGGAGAGCCAGCCCACCATGAGGGTCGGGACGATGCTGACCACCAGCATCAAGAGGAGCATGGCTTTGAACAGGCGCACGGCGCGACTCCTCCAGCAACTACTCCCACGGCCCCGAACGGACCCTGACGGAGATGTTCTCGACCAGTTCGAACCGCCGCGCCCCGGAGGGCTCCGACCGGCCCGAGGCGCTCACGGCTCTCACCGTCCACCGATACCGTCCCGCCGGCAGCCGCGGCAGCTTCAGCTCGGCCACGGTGGAGGACAGGGTGAGCACGTTGGCGCCCGGCGCCTCCCGCGACACCTCGACCTCATAACGCTCGACGCCCGGCTGCGCCGCCCAGGAGAGCTTCACGGGCCCCAGGCCCACGCCCTTCGTGTCCGCCGGGTATTCGAGCCGCGCGCCCTCCGCGGGCTTCTCGGGCTGGGGCACGCTCGGCGGAGGGAGGGAAGGCGGACGCCCCTTCTCCACGAGCACCGTCTCGCCGGGGGCGACGGGGAGGGTGACGCCCTCGGCCTCCACGCGCACCGGTGGGCCCCGGGTGACGCTGACGGTGGTGGTGCCCGCGTCGGGCTCTACCTGGACACTGAAGGTGGAGGGCTGGGGCGCATGCCGCTGCGCCACCAGCGTGCCCGCGGCGTTGGCCGCCTCGGAGGCCTGCGCGTAACGCGCGGTGCGGAAGTGCACCTCCGCCTCCTTCAGACGGGTCTCCGCCTCCGCCGGTCCACCCGCGCTCCGGGCCCGGGCCACCAGCGTGCGCGCCGTCTCCAGCGCCTTGAGCGCCAGCGCCCGCTCCTGACCGGGCAGCTTCAGCCGCGTGCCGGGGGAGACCGCATCCGAGGACAGCGCGTTGAGCGCGCGCAGCTCCGCGGTGGCGCTCGCGTCTCCCAGGGCGCGCTCGGCCACGTCGCGCAGCGACTCCTGCGGCCCCACCACGGTGGTGTCGGGAGGCGCGGCGCACAGCCACGCGAACAGGAGCAGGGTCGTCCTCATTGGAAGACAATCTCCCTTCCCGCCTGGATGGTGGCCCCGGGCGTGGTGACGGATATCGAGTGCTCGGCGGGCTTCGGCAGCTCCGTGTCGATGCGGCCGCGCAGCACCGTGAGGTCCGTGCGCGAGCGCCCCGGTCTGGGCCGCGTCTCGGCGATGCCGATGAGCGAGTCACCGCCCAGGTGCACCGTGCTGCCGTTGGCCGTGAAGACCAGGTCCGCGCCCGCGCCCGCCTCGGTGCGGACCTTGTCGTTCTCGAACAGGGGCACGCCGTCGCTGGCGGTGCTCCACTCGTCGGCCGTGGCGCGCTTGAGCTGGACGTTGCCCTTCAGTCCCCGCAGGTGCGCGCGCGGCACGGGCGCCGGCGCGAGCGTCGCCGCGGGCATGGCGGGCGCATCCTCGGCGGTGCAGCCGAGCGGTGAAGCCGGGAGCGCGAGCACGAGCAGCATGGGGAGCCAGGGTCGACCATTCACGAGAATCCCAGGCTAATCCAATCGGCGGTGTCGCAGGCAGGGCAGGTCGCGTCGGATTCGCGCCAGGAGCGCCGGGTCGACCGGCGCCACGGCCAGTCCCTCGCCCTCCGAGGCGCGCGCCGTCACCAGCCCCCACGGGTCCACCACCATGGCGTGGCCATACGTGAGCCGCTGCGCCGAGTGTCGGCCTCCCTGCGCGGGCGCCAGCACGTACGCCTGGTTCTCGATGGCCCGGGCCCGCAGCAGCACCTCCCAGTGGTCCTTCCCGGTCATCATCGTGAACGCCGCCGGGACGGCCAGCAGCGTGGCCCCGTCCTTCGACAGCCGCCGGTAGAGTTCCGGGAACCGTAGGTCGTAGCAGATGGACATCCCCAGCCGGCCCACCGGTGTGTCCGCCGCCACCACCTCCGTCCCCGGCGCCACCGCCGCGGACTCCTGGTAGGTCGCACCGTCACCCACCTCCACGTCGAACAGGTGCATCTTGCGGTAGACGCCCAGCCGCTCACCCTCCGGGCCGAACAGGACGCTGGTGTTGTAGAGGCGACCGCCGGGAGCCCCTGCCTCCAGGACGCTGCCGGACAGGAGCGTCAGGCGCAGCTCCCGGGCCAGCTGGGCCATGCGGGACAGGGTGGGGCCCTCGAGCGTCTCGGCGGCGCCCGGGCGCTCGGCCTCGGGGCCCATCCAGGCGAAGTTCTCTGGCAGGCCCACCAGCCGGGCGCCCAGCTCACCGGCCCGTCGGACGAGCCGGGTGGCGACTTCCAGGTTGTGGGCCTTGTCGGCGGTGGACACCATCTGGGCGGCGGCGATGAGGTGCATGGGCCCGTTATAACGCCCGTGCCGGGCGCGGAACCCCTGGGAATTCCTGGCCCTGTTGGGCAGGTTTCAAGGGGCCCTAGAGGGAGCGTCCTTCCTTTACACCCCTCTGGGGGGTGTGTTACGGACGCGCCCGACATTTTTCGATGTGCACCTCGAAAAGTGGGCCGCCGTGCCCGCTTTTCGCGTTTTTGGAGTCTGGTTTCCCGGTTATGTCGGAGAAGAACCTCAAGCAGACGGTGGAGGAGCGGGCGAGCGCGGTGCTCGACCCCATCGTTGCGGGCGAGGGCCTGGAGCTCGTGGACCTGGAGTTCGTCCGGGAACGCGAAGGGTGGGTGCTGCGGCTCTTCATCGACAAGCCAGGGGGACGGGTGGGACTGGACGAGTGCAGTCAGGTTTCCCGCGCGGTGGACCCCATGCTGGACGTGGAGGACTTCATTCCCCACGAGTACAGCCTGGAGGTCTCCAGCCCTGGTGTGGACCGGCCGCTGAAGAAGCCGGCGCACTTCGAGCGGGTGGTCGGTCAGCGGGTGAAGGTGAAGACCTTCGGACCGTTGGGCGAGCCGCCGCGCAAGAACTTCGCCGGCAAGCTGGCCGGGGTGGCGGGCGACGGCATCTCGGTGGAGGTGGAAGGCGCCGGAACCTTCCACATCCTCTTCAAGGACATCGCGAAGGCGAACCTGGAGTTCGAGTTCTAGACGTCGACATACAGGGCACCCTGCCGCGCGGGGGGCCCGTGGCCCATTCAGGAGAAGACCATGCCCACGCAGCAAGCCAACCCGAGCGTCAACCTCAACCTCGTCCTGGACCAGGTCGCCAAGGACAAGGGCATCGACCGGGCTGTGCTGATTGCCACCCTCGAGGATGCGATGAAGACCGCGGCCAAGAAGCACTTTGGCCAGGACCGCAACCTCGAGGCCAAGTACGACCCCGAGAAGGGCGTGGTGGAGCTGTTCCAGGCCATCACCGTGGTGGAGGAGATCACCGACCCCGTGCAGGCGGTGAACCAGATCACCCTCGGTGAGTCCCACAAGAAGGGCATGGAGGTGGAGCCCGGCGACGAGCTCGTCTTCCAGATCTTCTACCGGGACGAGGACGCCAACGAGGCCAAGGCCCAGGACGACCAGTACGGCGACATCCTGCGCCTGAAGACCTTCCGCCGCGGCTTCGGCCGCATCGCGGCGCAGACGGCCAAGCAGGTCATCCTGCAGCGCACCCGCGACGCCGAGCGCGAGAACGTCTTCAACGAGTACAAGGACCGCAAGAACGAGATCGTCACCGGCATCGCCCGCCGGTTCGAGCGCGGCAACATCATCGTGGACCTGGGCCGCGCCGAGGCCGTCCTGCCGGTGCGCGAGCAGGTCCCGCGTGAGACGTACCGCCCGGGCGACCGCGTCCAGGCCTACGTGCTGGACGTGCTGCGTGAGTCCAAGGGCCCGCAGATCGTCCTGTCGCGCGCGTCCGTGAACCTGCTCACCAAGCTGTTCGAGATGGAGGTGCCCGAGATCGCCGAGGGCATCGTCGTCATCGAGGCCGCCGCGCGCGAGCCGGGTGGCCGCGCGAAGATCGCCGTCTCCAGCCGGGACTCGGACGTGGACCCGGTGGGCGCGTGCGTGGGCATGAAGGGCAGCCGCGTGCAGGCGGTGGTGCAGGAGCTGCGCGGGGAGAAGATCGACATCGTTCCGTACGACGAGGACCCGGCGCGCTTCGTGTGCTCGGCCCTGGCCCCCGCGGAGGTCAGCCGCGTCATCATCGACGAGGCCAACCACGCCATGGAGCTCATCGTCCCGGACGACCAGCTCAGCCTGGCCATCGGCCGGCGCGGCCAGAACGTGCGCCTGGCGGCCCAGCTGACGGGCTGGAAGCTGGACATCAACAGCGAGAGCCGCGTGCGGGAGATGCGCGAGTTCGCCAACCGCTCGCTGGGCGCGCTGCCGGGCGTCAACGAGATGCTGGTGGAGACGCTCTACGCGCACGGCTTCCGCCAGGCCCGCGACGTGGCCGAGGCCAACGCCGAGGTGCTGGCGCAGATCCCCGGCGTGGACCCCGCCCGCATCCCCTCCATGCAGGAGGCCGCCCGGAAGCGGATGGTCGAAGACCAGGCGGAGCTGTCCCGCATGGATTATGAAAGGGAGCAGGCCCGCATCGCCGAGGCGCGCCGCCACCCCGACGAGCTGAACCAGTCCGAGCGGATGGCGCGCGTGCGCGGCGTTGGCGAGAAGACCATCGAGCAGCTGCAGTCGTCCGGCTACCGCACGGTGGAGGACATCGCCAACGAGAAGGACCTCGCGAAGCTGGGCGACGTCCCGGGTGTGGGCATCAAGAAGGCCCGCCAGCTCAAGAGCGCGGCGGAGAACTACCTTGTGGAGGAGGCCAAGCTGCGCGCGGAGCTGAACGCCGAGCGCGGTATTTCGGCGGCGACCCTGGACGGTGGCGCGGAAGCCACCAAGTCGCCGTAAGCTAGAAGAGGAGAGGGGACGTGGGGCGCCCGACTGGCCGCTCGGAGCCAGCAGCAAGCGCGGAGTCAGGCCCGGTCCGGATGTGCGTCGGATGCGGGTCCAAGCGACCGCAAGCAGAGCTCACCCGGTTCGTGGTAGGCCCCGGGGGCGCCATCGTGGTGGACAGGGAGCGGCGGCTGCCCGGACGGGGCGCCTACCTGTGCGGTGTCGGTTGCATGACGGCAGCGCTGAAGCGGAAGGCATTTGCAAGGGCCTTTCGCGGGAAGGCGGGGTTGTTAGACCCGTCGCAGCTCGGGTAGGCAGAGCAGCCTGCGCCATGAGGGCGGAGGGGTGTTGGGGGGGAGTGGGTGTTAAGGACCACTCGCACACATTTTCGGGTTTGAGCTAGGGTGCTGCGCCCCGGAGTCGCCGGGTGTGGCAGGCCAACAAGGGCAATATGTCGAAGAAGCGCGTCCACGAAATCGCCAAGGAGCTCAAGGGCCACGGCATTGAGCTCGACAACAAGGAGGTCGTAAACGAGCTGTCCGCGCTCGGGTACGACGTCAAGAGCCATTCGTCCTCCCTCGATGACGACCAGGCGACCGCCGCCGTCCAGAAGATTTTGGACAAGCGCAAGCCGAAGCAGGCCGCGCCCCCCGTGACGGCGAAGGGGTTCGTGGTGCGCCGCAAGGTGGGCCCCCCCGCCGGCGCGTCGGGAGACGCGGGCATGGAGTCCCAGTCGGCTGACGCCGGGTACGAAGGTGTGCCCGAGTCCCTGCCGCCCGAGGCTCCGCCCCAGGCCCCAAGCCACACCATCGAAGCGGCCCCGCCGACCGTCGAGGAGCCCCCTCGCCACGTCGAGCCGCCCGCGCCCGCCGTCGAGTCGGCCCCCGCCCCCGTGGCGGAGGCGGCTCCCGTCGCCGCCGCGCCCGTGACTCCGCCCGCCTCCACGGTGGCCGAGCCGCCCGCGCCCGTCGCATCCCCTGTCACAGCCGAGGCTCCCAATGCCCCGGTCGAGGCGCCTCGTGCGCCTGTCGCCCCTCCCGCTGCCGCCGCGCAGCCTCGTCCCCCTTCTCAGGAGAGTACCCACTTGCCCCAACCCCCTCCGCGCTCGCCGGTTCCGCCGACTGTCCGGACGCCTTCCTCCCCGTCTTCGTCCGCGACCGTCGTGTCCCGAGGCCCCGCGCCGGGCTACGGGCAGCGGAGCGGTCCTCCGGGCAATCGCCCGGGTGGGCCCGGTGGTCCGGGTGGACGTCCCGGGGGGCCGGGCGGTCCGGGTGGACGTCCCGGTGGTCCGGGCGGTCCCGGTGGTGGGCGTCCGGGTGGTCCCGGCGGTCCGGGGGGGCGTCCCGGTGGCCCCGGTGGTCGTCCGAGCTATCCGTCGTATCAGGGCCAGGGCGCGCGTCCCGGCCAGGGTCCGGTGCGTCCCAGCACGTCTCCGACGGCGCAGGCCTCGGCCGGCGGCACCGCCGCGCCGCAGGGGCCCACCATCATGGTGGGCGGTGTTCCCCACGCGCAGGTGACCCCCACGGGTGGCCAGGCGCGGCCCACGGCCACGCAGGCCGTCGTCATCTCGCGCCCGCTCATCCAGGTGCGGCGCGTGACGCCCACCGCGGGTCAGGCCAAGCAGTACCCCATGGCGCCGGGCCGCGCGGGCATCCCCGAGCGGCGTGAGTACAAGGTGGTCCCGGACCACCTGGGCCGTGGCCGCGAGCTGGTGGACGTCTCCAAGAACAAGGAGCGGGGCCAGCGCAAGCGCACCAGTGGCGATACGACCAGCGTGTCCAAGCAGGAACTGACGGACATGGTCTGGGGCCGCGTCACCATCCCCATCCGTGGCAAGAAGCGCAAGCCCACGAAGAAGGGCGCCAAGACGCAGATCACCCAGATGGCCGAGGAGAAGAAGGTCATCAAGCTGCAGGAGGGCATCTCGGTGTCCGACCTGGGCCAGCGCATGGGTGTGCGCACCGCGGAGATCATCAAGAAGCTGATGGGCCAGGGGAAGATGGCCACGGCGAACCAGATGGTGGACGCCGACACCGCCGAAATCCTCGCCACCGACTACGGGTGGAAGGTCGAGCGCGTGGGCTTCGAGGTGGAGGACTACCTGCCCGAGGTGGAGGCCCGTCCCGAGGACGAGCGTCCGCGTCCGCCGGTCGTCACCATCATGGGCCACGTCGACCACGGCAAGACGAGCCTCCTGGACGCCATCCGCAGCGCCAACGTGGCGTCGGGCGAGGCGGGCGGCATCACCCAGCACATCGGCGCGTACAGCATCACCACCGCGCGCGGTGACGTCACCTTCCTGGATACCCCGGGTCACGAGGCCTTCACGTCCATGCGCGCCCGCGGCGCCAACGTGACGGACATCGTGGTGCTGGTGGTGGCCGCCGACGACGGCGTGATGCCGCAGACGGTGGAGGCCATCAAGCACGCGAAGGCGGCCGAGGTGCCCATCGTCGTCGCCATCAACAAGATGGACGTGCCGGGCGCCAACCCGGACCGCGTGAAGAAGGACCTGGCCAACCACGAGCTCACCCCGGAAGAGTGGGGCGGCGACACCATCATGGTGCCCGTGTCGGCCAAGACGAAGCAGAACCTGGACCTGCTGCTGGAGAACCTGGCGCTGCAGGCCGAGGTCCTCGAGCTCACGTCCAACCCGAACCGTCCGTCGGTCGGCGCCATCATCGAGGCCAAGCTGGACCGCGGCCGTGGCCCGGTGGCCACGGTGCTGGTGCAGGAGGGCACGCTCAAGCTGGGTGACGCCGTCGTCACCGGCTCGCACTACGGCCGTGTCCGCGCGATGAACAACAGCCGCGGCGAGCAGGTGAAGGAAGTCAAGCCGGGCTACTGCGCGGAGGTCATCGGCCTGTCCGGTGTCCCCAGCGCGGGCGACGCCATCAACGTGGTGGCGGACGAGAAGGCGGCCAAGCAGATCGCCGAGCACCGCAACATGAAGGAGCGGCAGACCGAGCTGTCCAAGGTCAGCCGCGAGTCCCTGGAGCAGCTGTTCGCCAAGACGAAGGCGGGCGGTGGCCCCAAGGAGCTGCGCGTCGTCATCAAGGCGGACGTGCAGGGCTCGGCGGAGGCCGTCAAGCAGGCCGTCCAGAAGCTGTCCACGCACAAGGTCAAGGTGGAGATCGTCCACACGGGCGTGGGCGCCATCACCGAGGGCGACGTGATGCGCGCGGCCGCCTCCAAGGGCGTGGTGCTCGGCTTCAACGTGCACCCGGAGTCCGGCGCGGAGGCCGCGGCCAAGGCGCAGGAAGTCACCCTGCAGAGCTACTCCATCATCTACGAGCTCATCGACGGGGTGCGCACGCAGATGGAGGGCCTGCTGGAGCCCATCCGCACGGAGAAGAAGCTGGGCCGCGCGGAGGTCCGCAACACCTTCAACGTCCCCCGCCTGGGCACCATCGCCGGCGCGGCGGTGCTGGATGGTGTGATGAAGCGCGGCGCCTTCGTGCGCCTCATGCGCGAGAACAAGCAGCTGTTCTCCGGCAAGATGGCGTCGCTGCGGCGCTTCAAGGACGACGTCAAGGAGGTCGCGCAGGGCTTCGAGTGCGGTATCGGCATCGAGAGCTTCAACGACCTCAAGGCCGGCGACATCATCGAGGCCTACGAGATCGAGGAGACCCGGCAGAGCCTCACCTAGTCGTCGCTCGACCGAGTCCTCTTCGCCTCCGGGAAGGCCCCACCTTCCCGGAATGGTTTCGCCCGGGAGACCTCGCGACTTCGCGGGGTCTTCCGAGGCCGGGGGATTGGCATGTTCGTGGGTGTCGCACGTCTGACCCTCCAGATTCCGGAGAGCGGCTCGCTGAAGTCGAAGCGGCAGGTGCTCCGCCGGGTGATGGACCGGGTGAAGGCCCGCTTCAACGTGGCCATGGCGGAGGTGGAGGACCAGGACCTCTGGCAGAAGGCCACGCTCGCTCTCTCGGTGGTGGGCAACGAGCGCCGCCACGTGGACGAGCAGCTCGAGAAGGTCATCCACTTCATCGAGGAGATGTACGTCGCCCCGCTGATGTCGCGGGAGACGGAGATACTCGCCTTCGGAGACCAGCTCTTCGCGGGAGGCCCTTCGCAGGCTTCCTCGCTCGGGGCGAAGTCCGCGCGGCAGGTGTTGGACGAGGAGGACGAGGCGCTGTCTCCGGAGGAGGCGGCGGCCGAGTCGGAGGCGGCGATTGCCCGCTTCCTCAGGGGTGAGCGGGCTTCGTTGGCGGAAGCCGAGGGGTTGGGAGATTGGGAGCGCCGTCATGACGGCGACAACGACGGTGGCCCCGGTACGGGCCGCCCGTCTCCGTCGGGCGGTGGACGGATGACGCTGGACGAGGCACGGGCTCGCGCCCGCGCCCTGCGCAACCCGCGAGACTGGGAGAAGAAATGACGACGCATTCCCGACCCGAGCGAGTGGGGCAGGAGATCCAGGCGGCGCTGGGGGCCTTGCTGGCCCGTGGCGAGCTGCGGGACCCCCGCATCGGCTTCATCACGATTACCGGCGTGAAGGTCTCCCCCGACCTGCGCGTGGCCCGTGTCTTCTATTCGATGATGGGCACGGCCGAGGAGCGCTCCGAGACGCAGAAGGGGCTGGAGGCGGCCAAGGGCTTCGTGCGCCGCGCCGTCACCGAGGCCGTCAACCTGCGGGTGTCGCCCGAGGTCTTCTTCTCCTTCGACGAGTCTGTCGGCGAGG
The DNA here is from genome assembly GCF_020037055.1 of Myxococcus sp. AS-1-15. Lineage (NCBI taxonomy): Bacteria > Pseudomonadati > Myxococcota > Myxococcia > Myxococcales > Myxococcaceae > Myxococcus > Myxococcus sp. AS-1-15. The sequence continues at coordinate 27,528 of NZ_JAIQDF010000015.1, read as the reverse complement.
GCGACAAGATCGACCGTCTGCTGCGCGAGGTCCGGAGCAAGGAAGGCTGGTAGTTCTGGCGCCAGCCCCACAATATTGAGCGGACATGGACGGCGTCCTCGTCATCGACAAGCCCACTGGCCCCACGTCCTTCGACGTGGTGCGACAGGTGCGCTCGCTGCTCAAGCTGAAGAAGGTGGGCCACACGGGGACCCTGGACCCCATGGCCACCGGGGTGCTGCCCCTGTGTCTGGGGGAGGCCACCAAGGTGGCGGGCTTCATCACCGAGGGCGACAAGGCCTACGACGCCACGGTGCGCCTGGGCGCGGAGACGGACACCCAGGACGCGGAAGGGCAGGTGACGGCCCGGGCGCCGGTGCCCGCGCTGACGCCCGCGCTGCTGGAGGCCGCGCTCGCGCGCTTCCGGGGGCCCTTCGAGCAGGTGCCGCCCATGTATTCGGCGGTGAAGGTGGCCGGCAAGCGCCTGTACGAGCTGGCCCGCGCGGGTGAAGAGGTGGAGCGCGCCGCCCGCCAGGTGACGGTGTACGAGCTGGTGCTGCGCGACTTCTCCGCGGACCGGCTCCACCTGTCCGTGCGCTGCTCCAAGGGCTTCTTCGTGCGCACCCTGGCGTTCGACCTGGGCCGCGCGCTGGGCTGCGGGGCGCACCTGGAAGCGCTGCGTCGCACCTCCAGCGGGCCTTTCACGCTGGCGCGGGCGCTGCCCCTGACGGACGTGGCGTCCCTGGCGAAGGAGGGCCTCCTGGCCCCGCGGCTGGTGTCGCTCTCCGACGCGCTGGTGGACATGCCCGAGGTGCGGGTGAACGCGGACGAGGCGCGCCGCGTCTCCCACGGTGTCCCGGTGGAGGTCCCCGCCTCGCTCAAGCCCGGCCGCGTGCGGGTGATGGGACCGGACGGCGCGCTGCTCGCCGTGGCCGAGGGCGTGGGCGGGCGGCTGCGCTACCTGCGGGTGCTCGTCTAGGCGCCCCTTTGCCCCGGGTTGTGCGTCTTCTCACGCTCCCAGGCCTGGGGGGCGCACGGGCAGGCGTCCAAGGTTGACCCTGGGTAGGGCGAAGCTTATAAGCCCCCCGCTCGTTAGAAGCATGAGCATGAGACCCGGTCTGTACCCCTCCGCGGACCTGGGTGACTCAAGTGGTATCCACGCCGGAGCGGGACAGAAGGACGAGAATCACATGTCGCTGCATCAGGAGCGCAAGTCGGAGCTGGTGACGAAGTTCAGGACCCACGAGTCTGACACCGGGTCCCCCGAGGTGCAGGTGGCGCTGCTGTCCGAGCGCATCAACATGCTCACCGAGCACTTCAAGACGCACAAGAAGGACCACCACTCCCGCCGCGGTCTGCTGAAGCTGGTCGGTCAGCGTCGTCGGCTTCTGGACTACCTGAAGTCGAAGGACGTCACCCGGTACAAGAAGCTCATCGAGGGCCTCGGCATCCGCAAGTAGGCATCTCGGCAGCAAACGGGGCGCTGGTTCAACCAGCGCCCCGCGCGTTTGAGAAGGACGAAGCAGTTCGAGTCGCGGTGGGTGGTGGCGGGCGAGGGAGTGGTGCCGTCGGAGGTTTTGGTTTCCGTTCGGACCGGCTGACCTGGGGTGTGAGGTCGGCCGGTGCGATCAGGGATCAAAAGTTCCGGGACATCCCTCCGGCGCTCCGCAAGCGCCCTTCCGCAGTACAGGCTGGCGGTTGCCTGTCATGTGCCTTTTCGGGCCTTGGCGACCGCTCATACACCCCGAGGGCCCTCCCGGGGTGCCGGGTCCATTTGTCCTGGACCGGGTGCGTGCGGTGGGGTCCTCGCCCGAAGCAATACCGAGGCAAGGACATGTTGAAGAAGAGCGTCAAGATTGGCGAGAGCGAGCTGAGCATCGAGACGGGCCGTCTGGCCAAGCAGGCCGATGGCTCCGTGGTGGTCCGCTATGGCGACACCATGCTGCTCGTGACGGCGGTGAGCGCGCGGGAGAAGAAGGACATCGACTTCCTGCCGCTGACGGTGGAGTACCAGGAGAAGCTGTACTCGGCGGGTCGCATCCCCGGCAGCTACTTCAAGCGCGAGGGCCGGCTGACGGAGAAGGAGACGCTGGCCAGCCGCATCGTGGACCGCTCCATGCGTCCGCTGTTCCCGGAAGGCTACGCGTACGAGACGCAGATCATCGCCAGCGTCATCTCCGCGGACCCGGAGAACGAGGGCGACGTGCACGGCATCACCGGCGCCTCCGCGGCGCTGTGGGTGTCGGACATCCCGTTCGACGGCCCCCTCGCGGGCATCCGCGTGGGCCGCGTGGGCGGTCAGCTGGTGGCCAACCCCACCGCGAAGCAGCGTGAGCAGAGCGACCTGGACCTGGTCATGGCGGTCAGCCGCAAGGCCATCGTCATGGTGGAGGGTGGCGCGGAGGAGGTGTCCGAGCCCGACATGGTCGCCGCGCTGGAGTTCGGCTTCCAGTCCGCCCAGCCCGCGTTGGACCTGCAGGACGAGCTGCGCCGCGCGCTGAACAAGCAGGTGCGCTCGTTCGACAAGCCGGCCTCCGTGGACGAGGCCCTGCGCGGCAAGGTGCGCGAGCTGTCGATGGACGGCATCAAGGCCGGCTACGCCATCAAGGAGAAGGGCGCGCGCTACGAGGCGCTCTCCAAGACGAAGAAGGAGACGCTCGCCAAGCTCAAGGAGCAGCTCGCGGAGGCCTACACGCCGCTGGTGGAGAAGCACGCCAAGCAGGTGGTGGAAGACCTCAAGTACGAGCACATGCGCGAGATGACGGTCAACGGTGGCCGCATCGGCGACCGTGGCCACGACGTGGTCCGCTCCATCACGTGCGAGGTGGGCGTGCTCCCGCGCACCCACGGCAGCGCGGTGTTCACCCGTGGCGAGACGCAGGCGCTCGTGGTCGCGACGCTGGGCACCAGCGAGGACGAGCAGCGCCTGGAGATGCTCGGAGGCATGTCCTTCAAGCGCTTCATGCTGCACTACAACTTCCCCCCGTTCAGCGTGAACGAGACCAAGCCGCTGCGCGGCCCGGGCCGTCGTGAAATCGGCCACGGCGCGCTGGCGGAGCGCGCGCTGCGCAACATGGTGCCCAAGAGCGAGTCGTTCCCGTACACGGTGCGCCTCGTCTCCGACATCCTCGAGTCCAACGGCTCCTCCTCCATGGCCTCCGTGTGCGGTGGCACGCTGGCGCTGATGGACGCGGGCGTCCCCATCAAGTCGCCGGTGGCCGGCATCGCCATGGGCCTGGTGAAGGAGGGCGAGAAGATCGCCATCCTGTCCGACATCCTCGGTGACGAGGACCACCTGGGCGACATGGACTTCAAGGTGTGCGGCACCACCAAGGGCATCACCTCCATCCAGATGGACATCAAGATCACCGGTCTCACCACGGAGATCATGAGCCGCGCGCTGGAGCAGGCGCGTCAGGGCCGCCTCCACATCCTGGATGAGATGCTCAAGACGCTGGCGCAGCCGCGCAAGGAGATCAGCCAGTACGCTCCTCGCATCACGACCATCCAGATTCGTCCCGAGTTCATCAAGAACGTCATCGGGCCGGGCGGCAAGGTCATCAAGGACATCATCGCGCGCACCGGCGCGGCGATTAACATCGAGGACTCCGGCCGGGTGGACATCGCCAGCGCGAACGGCGAGGCCGTGAAGGCCGCCATCGCGATGATCCAGGCGCTGACCCGCGAGGCGGAGATCGGGAAGATCTACACGGGCACGGTGCGGAAGATCGCCGAGTTCGGCGCCTTCGTGGAGCTGTTCCCGGGCACCGACGGCCTCATCCACATCTCCGAGCTGTCCGACAAGCGCGTCAAGAGCGTCTCCGACGTGCTGAAGGAGGGCGACGAGGTGCTGGTGAAGGTCGTCAGCATCGACAAGACGGGCAAGATCCGCCTGTCGCGCAAGGAGGCGATGGCGGAGCGCGCGGCGGCCCAGCAGGGCGCGGCCGACGCGGTCGCCGCCCAGCCGTCTCCCGAGGCCACGCAGCCCAACGCCAAGGCGTGATGCCCCTGGGCACCCGGGCCCGCTCGTAGGGCCTCCGGGCAGCCTCGCACCCCCTTCCGCCACTCGCGCGGGAGGGGGTGTTTTCGTTTCCGGGGAGACTGGCTTAGACCTGGACGGGGGGCGCGTGCGTTGGAGGTGCGAGCCCCGCTTCCCGGAGGCCCTGTTGCCGCCTGCTCCACCGCCCAGCTCCACTGGATTCGTCACCGACGTCTCGCGCCTGTTGGGGGCCTTCCGGTGGGCGTTCATGCCGCTGGGGCTGCTCGCGCTCGTCGCGGTGGGCGTGCACGCGGCGGCCGACACGCTGGATGACCGGCTCTTGTCGCTGGTGGACCGCGCGGACGCGGCCTTCGACGGGGTGGTGGGCCGCTACGATTTGACGGCGCCCATGGTGGAGTGGGTGTCGCTGGAGCTGCGCACGGAGATCGCGCGGGCCCTGGCCCTCCTGTGGGAGCTGGCCGCGGACCTGGTGCTGGCGCTGCCCGCGCTGGGCTACCGCGAGGCGGCGGCCGCCAGGCCCGCGGAGGCGTGGCGCGTGGCGCTGGAGGGGAAGCAGGCCCAGCCCTCGTGGCGCGCGTTGTGGCGGCGGTGTCTGCGTCAGCCCACGCCCATGCGGTGGCTCCGGCCCCTGTCCACGGCGGCGGTGGTGGTGGCGGGCGCGTGCACGGTGGCGCGGCTCCTCCAGGGCACGGTGTACCTCTCCTGGCGCGAGCTGATGGGAGACCGCGTGGCGGACGGGGGCGCGCGCGGACTGGCGCTCGTGGTGCTCGTGGGCGTGCTGGCCACGCTGGGCTGGCGCGCGGTGCTGCGAAACCTCCAGCACGCGGACGAGGCCTGCGCGAGCGTGTCCGGACGCAAGGCCTTCACCCGCGGCCTGCTCGGGTGCGCGGTGGTGGCGCCGCTGGCGGTGGCCGCGGTGCTGGACGCCTCTCCACTGCTGTCCTTCCTTCGCTAGGGGCCCGACATGTTTCCGCGCCAGGCCCGAGGCCTGCTGGACTTCTTGATGGCGGTGCTGTGCGTGTGGACGGCGTACCACCACACGCCCGCGGGCGCGCTGGTGCGCAAGGCCTCCGCGTGGGCCTTCTCCACGAAGAGCACCGCGCGCCCGCTGCTCGCGTACTACGACGGCGTGACGGGCACCTCGCTGGCGGCGCCCGTGCTCGCGCCCGAAGTCTCCATCGTGCGTCCGCTGACGGACGCCGAGGCCCTGGCGTGGGGCACGCACCTGGCGCTCAAGGGCCTGGATGCGCGGGCGCGCGAGCCCTCCTTGACGCTGGCCCAGGAGCTGGGCATCCCGATGACGACGCTGCTGGACCCGGTGGAGGGCCCTCGCGCCGCGCGCAGGCTGCACGCGGCGCTGGCAGGGGACTTCCCCCAGGAGGAGGCGCGGCTGGCCGCCCTCTTCGTCGGCCGCGTCCCCGCACGCTATGCCGTGGAGCGCGTGGCGGCGGAGGGGCGCGCTCCGACGCTGGAGGCGCTGAACCGTCAGCTGCCGCCGGGCTTCGAGGGGGCGTCCGTCGGCGCGGCGCAGGCGCTCGCCTTGTCCACGACGTTCGGCCTGGGCTGGCCCGTGTACGAGAGCGCCCGCGTGACGAGCCCCTTCGGCGAGCGCCACCACCCCGTGCTGGGCACCCGGAAGCTGCACACGGGCGTGGACCTGGGCGTGCCCGTCGGCACGGAGGTCTCCGCGGTGGCCGAAGCCGTGGTGCGGCGCGCGAGCGAGGACGCGGTGAACGGCCGCGTGCTCGTCCTGGACCACGGGCGCGGGGTGACGACGGCGTACTGCCACAACTCGGAGCTGCTGGTGCGGGTGGGCGAGAAGGTGACGCGGGGGCAGCTCATCGCCCGCTCCGGCAACACCGGGCGCTCCACCGGACCTCATCTGCACTATCAGCTCGAGCTGGCCTCCCGGCCCATGGACCCGCTCAAGTTCCGCGCCACGGTGCGCGCCATGTCCCAGGACACCGCGCCCTGAGCGCGTCCGGGCCGGGCTTCCGGACCTGGAAGCCTGCCCGAGCCTGTCGTCCCTTCCGGGGACAACCCGTGACGTCGGCGCGGGAACTGGAGACGGGGCAGGCGTGTGGTACATCCACGCCATGGCCTCGCCCTTGATTGTGCAGGTGCGCCGTGTGCGGGCGCATCCGGAGCCCTTGCCGCTTCCCCGCTACGAGACGGAGCTCGCCGCCGGGCTGGACCTGCGCGCCGACATCGACGGGGAGCGGGTGCTCCGGCCCCTGGAGCGGATGGCGGTGCCCACGGGGCTCGCGCTGGGGTTGCCCCCGGGCTACGAGGGGCAGGTGCGGCCCCGCTCCGGGCTGGCGCTGCGCCACGGGGTGACGCTGCTCAACGCGCCCGGGACGGTGGACGCGGACTACCGGGGGGAGGTGCAGGTCCTGCTGGTCAACCTCTCCAGCGAGCCCTTCACCCTGCGTCGGGGCGACCGGGTGGCCCAGCTGGTGGTGGCGCCGGTGACCTCCGTCGGCCTGTCGGAAGTCGAGGTCCTCGACGCGACGGCGCGGGGGGGGAATGGTTTCGGCTCCACCGGCCGCTAGGCCGTTCGTCGGAAGGCCCCGGCATCGTTCCTTGATGACAGGGGAGCGTGCAGAATAAGAGGCCTGGACCGCGTCCCCGCCTGCGGTCCCCCTCGACCGGCCCCTGGAGTCCGACTGCTTTGCTCTGCTACCGCTGCGGCAGCCACGTCCCCGAGACGACCGACACCTGTCCCACCTGCGGGATGAAGTACGACGCGACCGCTCGCCAGGCGGCCGGCGTCGCTCGCAAGCGTGGATTGGAAGGCGCCCCCTACAAGCCGGGGGACGTCCTCGCCGGCCGCTACGCCATCCAGGAGGTGGTGGGCTCCGGCCCCATGGGCTTCGTCTTCCGCGCGCAGGACCAGGAGATCGACGTCGAGGTCGCCCTGAAGACGGTGCACCCGCGCCTGGTCCAACAGCCCGAGGAGCGCACCCAGTTCTCGTTCTCCATGCGGGTGGGCAAGAAGCTCAACCACCCGAACCTGCTGCGCGTCTACGAGGAGGGGCTCGACGGCGAGCGGCCCTTCTTCACCATGCAGCTCCTGGAGGGCATGACGCTGCGGCGGATGATGGAGCAGCGCGCCTCGCGCGGGCAGCTCTTCTCGCTCAAGGACGTGGAGCCGCTGCTCGCGCAGATGGCGGCGGCGCTCGACGCGGCCCACCGCTTCGGCCCGCACTCCGACCTCAAGCCCGAGAACGTCATCGTCCTGCCGGACCTGCTGAAGGTGACGGACTACGGCCTGGGGCTCGCCGTGCCGCAGCTGCCCTTCGTCCAGGCGCAGAAGAGCCACCGCGCGGAGGTCTACATCGCTCCGGAGTACGTCGCGGGCGGTGAGCTGGACACGCGCATGGACGTGTACTCGCTGGGCGTCATCATGGGCGAGATGCTCACCGGCCTGGTCCCCACCGAGGGCGTGGTGCCGGGGCTGACGTCGCTGCACCCGGACCTGCCCACCTCCTTCGAGGCGCTCTACCGCCGCGCGCTCAACATCAATCCGCTGGCGCGGCCGAAGTCGGCCGGCGAGCTGCACGCCGAGTTCGCCAGCATCCTCTCGCGCTCCCCGCCCGCCGTCGTCACGCGCGTGCGTGGCGTGCCTCCGCCCTCGGGCTCGGCGCAGGCCGCGGCCATCCGCATGTCGGCCCGGCCTCCGCCGCCGGTGCCCACGGGCATGATGCCGGCGGCCACGGGCAGCGTGAGCATCCCGCCCCGGGCCACGTCGCACGAGGAGGAGCCGCCTCCGCCGGACGCCACCCAGCCGCTCGACGCCGCGACGCTGGCCGCCATCATCGGCGCCAACCCCACCGCGTCCCATCAACACCTCACCGAGCAGGCGCTGCCGTTCATCACCGCGTCCGCGGCGAAGGCCGCCACGGAGTCCGCGCGCGCCGAGCCTCCCGCGGGCGCCCGGGGCTCGCCGGAGTCCATCATCTTCGCGCGCTCCCCGGCCGCGGAGCCGGCCCCCGTCGCGGGGTCGCGAGGCGCGTCGGAGCCGGTCATCTTCGCGCGCTCGTCCGCCGCGGAGCCCTCCGCTCCGGCGGGGGCACGAGGCTCGCCGGAGTCCATCATCTTCGCGCGCTCCCCGGCCGCGGAGCCCTCGCAGCCGGGGCAGCCCTCGGCGCGGCCGGCGCCACGGGGCTCGGGGCAGGCGGCCTTGGCGCAGCCCCGCTCGTCGCAGCGGGCGCCGTCGTCGGGGGAGGAGCAGGAGCCCGGGCCTTCCGACTCGGGGCCCCGCGCCGCGCCCGCGGGCAGACCGCTGGCGCGCACGCTGGACGCGGCGCCGGCGGTGCCGGTGCCGAGCATCCGGACGGCTCGCACGTTGGAGACCACGCCCGCGATGTCCGGCGCCCGCACCGCGCCGCGCTCCCTCGATGGCTCCCCGTCGATGTCGGGCGCTCGCACGGGGCCGCGTATCGCGCCCACCCAGCGCGCCACCCGGCCCCAGAAGTCCTCGTCCGCGCGGCGTCGCTCCATGTTCGTGTGGATGGCGGTGCTGATTGTCGGCGGGCTCGCGCTGGGCGGTGGCGGTGGCTTCCTGTTCCTGCGCTACTGGGAGGCGCGTCAGGCCGCGAAGGCCCAGGCGCCGGTCCCGTCGGCGCTCGCGACGGGGAACCCGGGCACTGACGTGGATGCGCCACCCGTCGTCGCGCTCGCGGACAAGTGTCCGCCGGAGATGCGGCTGGTGAGTGGTGGCGCCTTCCGGCGAGGCAAGTCCAAGCTGGACAACCTGGCGAAGGTGGACGAGCCCGACCAGGAGAGCGTCCAGCTGCCCTCCTTCTGCATCGACGAGTTCGAGCACCCGAACCAGTCGGGCGCGCTCCCCACGGTGAGCGTCACCTGGGAGAAGGCCAAGTCGCTGTGCGAGGCCGGGGGCAAGCGCCTGTGCAGCGAGGACGAGTGGGAGAAGGCATGCAAGGGACCGGGCCACGCGCGCTTCCCGCACGGCAACGATTACGTTCAGGGCACGTGCAACGCCAAGGTCAATCGGGTCGAGTCGGAGACGGCGCTCGCTCCCTCTGGGGCACACCCCGGCTGCGTGTCGGGCTATGGGGTGGTGGACCTCTCCGGCAACGCGGCCGAGTGGACCTCGGCCCGAATCGGGCAGAAGGGGGTCGTCCAGCGGGGCGGCGCCTTCAACCAGCACTACGAGGAGTCGCGCTGCAGCGCGCGCGCCTTCGGCCCTCCCGAGAAGGCCTCCGCCACGGTGGGCTTCCGCTGCTGCACGAGCACGCAGCCATGAGCCGCCTGGCCCTCGCGCTCCTGCTCTGTCTGGCGCCCGCGCTGGCCTGGGCCCAGAAGGGCGGCCGTCCGCAGGTGGTGGCGGTGAAGTCCGCCAACCTGGCGCCCTACACCTCGCTGCTCGCGGGCTTCTCCGCGGAGGCGCGCGCCGAGGTCCAGGAGATGACGCTCGACGAGAGTCCGGGCGCGGCCGCGCGCATCTTCAAGAAGCTGGCGGCGCAGAAGCCGGCGCTCATCCTGGCGCTGGGCCCGCTGGCCGCCAACGCCGCCCGCCGCTCGCTGGGCGAGGACGTGCCCGTCCTCTTCGCCATGGTGCCGTACTACGAGAAGTACGGCCTGGAGGGCCCCAACGTCACCGGCATCTCGCTCACCAGTGACCTGGGGCCGGAGCTGGAGGGGCTGCTCGCGGTGGCGCCCAAGGCCAAGCGCGTGGGCATGGTGCACGACCCGCGCTTCTCCGCGAGCACGGTGGCGCTGGCGCAGGCCGCCGCCGCCGCGCGGGGCCTGTCCATCCTCGCGCTGGAGGTGGACTCGCCGGGCAAGGTGGCCAAGGCGCTCGAGGGCGCCGCGGGCCGGGTCGACGCGATGCTGATGGTGGCTGACAAGACGGTGGGCAACGCGGCCGTGGTGCAGGAGCTCATCGCCTTCACGCACGCGAAGCGGCTGCCGCTCGTCGCGCTCACCCCCAGCCAGGTGAAGGAGGGCGCCACGCTGGCCCTGTCCCCCAGCCCGCTGACCATCGGTCTGCAGGCGGGCCGGCTGGCCAACCGCATCATCCACGAGAAGGTCGACCCGGGAGCGCTGGCGGTGGCGCAGCCCGAGGGGTTGGACCTGTCCGTCAACCTCAGCACCGCCAGGAAGTTGGGTCCGTCCTCCGAGTCCGTACTGGAGCTGCTCCGGTTCGCGGCGCGGAAGGACTTTGCCGTGAAGGTCTACGAGTGATTCCGCGATACAGCCGACAGGAGATGTCCAACCTCTGGTCCGACGTGGCCCGCTACCGCCGCTGGCGGGACGTGGAGCTCGCCGCGCTGGAGGGGATGGTGGAGGCGGGGCTGGCCCCTCGCGAGGCGCTGGAGGACTGCGTCGCGCGCGCCGGGGACTTCACCCCCGAGGACGCCGCGCGCATCGAGGACATCGAGCGCACGACCAAGCACGACGTCATCGCCTTCCTCACCTTCATGGAGGAGCGGGTGGGGCCCAGCGCGCGCTGGCTGCACCTGGGCATGACGTCCTCCGACGTGCTCGACACGGCGCTGGCGCTGACGCTGCGCGACGCGGTGGACCTCATCCTCCAGGACCTGGAGCGGGTGAGGGCCGCGGTGGAGAAGCGCGCCTTCGAGCACAAGCACACGCTGCAGATGGGCCGCAGCCACGGCATCCACGCGGAGCCGGTGACGTTCGGCCACAAGCTGGCCATCTGGTACGACGAGCTGGGCCGCGCGCGCACGCGCCTGCTCCACGCGCGTGAGAGCATCGCCGTGGGGAAGATCTCCGGCGCGGTGGGCACCTTCGCGCACCTGCCTCCGGCCGTGGAGGAGCGCGTCTGCGCGAAGCTGGGCCTGAAGCACGCCCCCGCCTCCAGCCAGGTGGTGCAGCGTGACCGGCACGCGGAGTTCTTCACGGCGCTGGCGCTGCTCGGCGCGAGCATCGAGAAGTTCGCGGTGGAGATCCGCCACCTGCAGCGCACCGAGGTGCGCGAGGCGGAGGAGCCCTTCACCGCCGGGCAGAAGGGCTCCAGCGCGATGCCCCACAAGCGCAACCCCATCCTCTCGGAGAACCTCACGGGACTGGCGCGCCTGCTCCGCGGCTACGCGGTGAGCGCCATGGAGGACGTGGCGCTGTGGCACGAGCGCGACATCTCGCACTCGTCCGTGGAGCGCGTCATCGGCCCGGACGCCACCATCCTCGCGGACTTCATGCTGGTGCGCTTCGCGCGGCTGATGGAGGACCTGCGCGTCTACCCCGAGCAGATGAAGAAGAACCTGGAGCTGCTCGGCGGCGTGGTGAACTCGCAGCGGCTGCTCCTGGAGCTGGCGCGCAAGGGCATGGACCGACAGGCCGCCTACGTCATCGTCCAGCGCAACGCGATGAAGCTCTACGAGCAGGGTGTGGACTTCCGGCAGGCGCTGCTCGCGGACGCGGACCTGCTCAAGATGATGACGCCCGAGGAGATCAACGACTGCTTCTCCCCGGGCTACCACACGCGGCACATGGACGACATCTTCCGCCGCGTCTTCGGCCGGAGCGAGTAGGTCGCTCCCGGCCGCGCGCTGGAGGGGCTACTTGAGGTAGCCCTTCTGGCGCAGGTTCCGCTCGATGCGCTCGTGCACGTTGCCCGGCTCGAGCGTCAGCGACGTGCCGGTGATCTGCTCGAAGGCCGCCACGTACTTGGTGGCCAGCTCCACGCGGACGTCATCCGGGATGGCCGGCGGCGTGCCGTGGCCGGAGAAGCCCCGCTCGCGGATGAGCCACTGGCGGATGTTCTCCTTGTCCAGCATGCGCTGGTCCTCGCCCCTGGCGAAGCGGGCCTCGTACTCGTCCGCCACCCAGTAGCGGCTGGAGTCCGGGGTGTGCATCTCGTCGATGACGTAGATGTCGTCGCCCACCTTGCCGAACTCGTACTTGGTATCCACGAGGATGAGGCCGCGCGTGCGCGCCCACTTCTGGCCCTCCTGGAACAGGCCCCGCGCCGCCTCGGTGATGCGCGCCCAGTCACGGGGACTGGCGAGCCCGCGCGCGAGAATCTCCTGCTCGGAGATGGGCTCGTCGTGCTGGCCGTACTCGGCCTTGGTGGACGGGGTGATGATGGGCGTGGGGAAGGCCTCGTCCTTGCGCAGGCCCTCGGGGAAGGGCAGGCCGTAGGCGGTGTGCGTGCCCTTCTCGTAGTCGCGCCACAGGCTGCCGGTGAGGTAGCCGCGAATCACCACCTCCACCGTGAAGGGCGTGCAGGCGCGCGCCACGGTGACGTTGGCGTCCGGCACGTCCAGCACGTGGTTGGGGCAGATGTGCTTCGTGCGCTCGAACCAGAAGGCCGCGAGCCGGTTGAGCACCTCGCCCTTGAAGGGGATGGTGGTGAGCACGTGGTCGAAGGCGGAGAGCCGGTCCGTCGTCACCAGGACCAGGCTGTCGCCCTGCCGGTACGTGTCACGGACCTTGCCGCGGTAGTGCTGGCCGAGCGCCGGCAGGTCCACCTGCCGGAGCGTGAGGGGAAGCTGAGCGTGAAGTGCGGAGGTATTCAAAGGCGCCTCGCGGCCCGCCCCTCGGGAAGGTGAAGTCCAGCAGGGAGAGGGGGCTGCTTCGGGCGCGGGACTCTACTGGAGCGCGGCCGGCATGGAAGCAGGACCGTAGGCCGCCGCCAGGTAGAGGAAGGCCGGGTTGATGCGCAGGATGCCGTCCACGTAGGCGACCGCGTAGGGCGCTCCGGATGCGCGGTCCACCTGCACCGCACTCTCGGGCTGGATGCCCCAGTGCGCGAGCAGCGTGCGGGCCACCAGCTCCGCCGCCTCCCGCTCGGACAGCCCCTGCAGGCTCTCGCGGCGGTCTTCCGGCCAACGCTCGCCCGCCCGGGCCTCCAGCACCAGCTGCAGCCCCTTGCCCGCGTCCGGCGCCTGGAACAGGTCCATGCGCGCGTCGAAGCCCGGAGCCGCGAGCAGCTCGCCGTCCTGGCTGATGGGGAAGAGCACCAGCGCCTGCGCCGCCTGCCCGGCCTCCAGGTCCGACTGCCTCGCCACCTCGCGGAACATCTCCAGGCGCGTGGCGGGGGACTCGAACTCCATGAACTCGGGCGGATGCGTCAGGGCCTGACGGACGCTCATCGTCGCGCGCGCGGGTGTCCCCGCACCGCCACAAGCGGTGAGGACCGAGACGAGCGAGAGGAGCAACCCAGGGAGCCAGCGACGCATACGGGCGGGAATATACCGATCTGCTTCAGGATCAACCAGCGAAACTCGGCGGCATGCGTCCAAGGGAGCATCTCTCCGGTGTCGTGCTCCCAACGTGCCCGCCAGGGAATCTTCCCGCCTCGTTTCCCGAGGACGGGTCACTGCCGCCCCGCCCGCACCGCGGAGCCACTCCACCGTTCGCCATGACGCGATGTGGGCGCTCGACGCCCGTCGTCAGGCGTCGTCGCTGCGCGCACCTTGAGCAGCGGGTGTGCGAGGACGGACACCACCGGGCGCACCCCGGTGACGCGGCGCACGTGGACCTCACGACACCGGGCTTTCGGCGCGCGCGGACGCGAGCCCTGAGGTCCGAGGTGTCCGGCGGAAGCCTCTTCGGGATGCTGTGTGGGATTCGGTGCGGCGGACCCGGTGCGAGGCGGAGCGGAGCTCACGTCCTTCCAGCACGACGAGGCCGCGGTGGCGCGGGGGACTGCTCCCTGCATGAGAGGGAGACACGCGCCCCCGGCGCCGGATGCGGACGACTTACGCCGCGTCCTTCTTGAACGCCTCGCCGTGGTGCTTCTCGCACAGGCCGGCCTTGAACGTCTTGATGCGGCACTCCGGCTTGGAGCAGGTGCGGTAGCGCGAGTGGGGCAGGTCGCCCTGGCGCCACTGCTTGAAGTGGAAGAAGCAGTAGTTCTTGGCGCGGTAGGGGCGCTTGCAGCCCTCGATGGTGCACGCCTTCTTGCCGCCGCCCTTCGCGGTGCGCGGCCAGTGGGTGAGCTTCTTCTGGGTCGTCGGGGTGGCCTCGGCCATTGTGGAACTCTCCTGCGAAACGATGCGAGAACCGCGGCGCCACACGGGGTGGACCCGCCGCCGGGTACGAAAAAGGCGCACTGTCTAGCGCCCATGCCACCCGAACGCAAGGACACGCGGGAAGACCCGTGTGGGCTCGGGGCGGCCTCAGGGCGCCGGAGCGCCGTCTTCGGAACCCCAGCCGTCCGGCTCGACTTCCGGCGCCGCTGGCGGCTGCACCTGCTTCCGGGGCACGGGCGACAGCAGGTCGTCCAGCACGGACTGGGCCCCGGCGGGCCGGCGTCCCTGACGGTGGGCGGCCAGCGCGGTGGCGGGCTGCTCGGTCGGCATCTCCTCCAGCTTCACCTTGAGGTACAGGGGCTTGCCCAGCCGGTTGACGCGCAGCCGCACGTCATGGCCCACGCCCCGGGCCGCCACCTGCCAGCGCAGCGTGTGCGCGCGCTTCACGCGCCGGGTGTCGAGCCCGACGATGACATCCCCGCTGTGCAGGCCGGCGCGCTCGCCCGGGCCGCCTTCCACCACCTCCGTCACCACCACGCCCGGGCCCTGGCGGAGGTTGAACTCCTCGGCCACCTCCGGCGAGAAGTCCTGCACGCTGATGCCCAGCCAGCCCCGGCGCACACGCCCGTGGGCCTTGAGCTGCGGAATCACCGTCTTCGCGATGTCGATGGGGATGGCGAAGCCGATGCCCTGGCCCGCGACGTTCACCGCGTTGGCCACCGCCACCACGTCGCCGTGCAGGTCCAGCACGGGGCCACCCGAGTTGCCCGGGTTGATGGAGGCGTCCATCTGCATGTAGTCGAAGTCGCCGTCGCGCCCGTTGGGCGTCACGTCCGTGCGGCCCATGTAGCTGACCACGCCCACCGTCACCGAGTGGGACAGGCCGAACGGATTGCCGATGACGACAATCCAGTCCGCCGAGCGCACGTGCGACGCGGAGGCGAGCTTGAGCACCGGCAGCCGGCGCGGCGCCTCGATCTTCAAGAGCGCGCAGTCGGTGCGGTTGTCCTCGCCCACCACCCGGGCCAGGTACTCCTCCGCGTAGCCGCGCGGGTGCATGACGGAGACCATGACCTCGGAGGCGCCCTCCACCACGTGCGCGCTGGTGAGGATGTAGCCGTCCGCGTGGATGATGAAGCCCGAGCCGATGCCCTTCTGGGGCTCCTCGCCCGCGGGCGTCTCGTCACTGAGCTGCCGCGTGGTGATGGAGACCACCGAGGGCATGGCCCGTCGGGCCACCTCGCTCAGGGTGGCTCGCTGGTTGTTCAGCGAACGATTCTGCGCCTCGAGCCACAGCCGGCCGCGACCGGCGGCCTCCGCCGGTGTGGCCAGCGCGCACACGAGCGCGCCAAGAATGACGAATCTGTTGAAAGGAGCCCCGTTCATGCCCCACCTCCGCCCCGACGCCGCCCATCCACCGGGTGCAACCTAGGGAGGGGAGTCGTGTCGCGGAAGCGGGCCTGTCCGCCAGGCTACTTCTTCTGGGCGATGATTCGGTTGACCGCCGCGCGGTCCTCCGCGGTGATCCGCTCGCGCGGGGCCGCATCCGTCGACCGCGAGACAGCGCCCTTGGCGTCCTCGTACGCGTCCTCCAGCCCCTCCTTCATCCGATCAACGGTGTCGGGCTTCACGGCGCGCTTCCAGGTCCGCTCCATGTGCTGCAGCGGCGTCCTGCCGTCCACCTGCCCCGAGGACAGGAAGATGCCGAGCCCCACCGCGCAAGCCGTCCAGACGATGAACTTCAAAGCTCCCATGCTCACAGCCTCCCACGTCGTCTTACATGAGGCGGCGGTGCGTGGCCAGTTTCCGACCGGGGGTGTGTCATCCGCGCTGACAGGGGGGCGGACGGCACTTAATGTCCGCGGGCTTGCAGCCCGAAGAACTCTTCCAGGCCGCCCGGACGCGGGCGGCGCAGATGGACGTGGGACGTGGAGACGCGGTGGTGGAGCGTATCCGGGCGTCCGCGTCGGCGTTGTTCACCCGCATCCCCGAGCCCCCCGTGTACCGACGGGCCGAGGACCCTTCGCGCAAGGCCGCCCAGGCGTTGTTGCCGGAGATGGAGAAGGTGTTGGCGGAGGCGCTCGCCGCGGGGCGTGAGCCCTCGATGGCGCCCGCGCTGGAGAAGCTGGTGGCGGCGCTGCTCGCGCACGGCGAGGCCCTGTGTCACACGGCGGGCGGGCGACTGGAAGCGGCGGAGACCGCGTGGCGACGCGCGCAGGAACTGGAGCGCGCGGCGCATCCGACGCGGCACCTGGTGACGTCACCGCCACGGCCTCCGCCGGTGTTCGACAAGACGTCGGGAGGCTCGCGGTACGACCCCCGGCCCGCGCCGCAGGCGAGCGTGAAGCTGGTGTGCCCCAACACGGGGTGCAAGCGGGTGGGGGACTACGCCTTCCTGACGAACCACGCGTACAACCGCTTCGTGTGCCCGGTGTGTGGCACGCCGTTCCTCGCGTACTTCGGGGAGCTGCGCGGGTTGGAGGTGGAGGTCCGGCGCAGCTCGAAGCGCTACTTCTTCACGGTGGACGAGGTGGGCTCCACCAACTCGTCGCGCATCGAGTTCGAGGAGGCGAGCGGACAGGAGTTCCCCGCGGCGCGCAGGGATTTGCTCGGCTTCTTGTACACGGAGGCGCGGGAGCTGAAGGTGGTGGTGAACCTCACCAACCAGCGGCTCATGTGGGTGAGTCCGGCCTCCTCGTGTTTCGTGGCGACGGTGGCGTTCGGTGAGGGGGCGCCGGAGCTGGTGGCGTTCCGGGCGTACCGGGACGACGTGCTCAGGAAGAGTGTGCTCGGGCGCGGGTTCATCCGTGGCTACTATCGCTTCGGCCCGGACGTGGCGCGGTGGGTGTCACGCAGGCCGGTGGCTCGGAGCGGAGTGCGCTGGATGTTGAGGCAGGTGCATGACCGCCTGACCAGGAGTGGATTTTCGTGACGCAGCAAGGAATCGGCGCGCCGCCGCCCATGAAGCCGACGGGCGTGGGGACGAAGGTGTTCATGGCCCTGCTCGCCGGACTGGGGCTGGCGGGGGTGGTGTACCTGGGCGTGCTGGAGGCGCGGCGCTCGCAGCTCGTGCCGGATGGCGCGGCGGCGCCCTCGTTCGAGATGAAGCGCCACGAGGGCGGCGTGTTGAAGCTGGAGGAGCTGCGGGGCCAGGTGGTGATGTTGGACTTCTGGGCGACGTGGTGTCCGCCGTGTCGCGAGGAGATGCCGGCGCTGGTGAAGCTGGCGAAGGAGTACGAGTCGCAGGGGCTCGTCTTCCTGGCGGCGAGTCGTGACGACGGCGACATGGCGCCGAAGCTGGTGGACAACTTCATCCGCCGTCACCTGCCGGACCTGAAGCCCTACGTCGTCTACGCGGACGACGACATGGCGCGGGCTTTCGAAGTGAACGCGCTGCCGACGCTCTACTTCCTGGACCGCGAGGGCAAGGTGACGGACGCGCAGCGCGGCGCCCTGTCCGAGGACGCCCTGCGCCGGCGCATCGAGCGGGCGCTCAAGCAGCAGTAGCTGGGGAGGGCCTGGCGTCCCTCGAGGATGCCTCGACGGGCGCTGGCTGGGGCGCGGCGCTCAGCGTGATGCCTCACGCGCGCAACACGCGGATGCGCGAGCAGGACCGCAATGCTCGGGACGAACGCGCCGATGAGGGGGCCACGAGCGGATGTGTAGGCAGGACTGCGGCGCTCGGGACGACGAGCCCACGTGGGTGCAACGAGCGGATGCGCAAGCAAGATTGCTGCGCTCGGGACGAACGCGCCCACGCGGAAGCAACGAGCAGATGCGCAGGCAGGACTGCGCTGCGGCGCACGAGATGAATGCGCCGGCTCGGATGCATCGAGCAACGCCCCTGAACACGCGGCGCACCGCGAGACGCTGAGGTCTCGCGGCGCCGCGAGTGAGGCGGGTTACTTCCCTGGAGTCGCCGGCTTCGGGGTGCTCTCCGGTGCCTTGGTCGCCGGAGCCGTCTTCGAAGCATCCTCGGGAGGCTTCGTCGCAGGCGGAGCCGCAGCCGGCGCCGTCTTCGCCGCAGGAGCCGTCGCGGGCGCAGGCTTCGAAGAACTCTCAGGAGGCTTCGTCGCCGGAGCAGGCGCACTCTTCGCCGCACTGTCAGGAGTCTTCGTCGCCGGCGGAGTCGCGGGCGCGCTCTTCGCGCCACCCTCGGGAGGCTTCGTCGCCGGAGCCTCCTTGCCCGCCGGAGGCTGCTGTCCCGCGGGGACGACGGTCTCCCGACCCTCGGTCTCCACCTCGGAGCGGATGAGGCGGAAGTCGACGCGGCGGTTCTTCGCGCGACCCAGCGCGGTGTCGTTCGTCGAGATGGGCCTGTCGAAGCCGAAGCCCTCCGAGCTCAAGCGCTTGCGGTCGATGCCCTTGCCCACCAGGTACTCGAGCACCGAGCGAGCACGCTTGTCCGACAGGTTCATGTTGAGCTGCCGCGAGCCGCGGTTGTCCGTGTGCCCTTCGATGAGCACCGGCCCGAGCGTGGGATTCTTCCGCAGCACCGTGGCCACCTCGTCCAGCAGCGGATACGAGCGCTTCTGGATGACGGCCGAGCCCGTCTCGAACAGCACGTTGCCCTTGATGCGGATGCGGTCCGACTCGACGAACACGTACGGCGGCGAGTCGAACGGGCAGCCGTTGTTCTCCGGCGGGCCGAACATGTCGGGGCAGTCGTCCTCGTTGTCGGGCACCTCGTCGCCGTCCGTGTCCGGGCAGCCGTCGTAGTCCTTCGGGCCGGGCTTGTCCGGACACTTGTCGAACTGGTCGGTGATTCCGTCGCCGTCGGTGTCCACCTCGGGGCAGCCCTTGAGCTCCTTCGTCCCCTTCACGTTGGGGCAGCTGTCCTCGCCGTCCACGATGCCGTCGTCGTCGTTGTCCGGGTCCGGGCAGCCATCGCTGTCCATGAACCCGTCCTTGTCCTCGGGCTCGTTGGGGCAGCGGTCCCGGTTGTCGGGCACGTTGTCTCCATCCGAGTCCACGAAGCTCTGGTCGTAGCGCAGCCCGAACATCACGCGCAGCGCCTCGCGCCCGTAGCCCGTGGTGAGGTTGATGCCGCGCCCCACGTTCAGCTCCAGCCCCCAGTTGCCCCAGACCTTCGTGCGGGCGCCCACGAGCACCTCCCACGGCGTCTTGAGCGTGTCGGACTGGTCGAAGTTGAACGGGCGCACCAGCGGCGTGGCGATGTGCATCTCGGCCGTGGCCTGCACGTCCGTGAAGCGGCCCATGTTCGGCAGCTCCGCGATGACACCACCGCCGAGCGTCAGCTCGTCATCCACGAGCAGGTTGAGGTACTGGGCCTCCTTGCGGATCCGCACGCCCGCGTTGCCGACGACGCGGATGGGGATGGGCAGCACCTCGAAGCGCTGCTCCACCGCCAGGCGCGGCGCGAACAGGAAGCCGCGCTCACCCGTGAAGCTGTCCGCGGAGCCGGTGGGCGCGCGGACCTCCGCGATGAGCGACAGGCCCACCGGGAACTTCTCGCGGTCCAACAGGTGCACGCGAGGCACCACGCGGATGTCCCCGAGCGTGGTGCGGCTGACGCCCGCCGCGCCCGGGAAGTTCGGCGCGTCCAGCGCGTCCCGCAGCAGCTGGAAGTTGTCGCCCTGCAGGAGGGTGACGGGCAGGTCGACGCCAATCTCCAGCCGCTCGTGGAGCTGATAGGCGAACAGCAGGTGCGCATCGAGCCGGTACGGCAGCAGGTCGCCGAGCTTCTCGTCGCCGAGCTTCAGGGCGAGGATTCGCCAGTTGAAGTCGAACAGCAGCGCGCCGCGGAAGCTGCCCACGGGCTCACCGCCGTAGGTGCCCTCGAGCGCGATGCCGCTGTTCTGCGCGGTGGTCGGCTTGTTGGGCACGGCGTCGAAGCCGCGCGTGAAGGGGTCTGTTTGAGCGTGGGCCGCTACCGAGGCCAGAACGAGGCCGAGCAGGGCGAGTCGGGCGACGGAGCTGCGCAGGGGCCGCCACCAGGAGAAAGGGCCGGAGCTGGTGCCTCGCATGATGGCAGCTCATACCATCGGCTCCCGAGGGGCGGAAACAAATGACCCACCCCTCGGGCCGAAATACAGCCTCGCGCTACTTCTCCATGAATGACTGCGCGGGAACGATGGTGACGGCGTCCGCTCGGACGGGGAGCTTGAAGGGGACGATGGACTTGTCCACTTCCAGAAGCTCGGGCGACTTGTCGGACGCGTAGGTGATGGGGGACGGCGGGCTTGCGCGCAGCGCGTCGGCGAGTCCCTTCGCGTCCTGGGTGACGAACGCGAAGGACAGCGCGCTGGGGTGCAGCCGGCGGCGCAGCACCTCCTGCACGGACTGGGGCGTCATCTTCGTGAGGGCCTGGCGGTACTGCTCCAGGTAGTTCGGCGTCCCGTAGAAGAGCGAGTCGATGGCGTAGCCGAGCCTGCGCGGGTCCGTCTGCTCCCACAGGCGCGAGTAGCCCTGGAGGAAGCCGCGCATCAGGTCGAAGCGCTCCTGGGGAATCGGCGCGTCGACCAGCTGCTCCAGGTAGAAGACGGCGCCGCGCGTGGCGAACATGCCGTTGGCGGGCTCCACCGGGCGGATCCACACGGTGAGGTCCTGCTGCGTGCGCGCGATGTTGGTGCGGTTGTAGGTCGTGCCCGGGTCCTCGATGAAGTGCTCGGCGTAGGCGTAGTCGCCGTAGTTGAGGCCGCGCTTCTCACGCAGCTCGGTGAAGAGCAGGCCGATGGACTGACGGTGCTCCCCCAGGTGCGACAGCGCGAAGGCGAGCGGGAAGAAGTCCGGGTCACCGCGGCGCACGGGATTGACGTAGCCCATGCTGACCGCGGTGGAGAGCGTCTGCTTCTGGATGATGACCGCGCGCCCGGCGGTGGAGGGCACGGTGGGCAGCGTCACGCGCGGCGCACCCGAGGCGGGCAGGCCCCCAAGACGCGACAGGAGCGAGTCCTTGAGCGCATCGTCCACCGCGCCGGCCAGGCCGACGACGAGCCGGTCCTGGGTGAAGACGCGCTGGGCGTGGGCCTTCACGTCGTCGAGGGTGATCGCCTTGAGTCCCTGGACGGTGCCGCCGGTGTAGTGGGCGTAGGGGTGGCCCTCGTAGAGGAGCGCGTCGAGGGCGACCTTGCCGAGCCCCTCGTCATTGGCGCTGCGCAGGCCGTTCTCCACGTCGCTGATGGCGTTGGCGCGCAGGCGCTCCAGCTCCGCCGGGTCCAGGCGCGGCGCGAGCAGCACGTCGGTGAAGAGCTCCAGATAGCGCGGCAGGAAGTCCTTGTGGACGCGGCCGGAGAAGGTGGTGAACTCCTTGTCCGTGGCGACGTCCAGCTCGGCGGCCATGGGGAAGAGCGACTCGAGCAGCTGCGCGGAGGTGAGCTTCTGCGTGCCGCCCTCGGCCATCAGCGTGGCGGTGAGCGCGGTGAGGCCCTCCTTGCCCTTCGGGTCGTCGATGGAGCCCGAGTGGAACACCAGCCGGAACGTGACGATGGGCGTGCCAGGGCGCGCGAGGACGACCAGCTCCAGGGGCTTGGGCTGCTGGAGCGGAACCGCGGGGACCTCGGTGGGAGGCGTGCTCGCCGCCTGGGCGGGGGCCTCGGGCGCGGGGGCCTCGGTGGTGGGCTGAGGCGCCTCCGGCACGGGTGAGGGCTTGGGCGTGGACGCGCAGCCGACGAGGGACGCGAGGGCGACGAGGGACAACAGGCGAGGAGTCTTCATCACTTCGTCCCTCCGGCGTCGGAGACCTTGGGGGTGAGGCTGAGCAGGGTGAGGTTGGTGGCCTTGAGGTGGCGCTTGGCGAACTCGGAGACCTGCGCAGGCGTCACCTTGGCCAGGTTGGCGAGCTGGCGCTGGAGGCCATCGGGCGTGCCGAGGATGCCGGCGTACCAGCCCAGCTGGATGCCCACGTCGCGCGGCGTCTGGAGCGCCATGAGCGCGCCGTAGCGGGCGTTGTCCTGGATGGCCTTGACGCGCGCGGCGTCGACCTTGCCCGCGGCGAGCCGGCTGACCTCCTGGAGCAGGGCGAGGCGCACGCGGTCGTAGTCCTTCTCGTTCTTGAGCGTGGCGGTGAGCGAGAACAGGTGCGGGTCTCGGTGCTCCACGTAGTCGCTGCCGATGGCCTCGACGAGCTGCTTGTCGAGGACGAGCTGCTTGTAGGCGGGGCTGGTGGGGCCGACGAGGTAGGCGACGAGCACCGTCTGGAGCGCGGAGTCGGAGGTGTTGGCGGAGGCCGCGGGCGTGTGCCACGCGAGGACCAGGCGCGGCTGGGTGGGCTGGGGCCAGTCGACGTGGGCGGTGCGCGGCTGCGTCTGCGGCGGCTCCTTGGGGACCTGGATGGAGGCCGTCTTGCGGTCCCACGGGCCGTAGTGCTCGCGCACGAGCTTCATGACCTGGTCATCGTCGAAGTCACCGACGATGAAGAGCATCGTGTTGTCGGGAGTGTACCAGCGCTCGAAGAAGTCGCGGCTGTACTGGTAGGCCTCCGGCATGGCCTTGATGTCGTCGTAGAAGCCGAGCGTGGTGTGGCGGTACGTGTGCTTGGTGAAGGCGGCGGCGTTGAGGGCCTCCTCCATCTTGAGGTACGGGGCGGCGGCGTTCTTGTGGTACTCGCCGAGCACGGCGAGGGCCTCGGTGCGGAAGGACGGCTCGGAGTACTCGAGGTTTCGGAAGCGGTCCGCCTCGATGTCGATGAGGAAGGGCAGGCCGGCGCTGGGGCCGTACGAGTAGTAGAGGGTGATGTCGTCGGTGGTGAAGGCGTTGTCGTCGAAGCCGAAGGTGCCGAGGATGCGCTCGCGCTCGCCTTCGGGGTGACGCTTCGTCCCCTTGAACATCATGTGCTCGAAGAAGTGGGCGAAGCCCGTCTTGCCGGCCTCCACCTCGTTGCGCGAGCCGACGCGGACGACGGTGACGTACGAGACGATTCCCTGGGACGGGTAGGGCACGCGCACGACGGTGAGGCCGTTGGCGAGCTTCTCCGTCTTGAGGGTGTAGGGGAACGCCTGGGAGGCGGCCTGGGGCTGCGCGAGCGCGGGGAGCGCGGTGCCCAGGAGCAGGAGGAGGAGGGGTAGGAGTCGTCTCATGCGGTGTCCTCGAGGGCTCGGGCGGCGCGGGTAGGGCGCAGGCCGAGCGAGGGGGCGACCCTACGCGGGTGCGGCGGGAGGGGAAGCGACTTCGAGGGTGAGTGTCCGTCCGCGTGCGGGAACGTGGGCTGGTGGACGCTCAGGAGGATTGACGAGGGCGCTTCAGCGGTTAATGTGGAGAAGACGCGGTCGACGTGGTGACCGCCAGTGGAGCAAGCAGTCAACTACCGGGGGCGACCTGGTTTCGACGGGGGCAAGGAAGTTCGAGACGCGTGCCGAGCTTGTCAGGTAGCTCGTAAATCCCACCCGGCAAAGACACAAAAGCCAACGACAACGTTGAGCTCGCGCTGGCTGCCTAAAAACAGCTCTTAGTGCGCGGTCCCCCAGCTCTCGGCCCGTGGGGTTGGGATCGACCGTCATAATGCGGGCTGGCTGCCGAGGGTGCCTGGACCCGAGGTGGCGAGACCTATCCAGGACCGGCTCCAGGAATCCCGTCCGTGGGAGTCTTGGGGACGTAGCAAATCGCGGACTACGCACGTAGGGTCGAAGAGCGGAAGGCTTTCGGACGCGGGTTCGATTCCCGCCGCCTCCACTGAGAAGAACGAACCCCGTGGCGCCAGCAAGGTGCCACGGGGTTTTGTTTTTCCTGCGGCCTCCAGCGGAATCCGAATGAGCTGGCCGCGCTCATGGTGCTGCACCGGGAACCTGGCCACCCACTGCGCAGTGTGGACATGTCCCGGAGCCTTCTTCTGTCTGGGCGGGGGAGTCGCTCATCTGGGCCGTGGCGACGAATTCTCCTGAAGGCGCGGTCGCCATGGGACTGGTGCAGGAGAGGCTTGGTGCCGAGCCCATGCGCCGTCCTCCGCTGCTGATGAATCCGAGGCCATCATCCGCGCAGGTCCAGACTCGGGCTCAGCGGAACGCAAACCTCGCGGTAGTTCTCCGGGCGCGGCAGCTCTACCAGCAGCGGCTCAAGGAAGCGCAGGCGACGTACCCCAACAGCCTGGGGTATGAAAACCACCACTTGATTCCGATGTATCTGGGAGGCCCGGCAAACGGCCAGACGTATCGGTTACCCACCGCATACCACAAGGCAATCACCCAGGCGTTCCGCAGGAAATGGGAATATGGCCAGGGCAGGAGGCCTGAGCCGCAGAGGCTGCAAGACATCATGATAGAGGTCTATTCGCAGTACCCGATTCCCCAGCTCATCGGCATCGAACCGTAGCCATGCGTGAGACCATCGAGTTCCGAATCCCAGAGCGTCATGCGGCGAGGCTCCTGGAGCCCGGGCTCGGCGTCCGACTGGATGAGAGTACGCGCAAGGTGGTGCTCCCTATTGCAGACCAACGGGTCCAGGCGATTGGTCGGATTGAGCGTAGTTTCAACCAGAAGGGAACGTCTTTCTTTCTGGGGTGGAGCATTCATCGCCGATACACGGAGGATGAGCTTCAGTCCGCAGAACTACTGAACCTGGTCATCCGGGCGTATTTCGAGCCGCCAGGCTCCATGTGTGGCACCGAGTATGATGACGCAGTCGCTTGCCAGCACTGCGGCGCGGGGGCACCGATGAAGACCCCGCTCATCCTCAACACCCGCCGCGTCCCTAAGAACAAGGATATCGCCCAGACCATCGCGGGAGAAGTCGTCGTGTCGCCGAGGTTCGTGGCTGCCTTCCAGGAGCATGGCCTTCTTGGAGCGGAGTTTCGCCCCGTCCTCCATCAAGGACGCAAAGGGCCGCAGCCCTCCGAACTCTCCCAACTTGTCGTCACCTCAAGGCCGCTGAAGCTGACGAGCAGGACGGTCGCAGGCAACAACCCGTTCGACCTCGACGCGCGTAACGAGCACCGATGCCCGAAGGGTCACCTCGCCGGGCTCAACCAGCTCTCCGAACTGTACGTTGAGCACGCCAGTCATGATGGCAGCGACATCTGCCTCACGGACAAGATGTTCGGCGACAGGCGAGGCGAACTGCGGCCCGAGCCCCGGCTGCTCATCTCACCAAAGCTGCGTGATGTGCTCACACGAATGCAGGCCAATGGCTTCCTTCTGGAGCTTGCCCATTTCGAGTAGATAGGAACGCCGTTGTGTTTGCCCCAACCAAGGCCGAGCCTATACCGGACATGATAAGCCTGTTGAAGTTGCTTACGGACATTGGGGCGTTTCCAGATAGGTGGTGATCACTGTCTTTGTATTGGTCAGGCGAATATGTGCAGCAGGCTCATCTGGAGGGGCTTGTTGGTTGGCCGAACTCGCCCCGACCGGGTTCGCCGAACTCTGAGGCCCAGTGTCGCCGCGCTACGGCCGTGACGGAGCTGCCGCCATTCGCCGAAGCCGGTGCGAGTGTATGTGGCAGCTACCTTGACGCTCACCGGTAGCGCAGCAGGGAGACCTGCTGCGCAGCACCTGCCATGAGGGTGACGTGTAGGCGTCCACGATGTCTCCATCGGGGCCGTGGGTGACCCAGCGCAACTGCTCTTTCCTTGCGCTGTCCTCCAGTGCGCAGTTGATGAAGGTCCGCCGTGCGTCGTGCTGCCGGCGCGGCCGCAGGCCGAGCTGCTCCAGGTCCTTGATCAGCTCGTCACGCCAGACCAGCCCGAGCGTGGCCTCGGGGCACGGGGCCGGGTTGGACCTCCCCTTCCGCACCACCTCAAGCCCCCCAGGCGCCCATGTCCTGGCGCACGCGCAGCACGCCCCGCCAGTTCGGCACCGCGCCCGCGGCGAGCAACAGGTGGCGAGAACTATGGCTTGGTGGCGGGAGATGGTGCCCGCTGATAGGTGAGGACGAACTCACCCGAGGCGACTATCCGCGACGCGCCTCCAGGGCCCTCCAAATAGAAGGTCTGGACGTAACTGCTGGCGTACCTCTCGCCGGCATCCCTGTCGAAGTCGACCACCGTCCAGACGGGACCATCACTTGCTCCGGCCTCGACCCATTTGGACCCAATGGACACGGACGTGACGCTGGTGGGGTTCATGCCTTGGAGTCTACCCAGCCGGACCTCCGGGAGACACCGCCGCTTCTCGCGGGCATGAACCCCTCGATGGAGACGGCTGTCCTCGCCTGACTGTGAGTGGATGCCTGGTGCCCCTGCTCAACGGGTTGTTGGCCCTGTACCGCACCGGATTGTTGAGAAACCAGGTTGGTCGTAATCAGGCCGATTGCCTCGACTGCATCAACGCTCGCCGAGCATCCCTGGTACCGGGGCAGGACTATCCGAGGCGAGCCCATTGAGCTCACCAGCCGGGAGAAGACCTCCGACATCAAGGCCTCGAAGAGCCGCCTGGAGCTCACACACGGCCAGCCCCAGAGCATCGACGTCGTGCTCGCCAGCAACATGCTCTCCGTCGGCGTGGACATCGACCGGTTGGGGCTCATGGTCGTGGCGGGACAGCCCAAGACGACCAGCGAGTACATCCAGGCGTCCAGCCGCGTGGGCCGCAAGCTGAACAATCCCGGCCTCGTGGTGACGTGCCTCAACGCGGCCAAGCCCCGGGACCGCTGCCACTACGAGCGCTTGCAGCCCCTAACAAATGTCAGAGCAGAGGCGGCGTAGCAGCATGATGCAGCCGAGGACGAGGAAGCCGAAGTGGACGTCGTCCCTGAGTTCGTCGCGGACTCGAAGTCGGCGGAGCTGGTTCTTCCAGGCCAGGGTGCGCTCCACCACCCAGCGGTAGCGTCCCGGTCGCTCCTTGGATTCAACGCCCGGACGCGCAATGCGAGGAGCAATGCCGCGCAGGCGCAGCCCACGCCGGTTCCTCCTCGATGCGTAGGCCTTGTCACCATGTAGCTTCCCCGGACGGAGCCGGCGCTGGCCTGCCGGCATCCTCACTGCGGGCACGGAGTCGAGGAGCGGGAAGAGTTCGTGGGTGTCATGCACATTGGCTGCAGTCACCGATTCGGTGAGCGGCAGGCCGTGGGCTTCTACGAGAAGATGATGCTTGCTACCCGCCTTCGCTCTATCCGTCGGGTTTGGGCCTGTGAGGGCCCCCTTTTTGACGCCCGGACGGACGCGGAGTCGATGGAGGCCCGGGAGAAGTCGACCTTGCCGCGCAGGCCCAACTCGTAGAGCAACCGCTCCTGGAGGCGTTCCCACACCCCAGCTCGGGTCCATTCCTCAAGCCGGCGCCAGGCCGTCATGCCCGACAGGCCGAACTGCTTGCGGGGCAGCATCTCCCAGGGGATTCCACTGCGGAGCACAAAGACGATGGCTTCCAGCGCCGCTCTGTCGTCCGCTCGAGGACGCCCCAGCTTCTTCTTGGGACGAGGCGGAGGCAGCAAGGGAGCCACTCGCTGCCAGAAGGCGTCAGGGACGAGTTCGCGGGCCATGCCCCTCAACCTGGAGATGGTCCTTCCCTGCGACCAGCCCATCCCTGACTTTCGTTAGGCGCTGTAAACTCGAGGAGAGAAAGTTGGGTTGGTCGAATCGGTGAGGACGGCTTTGGTGTAATTAGGTGGGCGAGCCGGAGGTCAAGTCCCGAATCGTGTGTAGTTGTTCGGAGGGGGGTTCGGGGGAGGAATGCTCCTTGGCGGGGTCAAGCAGCG